>JBBATY010000003.1:62934-105376 GCA_040398525.1 Ilumatobacteraceae bacterium | reverse complement strand
GCGGCGAGGGAAGCGCCAGCGACGAGCCGCACGCGGCGCGAGGAGAAAGCGCAGCGGACGACGAACCCGCTTCAGGTCGGGAAGCGCAGCGGACGACGAGCCCGCAGGATTACGTCGTGTAATCGGCGTTGATGCGGACGTAGCCGTCGGTGAGGTCGCAGCCCCACACCGTGGCGTCCGCGGTGCCCACGTGCAGGCTGACGTGGATGCGCACCGTGTCGCCGCGCATGTAGGCAGCGAGGGCATCGAGGCCGGCGGCGTCGACCGCTGCCGGGTACACCTCCTGGCTACCGAAGCGGATGGTCACCCGGGTCTGGTCGACCTCGTCGGCGGTGGTGCTCTTGCCGACGGCCATGGCAACACGGCCCCAGTTGGGGTCGGCGCCGTGGACGGCGGTCTTGACGAGCGGCGAGTTGACGATCGCCTTGGCCACCCGCTTGGCCTGCACGGCATCGGCAGCACCGTCGACGTGCACCTCGATGAGCTTCTCGGCGCCTTCGCCGTCGCGGGCGACCTGCTGGGTGAGCGACAGGGCCACCTCGTGCAGCGCGGCCTCGAAGGCCGCTGCATCGACTGCACCGGCAGCGCCGCTGGCCAGGACGACCGCCGTATCGCTGGTGGAGGTGTCGGTGTCGACCGAGACGCAGTTGAAGGTTCGGTCGATCACCCGGCGGAACACTGCGTCGAGATCGGCCGGGGCGAGTGCGGCATCGGTGAAGAACAACGTGATCAGCGTGGCCATGTTCGGCTCGATCATCCCGACACCCTTGGCCACACCGACCACCCGGGCGGGGCTGCCTGCCACGGCGGCCTGGTGCGTCTTGGGGACGGTGTCGGTGGTCATGATGCCGCGGGCCACCGCGGCGGCATCGGTGCCGGGCAGGTCGTGGGGGAGCGCGGCCAGGCCGGAGCGAACTCGTTCCATCGGGTACTGGCGGCCGATCACACCGGTGGAGGCGATGAGCACGTCGTTCGCCTCGCATCCGAGCGCTGCGGCAACGCCGGCGACGACCTCCTCGGCGTTGCCGAGGCCCTCGGGCCCGGTGGCGACGTTGGCGTTCTTCGAGATGACGACCACGGCACGGGCGCGGTGGTCGGCGATGTGGCGACGGCTCACCAGCACGCTCGGCCCGGCGAAGCTGCTCCGGGTGAACACGCCGGCGGCCGCGCAGGGAGCATCGGCAGCCACCACCACGAAGTCGTCGGTCGCATCTTTGATGCCGATGTTGGCGACGTGGGCGCGAAAGCCCTGGGGGAGCGGCAGGAGGTCGGTCACGACCGGTCATTCTGCTCGCCGCGCAGGTGGGCGCGCACCTTGTCGAAGGCGCGGCCGAGCGCGTCGATCTCGGCGGGGTCGAGCAGATCGATGAAGTGGCGCCGCACGCTGTCGAGGTGGTGCGGTGCGGTGCGCTCGAGGTGCGCCCTGCCGGCTGGTGTGAGGCGGGCGAGCATGACCCGCCGGTCGTCTGCCGACGGCTCTCGCGAGACGAGGCCATTCGTGACGAGCCCGTCGAGGCGGCGGGTCAGCCCGGACGGCGACAGGCGCAGCCGTTCGGCCAGGTCGCACATGCGCATCTGCGCGTCGGGTGTGTCGCTCAGCCAGGCGAGGACCTCGTAGTCGCCGTTGGTGAGCCCGAACGGGACCAGGTCGGCCTCGAGCGCTGCGCTGAGGGGCCCGATCGTGTCGACCCAGCCGCGCCACGCGCGCATCTCGGCGGCGCCGAGCCAGCGCGTGGGCTCGGTGGGCCCCGTCGACGACGTCCGCTGGCTACTGGCCATGCAACGAGTGTAGTGCGCACCCGCAAAAGTTGCGCGTGCAACGACTCGGCGGTACATTGCTTGCGACCGCAACAATGCCGCATGTCGGCCGATCACCGGAGGAATTTCCCATGGGCGCACCGCTCAGCTCACTCACCCCAGGCGTCTGGAACGTCGACCCGTCGCATTCGACCGTCGGCTTCACCGCCCGCCACCTGATGGTCACCAAGGTGCGCGGCCGCTTCACCGCGTTCAGCGGATCGCTCACCATCGCCGACGAGCCGCTCGCGTCGAGCGTCACGGCCACGGTCGAGATGGCCTCGGTGAGCACTGGCGACGGCGGCCGTGACGGCCACCTGCAGAGCCCCGACTTCTTCGACGTCGCCCAGTTCCCGACGATGACCTTCACCAGCACCTCGATCGAGCGCGACGGAGACGACGACGACGAGTTCCTGTTGCACGGCGAGCTGACCATCAAGGGCGTCACCAAGCAGGTCACCTTCGAGCTCGAGTTCGACGGTGTGGCCACCGACCCGTGGGGCAACACCAAGGCCGGCTTCACCGCCGAGACCGAGATCAACCGCAAGGACTGGGGGCTCGAGTGGAACGTCGCCCTCGAGGCCGGCGGCGTGCTCGTCGGTGAGAAGATCAAGTTGCAGCTCGACATCCAGGCCGTCAAGGCCTGAACCCGGCTGAGCGCCCAGCCCAACTCCGCACAGAAGAGGACCGCCATGGCCATCCGCCGTCTGAACCACGCCGTGCTCTACGTCCGTGACGCCACGCAGGCGGCACGGTTCTACTGCGACGTGCTCAGCTTCGAGGTCGTTGCCGACCTCGGTGGCCAGGCGGTCTTACTCCGTGCAGGGGGCAGCGGCAACGACCACGACCTGGGGTTGTTCAGCGTCGGCCAACGGCCGGCGGCTCCGGCGCACGCGCCCGGGCTGTACCACCTCGCCTGGCAGGTGCCCACGATCGAGGACTTCCTGGCCATGCGCGCCCGCCTGCTCGAGGCCGGTGCGCTCGTCGGCGAGAGCGATCACGGGGTGAGCGTCAGCCTGTACGCCCGCGACCTCGACGGGATCGAGTTCGAGGTGATGTGGGCGTTGCCCCGTGAGGCATGGCCCGATCAGCCCTACACGGCGCGACTCGACCTGGCCGGTGTGACCGCTCGCTGGTCGGGGGTCGACACCGGCGAGCAGTGAGGCTGTTCAGCCGGTGACTGCGACGACGGCCTCGGCGCAGCGGCGGCCGGAGTAGAGCGCACCTTGGATCGACCCGGTGTCGCGGTGGTCGCCGCAGACGAACAGTCCTCCGCCCAGGGCCACCTTCTTCTTCGGGTGGAACGGTGTGCTCTGGTCGGGTTGGCCGTGGTGGATGCGGTAGGTGGCGAGGTGGCGCCAGCTGGCGACCTGGATGCCCCACCAGCGGCCGAGCTGGGCGCGAGCGAGCGACTCGAGGTCGGCCTGGTCGTCGGGCTCGCCCGTGGCCGGATCGATCGGCATCGCCGGCATGGCAGCTGCCACGAGGTGCTGGCCTTCCGGGGCGTAGCCGGGGGCGACGTTGCTCATCACGGCGACGTTCAGCACGGGTCCGCGACCAGTGCCGTCGAGGACCACGAGCTTATGGTCGATGGGTGCCTTGGGTGCGGCGAAGTAGACGCACCCCACCGAGCGCGAGCCGACTGCCGGTAGGCCGAGCAGACGAGACGCCACCGGGCCCTCGGTGGCGACTACCACGGAGCGCCCGGACAGCGTCTGGCCGTCGGCGAGGCGCACGGTGGTGCCCTCGACGGCCTGCACTGGTGCGTTGCAGCGGATCGTGCCGGCGGGAAGGCCGGCGGCGAGCTGTGCGGGAATCGCGCCCATGCCCGCCGCAGGCACGGCCGACTCGCCCTCGGACAGCATCCGGAAGATGACGTCGAACATCCGCGACGAGGTGGCGAGCGCCGGGTCGAGCTGGATGCCGCCGAACAACGGCCGGAAGAAGCGGTCGATCGTCGTGTCGGAGAACCCCTCGGCGCGCAGCGCGTCGATCGTCGGGCGGTCCCGGCCGCGCAGCAGATCGGCGGCTGCCCCTCGTGTGACGCGACGCCGCAGGCGCAAGATGCGCGCTTTGTCGAACGGCGAGCCGATCGACGCGAGCGCGGTCGAGGCCAGTGTCGTCGGGCGGCGGAACGGGTCGCCGACGACCTGGCCGCGCGTGTTGCGCCACACCAGTGCACCCGGGTCGAACGCCCGCAGGTCGAGCGCGCCGTAGTCGAGCTGGCGGACTGCTTCGGGATAGGCGGTCAGCAGCACCTGGAAGCCGCGGTCGAGCAGGAACCCGTCGACGACATCGGTGCGGACACGCCCGCCGATGCCGTCGCTCGCCTCGACCACCACCACGCTGCGGCCGGCGGCGTGCAGGGTTCGTGCCGCCGCCAAGCCGGCGAGCCCGGCTCCGACGACGACGGCGTCGATGGGGTCGGTCGTGCTCATCGCCCGAGCAGGGCCCGCAGCGCCACCTCGAGCGTGGCGTGCTGGAAGACGTACCCGCTCGCCTGGAGCTTGGTGGGCACGACTCGTTGGCCGGTGAACAGCAGTGCATCGGCCAGTTCGCCACCGAGCAGCATCTTCGGTCCGAACGACGGGATGGGCAGCACGGTGGGCCGGCCGAGCACCTTGCCGAGCACCTTGGTGAACTCGGCGTTGGTGACCGGCGCGGGTGCCGTCAGGTTCACCGGGCCCGACACGTCGGCGGTGAGCAGGTGCTCGATCGCGCCCAGCTCGTCGGGCAGCGAGATCCAGCTCTGCCACTGCGAGCCCTTGGCGAACTTGCCGCCGAGGCCGAACTTGAACAGCGGGAGCTGCTTCTTCAGCGCGCCACCCTGCGGGGTGAGCACAATGCCCGTGCGCAGCAGCGAGGTGCGCACACCGGCGTCGGCGGCGGGCCCGGCGGCCTGCTCCCACTGCACGCAGATGTCGGCGAGGAACGTGGAGCCGGGTGTGATGGACGACTCATCGAGCACCTCGTCGCCGCACGGCCCGTACCAACCGATGGCCGAGCCGGACAGGAACACCGACGGCTTGCGATCGACCTGAGCGATGGTGCGAGCCAACAGGCCGGTGGTGAGGGTGCGGCTGGACAGCAGCTCGCGCTTGTACTCGTCGGTCCAGCGCTTGTCGCCGATGCCGGCGCCCGACAGGTTGATGACCGCGTCGGCACCGTCGATGACTGCCGGGTCGAGCGTGCCTGCGGCCGGGTCCCAGACCGCCTCGTCGGCGCCCCGCGCGGCGCGTCGCACCAGGCGGACCACGCTGTGGCCCTGGGCGCCGAGATGGTCGACCAGAGCGGTGCCGATGAGCCCTGACGAGCCGGAGATGACGATCCTCATAGAGGTGACGCTACGGCGACGGAGCAGGCTTTGCGTGATCGTTCGACCCTGCGGCCCGTGCGTTCGGGCTCAGGACTATCTTCTGCATATGTCGATGAACAATCCATGGTTGTCGCGGCCGCAGTCGGTCAACCCGACGTTCCCGGGTCCGCAGTTGCCGCCCCCGCCCGGGCCGAACCCGCCAAGCGGCGATCCGGTGGGCGACCCCTCTGCCCCCACAGGTCGCAGCACGGGCCGCACGGTCGCCGCGGCGCTGGGCGTCGCGGCCCTGCTCGCTGCCGGAACGTTCGCTGTGGTGAAGGTGGTCGGCAACGACTCGGCAGGTGGCGCGTCGAGCCCGGAGGAGGTTGGCCTGGAACTCGTCGAGTCGCTCGACGGTGCCGACGTGCTCGGGGTGATCGACCTGCTGCTGCCCGGCGAACGCGAGACGATGCGCGAACCGATGATCGAGATGTTCGACAACCTCCGCCGCGTCGGCGTGTTGGCCGACGAAGCAAGCCTGTCGGGGATCGGCGGCCTCGAGCTCGAGTTCACCGATGTGCAGGTGGCATCCGAGCCGACGAACGTCGACGACATCGCCAACGTGCAGGTGAGCGGCTCGGTGACCGCGTCGATCGACGGGTCGAAGGTGCCGCTCGGCGACCTGATCATCGACGACCTCCTCGATGGCGAGCGTCCGGACATGAGCATGGACGCGACGACGGAGGAGTTCGACGATCTGCAGTTCACCGCCGTCGAGCAAGATGGCCGCTGGTACCTCAGCTTGTTCCACTCGATCGCCGAGAGCGCGCGTGGCGACCAGCCCGTGCCCGCCGAGGGCATCACGGTGGCTGGCGCCGACAGCCCGCAGGGTGCGGTCGACGGCCTGCTCACCGCAGTGCAGGACCTCCGGCTCGACACCGCCCTCGGTCTGCTCGACCCGACCGAGTTCGAGGCGTTGCACCGGTACGCGCCGTTGTTCCTCGCCGATGCCCAGCAGGCGCTCGACGACCTCGGCATCACCTGGTCGGTCACCAACCGCTCGTACCGTGTCGAGGGTTCGGGCGACCGGCGCTCGGTGGCCATCGAATCGCTCGACTTCGACGCGTCGCTCGACGGTGTCGAGCTGTCGGCGCGCATCGCCGACGACTGCGTCACGCTCGAGCTCGACGGCGAGTCGACCCAGAGTTGCACGGGTGACGCTGCGGATCCGGGCGATATCGAGGGCATCTTCGACGAGCTCGGCATCGGCGATCCGGAGGCGGGCCAGCGCTTCGTCGAGTCGATCCAGGACGCGGTGTCCGACCTGGGCAGCAGCTCGTCGATCGCCGTGCACGAGGTCGACGGCGAATGGTTCGTCAGCCCGATGCGCTCCGGCTTCGATGCGCTGAACGCGCTGCTCGGTGCCCTCGATCGCAGCGAGCTGGTCGAGATGATCGACGCGTTCGGAGGCTTTGCTGACAGTGTGCAGGACAGCGTCGCGCTGCCGGGTCTCGACGACGGTGGCATCGGCGGTGAGGACGGTGGCATGGGGCCCGACCCGAGCTTCGAGGCCCTGAACACCTGCCTGATGGAGAGCGATCCCGCCGCGGCGGTCGGCTGCGTCCAGGCCGGCGTCGCCGATGGCAGCATCGATTCGAGTGTGGTCTCCGTTCCGGTGCGGTTCCCCGAGTGCGGGGTGTCCGAGCTCTACGTGCTCGGCGAGGTGTACTTCATGGACGACGCAGCCTTCGTCGACGCCGTGACGACGGCACAGCCCTGCTTCCTCGACCTCATCGCTGCCGGATCGGTCGAGTCGTACGAGGTGCCCTACGAGCTCATCGCTCCGGAGTGCCTGCTCGGCAAGAACTGGTACGCCAACGATGACTTCGAGGCCAACGAGGTCTTCTACGAGTGCGCCGAGTCGGTGCGCCTGGGCCTCTGATCCGGTTGCACCGTGTCGGCGTCAGGGCGCCGGCACGGTGCGGCCGTCAGCCGTCGACGACGCTGCCGAGCACGCTGTCGATGATCTCGTTGTCGACAGCACCGAGGAGCTGCTGCACCTCGCCGTCGGCGCTCACGACGGCGAACGCCGGCTGACCGGGGATCTCGAACCGGGCGAACACGTCACCCGGGTCGTCGCTGATCTGCGGGAACGTCAAGCCGTGACGATCGATGAACTCCTGGAACGACGACTCGTCGCCGACCCAGGCCACACCGACGAAGGTGACCTTGCCGGCCCACCGTTGCGCTGCCTCCTCGACCGAGGGGGCTTCCCGGTTGCAGGTGCCTCAACCAGGCGCCCAGAACCACAGCGCGAGCGGCGTGCCGGCGACCGTGGCGGCGTCGAAGGTGCCACCGCCCACGAGGGGTGCGCTGAAGCGCAGGATCTCGGGCGCTTCCACTGGCGCCGTGCTGGTGTCAGGGGCCGTGGTGGCGGGCGCCGTCGATCCGGTGGCTCCGGTGGCCTCGGTCGTCGCGGTGGCGAGCGTCGACGCGGCGGTCGAGTCGGGGGCAGCCGAGCCAGCGGTGCCCTCGTCGCCGCACGCAGCTGCCGTCAGGCCGAGCATGACGACGATCGAAGCGGACAGGTGACGACGACGCACGCCACCACCGTAGGCGGCCGTAGCCTGGCAGTGTCATGCGGACCCGCACCTTGTTGCTGCTCGCCGTCTCGTGCGGACTGGTGATCCTCGTCGCGGGGGGTGTCTGGCTGCTGCGCCTCGACGGGGCCAACGAGAGCGGGTCGGTGATCTTCCGGATCGGTGACACGGCCCAGGCAGGCGATCTGCGGGTCACGGTCGTGTCGGCCACCGAGCGTGACGGCACGATGGAGGTCGAGGTCCGCACATCGGGGGTCGACGATCCATCCGGGTTCGACGACTTCACGCTGCTCACCGCCGACCTGCTGTCGCCGGTCGACACCGGCGACGACCCCGACGGTTGCCGCGCCACCACCGTGGCCGAGCAGTCGTGCACGCTGCGGTACGACACGTCTGCCGCCCCCACCGAGGGTGTGCGCGTGCTCGTGGTGCGGCGCGGGGAAGACGTGCGACGCTGGTCGCTCACGTCGACGGGGTGAACGAGGTGCTGGCACTACCAGCGAGTAAGGCGACGGCCATCGGTGCGAGGCGGTACCGTGTCGCGCCGGACAGAGATGCTGCGAGGAGCTGACCGATGGACACTGCCGACACAGAGTTCGACCTGGTCGTCATCGGTGGTGGCCCCGGTGGCTACGGGGCTGCGCTGTACGCCACCTCGGCCGGGCTGAAGGTGGCCATCGTCGAGAAGGGCAGCATGGGCGGCACCTGTCTCAACCGTGGCTGCATCCCGGCCAAGGCCTACCTCGAAACCGCAGCGGTGCACCGCCACGTCGCGCATGCCGGCGAGTTCGGCATCTCGTCGAGCGCTCCGACGGTCGACTTCGCCGTGTCGCAGGCCCGCAAGCAGAAGATCGTCGACGGCATCGTGAAGAGCCTCGTCGGCTTCATGCAGTCGAAGAAGATCACGATCCTCACCGGCACGGGCTCGCTCGGCGCCGACCGCACGGTGAACGTCCGGCTCGCTGAAGGGGGCAGCACCTCGCTGCGCGGCCGCCATGTGCTGCTCGCCTCGGGCTCGGTGCCGCGCACGATCCCCGGCTTCGAGGTGGGCGGGCCGATCATGACGAGCGACGAGGTGCTGATGCTCGACCGCATCCCGGCTCGCGTCGCCGTCATCGGCGGAGGGGCCATCGGGTGCGAGTTCGCGAGCACGTTCGCCGATCTCGGCGCTGCGGTCACGATCCTCGAGGGGATGCCCAAGATCCTGCCGGGCCTCGACACCGACGTGGCCAACGTGGTGGTGCGCAGCTTCAAGAAGAAGCAGATCGACATCCGCACCGGTGTGAAGGTCACCGGGCACACGCCCAACGCGACGGGTGGCACCGTGGTGCACCTCGGCGAAGGCGAATCGCTCGAAGTCGACGCCGTGGTGGTGAGTGTCGGTCGACGGCCGTACGCCGACGAGCTCGGCCTCCAGGGCACCGGGGTGAAGGTCGACCAGCGCGGGTTCGTCGAGGTCGACGAGTACTGCCGCACCGGCGAGCCGGGGGTCTATGCGATCGGCGACCTGATCAACACCCCGCAGCTGGCCCATGTCGGGTACGCAGAGGCCATCCTCGTCACCAAGCATCTGCTCGGCGAGCGGCCGGCGCCGGTCAACTACGACCGTGTTCCGTGGGCGATCTACTGCCATCCCGAGGTCGCCTGGGCGGGGCCCGGCGAGGACGCGGCGAAGGCTGCGGGCCACGACGTCGTGGTGGCCAAGCACCAGTTCCGGGCCAACAGCCGTGCCCAGATCCTCGGCGAGACGGACGGTCTGGTGAAGGTGATCGCGAAGAAGAACCCCGATGGCACGGCCGGCCAGATCCTCGGTGTCCACATGGTGGGCCCGTGGGTGACCGAGCAGCTCAGTGGCGGCTACCTGGCCGTCAACTGGGAGGCGACGGTCGCCGAGGTCGCCGAGTTCATCCAACCCCATCCGAGCTTGACCGAACTGTTCGGTGAGACCGTGCTGTCGCTGACCGGCCGGTCGCTGAACGCCTGACCCTTTCGCATCGAACGGAGAACACCATGGCCGACGTCACCCTTCCCCAGTTGGGCGAGACCGTCACCGAGGGCACGATCACACGCTGGTTCAAGAAGGTCGGCGACGCAGTCGCCGCCGACGAGCCGCTGTTCGAGGTGAGCACCGACAAAGTCGACACCGAAGTGCCCTCGCCGATCGCCGGTACGGTGCTCGAGATCCTGGCTCAGGAGGGTGACACGGTGCCGGTCGGCGCCGTGATCGCTGTGGTCGGCAACGCCGATGCGCCGACCCCGGCTCCGGCACCGGCACCGGAGCCCGCCCCCGCACCGGCCCCAGCGCCGGAGCCCGCACCCGCGCCTGCCCCGGCACCCGCACCCGCTCCTGCCCCCGCTCCTGCCCCGGCCCCGGCACCGGCACCGGCACCGGCTCCGTCGGACATTGCGGTCAGTGGCGACTGGCCCGGCTCGGTCCGCCCGCTGGCCGACGGCTCGAACCCGCCCGGGTACCCGGTGAAGGGCAACGCCAACTCGATGCTGCACCACACGCCCGAGAGCCCGCACTACGCCACCACGGTGGCCGAGGTGTACTTCGCGTCGGCCGCTGCGGCCGAGGCGGCGGGGTTCAGCCCGTCGTCGCTCACCCGTGCGCAGGCCGAGACAGTTTCGGCGCCAGCGCCAGCGCCCGCCCCGGCCGACACCGACAGTGCGGGCGGCGATGCCCGCTTGCTCTCACCGGTCGTGCGCCGCCTGGTGGCCGATCACGGCCTGAACCCCGACGACATCGTCGGTACGGGCCCCGGTGGGCGGATCACCCGCGACAACGTGCTCGATCACATCGATCGGCTGGGCGGTGCCACCGCCCCTGCGCCGGCACCCGCGCCCGCCCCCGCCCCTGCCCCTGCCCCTGCTCCTGCTCCCGCTCCGGCGCCCGCGCCCGCTCCGGCGCCCGCGCCCGCTCCGGCGCCTACTCCCGCTCCGGCCCCCGCACCAGCGCCTGCACCCGCTCCGGCCCCGGCGCCTGCACCCGCACCCGCTCCGGCAGCCGAGTCGGGTGGCGCCCGCGACACCGTCGTCTCGCTGAGCAAGATCCGCCGGCTCACCGGCAGCCACATGGTGATGAGCAAGTCGGTCAGCCCGCACGCCTTCAGCGTCGTCGAGGTCGATTACGCCAACGTCGATGCGACGCGCAGCCGCGTGAAGCAGTCGTGGAAGCAGGCCGAAGGCTTCAGCCTCACCTACCTGCCGTTCATCACCCGGGCCATCGTCGACGCGCTCGGCGAGTACCCGCACCTGAACGCCAGCGTGCAGGGTGACGACCTCGTGGTGCACAACTTCATCGACATCGGCGTCGCTGTCGACCTCGACTACCAGGGCTTGCTCGTGCCGGTCGTGCGTGCGGCCGAGACCAAGCGCCTGCGGGCGATCGCCCGCGAGATCAACGACCTCGCCGCTCGGGCCCGCAGCCGCAAGCTGAGCCCGGACGAGATCCAGGGCGGTACGTTCACGATCTCGAACAACGGCTCGGCCGGCAGCGTGCTCACCATGGCGATCATCAACCAGCCGCAGGTGGCGATCATCTCCACCGATGCGATCGTCCGCAAGCCGGTGGTGGCCACCCTGCCCGACGGTGGCGAGGCGATCGTCATCCACCCCGTCGGTCATCTGGCGATGAGCTGGGACCACCGCGCCTTCGACGGTGCCTACGCAGCCGGGTTCCTCGTGAAGGTCAAGGAGATCCTCGAGACCCGTGAGTGGGACGCCGAGCTCTGACGCCTCCGGCGACGCCGTGACCGGGGCCCTGCGGGCGCGCTGGCTCGGCACCGTGCCCTACCGCGAGGCGCTCGCCCTGCAGCAGGGCCTGTTCGCCCACGGCTGCGAGCAGCACCTGCTGCTGCTCGAGCACCCGCACGTGTTCACCTACGGGCCGCGCACCGAGCTCGACACCAACCTGCGCTGCGACCCGGCCGCCGTCGGCGCCGAGCTGGTGGCGGTCAAGCGCGGCGGCGACGTCACCTACCACGGCCCGGGGCAGCTGGTCGGGTATCCGATCCTCAGCGTGCCGAACAGCCTGGGGGCGGCCCAACACGTTGCCGCCGTCCAGGAGGTGGTGGTCCGCACCCTCACCGAGCTCGGCCTCGCCGATGTCGGTGTGTTGAGCGAGTACCCCGGGGTGTGGGTGGGTGTCAGCGGCCCGGCACCGCGCAAGATCTGCGCCATCGGCGTCCGCCTGGCCCACGGCCGCACCATGCACGGGTTCGCCCTCAACGTGCACACCGACCTCACCTACATGCGCGAGCACATCGTGCCGTGCGGCATCGCCGACAAGCCGGTCACCTCGCTGGCCGAGGAGGGCATCGACGTGTCGATGCACGCGGTCGTCGATGTGCTCGTCCGCCATGCTGCAGCGATCTGGGCCGATGGCTCCGTCGAGCGCCAGGACGTGGCGTGGAAGCACCGCCCCGACGACCTGTCGGCGTTCTCCCGTGGTCTCGGTGCCGGAGCGCCCGTTCGCTCCGCAGCCGACCACGGCACCGTGCCTGCGCGGTTGCTCGGACGGCTCGACCAGGCCGGGGTCAGCGGCGGGCTCGCGATCGCAGCTCGCAAGCCCGACTGGCTGCGGCCGAAGGTGGTGCACGGCACGGGCGTGCTGCAGTTGAAGCAGACGGTCCGCGACCTCGGCCTGGTGACGGTGTGCGAGGAGGCGGGCTGCCCGAACCTGAGCGACTGCTGGGCCGACGGGACAGCCACGTTCATGGTGCTCGGCGAGCGCTGCACCAGGGCGTGCGGGTTCTGCCTGGTCGACACCCAGCGCCCCGAGGCCCCGGCTGCCGACGAGCCGGCACGCGTGGCCGAGGCGGTGGCACGGATGGGCCTCGACCATGCGGTGCTCACGATGGTGGCCCGCGACGACCTCGTCGACGGTGGCATGGCCCATGTCGCCGCCTGTGTGGAGGCGATCCGCGAGCGGATGCCGGCCACCCGCATCGAGACCTTGATCAGCGATGCCAAAGGCGACCCGGCCTCGCTCGAGCTGCTGTTCGCCGCACGGCCGGACGTGCTCAACCACAACATCGAGACCGTCGCCCGGCTCCAGCGTGCGGTGCGGCCATCGGCCGGGTACGCGCGCTCGCTCGGGGTGCTGGCCCGGGCCAAGGAGGCCGGGCTCACCACCAAGTCGGGCCTGATCGTCGGCATGGGTGAGTCACCCGCCGAGGTGGTCGGATGCTTGGCCGATCTCGCAGCAGTTGGCGTCGACATCGTCACCATCGGCCAGTACCTGCGGCCGACCTCGCACCACCTCCCCGTGGCCCGCTGGGTCGAGCCGGACGAGTTCGCCGGTTGGGCTGCAGCCGGCACGGCGCTCGGCATCGGCCACGTCGAGGCCAGCCCGCTCACTCGCTCGAGCTACCACGCCAAACAGGCCGCCGAGCAGGTCGGCGCAGCCGTACCGGTAGCCCTCGGCCGGCGCTGACCGGCACAATGGGGGCATGAGCAGCACCGCCCCGTCTGGCCCGTTCCTCGACCGCATCGCCCGTGCCCGGCGAGCCATGGAATCGACCGGGGTCGACGTGCTGCTGCTGAGCGTCGGCAGCGACCTGCCCTACCTCACCGGCTACTCGGCGATGCCGCTCGAGCGGCTGACGATGTTGGTGGTGCCGCGCGACGGCGACGCCACATTGGTGATCCCGCGACTCGAGGCGCCGCGTGTGGTCGAGCAACCCGGCGTGTTCACGCTGCTGCCCTGGAACGAGACCGACGACCCGGTGGCGTTGGTGGCCGGGCTGGTGCCCCGACCCGACGTGGCCGCGGTCGGCGACACGATGTGGGCCCGCTTCGTCGTCGAGCTGCTCGGCCACTGGGGGAGCGACCGCACCCGCTACGTGCGGTCCACCACGGTGATGAACGAGCTGCGCATGGCCAAGGATGCAGCCGAGATCGCTGCCCTGGCTGCCGCCGGTGCAGCTGTCGACCGCATCGCCGCCGAGCTGCAGGCCGGACGGATCGCGCTCGTCGGACGCACCGAGGCCGAGGTGTCGGCCGACCTCGGGGCGCGGATCCTTGCCGAGGGTCACGAGCTGGTGAACTTCGCGATCGTCGCCGCCGGCGAGAACGCGGCCTCACCGCACCACCACCCCGGCGACCGGGTGATCCGCGAGGGCGAGATCGTGCTGTGCGACTTCGGCGGCACCATGGCCGGCTACTGCAGCGACATCACCCGCTGCGTCCACCTCGGCGAGCCCCCGGCCGAGGTCGCCGAGGCCTATGCGGTGCTGCACGAGGCCCAAGCCGCAGGTGTGGCCGCAGGTGTGGTCGGTGCACCGTGCCAGGAGGTCGACCGAGCCGCCCGCAAGGTGATCGCCGACGCCGGCCTCGGCGAGTACTTCATCCACCGCACCGGCCACGGCATCGGCATGGAGGCCCACGAAGACCCGTACATGGTCGAGGGCAACGACCTGCCGCTGGCTGCCGGCCATGCCTTCAGCGTCGAGCCGGGCATCTACGTGGCGGGCAAGTGGGGGATGCGCCTCGAGGACATCGTCGTCGCCGCGGCCGACGGCCCGCAGCGGATGAACAACGCCCACCACGGCCTGGCTGTCATCGGCTGATCGCCACCCGGTGCGGGCCGGGTACAGTCCGGCCATGCTCGACCTACGGATCAACGGGGGACTGGTCGTCGACGGCACGGGTGCGCCCGGTCGTGTGGCCGATGTGGGTGTGCGCGAGGGGCGCATCGTCGCCGTCGGCGACGTGGCCGACGAGGCGGTCGAGGTGATCGACGCCACCGGGCTGGTGGTCTGCCCCGGCTTCGTCGACCTGCACACGCACTACGACGCGCAGGCGTTCTGGGACACGACCCTCAGCCCGTCGCCACTGCACGGTGTCACCACCGTGATCGGCGGCAACTGCGGGTTCACCATCGCCCCGCTCGCTCCATCGGCCGGCGCGCCGGTGCGCGACGCAGATGCCGACTACCTGATGCGCATGCTCGCCCGCGTGGAGGGGATGCCGCTCGAGAGCCTGCAGCAAGGCCTGCCGTGGGACTGGACCACGACGGCGAGCTACCTCGACCGCCTCGACGGCACACTGATGCCGAACGCAGGGTTCCTCGTCGGCCATTCGGCACTGCGCCGTGTGGTGATGGGCGATGCAGCGGCCGAGCGTGCGGCCACCCCCGACGAGGTCGAGCAGATGTGTGCGCTGCTGCGCGACGGCTTGGCGGCCGGCGGGTTGGGGTTCTCGTCGACGTGGTCGCCGAGCCATAACGACCACCTGGGCAACCCGGTGCCGTCGCGGCACGCGAGCCGCGACGAGTTGCTGGCGCTGTGCCGGGTGGTGCGCGACTTCCCCGGCACCACCCTCGAGTTCATCCCTGCCGTCGGGCAGTTCAGCGACGAGACGTTCCTGTTGATGGGCGAGATGAGCGCAGCCGCCGACCGACCGCTCAACTGGAACCTGCTGCAGGTCTACGCGCAGAACTGGGACCTCGTCCAGCACCAACTGCGCGGCAGCGACATCGCCGCCGAGGCGGGTGGCCGGGTGTACGCGCTCACCCTGCCCGACACGTTCCGGCTACGACTCAACTTCACCAGCGGGTTCATCCTCGACATCCTGAACGGTTGGGACCGGTTGATGGCCCTGCCGGTCGACGAGAAGCTGCGCCAACTGCGCGACCCCGCCCAGCGTGCCGAGTGGGAGCGTCTCGCTCAGGCCACCGAGGGCACCACCAGGGCGATCGCCAACTGGGGTGGGTACTGGCTGCTCGAGACCTTCAGCGAGCAGTGGAAGCCGCATCAGGGCCGGCTGATCGGCGACATCGCGGCCGACCTGGGTCGCTCGGCCTGGGACACCCTCGCCGACATCGTGATCGACGACGGGCTGCGCACGGTGATCGCCAACCAGGACCGCGGCCAGGGCGACGACACCTGGGCCCGTCGCGTCGAGGTGTGGCGCGATCCGCGGGCCATCGTCGGCGCGAGCGACGCCGGTGCCCACCTCGACATGATCGACAGCTTCAGCTTCAGCACCACCTTGCTCGCTCGCGCTGTGCGCGAGCGGCAGTTGATGCCCGTCGAGGAGGCGGTGCACCACCTCACCGGCCGCCCGGCGTCGATCTATGGCCTGGTCGATCGTGGCGTGCTCGCAGTCGGCAGCCACGCCGACATCACCGTGTTCGACCCGACCACCATCGGCCCCGGGCCGGTGGCGATGAAGTTCGACCTGCCAGGTGGCGCAGGGCGGGTGTACGGCGAGGCCGCGGGCATCGAGCACGTCATCGTCAACGGCGTGCGTTGCGTCGAGCGGGGAGCGTTGCTGGCGGCCCGGCCGGGCACGCTGCTGCGCAGCGGGCGCGACACCACCACCGTCACCGTCGCTGCCACCGACTGAGTCCGCTCAGGGTGTGAACAGCGCCGGGTCCGAGCTCGGCTGGTAGGCGGTCAGCTCCGCCGTCACATCGCCGCTCACCAGGCGGGCGAGCACCCCGTCGTCGAGCGCGCAGTACACCTTCACGCCGCCCGTCACGGGCACGTCGACGCAGGTGGCCTGTTGGCCGGCGATCTCGGCTGTCGAGGCAACGGTCGGGCCGATCCTCGAGATTGCGTCGCGGCGGAGCCGTTTGGCGACGTCGCCGAAGACGAAGTCCGGGGTGACGCCGGTGTTGCTGGTTCGTGCCGCGTCGATGCTCGGTGTGCACTGTGCCGTGCTCACCGAGCAGGTGCGGTTGCCGGAGGGCTCGGTGATGTAGCGCACATCGTTGACGGTCGTGCTGCGGGTGGTCGGGTCGGCCTGGGTGGCTGCCACCTCGGACATGGTGCCGTCGAACACCAGCACGGTGCGGTAGCCGGCCGTGAACACGGCGCTCGACACCTGGTCGAGTCGGCCGAGTACGGCGTCGATGGCCGGGTCGCCGCTCATCGAGCCGGCCGCAGTCGGGGTGGCCTCGAGGTACGGGCGCTCGCCCACGGCGCAGCTGCTGAGTGCTGCGCCTACAGCCATCAGTGCGATGACGTCGCGAAGCCGACGGGGCGAGATCACGGGCAGGAGCGTACGCGACGCCGGGTGCAGTGCCACCTCGGGTCGTTAGCCTCGGGCGGGTGATTCGTCTCGACGCAGCGACCTTCCTGCTGCAGTGGGCGGTCGGTGGGCTGTTCTTCTGCTGGTTCACGACCCGACGGCGTCTGGCCGGGCTCGGCTACGGCTGGCTGCTGCGCGGCGTGTATCTCGTCATCGCCGTTGCAGGAGTGGTGTGCGCCGTGAGCTTCGGCTGGGTGCCCGGGCGCGACCTTGCCGCGCTCGGGGTGATCGCTGCCACGGCCGTCGTGCTGGGTATTTCGATCGCCCGGCGCCGCGCCGGTGTGTCGGGGGCCGATGCCGAGCACGATCGGCGCAGCGCACGTGTGGCGGCGATGACCGGCATCGATCGCGCGGTCGCCGACGAAGCGCCTGTGCGCACCGGACGCGAGTTCGAACCGGCACTCGACCTCATCGCCCCGGCGATCGGCCTGATCGGCCTCGTCGCCGCCGGCGTAGCGGCCACCGACGGCGGCACATGGGACACCTCGGTGTCGATCGTGCGCACGGTGGTCGGGGCCGCCTTCCTCGGGTGCGTCACCGACGCGATGTTGCTCGGGCACTGGTACCTCACCCAGCCCGGCTTGCCGCGCCGGTTGCTCAACGAGCTCGTGACGGCGCTCGGGTGGGTGTGGCCCGTGGAAGTGCTGGCGATGCTGCTGCCCACCGGCATGGTGGCGGTGTGGAACGGCACGATCGACGACGGATGGGGTGGCACCCTGGGCTGGTTCTGGGCGGCCTGCGCCATCAGCACGATCGTGCTCGTCTTCGTCACCAGGGCGGCGCTGAAGGAGCGCTACTACTCGGCCGTGATGGCGGCGACCGGGTTGCTGTACCTGGCCATCCTGACGGCCTTCGGCACCGACCTCGTGGCCCGCGCCGTGCTCGCCGGCTAGCCGCCGTTCGAGTCGCTCTCGTTGGAGGCCTACGGCCAGGCTCGCCTAGCCTGCCGACATGCAGCCGATCCCGCGTACCCTCTTTGCCGACGAGCACGACCAGTTCCGCGCCGCGTTCCGCAGTTGGCTCGACCACGAGGTGGTTCCCAACCACGAGGACTGGGAGCGCGAGCAGATCACCCCGCGCTCGATCTGGCTCTCGGCGGGCAAGCAGGGCTTCCTCGGCCTCACCGTGCCGGAAGAGTTCGGCGGCGGCGGCACCGACGACTACCGCTTCGCCGCGATCATGGCCGAGGAGATCGGCTACACGGGGGTGATCGGTAGCGGCAACGGGATGACCTTGCACAACGACATCGTGCTGCCGTACTTCCTGTCGCTCTGCAACGACGAGCAGAAGCAGCGCTTCCTGCCGGGCATGTGCGCGGGCGACATCATCGGCGCGCTGGCCATCACCGAGCCGAACACCGGCAGCGACGTGGGCGGCGTGCGCACCACTGCGGTGAAGCATGGCGACACGTTCGTCGTGAACGGGGCCAAGACCTTCATCTCCAACGGCATCAACAGCGACGTGGTGGTCACCACCGTGAAGACCGATCCGTCGGCCGGCCACCGCGGCATGAGCCTGTTGCTGCTCGAACGGGGGATGCCCGGTTTCGAGCGTGGTCGCAACCTCGACAAGATGGGCATGCACGCCCAGGACACCGCCGAGCTGTTCTTCACCGACGTCGAGGTGTCCGCCGCCAACCTGCTCGGCGAGGAGGGCAAGGGCTTCTACTACCTGATGCACAACCTCGCCCAGGAGCGCCTCGGCATCGCCGTGGGTGCGGTGGCGGTGGCCCAAGCGGCGATCGAGTGGACGCTCGACTACACCCGTGGCCGCGTGGCCTTCGGCCAGCCGGTGGCGCACTTCCAGAACTCGAAGTTCGTGCTCGCCGAGCTGCACACCGAGACCCAGGCCGCGCAGGTCTACGTCGACCGCTGCGTCGAGCTGCACTGCGAGGGCAAGCTCACCGCCGAGCAGGCCGCTGCGGCGAAGTACTGGACCACCGAGCTGCAGAACAAGGTGGTCGACCGTTGTGTGCAGCTGCACGGCGGCTACGGCTACATGCGCGAGTACCCCATCGCCCGGGCCTGGGCCGACAGTCGCATCCAGTCGATCTACGGTGGCACGAGCGAGATCATGAAAGAGATCGTCGGTCGGTCGCTGGTGGGCGGCTGACGTCGGCGGTCACCAGGAAGGCTGGGGTGAGGCGACGGTGAGCCAGCGACTGGTCCCCACCATCGACATCGGCGCGAGCCGGCCCCGGGCCGAGGTGGGTGCCGAGCTCGACGCGGCCTGCCGCGACGTGGGGTTCTTCGAGGTGGTCGGCCACGGCGTGCCCGACGCGGTGATCGCGGCGATGCAGACCGCCACGGCAGTGTTCTTCGCCCTGCCGGAGGCGGTGAAACGTGCCGCCAAGCCGGCCGACCTGGAGGTGAACCGCGGCTACTCGGCGCGTGCCAGCGAGGGACTCGGCTACAGCGTCGGCGTGCAGCGGCCGCCCGACCTGTTCGAGGCGTTCAACATCGGCCCGGACGAGCCCGACCTCGACGATCCGGCGGTGATTGCCGAGCGGGAGCGGCTGTTTGCTGCCAATGTGTGGCCCGCCGAGGTGCCCGAGCTGCGACCTGCGCTGGTGGCGTACATGGCCGAGGCGCGCCGGGTGGCCGATCGGCTCACCGACCTGTTCGCCGTGGCGCTCGACCTGCCCGACGGGTTCTTCAGGCCCTACTTCACGCACAGCACCGACACGCTGCGGGTGATCCACTACGAGACCCAACCGGGCGACCCGGACCCGCTCGAGGGTCAGATCGGCATGGGCGAGCACACCGACTACGGGGTGTGCACCGTGCTGTACGCCGACCAGGTGCCCGGCCTGCAGGTGCTCTCGCCGGCCGGCGACTGGGTCGACGTCGTGCCCTCGCCCGGCGCGCTGCTGGTGAACCTCGGCGACCTCACGGCCGAGTGGACCAACGACAGGTGGCGCAGCACGTTGCACCGGGTGCTGCCTCCGGCCCGACTGACCGACCGGGTGAACCACCGTCGCTCGGTGGCCTTCTTCCACGACGGCAACCACGACGCGCTCGTCGAGTGCCTGCCCACCTGCACCGACCCGGACAACCCGCCGCGCTACGCCCCGGTGCTGGCCGGCGAGCACCTGATGGCCAAGCTGATGGGGCCGCGACTGCTGCAGCAGTCCGATGCCCAGCAGACCACCGGCACTCGCCTCGGCTGAGCAGGGCCCCGGCCGAGCCCGTCGGGTGCAGGTCCGGCCGCTCAGCCGGTCGGATCGCCCACCAGCACGATCGCACGCGGCTTCGGGGCGCTCACCTGGTCGTCCGCCCTGGAGGACGGCTCAGGTTCGACGTAGGTGGCGATGATCAGGGTGCCGTCGTCGCGCATCAGCGGCCTGGCGAAGAAGACATTGGCCCCTGCGAGCTGGTCGAGCGGGAAGGCAGTCCAGTTGGTGCCGTCGGCACTCCAGAGCATTTGATGTGGTGATGTGCCCTGCTCGCGGATCCAGGCGCGCCCACCGTCGGCGGACCCCGTCTCGTCGCGCTCCCGCAGTTGTGCGGCGATGGCGAGGCCTGCGGGACCGTTCTCGACCGTCCACCGGTTGATGCTGATCGTGTATGTCACTCGTTGGCGGAGCCGTTCGGGGATGAGCTCGTCGAGTGCCGTGCTCTGCCACGCGCCACGCACCCACGCGGTGCGTGTCTGGGCGTGCAGGCTCGTCGGGCCCGTGCCGTCGGGCAGCTCGAACGAATCGACTCCGACCGCCAGGGTGGTGTCGCCGCTGAACGACAGCGCCCACAGCGGTGAAGGTGTCGCGGGTCCGAGCTCGGTCCAGCTGTCGGCGTCGTCGATGAACCGGTGGACGAACACGTTGCCGGCCCACTCGTTGTCGACGGTGGCGTCACCACCGCCGAGCACCAGCCCATCGGCCGACTCGTCGAGCATCACCAAGGTCCACGACTCGACCTCGGGCATCGTCTCGGTGCTCACCGGCGAGACCACGCCGCGCTCATCGACCCGCTGCAACTGCATCAGGGGGGTCACCACGCCTGGATCGGTCGGTTCCGGGGGCGGCGGGGCGGCGTTCCCGGCGAGCGCGACGAGGACGCCGTCGGGCTCGAGGGCAGCGGCCGCCGACCAGATGTCGGTGAGGTCGGTCACGAGCTCGGTGGTGCGCCAAGTCGCACCCCGGTCGTCGGACGTCGTCAGCACCAGCGTGTCGGCTGGATGGCCGTCGTGCTCGTCTGCGAGTCGGCCGACCAGTGCGACACGATCCCCGACGGCGGTGAGGGCAGGTGAGGTGCCCGCGCTGCCGACGAGTGGCGGCGCGCTGCGCAGCGGTTGCCAGGCGACCCCGTCGATCGAGACGGCCACGCCGATGCGTTCGCTGCGCGGAGCGACGTACTCGACGCCATAGAACGGGCCCGTTCCGTCGACAGCGAGCATCCCCGCTGCGCCGTCGCTACCGAGGGGCAGCTCGATGCGTGTCCAGGTGAAGCCGGCCACGGGGGCGACCGTCGGTTCGTCGCGATCGACGATGCGTGCGGTCACCAGCCCGCCTCCGACGACCAGCGCGACCGCGGCAAGCGCCGACGTCGTGCGCTGGCGTCGCTGACGCTGCTCGGCGCGTGCCCGTACCAGCGCAACGGGCCGGTCGGCGACGGCGAACTGAGCGGCGCTGCGCTGCACGGCGTCGACGACGACGTGGTCGATCTCGGTGGGTGCGGTCACGGCTCGGTCTCCTGGTGCTCGGGTCGGAGGTGGGAGAGGGTGGGCTGGAGGTGGCCGACCGCGCGGCTGAGACGGCTCTTCACGGTGCCGGGACGGACGCCGAGCACCTCGGCCGTCCGGGCCTCGCTCCAGCCGAGCAGCAACCGGCACACCACGACCGAGCGTTGGTCGACGGTCAGGCCGGCGAGGGCCTGGTCGATCGCCGGGTCGATCGGGGTGGTCTCGGGCGCGGTCGTCGTGGGGAGCGCCCACCCGGGTAGGCGTCGGCCGAGGCGGCGCAGGCGCGACCGGCCGAGGTTGAGCGCCACCCGGTACACCCAGCCTGCCGGGCTCTGCAGCGTGCGGATCCGCCCCCAGTGCTGGCACGCGCGGGCCAGCGCCTCGTCGACAGCGTCGGTTGCCGCATCGAGGTCGTGCAGTGTGACGGCCATCGCCCGGATCAGTCCGGTGCGGTGCTGGCGATAGAAGGCATCGAACGTCGGCGGTTCGATGATGGGCGTGAGGTCGATCGGCTCGACCGGCTGCGACACGCCTTGGTCCACGATCAGCGGCTCCACATCACATACACGCTCGAGCGCCGAATTCGGTTCCCTCCGCGTGGAGCGCCGTCGTCACACCGACGGTCAGAAGATGATGCCGGCGGCGCGCAGAGCCGCTGCATCGAGACCGAGCTCGGTGGCGATCTCGTCGCTGTGCTCGCCGAACCGTGGGGCGTGGCCGGCGACCGTCGCCGGGGTGGCGGAGAACCGCGGGGCGGGTCGCGGCTCGCGCAGCGTCCCGGCCACCGGGTGGTCGCGCTCGACGAACACCTCGTTGTGCAGCACCTGGCCGTCGTCGGCCAGCTCGTGGAGGTGGTTGATGCGCGACGCCGGCACGTCGTGGGTCTCGGCACCCGCGAGGAACTCCTCGACGGTGGTCGCCATTGCCGCCTCGCGCATCATCCGCACGAGCTCGCCGGCGTTCTGGGTGCGCACCAGCGCGTTGGCGAAGCGGGGGTCGTCGCCCATCTCCGGTCGGCCGAGTGCGGCGCACAGGCCCTTGAACTCGGAATCGGTGACCGCACCCGCGCTGACGAAGCCGTCGGCGAGGGCGGTGACGGCGTAGTTCGAGCCGATGGTGGGGGTGCGGGTGGCGTCGTCGTCGAGCAGCACGGCGTCCATCGCCGAGTCGGGCCACATGAAGGCGATGGCTGCATCGAGCATGGCGAGCACGATGTGCTGGCCGCGTGCCTTGCCGGTGGCCCTGGCGAACAGCGCCGCGGTGATGGCCTGCGTGGCCGTGTACGAGGTGACCTTGTCGCACAGCAGCGTGCGGAACAGCGACGGCTGGCCGGTGGCCGGATCGGTCTGCACCGAGGCCAGGCCCGACGCGGCCTGGATGACGTTGTCGTACACGCGGCGGTGGCTGTTCGGGCCGTCGGGGCCGTAGCCGCTGATGCTCACGTAGATCAGGTCGGGGTTCACCGCCGACAGCTGCTCGTAGCCCAGCCCGAGGCGCTCCATCGCGCCCGGCCGGAAGTTCTGGATGAGCACGTCGGCGTCGGCGACCAGCTTGGTGACCACCTCGAGGCCCTCGGGCTTCTTCAGATCGACGACCAGACTGCGCTTGCCGCGGTTGTTGTTGAGGAAGATGCCGGTCATCCCGCCCTTGTTCGAGCCGAGGAACCGCATCACGTCACCGAGCCCCGGCGACTCCACCTTCACCACATCGGCACCCTGATCGGCGAGCATCATCCCGGCGAGCGGTCCCGAGATCATCACCGACAGATCGACAACCTTGACTCCATCCAATGGCCCCATGGGCGCATGGTGCCATGTCAGCCGGCGCCGCGCACACCCCTGCTGGCCACCATTCCGAGTGCGGCTGCGGCGATGGCGGAGGCAAAGCCCAGGCCCAGCGCGGTGACGAGCTCGATCTGCCCGCGGTCGGCCGAAGCGATGAACGCACCGCCGATGCCATAACCGAGCGAGAAGCCCAGCGAATCGATCAGGCGGACCTGGCCGCTGACGGCCCCTTCGCGGCCGGGCTCGGCGTAGCTCATCGACGCGACCGTCGTCGGGTTGTAGAGGATGCCCATCCCGATGCCGCCGATGGTCCAGGCGACGAACACCGCCCACAGTGGCCAGCCTGCCCACAGGATGGGCACCACGGCGAGCGTCGCAGCGGCCATAACGGCGAAGCCGATCGACGATGCCTTCGACACGGTCAGACCGGTCCAGCGGGTCGACAGCATCTGACCGCCGGTCCACGAGATGGATGCGCCGACGATGACGAACCCCTGCACGAGCGGCGAGGCACCGTGGATGCGGTCGGCCGCGAGTGGGGCGATGCTGTCGACCCCGATGAACGTGGCTGCGGCCAACAGCCGGACGGTGAGCACTGCGGGGAAGCCGGGCCGGGCCGTGAACGAGCCCACCGGGAGCAGCCGACGCAACGCCGGAGCAGCCACGGCCAAGCCCACCAGCGATCCGACCAGCACCACAGCCAGGTTCGACGCCGGCAGAGCCAGGACGAGCGCGCCGATGCCGGCCGCTGCCAGCACGGCGAGGCCGGCCATGCGGCGATCGTCGCCATCGCCGGTGTGGGGCGAAGGCCCGTAGGCGCGCATCGGCATGGCCCCGAGCAGCCCGACGAGCACGGCGACCGGCACGATGCCGTAGAACACCCACCGCCACCCGAACGCGTCGGTGATGAACCCGCCGAACAGCGGCCCCACCAGGCTCGGCAGCACCCACCCGGCCGACAGCCAGGCGTACATCATCGGCTGGCGCGCCTCGGGGAAGGCCCGCTTCACCAGGATGAACGCAACAGGCGAGAACCCGCCGGAGCCGAGACCCTGCAGCAAGCGACCGAGGACGAAGACCCACATGCTGGGTGCCGCACCGGCCACGAGCAACCCGACGACGAACACCGCCACCGACAGCAGGTAGACGCCGGTGGGGCCGCGTCGGTCGGCGAGGCGGCCGGCGATGATGAGCGTCACCATGTTGGCCAGGGTGTAGATGGCGAGCGACACGCCGTAGAGCGAATCGCCGCCCAGCTCGTCGGTGAGCGTCGGGAGCGCGGTGATGATCGCCGTCACCTCGAACGCCACCAGGGTGACGCCGAGCACCAGGCCGATGGCCAGCAGGCGCAGTTGGGCGTCGAGCTTGGGCGCGCCGGTGGACGGCGCGTCCGACGAGGCGGTGCCGTGGTCCGGGGGCGCGGTCATGCTGCGGTCGACGCTCGATCAGGCCGGCGAACCGGGTGCGACCAACGGCCAGGGTCGGGTGCGCTCCATCGCCAGTGCCAGGTCGAGCAGCACGGGCTCGCTGAAGTGGCGGCCGATGATCTGCAGCCCGACGGGCAGCCCGTCGACGGTGCCCGCTGGCACCGAGATGCCCGGGTTGCCGTGCAGGTTGCACGGGAAGGTCAGCTTGCCGTTGTTGCCGGCACCGGCGGTGACGCCACCGAACACTGCGGGCAGTGGACCCTCGGCTGCGAACGCAACGTCGGGGTTGGTGGCAGTGATCACCAGGTCGACACCATCGACCGGGTCGAAGAGCTCGGCCATCCGGTGGTTGAGCTCCATCCGCCGTCGCTCGATCTTGGCGCGAGCCTCGATGCCGTAGCGCTGCGGGGCCGTGAGGAGGCCCATGCGCATCTCGGGGGTGAGCACGTCGGCGCAGCCCGGCCAGGCGTCGCCGAGCTCGGTCGCGATCGAGATCATCCCGCTGATGCTCCACGCCGCACCCATCGATGGCAGCGACGTGTCGACGCCGTCGACCCTGCGCAGGCCGACGGTGGCACTGAGATGGTCGGCGGCTTCTTCGAGGACCGACCACATGGCCGGCGACACCACAGCCCCGCCCCAGTCGGCCACCACTGCCACCCGCAGCCCGCGCAGTGCAGTCGCGTGCGAACCGAGGCCGGCCTCCCAGCCCTCGACGCGCGGCAGGCTGAACTGGTCGCGCGGGTCGTGGCCGTTGCAGACGTCGAACCACCGGGCGGTGTCGCGCACGCTGCGGGCCATGCAACCGACGGTCACCGTGTAGTTGCCGTTCTCGGCGCGTGGGCCGCGGGGGATGCGGCCGAAGGTCGACTTCAGGCCGACGAGCCCGGTGAAGCCGGCTGGGATGCGGATCGAACCTCCGCCATCGCCGCCGGTGGCGAGGGTGACGAGACCACCTGCCACGGCCGCCGCACTGCCGCCCGACGAGCCGCCGGGAGTGCGGCCGTGCTGCCAGGGGTTGTGGGTGGCGCCGTTCAACACGGTACGGGTGACGTTCACCCCGCCGAACTCGCTGGCCGTGGTGAGCCCGGTCAGCACCGCGCCGCCCTGGTCGCGGATGCGCCGGACCTGGAACGAGGTCTGCGCGGCGACACGTTCGGCGAACACCACGCAGGCCTCGGTGTCGGGCCAGCCCTCGACCTGGTCGAGCTCCTTCACCGCGATCGGCACCCCGCCGAAGGGCTGCGACACGTCGGCGGCCCGAGCCGCGGCCTCGGCCTGCTCGCGTGCCAAGAACGAAAATGCGTTGAGCTCGCTCGCCTCGATCGCGGCGTAGGAGGCGCGCAGTTCCTCGATCGGGCTGCGCCGCCCGGCGCGGAACTCGTCGACGAGAGAGCAGGCATCGCCCTGCCACGGTGTATCGGCCATGGCCGTCACGCTAGTGCGAGCGCCTCACGGAACCGGTCGGGCTCGTCGAGGCTCACGGTCAGGCACCGCACTGTCACACCGCCGAGCAGCGAGCGGGCCCGCACCGCTGGCTCGAGGTGGAGGTCGACGAGCCCGGTGCGGGCACCGTTGATCACCCACCGACCGCGCCACCCGTGCACGCCGCGATCGAACACGCGACGCGTCGTCGGCTCGACCGCAGTGATCGACCGGCGCGGGATCGTCATCCGGAACCCGTACGCGAAGCGCACATGGACCGCGTCGTCATCGACATCGATCCAGCTTCGTCGAGGCCCCATTCCGAAGGGGATGAAGACCGCCCGCGTGATGCGGTCGTAGCTGAAGGCGAAGCGCATGCCCCGAGTATGCCGGTGCCGAGGCACGGCTCGCCGCGACCACACCGTAGAGTCGGGCGGGTCATGGACAGTCGGTCGTTCC
Organism: Ilumatobacteraceae bacterium; assembly: GCA_040398525.1. Taxonomy (GTDB): domain Bacteria; phylum Actinomycetota; class Acidimicrobiia; order Acidimicrobiales; family Ilumatobacteraceae; genus VFMC01. The sequence continues at coordinate 78,870 of JBBATY010000003.1, read as the reverse complement.
TCGGGCTGCAACAGAGCCACAACCCGTTCCGCTGGCACCTCGAGGTGACCCGTGGGATCAGCACCACCGGCAACTTCCTCTTCGGTGGGTGTGGCCTAGGTGCAGCCATCTCGGCGCTCGAAGGCACCAGCGGCCGCGAGGTCGTGTGGGCGGCAGCGCAGTACCTCTCGTTCGCCAAGCCCGGCGAGGTGATGGACGTCGATGTCACCTTGGCGGTCGTGGGCCATCAGATGACCCAGGCTCGCGCGGTGTGCCATGTGGGCAACCGCGAGATCCTCACCGTGAATGCCGCGCTCGGACATCGGCCGATCGATGCCGCGGGCCAGTTCGAGACCATGCCTGCAGCGCCGCCACCCGACGAGTGTGAGCGTCGGGTGCACCGGTTGCCCACCGACGGCACGATCAACGACCGCCTCGAGCAGCGTCTCGCCAAGGGTCGACCGCTCGACGAGCTCGACGGCACGCCCGGTGACGGCCAGACGCTGCTGTGGGCGCGACTGCCCGACGTGATCGAGGGGGTTGACGCCACGGCGCTGGCGATCCTCGGCGACTTCGTGCCGATGGGGGTGGGCCAGGCGCTCGGTGTGCTCGGCGGCGGGAACAGCCTCGACAACACGCTGCGTGTCGTGCACCTCGTGCCGACCGAATGGGTGCTGCTCGACATCCGCGTGCATGCGGTCGAGCGTGGCTTCGCCCACGGTCTGGTGCACATGTACGCCGAGGACGGCACGTTGCTCGCCACCGCAAGCCAGAGTTGCATCGTGCGCTTCTGGGACACTGGACGAACCGCCCGAGACACCGACGAACCAAGGAGCCGATGACCATGGCACTTCCTGTCCGACCCGGCATGACCGTGCCGCTGCCCGGTCCGCTGCACTCGCATCGCGAGAAGCTGGCCGAGCTGGCCGATCTCGGCTACACCGACATCTGGTCGGCAGAGTCCGACGGCGCCGACGGCTTCACACCGTTGGCGCTGGCGGCGGCCTGGGAGCCCCGCCTGCGGCTCGGCACGGCGATCATCCCGGCCTACACCCGCTCGCCAGCATGCTTCGCGCAGAGTGTCGCGTCGCTGGCCGATGCAGCGCCCGGGCGCTTCGCGATCGGCATCGGGTCGAGCAGCAACGTGATCGTCGAGCGCTGGAACGGGGTGCCGTTCGTCGAGCCCTACAAGAAGGTGCGCGATGTGGTGCGGTTCCTGCGTGACGCCCTGTCGGGCGAGAAGATCGCCAAGAGCTACGACACGTTCACGATCCAGGGCTTCAAGCTCGGGGTGCGCCCCGAGCAGACTCCGCCCATCCTGGTGGCGGCGCTGCGCGAGGGCATGCTGAAGCTCGCCGCTCGCGAAGGCGATGGAGCGATCATCAACTGGCTGTCGCCGACGGATGTGTCGCGAGTGGCCGGCGTGGTGCGCGACGCTGCCGACGGTCAGGACAAGGAGATCGTCGCGCGGATCTTCTGCTGCCCGAGCGAGAACACCGAGGCCGTACGGGCTGCGGCGAAGTTCGCCGTGGCGGCCTACCTGAACGTTCCGGTGTACGCCGAGTTCCACCGTTGGCTCGGCCGTGGCGAGCAACTGCAACCGATGTGGGACGCCTGGCAGGCCGGCGACCGCAAGGCTGCGCTCGCGGCGATCCCCGACCAGGTCGTGGACGATCTGGTGGTGCACGGTTCGCCCGAACAGTGCCGAGCGAAGATCCAGGCCTACTTCGACAACGGGGTGACCACCAGCTCGCTGGCGATCCTGCCGCTCGATCCCGAGCTGAAGTACTGGGAAGCCGTGCGCTCGCTCTCGCCGAGTGCGGCATAACCGATCGACGCCTCAGGCCGCCCGTCGGGGCTGGGCAACGTGCTGGGGGTCGTCGGCGACCGGCGCTGACGCGGTGGTGCCGCGCTCGGCGAGCTGACGACGGATGCGGGCGATGTGAGCGAGGCCGAGCTCGCGGGTGCGACGATCGAGACGGAAGCGCAACGGCGCCGACGATGAGGGGAGCAGGCTGAGCTGCTGAGGTGCCTCCGGCCGTGCCGTGGGCTGCGGGGTCGGGTTGGGCTGACGTGCCATGTGGGCATCGTGCACGAGGGGTGTCGCACGGTTTCGCAGTCGTGCTGCGGGTGATGTCCCAGGCCAACCCATCCGGCGCCAGACGCTGATGTCCGGACAGTCATGCCGGGATCGTCGTGAGGGAGCGACGGGCGAAGGAGTGCGGCGTGGCGCAACGTGGAGGGTCCGTGGTGGCAGGAGCAGCTGCCGGTGTGGTGATCGCTGCCCTCGTCGGGCTGGGAGCGCTCGCCGGTCTTCCGGCGGTGCTCGTCGGCGCATTGCTCGTCGCAGCGACCGTGCTCGGCCTGCGGCAGCTGATGCCATCCGGCTCGGCGCCATCGACGGCCGCGGGCGCTGCAGCAGACGTCGTCGCCGACGCCGAGGAAGCCGTGGCCAGCGAGGTCCCTTCCGCGCTCGTCAGTCGCGAGCAGGCGCGCGCCGCAGCGCCGGGCACACTTGCGGCGGCGGGTGTCGAGGCGCTGCCCGAGGGCCCCATCGGCCCCGAGCACGACCCGGCCACCGGGCTGTGGAGCCGGGCAGCGCTCGAGCGTGCCCTGGCGTCGGCCGTGCGCGAGGAGTCGTGGTCGTACCCCGGCCGCGTCGTGATGTTCGTCGTGTTCGACGACTTCAACACGATCGTCGACGAGCACGGCCGCGAGGTCGGTCGCGAGGTTTTCGCTGCCGCGGCTCAGCGCCTCATGGCCTGTCTGCGGCCTGGCGACATTGCCGTCCGGCACGGCATCGATGGCTTTGTCATCCTGCTCGAGCGCAATGCGGTGATGTCCACAGCCCGACCTGTCGCCGAGCGGGTCATCATGGCGATGGCGTTCCCCTTCATGGTCGGCGAGCAGTTCCTCGCGATGGGTGCGTGCGTCGGTCTCACCGTCAGCAATGGCGATCTGACACCGGACGGGCTGCTGCTCACAGGCATCGGTGCGGCATCGATCGCCAAACGCGCCGGCCGCGGTCACATCATCCAGGTCACCTGAGCGGGCCGGTCGCACCGGGCCAGCGCACGCCGAGCACCCACCCCTCCTCGTCGCACAGGGACGGTTGCAGCGCGGTCGGCACCCCGGGGTCGAACCACAGCTCGAGCGCACCCGACCGATCGTCGGCCGCGAGGCGCTCGCTCAGCACCAGCACCTGCGATGCGTCCTTCACCGGATGCGGCCAGGGATCGGGGAGCGTGACGAGCGTGGGCCACACCTCGGCCACCACGACTGCATCGGGCTCGGCTGCGGCTGGTCGCGTCACGAAGCCGGTCTCGAACGGCCACACGCGGAGCCGCCGGCCGACGCCCGATGCGCCGCGCAGCGCCTCGAGGATCGGAATGCAGGTCAGCGACTGGCTGCCCACCGCACCGGCTCCGGCGAGCTGCCACACCGACGCCGGCCGGAGCCCCTCGCCGCGCAGCACCTGCTCGACGCGGCGGAACTCCGGCAGGTCCGTCGCTGCGTCGAGGGGGTAGGGAAAGCCGGGCGCCTTGGTGCGCGCCAGATGGGGGCCTGTCGCTTGCGTGGTGGTGGTGCCCCAGAATGGGCCGAGGCCCGGTCCGAACGCGGCGTTCAGTTCGGCTGCGACTGCGAATCGGTTGTTGACGTTGTCCGGCCCGTCGACGAGGTGGTCGGCGAGGTGCCTCCACCACCGACGCCAGCCGGGCTCGCCGTCGCCGTGCGGTCCGAGGGCAGCGTCCGCTGATCCGGCGGGGTAGCCGAGTGCGACATCGACACCCAGCAGCACCCGCCGACCGGCGTTGCGTTCGATGATGTCGACCAACAGGTCACGCGCAGCATGGCGGGTTGCCGGGTTGCGGACCTCGACGGCATCGCCGGACCGCGTGGCGACCCAGATCGAGTCGCGCCCCTGCTTGGGCACCGACGATGCGCTCCAGTCGACGACGACGACGACATCGAACGAGGGCGGGCCCGAACGGCCGGCAGCGGCGGTGCTCACGTCGGAGCTGACGGCGACCGTTCGATGATGGCGCGCAGATGGGGCCAGGCCGCAGCGAAGCCGGCGTGGAGCGGCCGGTGATCGACCACGTCGAGCGGCAGCCACTCGACGGCATCGGTCTCGAAGTTGATCGACGCCCCGAACGGCTCGTCGACATCGACGACGACCGTGGTGTACGACCAGTCGGTGGCGGGGCGGAACACGTACTCGCCGATCACCCGGTGGTCGACCGGGATGTCGCCGACCTCTTCGGATGCCTCGCGGAGCGCAGCCTCGAGCGGTGACTCACCCTCGTCGATGGCGCCGCCCGCACACGACCAGGTGCCCCCTTCGTGGGAGAACGCCGATCGCTGCTGGAGCATCACCCTCGGCCCGGCGGCCTCGCGCACCACGAACACGACGCCGGCGGCGCCGAACACCCCCCAGCGGACGTGGCCGTCCGAGCAGCGGATGAAGCCGTCGCCGGACCGTCGGTACGTCATCTCGCTACCTTGGCCGCTCGAGTTGTGGCTCCGCCAATCGGTGTCACACCCCGTCTCTAGGCTGGGGTCGTGCTCGCAACCCCTCCAGTGCCACACCGGGCTCGTCGGTCGTGACGTTCCGGCTCGTCGTCGCCGAGCATCTCGAGCCGCTCGCCGCCGAGGCGGCGGCGGTGCTTCGAGTCGCGCCTCTCGATCCGTTCGCGCGTGATCTGGTCGCCGTACCTGGCGATGCTGCGCGCACATGGCTGGTCGGGCAGCTGGCGCGCTCACTCGGAGCCTCCTCCGTCGAGGCATCCGACGGCATCGTGGCCAACATCGAGCTGGTGTACCCGGGGGCGCTCGTCCGTCGAGCACTCGGCGTCGCCGACGAAGCCGATCCATGGTCGATCGGTCCGCTCACCTGGGTGGTTCACGACCTGCTGCACGCCCACCAGCACGAGCTGGGGCTGGCACCCGAACTCGCCCGGGCGCGTGCCATCGCCGACCTGTTCGACCGCTACGGGCTGCACCGGGTCGAGATGGTGCATGCCTGGGAACGGGGCCACGACCTGGGGGTCGATGGCCAACCGCTGCCGGCCGCCGCGCGGTGGCAGCCGCACCTGTGGCGGCTGCTCGTGGGGCGCATCGGCCATCCCAGCGCGGCATCGCGCACGGCGGCGCTCGTCGAGCAACTGCGCGGCGGGGTGGTGCCGACCGACCTCCCCGAGCGCCTGATCGTCTTCGGTGTGGCTGGCCTACCCGCCACCCACCTCGACGTCCTGGGTGCGGTGGCGGCGCACCGCGAGGTGCACGTCCTCGCCCCGGTCCCGAGCCTCACCTGGTGGAGGCGGCTCCACCCGGCGGCCCGTGACGCATCTGCGCTCGCCGTGCTGAGGGCCCACGACCTCACCACCGAGGTGATCGCCCACCCACTGGCGCGCACGTGGGCTCGCTCGCACCGCGAGGGGCATCTCGGCCTGCTGACGGCCGCCATGCGCGCCGGAGCCGCCGTTGTCGAGGCACGCAGCGAACAACCAGCCGCACAGCACACGTTGCTCGCCCGGGTGCAGGGCTCGATCCGTAACGACCTCGAGCTGTCGGCGCCCACCACGGGGCCACGGCCGCTGGTCGATCCGTCCGACCGCTCGGTCCAGTGGCACCGCTGCCACGGCCTCGGCCGGCAGGTCGAGGTGCTGCGCGACGTCGTGCTGCGCCTGCTGGCCGAGCGCGACCCCGACGGCCAGCCGCGGCTGCATCCCCGCGACATCGTCGTGCTCTGCCCCGATGTCGCCGCGGCTGCGCCCCTCGTCGAAGCGGTCTTCGCGGGCGACGGGCCCGGCGGCGCGTTGCCGGCGATCCCCGTCCGCGTCGCCGATCGGTCGCTCCGGCGCGACGTGCCGCTGTTCGAGGCCGTCCTCGCGGTGCTCGACCTGCTCGACAGCCGGTTCCGAGCCGGCGACCTGCTCTCGCTGGCGGTGCATCCACCGGTGAGCCGACGGTTCGGGTTCACCCCCGATGCGGTCGGCCGGGTGGCGACCTGGATCCACGACACCCACATCCGCTGGGGTCGCGACACCGATCAGCGCAGCGGGTTCGGCATCCCGGCGGCGTACACGGCCAACACCTGGCGCGCCGGGCTCGACCAGTTGCTGCTCGGGGCCGCGGTCGCCGACCGCGGGATTCGCCGCGGCGCGGGTGGGGTCGTGCCGTACGGCGACCTCGAGGGCGACGACGTCGTGTTGCTGGGCGCGCTCGCCGAGTTCGTCGACCTCGCCGGCGCCGCCGTCGAGCGGTTGGGTGCGACGCACGACCCCGCCGAGTGGTGCGAGACCCTGATCGAGGCCGCCCGGTCGCTGTGCTCGCTCGACGATGTCGACAGTTGGCAGTGGGAGCTGCTCGAGGCCGAGGTCGGGGCCGTGCGCGACGAGGCGCTCGCCAGCGGGGTGGCGCACCTCCGCCCGATCGAGCCTCACGAGCTGGCGGCGCTCTTGTCCGGGCAGCTGTCGGGTCGGCCCGGGCGTCCCCGCTTCGGCACGGGGGCGGTCACGGTGTCGTCGTTGACGGCTCAGCGAGGCATCCCGTACCCGGTGGTGTGCCTGCTCGGCCTCGACGGCGAGCTCGGGGCTGCCGGTGCATCGTCGGCCGACGACCTCGTCGCCCAGGTGCCCTGCGTGGGCGACCGCGACACCCGGTCCGAGGTGCGGGCCCAGCTGCTCGACGCCGTGCTCGCCGCCGGTGAGCAACTGGTGCTCTGCAGCACCGGTCGGCACCTGTCCACCAACGCCGAGGTCCCTCCGGCCGTGGTGCTCGCCGAGCTCGTCGACCTCATCGACGCGACGGCGCCAGGGTCGGTCGAGGGCACCGGGGGCGTGGCTGGTCGAGCGCGGCCCACCATGGTGGTCGACCACCCGCGGCAGGCCTGGTCCGAGCCGAACTTCGTGCCCGGTGTGCTCGGCCTGGACGGGCCATGGAGCTTCGATGCGGTCGCCTGCGCGGCGGCCCGGCAACGCCGACGTCAACATGCTCCGTCGGCTCCGCTCGACGTGCCGCTCGAGCCGATCGTCCTCGACGAGGTCACACTCGGCGAGCTTCGCGGCACACTCGGAGCGCCACAGCACACCCTGCTCTCCGATCGGCTCGGTGTCAGCGCCGACACGGCTGCCGAGGCCCGGGGTGATGTGGTGCCGCTGACGCTCGATGGTCTCGACAGGTGGCGGGTGGCCGACCAGATCCTGGCGGCTCGCTTGGCAGTACCGGCCACCGATGCCGACGCGGCCGCTGCAGCGCGCGCCGCCGCGCTTCGGGCGATGGGCGCGGTGCCCCCGTTCCGATACGGCGATCGCAGCGTCTCGGTCGCCGTCGAACAGGCAGCCGACGTCCAGCGTCGGCTCGACCTCGCCGTGGTAGCCGCTGGGGTGCCGGCCACCGCCGGGTCGGTCGAGGTCGACGTGTCGTGCCCCGGGCCCATCATCGTGCGCGGCCGGGTCGACAAGGTCCACGGCCATCTGCTGATCGACGCCTCGGTGTCGAAGATCTCGGCCAAGCGCCGGTTGACGGCCTGGCTCGACCTCGCCGCACTGTCGGCAATGCAGCCCGAGCAGCCGTGGGAAGCACTGCTCATCGGAAGCGAGACGAGCTCCGGCGGCACGGGCTACCGGACCGTCGTCGAGCAGCTCGTCCTGGCCGATGCGAGCCTGGCCGCCGAGGTGCTCGCGCTGCTCGTCGACCTGCACCGGCGGGCGCTGTGCGACGCGGTTCCGTTCTTCCCGAGGACCTCGATGGCTCTGGTCACCGAGTCACGGTCGAAGGCGTCGGCGGCGTGGAGCAGCGCGGGTGGTCGCAGCAGAGGTGAGGGCGACGATGCATGGATCCGCGGGGCATTCGGAGCCCTCAGCTTCGATGAGTTGCTCGCCATCGAGCCCCGCGACGACGAGCAGGGCCCCGGCTGGCCGCCGGGTGGTCGCTTCGAGTGTTGGGCGCATCGCATCGCTGGCGCGTTCGTGCGGACGGTTCGCACGGGAGCGCCCGAGGGTGAGGAGGCCGACCACGATGGCTGAGCGCGCACCGTTCGATCTGATCGGCCCGCTACCCCTGGGGCTCACCGTCCTCGAGGCGAGTGCCGGCACGGGCAAGACCTACGCCCTCAGCGCGCTCGCCGTGCGCTATGTGGCCGAGCTCGGTGTCCCGGTGTCGTCGCTGTGCATCGTCAGCTTCACCGAGGCGGCCACCGCCGAGTTGCGCGGGCGGGTCCGTCAGCGCCTCGTCGAGGTCGTCGCCGCGCTCGAGGCCGGCGACGACGCGGCCGACGAGGTGATCGGTGCGATCACAGCGGGGGTCGATCTCGCCGAGCGACGTCTGCGGCTCGAGCGGCTGCGGGTGGCCATCAACGACTTCGACGCAGCCACCATCACCACGATCCACGGGTTCTGCGGCCGGCTGTTGGCGATGGGTGGGGATGGCACGGCCGACGGACCGATCACGCGGTCGTCGGGCGATGTCGACGAGGCGGTGCACGACCTGTTGCTCGCCTGCGCAGGCCCTGCGGCGGACGACGTGGTGCCGATCGCGAGCGACCTCGACCTCACCGAGCCAGCGCTGCCGAAACGGCTCGCGAGCGGCGTGCAGGCGATGCTGCGGCTCCCCGACGCCGTGATGTGGCGACCGCCGGAGCCAGCACCAGCACCAGCGCCGGCGACGCCGAGCGACACCCAGCCGCCGACGTCGGACAAGGAGCGGGCAAAGGCCGACAAAGAGCGGGCAAAGGCCGACAAAGAGCGGGCGAAGGCGGACAAGGAGCGGGAGAGGGTACGCAGCTCCACTGCGGCGGCCGACCTCGTCGAACACGCCCACGCGATGGTCGTCGAGCGCCGGCAGCGCTCGCGGCGACGCACCCTCGACCGGGTCGTGGTCGATGCCCGCGACCTCCTCGTGCGGCCGACCTCGCACGGTCTCGTCTCAGCGCTTCGGCAGCGCTACCGGGTGGTGCTGATCGACGAGTTCCAGGACACCGACCGTGTCCAGTGGGACCTCTTCCGACGCGCCTTCGTCGGGGGTCCGGATGCCCCCGCCGTCGTCCTCGTCGGCGATCCCAAGCAGTCCATCTACCGGTTCCGAGGGGCCGAGCTCGAGGCCTACCTCGATGCGGTCGCACAGGCCGACGCAGTGCGGACGTTGCAACGGAACTGGCGCTCCGATGCGCCGATGCTCCGCGGTCTCGAGCGCCTGCTCGACGGGGTGACCTTCGGTTCCGACGAGGTGGTGTTCCAGCCGGTCGATGCGGCTCCCGACCGCGACGAGTGGCGCCTGAGGGCGGCCGCCACCGTGGTGGCGGCTCCGGTCGATCTGCGCATCGTGCCTCGGAGAGGCGACACTCTCGACGCGCCGACGGCGCGCCGAGCGATCCTGGCCGACCTGGTGCGCACCGTCGCCGGTCTACTCGACGGTGGGGCTGCCGTCGTCGGCGCGGATGGGGCCACCGCCTCCCTGCGCGCTCGCGACATCGCCGTGCTCACCCGCAGCAACAACGACGCCACCAACGTGGTGGCGGCCCTTGCCGCCGCGGGTATCGCCGCGGCCACCTCCGGGGCGACGAGCGTCACCACCACCGAGGCCTGGGCCGAGTGGCGTCGCCTGCTCGTCGCGCTCGAGCGTCCCGGGTCGGCATCAGCCGTGCGGGCCGCCGCGGCCGGTTGGTTCGGTGGTCTCACCCTCGGCGAGTTGGCCCTCCTCGACGACACCGACATGGCCGACCTCCACGACCGGTTCCGTTCGTGGGCAGCGCTCGTGGCCACCCGGGGCATTCCCGCACTGCTCGCTGCGGCGAGGGCCCACGGGCTGCAGGCGCGACTTCTCGCCCGATACGGCGGCGAACGCGACCTCACCGACCTCGAGCACATCGCCGAGCTGCTGCAGGGCGTCACGGGCGGACGGCCCACTCCGCCAGGCACGCTGCGCCGGCTCGTCGACGATCCGAACGTCTTCGGCGACTCCGACGACGCCGAGTCGCTCACCAGTCGGCGGATCGATCGCGACGACGACGCCGTGCAGGTCCTTACTGCGCACCGCGCGAAGGGGCTCGAGTTCCCGGTGGTGCTGTGCCCGTTCCTGTGGAGTGCAGGAGGCTCGAGCCAAAGCGTCGAGCATGCCGACATCGATGGCCGGCGGACGATCTCGTCGGCGTGGATCGCCGGGGCGAAGCCGAGTGCGCTGAAGCCACTGCAGGCGGCCATCGATGCGGAGAAAGACGGCGAGCAGCGGCGCCTGGTGTACGTGGCGCTCACCCGTGCTCGGCACAGCTGCGTGGTGTGGTGGGCACCGCTGCCCGACCAACACACGTCGGTGCTCGGCGACATCCTCGGTGCAGCCGCAGGTGCAGCCCATCGACCGAAGGAACTGGCCGACCTTCGAGCGATCGCCGATGGGGCGGCGGGCTCGGTGGCCGTCGGCGAGGTGGTTCCAGCGCCCGCCGTGCGACGCACCGCGGCCAGCGTCGCGACGTCGCTCGAGGTGGCCGTCACCGACCGGGTGCTCGACACCGCCTGGCGGATCTGGTCGTTCAGCGCCATCAAGGCGGCGGGCGAGGGGCTCGAGCACGATCGCCCGGTGGTCGGCGGCGCCGACGAGCCGTCGACAGGCACCGACGACGACCCCGACGAGCAGGCGATCCTGCCGACGGCTCCGGGCCCGCTGGCCACGGCGCCCGGCGGCACCGAGTTCGGCACCCTCGTCCACCAGGTCCTCGAGGAGGTCGACTTCACCAGCGCCACCTTGCTGGCCGATCTCACCGAACGCTGCGCGCTCGCCCTGCGGCACCGGTCGCTGCGCATTGCTGCCGACGAGCTCGCCGCCGGCCTGGTGAGCGCGATCGGCGCCCCGCTCGGTGGTCCGCTCGGCTCGACGCGGCTGGCCGACCTGTCGCCCTCGCAGCGCTTGAACGAGCTGGTCTTCGACCTGCACCTCGGCAGGTTCAGCCCGAGCCGTATCGGCGCGGTGCTCGTCGACCACCTCATGCCCGACGATCCGCTCCTCGGCTGGGCTCGGGCGCTTGCCGGCGGGCACGTGCACCTCGACCTCGAGGGGATGCTGACCGGATCGATCGACCTGGTGGCGCGCACTGCCGACGGACGTGGCTTCTGGGTGGCCGACTACAAGACCAACCAGATCGGCCGCGACAGCAGCTACGGCCAGGGCGAGCTCGTTGCAGCGATGGTGCACCACGACTACCCGCTGCAGGCGGCCCTCTACCTCGTCGCGCTGCACCGTTTCCTTCGCTGGCGCCAGCCCGGCTACGACCCGGCTCGTCATCTGCTCGGTGCGGCCTACCTCTTCGTGCGCGGGATGGTGCCGACGACGGAGCCGACCCTGTCGACCCAGGCGGCCGGGGTGTTCTGGTGGAGGCCACCTGTCGGCGCCATCGTCGCGCTCGACCACCTGCTCGCCACGGGGGCCACGCGATGAGCGGCTCGACGGCGTTCGTCGCTGCCTGGCGCGAGGCGGGTGTGTTCGAGGCATCCGACGTGCAGATCGCGTCCGCGCTCGCTCGCCTGTGTGGCGACGAGCGGCCCGAGATCGTGCTCGCTGCTGCACTGGCGGCGCGGGCGCCGCGCCTCGGCGACTCGTGTGTCGACCTTGCTGCCCGGCCCGCCACGGTGGACGACGCCGCGCTCGCGTGGCCGGTGCTCGACGCCTGGCTGGACTCGCTCGCCGAGAGCCCACTCGTGGTGGGCCCCGGCGCCCCGTTGGTGCTGCGCGGGCGCCAGGTCGCGCTCGAGCGCTACCACAGCTACGAGGTCGATCTCGCTGAACGCCTCGGCGCGCTCGCCGAGGCGCCGGTGGTGCCGATCGACGTCGACCTGGCCCTGCTCGACGGGTTGCTCGCCGGCGACGGCTCGGTCCATCAGCGAGCCGCGGTCGAGCGTGCCCTCGGGCATGGCCTGACGGTGCTCGCCGGAGGCCCGGGAACCGGCAAGACCACGACGGTCGCCGCCCTCGTGGCGACGCTGGTGCAGTCGCTCGGTTCGCTGCGCATCGCCCTGGCCGCTCCCACCGGGAAAGCCGCAGCACGTCTCGGCGAAGCCTTCCGCGCCGCAGCCGCCCGGCTTCCGGCCGACCTTGCGGCCACGCTTGCGGCCACACCGACCTCGACGATCCACCGCCTGCTCGGCGTGGTCGGCGACTCCTCGAGCCGTTTCCGGCACGGGCCCGACCATCCGTTGCCCTTCGACCTGGTGATCGTCGACGAAGCGTCGATGGTCTCGCTGCCGTTGATGGCCAAGCTCGTCGGCGCGCTGGCTCCGCAGGCACGGCTGGTCGTCGTCGGCGATCCGGGGCAGTTGGCCAGCGTCGACGCCGGCTCGGTGCTCGCCGACATCGTCGGGCCCATCGTGGGCGATACCCCGGGCCAGTCGCCGCCTCCTCGTCGGCAAGCGCTCGCAGGTTGCATCTCGGTGCTCACCCACAGCCGTCGCTTCCCACCCGGTTCGGCGATCGATCGCTTCGCCCGGGCGATCGGCAGCGGCGATGCTGCGGCGGCCCGGGCGGTGCTCGAGGCGTCGTCGGCCCACTCGACGGCGTCACCCGATGCTGCGCTCGACTGGTATGCCGACACCGACCAGGCGATCGCTGTGGTGCGGGCCCGGGTCGAGCCCGTGGTCGTCGACGTCGCTGCCCAGGCGGCCCGCGGTGCGGTCGCCGAGGCACTCGACGGGATCGACCGGATCCGTGTGCTGTGCGCCCACCGCCTCGGGTCGATGGGTGTTGCCGGGTGGAACGAGCGGATCGAGTCGTGGCTCGCCGCGGCGGGCCGCCCAGCGTCGGGCTGGTACCCGGGCCGCCCGGTGATGGTGACCGCCAACGACTACCGGCTCGGGCTGTTCAACGGCGACGTCGGGGTGGTCGTTCTGGCCGATGGCCGGATGATGGTGGCCTTCCCGTCGGTCGACGGGCCGCGGCTCGTGGCTCCGTCGCGGCTCGAGTCGGTCGAGACGGTGCATGCCACCACCATCCACAAGAGCCAGGGGTCCGAGTTCGACGAGGTGGTGGTGGTCCTGCCACCGGTGGGGTCGCGGCTCGCCTCGCGCGAGTTGCTCTACACCGCAGTCACGCGTGCCCGACACCGGGTCAGCGTGGTCGGCGCAGCCGAGGCCCTCGACGAGGTGGTCGCTCGCCGCACGCTGCGGGCGAGCGGGCTGCGCGAGATGCTGTGGGGCCCGGTGGTTGCCCCGTCGCCGCTCGTCGGCTAGACAGCGCGCATGGCCATGTCGACCGAGGTGCTCACGACGGCGTGCTCACTCGACTGCCCCGACGCCTGCACCCTGGCAGTGACGGTGACCGACGGACGGATCGTCGACGTCGATGCAGGCGCCGGTAACCCGCTCACCCAGGGATGGATCTGTGCCAAGGTGAAGCGCTCCGCGGAGCGGGTCTACTCGCCCGATCGAGTGCTCACCCCGCTGCGGCGCATCGGGGCGAAGGGCGCCGGCGAGTTCGAGCCGATCACCTGGGACGCGGCGCTGGATCTGCTTGCCGAGCAGATCCGCGCAGCCATCGCTGCGCACGGCCCCGAAGCCCTGGTGGGCTTCACTTACAACTCCTCAGCGCCGGTGATCGAGCGGGCGAGTGCCACCGACGCGCTGCTCGGGGCGCTCGGTGCCACCTACGTCGAGCCGACGATCTGCGCCGCCACCGCCGACGCGGCCTGGACGAGCGTGTTCGGCGACATGCCTTCGGCCGACCCGGCCGATGTCGTGCACGCCGACCTCGTCGTGATCTGGGGTGCCAACCCGACGGTGTCGAACACCCATTTCCCACCGCTCGTCCGGCAGGCGACCGATCGTGGGGCGCGCCTCGTGGTGATCGACCCGCGACGTACGGCGATGGCGGCCCGTAGCGACCTCCACCTGGCCGTGCAGCCCGGCACCGACGTCGTGCTCGCGCTCGCCGTGGCGGCGCACTGGGAGCGAACGGGTCGGATCGATCGGGGCTTCATCGACCGCTGGGCCGACGGCCTCGACGGGTTGCTCGCCGCCGCCAGGCCGTGGACGCTCGACCGGGCGGCCGAGGTGTGCGGGCTGGCGATCGACGACATCGTCACCCTGGCCGACTGGTGGGCCACTGCCGCGCCGGCGATGCTGCGCATCGGCTGGGGTCAGGAGCGCAACTCGAACGGTGGTGCGGCGTGTCGGGCCATCCTCGCCCTGCCCGTGCTGCTCGGCCGGTTCGGTCTGCGCGGTGACGGCATCATCGGTTCCACCCGGGTCGACGACGTCCAACCCGAGCGACGCTGGCCGACCTCCGACCACGCCGAGCGTCGTCGCGTCAGGCTGCACGAGGTCGGTGCCTGGCTCGCCCCTGGGAGCGACGTGCCGTGCCGGGTCGTGTTGGTGCAGGGGGCCAACCCCGTGCTGATGTGCCCCGACCAAGGCGCTGTGATCGAGGCCTTCTCGCGCCCGGAGGTGTTCACGGTGGTGCACGACCAGGTCGTCACCGACACGGCTCGCTACGCCGACCTCGTCCTGCCGGCCACCACCTCGTTCGAAATCGACGACATCGTCACCAGCTACGGCGCCACGGTGGTGGTCCCGGTGCGGGCCGTCATCGACCGGGTGGGCGACAGCCGCTCGAACGACGAGCTCGGTCGGGCGTTGGCCGACCGGCTGGGGATCGACGCGGTGGCCGCCATGCCGTCCGGGGTCGCTGGGTTGGTGGCGACCTCACCCGACGGCGCAGGGCCCCGAGCCGTCGACAACTCGGCGCTGCAGTTCGTCGACGCACTGCCCTCCGGCGGTCGGGCACGACTGGTCGACCCGGTGGTCGGCGCGCCCGACTACCACCCTGTCGAGTCGGCGTTCCCGCTGACGCTCATCAGCCCGGCGACCTCGAAGATGGTCAACTCGATGTTCGGTGAGTTCCAGGGCCTCGAGCCGACCGTGGCGATGCATCCCGACGACGCGTCCGCGCGGGGCCTCGACGACGGCTCGATGGTGCGCGTGCACAACGAGCGTGGCGAGGTGCGGGTCCGGTTGGTGGTGTCGACCGATGTGCGGCCGGGGGTCGCCGTGATGGCCAAGGGAATCTGGCTGCGCGACCACGATGGTCGTCGCGGTGTGAACCTGCTCACCAGCCCGACATCGGACCCACTCGCTGGTGGCGCCTGCTTCAACGACACCCGGGTCGACGTCACCGTCGGCTGACGGCTCGGCGGGCTGACGGCCGCTGTCAGACCAGGGAGACGACGATGACGCTGCCGATCACCGACACCACCGCCACGACGATCGGCACGACGAGGGCGACCTTGCGGGGGGTGGGCTTCCAGCGTGGGGCGAGCATGAACCACCCGCAGATCGCACCGCCGATCGCGCCACCGAGATGGCCGCCGATCGAGATGCCGGGGACGGCGAAGGTGAGCACCAAGTTGAGCACCAACGTGGTGCCGAGGCCCGTGCTGAAGATGTTCACGCCCTGGCGGTGCAGGCCGATCGCTGCCGCCGCCATCAACCCGAACACTGCGCCGGATGCGCCGCCCGTGATCGCAAGACGGTTGCCCGTCAGCAGCAGCACACCGAACGAACCGGCGAGCAGGCTGGCGCCGTAGAGCAGGCCGAAGCGCAGCCTGCCGAGCGATCGCTCGAGCAGTTGGCCGAGTTGGTAGAGCAGCAGCATGTTGAACGCGATGTGCAGCACACCGAAGTGCAGGAACCCGCTCGTGACCAGCCGGTACCACTCGTCGGTCTGGGCGAGCAGCAGTTTGTTCAGGCCGAGCTCGTACTGCAGCTTGCTGATGCCGCCGCGGCCGGTGAGCGACGTCGGGTCGGCCACAGTGACCAGCGCGAACACGGCGACGTTGACGGCGATGAGCACGTTGGCGACCAAGGTGAGCTGGCGCGCGTTCCACGACTTGGCTCTGAAGCTGGTCGCTGGCCGGGAGGCCTTGGCGCAGTCGACACAGTGCGATCCGACCGCAGCCTGCACCAGGCACTCGCCGCA
>JBBATY010000003.1:0-62834 GCA_040398525.1 Ilumatobacteraceae bacterium | reverse complement strand
TTCAACTCGGCGTGGCGTACGGCGATCGTGGTGCCGGCACCCGGGCGAGGCCACGCCTGGTCGCCGCGCTCGCGCATGCCCCGGCAGGTGGCGCACGGGCACACGGCACGCATCGCGTCGACGGGGAAGATGCACTCCACCCCGTCTTCGAACACCACGGTGACCGCGCGCTCACGGTCGATCTGGATGTCGAGAGGGGTGGTGGTCGGGTCCATCGGCTCGGCGTCACCCGCAGGACAGGTGGGTCGCTGTCGATGTTGGCACGTCCCCCCGGCAGATGTGCAGTCGTCGCCGACATCCCGGCAGCGGGTGTGCCCCCACTACAGTCCGGTCCGTACTCGGTGACGAGTGAGGCTGGCTACGAGCCTCATCGCTCACCGCACGACCGACCAGGGGAGTTGGACGACATGGCATGGGATTTCGCGACCGAGCCCGAGTTCCAGGAGAAGCTCGACTGGATGCGCACGTTCGTGCGCGAGGAGATCATCCCGCTCGAGACGCTCGCCGACGTGTGGCGCACCCCCGAGGGCCGGCGCCGCTTCCTCGAGATCACCGCGCCGCTGAAGGAGGAGGTCAAGCGCCAGGGCCTGTGGGCTGCGCACCTGCCGCCTGACATGGGTGGGCTCGGCTTCGGCCAGGTGAAGCTCGGCCTGATGCACGAGATCCTCGGCCAGTGCGGCTATGCCCCGTCGATCTTCGGTAACAACGCACCCGACAGCGGCAATGCCGAGCTGCTCGCGGTCGGCGGCACTTCCGCCCAGCGCGAGCAGTGGATGCAGCCGTTGCTCGACGGCAAGCTGCGCAGTTGCTTCTCGATGACCGAGCCCGGTGCGGGCGCCGACCCGACGCTGCTCTCCACGACGGCCACGCGCGATGGCGACGAATGGGTGATCAACGGGCACAAGTGGTTCTCGTCGAACGCGTCGATCGCCGACTTCCTGATCGTGATGGTGAAGACGGGTGACTACGAGACCCCGTACCGCAACTACTCGATGGTCATCGTCCCGACCTCGACCCCCGGGGTCAACATCCTGCGCGACGTGCCCACCATGGGCGAGCCCGACCATCGCACCGGCGAGCCCGGTGGGCACGCGGAGATCAGGTACGACAACGTCCGCGTACCGTACGAGAACATCGTCGGCGGCGAGGAGGGCCTCGGCCAGGGGTTCGCACTCGCCCAGAAGCGGCTCGGCCCCGGCCGTATCCACCACGCGATGCGCTGGCTGGGCCAGAGCCAGCGGGCCTTCGACATGCTGTGCGAGCGGGCGCTCACTCGCTACACCCATGGCTCGCTGCTCGCCGAGAAGCAGATGGTGCAGGACTGGATCGCCGAGAGCTACGCCGAGATGCAGGCGGCGCGGCTGCTCACCCTGCAGGCCGCGTGGAAGATGGACCAGCTCCACGCCGCGGGTCGCCACTACAGCGACGCACGGGTGGAGATCGGGGTCATCAAGTTCTGGGGCGCCAAGGTGCTGTACAACGTCATCGACCGGGCGATCCAGATCCATGGATCGCTCGGCTACACCACCGACCTGCCGCTCGAGTCGATGTATCGCGCCGCCCGGGCCGCACGCATCTATGACGGGCCTGACGAGGTGCACAAGGTCACCGTGGCCCGCCAAATCCTGAAGCGCTACCGGGCGAGCGATCCGCCGCTCGAGCACCTGCCCACTCGGCGCAGTGCCGCGGTCGAGAAGTTCGGCGACCTGCTCGAGGGGCTGTCGCTCAACGCGTGAGGTCGGCGGCCGGGCGGCTCGACGAGCCGCGCGCTGCGAACGACTCGGCGCCGGTGGGCTCGCCGAGCAGGTACCCCTGGACCATGTCGCATCCGAGCACGCGCAGCCGGTGGAGCTGGTCGGCGGAGGTGACCCACTCGGCGACCACCTGCATCTCGAGGGCATGCGCGAGTTGGATGATCGCCCGCACGATCGGGTCGTCGTCGCCAGTGGCACCCAGGTTGCGGGCCACGGTGCCGTCGAGCTTCAGCACGTTGGCACCGCATTGACGCAGGGCGGTGAGCGACGACACGCCGACCCCGAAGTCGTCGAGTGCGAGCTGCACCCCGAAGCGTCGTAGCGCCTGCACGGCGCGGATGCCGCCACCCTGGGTGTCGTGGATCGTCGCCTCGTCGAGGTCGAGGGTGAGCTGTGCGGGGGCCAGGTCCATCGAACGCAGGATCGACAGCACGCGCTCGACGAAGGTGTCTTCCTGCAACTGGCGTCCGGACACGTTGATGTGCACGCTGAACGTGCGATCGACCAGGCCTGCAGCCATCCAGGCGGTGGTGTCGCGGCACGCCTGGCTCAGCACCCACTCGCCGATCGGCACGATCGCGCCGGACTCCTCGGCGAGGTCGAGGAACTGGGCGGGCATCAGCCGCCCACGTGTCGGATGGTTCCAGCGCAGCAGCGCCTCGGCGCCGACCGCCCTGCCCGTATGGGTGGAGATGATCGGCTGGTAGGCGAGCACCAGCTCGTTGTTGGCGAGGGCCCGCTCGAGCTCGCCGGCGAGCTGGCGCTGTTCGCTCGTCTGAGCGCGCATCGCCTCGGTGTACATCTCGACGCGTGAGCGCCCGCGGCGCTTTGCGGTGTACATCGCCGCATCGGCGTGGTTCAGCAGGTTCAGCGCAGCATCGCTCGCCGAGTGCCCCTCGAGCAGCTCGGCCGAGGCCAGTGCCAGCCCGACGCTGACGGTGAGGTCGACTTCGAACCCACGGACCATCAACCGGCCCGTCAGGGACAGGCGGATCCGCTCGGCGAGGTCGAGCGCGTCGTTCTCCTCGATGGCGCCACGGCACAGCACGACGAACTCGTCGCCGCCGATGCGGGCCACGACGTCGGAGGGCCGGGTGGCGTGAACGATGCGCTGCGCCACCTGGGCGAGCAAGGCATCGCCCACATCGTGGCCGGCGTTGTCGTTGACGTCTTTCAGCTTGTCGACGTCGAGGAAGAGCAGGGCGACCTGGCTGCGCGTGCCGCGGATGCGCTCGAGCGCATCGGCAGTGTTGCGCAGCAGCATCACCCGGTTGGGCAGGCCGGTCAGGCCGTCGTGGGTGGCCTGGTGGAGCAGCTCGGCCTGGATGCGGTTGCGGTCGGTGACGTCGCGGATGACGGCGCCCCAGTACTCGATGACACCCTGCTCGTCGCGGTGGATGACGATGTCGACGTCGAGCAGCCGCTCGATCGAGTCCGGCCCGCGGAAGACCGTCTCCGCCGACCACTGCACCGAGGTCGAGGAGGTCAGCAGGTCGCGGGGGATCTGGTCGCGGATCGTCTGCAGCAGGGCACGCACGGTCGGGTCGCGGACCAGGTCGACCTGGTCGTCGACGCCGAACAGCTCTCGGGCGGCGGCGTTGGTGTAGACCGGGGCGCCGTTGCGGTCGAGGACGAGGATGGCGTCCGACGACGGGTCGATCACGCCCAGCAGCCGCGACAGCAGTGACTGGTCGGCAATGGCGTCGGTGTCGTCGAGCGCCACGCCGGCATAGCCCACGACCCGGTTCGACGAGTCGCGCTGCGGGCTCGCCGAGAGGCGGACCCAGCGGAGTCGACCATCGCGATGCCAGACCCGGAACGACAGGTTCAGTACACCGTGCTGCTCGAGCGCCGCGCGCCAGGTGACCTCGGCGCTGGCCCGATCCGACGGGTGGGCGTTCGACCAGGGAGCCGTGCGTGGTCCCGGGGCCTCGCCGCCGAGTGCGAGCGCGCGAAACGCTGCGTTGGCCGCCGTCAGGTGGCCATCGAGGTCGGTCTGGAACACTGCGACCGGCACCGAAGCAAGCGACTGGTCGATGATGACTCCCGTCTGGTCAGATCTGCACGCTTCGAGTGCGCCGCCACGCGCTCAGGGACGACTATACGACCCCGAGACGCTCGCTGTCAGGAAGGCAGAACCTTCGATCGCGGCCAGCATCACTGCCCCGTCGGCGCCGTCTCCAAGCTCCATACGCTGGGCTAATGCATGCACAGAGACCCGATAGACGTGCGTCTCGCCGGTCGGTGGGCAGGGCCCGAAATAGGCCGTCTGGCCCATGCTGTTGACGCCCAATGTGGCGAACTCGGGCACCTCGGATTCGAGCAGGCTGGTGGCGAGGGGATCGATTCCTGCCATCGCCCAGTGCAGGGCACCGGTGGTCTCGTCGACGAGCGTGACCGCGATCTCCTGGGTTCCGGCTGGTGCGGGGGTCCAGACCAGCGCAGGCGACACTCCGGCCCCGTCGCACGTGTAGTAGGCGTCGATCGTCCCACCTTCTTCCCACGGCGCGGTCATCGCCAGCTCGACGAGCTCGGCGGCCGTGGTCGGAGGCATCGTCGGCGGGAGGGTGAGCGGAATGCCGCCGTCATCGACGGAGAGTGTGGTGGCCACCGAGGTCGACACGCTGTCGTTCTGGTCGGGCCGGGACGGACGCAGCTCGCGACCGTCGTCGTTGCATGCGGCGAGGACGACCGCGACTGCGGCGATGACGATCGGGAGACGATGGCGGCGCACGAGCACGGGCCGATACTACGGGTGCGTCGGGCCCGGGGTGCGGCGCTCGGGCGCCGACTCGGTAGCGTGCTCGACGTGACGTCACCGCTGTGCCTGCTCACCGTGCATGCTCACCCCGACGACGAGGCCTCGAAGGGTGCGCCGACGCTGGCCATGTACGCAGCACTCGGAGTGCGCACCGTGCTCGTGTGCTGCACCGGGGGCGAGGAGGGCGACCTGCAGAACCCGCACCTGCGCGAGCCCGGTCAGCCGTTCCACGGCCTCACGCCCGAGCAGGACAAGGACGTGTTGGCCCGGCTGCGCCCGCTCGAACTGGAGCGTTCGGCCGAGATCATCGGCTTCCACCATGTCGAGATGCTCGGCTACCGCGACTCGGGGATGCCCGATTCGCCGGCCAACGACCATCCCGACTGCTTCCACCAGGCGCCGCTCGACGAGGCCGCGGCGCGTCTGGTCGCCGTCATCCGCCGTGAGCGTCCGCAGGTCGTGATCACCTATGGCGACGACCAGAAGGGCTACCCGCACCCGGACCACCTCAAGGTCCACGAGGTCACCGTGGCGGCCTGGGACCGTGCCGCCGATCCCTCGTGGCGCCCCGAGCTCGGCGCGGCCTGGCAGCCGCTCAAGCTCTACTACTCGTCGTGGTCGAAAGCTCGCCTGATGGCGGTGCACGAGGGGATGCTGCGCCTGCGCGGCGAGTCGCCGTTCGACCAGGCGTGGCTCGACCGCCCCGGCGCCGACCACCGGATCACCACCAAGGTCGACGTCGGCACCTACCTCTGGGCGCGCACCGGGGCGCTCAAGGCGCACGCCACCCAGGTCGACCCCACCGAGGCGTGGTGGTTCGGCCTCGACGACCACGAGCTCGCCGAGGTCTATCCCTACGAGGACTGGATCCTGGCCCGATCGCTGGTGGGAATGCCGCCCGACGGGGCGGTCGAGGCCGATCTGTTCGTCGGGGTCCCCGGTGCCTCGTGGGACGTGGCGCAGACAAACGGCGCGCAGCGATGACCGCGTCGGCGGCGGTCCAGTACCGCGTGGTCTTCGGTAAGCAGGACGAGGCGGTCGAGGGCCCCGACGATGCCGAGGTGGTCGTCACCATTGCTGCCGGCGACGCGGCGCTCGATCCGTCGGTCGCGTTCATGCAGGGCAAGCTCAAGGCATCGGGCCCCACGGGTGCGCTGTTCGAGGTGCTGCGCAGTGGCGCAGCAGCCGCAGCGATCAGCCGGCTCGCATCGCGTCCCTGAGCTCGCGGTAGCCGATCAGCACTGCCCCGCTGCGCTCGATCGCCTCGCGCAACTCGACGTCGGCGGTCACCAGGGCGAGGTCGTCGATCCAGTCCTGTGCGTGTGGGGTGAGTGCTCGCACCTCGGGTGTGTCGGCCGCCGGCTGCACGTGCACCTCGGTGACCCCGGGTTGCAGCGTGGCCAGTGCCTGCAGGACGCGATCGCGGCTGCGTGGACGCCAGTCGTGATCGAAGTGGTCGGGGAACAGCACACCTTCATCGTGGGCGAGCTGGCGGAACGGGAACCCGGCCTGTTCGGTGCTGATCGTCGACGGCAACCGGATGGGTAACCGGTACTCGACCGCCAGCTCGAGGTAGATGTCGAAGAACTCCGGCCGCAGGGTGATGGCGCTGAGGTGTGGGGCGAGGTGGGTGACGTCGAGCCCCCAGGCCATGGCTCGCTCCACCTGGGCGCGGCACTCGCGGAGGACCTCGGCGGGATCGGCGTGCTCCCACAGGTCGTCGAGGTTCCGCGGGAAGCCGCCCTCACCGGAGAGCAGCGATGGGGCGTGGGTGATCGGCCCGAAGCGGTAGTGGTCGTGCTCGCAGTTGAGCGTGAGGTGCACGCCGATGTCGTCGCCGGGACGAGCACCGTCGACCGCATGGCGGGCCCACGGCGCGGGAACCATCAGCGAGGTGCAGGTGGCCACGCCATCGTGGAGCGCCGTGTAGACACCGAGGTTGGCTGCGTGGCACGACCCGAGGTCGTCGCACGAGATGATCAATGCGCGGCTGCCTGCTGGGTGACCGAGTCGTTCCACGAGCGACGTCATCGGCGTCACGTTATCCCGGGCAGGCGCCCCACAGGCCGAGGTTGGCGCGCTCGGCCGCCCGGGCGGCCTCGACGAAGTCGTCGCGGTAGGTGGTGTTCGGCCGGATGCTCAGCACCTCGGCGTAGCCCTGGGCCACGAGGTCGAGGTTGACGAACAGCCCGTCCTGGGCGCGGTACACGTAGCCGAGCAGTCGGCCGTAATCGTCGCGGGCCTCGACATCGCGCTCGATGCGCACGGGAGTGCCCTTCGGCAACAACGACGAGGTGTAGGCCGATGCCTCGGGGCCGTAGCACTCGATCGGCGCGTTCTGCTTCTTGGTCTCGGGGGTGTCGATGCCGATCAGGCGAACGGTCTCCTCGCGGCCCTCGAACGTGGCGATGACCGTGTCGCCGTCGATGACGAAGACGATCGCTGCGTTGGCCTCGACCGGGCCGATGGGTTGCGCGGGTTCGTCGGTGCAGGCGACGGCGCCGAGGCCGAGGGCGAAGAGGATCCAGACGCGACGCACCCCGGTGTGTCTACCACCGGGGTGCGTCGTCATGTGTCGGTCGGGCACGCTGAGCGTGCGTTCGCTCAGAGGCGCTCGATGATCGTGCCGGTGCCGAGGCCGCCGCCGCAGCACATCGACACCAGGCCGTAGCGGCCGCCGCTGCGCTCGAGCTCGTAGAGCGCCTTGGTCATGAGGAAGGCGCCCGTGCCGCCGAGCGGGTGGCCGAGGGCGATGGCGCCGCCGTTGGGGTTGGTCTTGGCCGGGTCGGCGCCGACTTCCTTCTGCCAGGCCAGCACCACCGAGGCGAACGCCTCGTTGATCTCGAACACGTCGATGTCGTCGATCGACAGCCCCGTGCGGGCGAGCATCTTCTGGGTGGCGTCGATCGGGCCGGTGAGCATGAACACCGGGTCGACGCCGACGAGGCAGGTGTCGACGATGCGCGCCCGCGGGCGCAGGCCGAGCTCGGCGGCGCGCTCCTCGGTCATCATCAGCACTGCGGCGGCGCCGTCGCTGATCTGGCTCGAGTTGCCGGCGGTGTGCACGCCGTTCTCGCGGGCGACGGGCTTCAGCGTCGCCAACTTCTCCATCGTGGTCTCGCGCAGGCCCTCGTCGCGGCTGATCGTGCGGGTCGCACCGGTGGGCTTGCCCTCGGCGTCGACCTCGGGGGACTCCACCGTCACGTACTGGCCGTCGAAGCGACCCTCGGCCCACGCCTGTGCGGCTCGCTGCTGGCTGGAGAAACCGAACGCATCGGTGTCGTCGCGGGTGATGCCCCAGTGGTCGGCGATGCGCTCGGCGCCCTCGAACTGGCTGGTCATCTCGTACTGGTCGAAGTAGGTGCGGGGGATGGGCACGCCGAGGCCGAGGTTCTTGTTGCCGTTGCTACCGATGGGGATGCGGCTCATCACTTCCACACCGCAGGCGATGGCGATGTCGACCACGCCGCTGCCCACGAGGGCGGTGGCGAGGTTGGTGGCCTGCTGGCTGCTGCCGCACTGGGTGTCGACCGTGGTGGCAGCGACACTGAGCGGCAGCCCTGCGGCCAGCCACGCGGTGCGGGTGAGGTTGAAGGCCTGCTCGCCGACCTGGCTGACACATCCGCCGACCACCTGGCCGACCGCTGCGGGGTCGATGCCGGAGCGGTCGATGATGGCCTTCTGCACGGTGCCGAGCACCTCGGCGGGATGGAGGGTGGACAGGCCGCCACCACGCTTGCCGATGGGCGTGCGGACTGCGTCGACGATCACGATGTTGGTCATGGGCTGATCCTATGGTGGGGGTTGTGACGAACTTCAGTCCTGCTCACCAGCCGTCCAGCGAGCTCAGCAGCCACCGCTACGTCCACGTCATTGGCACGTCGGTGTTCGTGAGCGACCGCATCGAGATCGAGGGTGCGGGTGTCCACTTCCTCGGTGCGCACGGGGTCGAGGCGGTGTGGGCCGTCGACGTGCCTCGCGGCGAGGACCCGTCGTACGGTGCGGCGCTCGACCTCTACTCGTACTACGCGCGTTCGAGCGAGGTGGAGTGGGCGATCGCCGGCCGAGCGGTGCAGATCGCCGAGTGGGCCCGGACCCATCGCTTCTGCGGTCGGTGTGGCACACCGACCGAGCCGTCGACGGCCGACCGTTCGATGCGTTGCCCGGCCTGCAGCCTGGTCGCCTACCCGCGCCTCGCTCCGGCGATGATCACCCTCGTCACCCGCGGTGACGAGGCGCTCCTGGCTCGCGGTGTGCAGTTCCGGGCGCCGATGTACAGCTGCCTCGCCGGCTTCGTCGAACCGGGCGAATCGCTCGAGCAGGCCGTGGTGCGCGAGGTGCGCGAGGAGGTCGGCGTCGAGGTGGGCGACGTGCGCTACCAGGCCAGCCAGCCGTGGCCGTTCCCGCACAGCCTGATGATCGGGTTCCGCGCCGAGTGGGTGTCGGGCGACATCGAGATCGACCCCACGGAGATCGTCGACGCGCAGTGGTTCCGGCGCGACGAGCTGCCGTCGATCCCGCCGCGGATCTCGATCGCCCGCCGCTTGATCGACGACTGGCTCGCCGCGTCCTGATCCGCGTCGTCGGGACCGCTCAGCTCTGCGGGGCGAGCTTCTCGGCGAACCAGTCGAGGATGATCTCGGCGCGCTGCACGCGGTGGATCGGCGAGCCGGTGCGGCTCAGCTCGTGGCCTTCGCCGGGGAAGCGGTAGAAGACCACCTCTTTGCCGCGCAGGCGCAGTGCCACGAACAGTTCTTCGGCCTGGTTGATCGGGCAGCGCAGGTCGTTCTCGCTGTGGATGAGCAGCATCGGCACGTCGATGTCGTCTGCCCAGCGCACGGGCGAGAAGCTCAGGTACGCCTCGGGGTCGTCGAGGTGGTTCGGGCCGACCTCGGTGCGGAAGATCGTCCCGAGGTCGCTCGACCACTCCTCGCTGATCATGTTGTTGACGGCGCGCTCGCTGCAGATCGCCCGGAAGCGCTCGCCGTGACGGGCCGCCAGCCACGTCGCCATGAACCCGCCGTAGCTGCCACCGAGCATGCCGACACGGCTGGGGTCGCACCACGCCTTGGTGGCGAGCACGTGGTCGAGCACGGCCAGGACATCGTCGACATCGACCGTGCCCCACCCGGCGCCGGGGACGACGGGGTGCTTCGGCCCGAGGATGGCCTGCCCCCACGACTCTTCGCGGCCCGACGACCCACGTGGGTTGCACATCACGACGACGAAACCCGCAGCTGCCTGCATCTGGGCCTCGTCGAACATCGTCTCGCCGTACTGGGTGTGGGGTCCGCCGTGGACGTTCAGCAGCACCGGGTAGCGCTGCTCCGGGTCGAACCCGCGAGGCGCCATCACCCAGGCGTCGACGTGCGAGGTGCCGTCGGTGGTGGGCACCCGCAGGCGCTCCCAGGTGCGCGGCGCGACGGCTGCTCGGAAGCGGGCCCCGAAGTCGGTGAGTGCAGCGAGCGCGCCGTCGCGCAGCACCATGATGTCGGTGACTGCGTCGACCCGGCCGACGGCGAGGGCCACGGTGGCACCGACTGCGTCGACGCCCTTGACGGTGATCGGGCCGTCGGTGAGGCGTTCGGGAGCCCGTCCGTCGAGGTGGACCCGCCAGAGATGCGTCTCACCTGCGTCCTCTGCGGTGGCGAGCAGGGTGGTGCTCGACTCCCAGATGGGTGCGTCGCTACCCGCCGTGGTCTGGAAGGTGCGGTCGAGGCCGTGCGAGATCCAGCGATGCGGGCCACCTGCGATGGGCATCACAGCGATGTGCTCGTTGCGCTGCGAGGTGCTCGGGTCGTCGAAGCCGATGAACGCGACGAGTGAGCCGTCGGGTGAGACCGAGGGCTGGCCGTACGAGCCGGTCTGTGCCGTGAGCGCAGTGATCGCGCCGTCGAGGCCGACGCGGTACACGTCGGTGGCGAGGTCGGTGTCCCAGGTGTCGTGGCGTTCGGCCGTCACGACGAGCGACTGCGAGTCGGGGGCCCAGTCGAGGTCGTAGTGCTGGAACTCGCCAGGGGTGAGGTTGCGAGGTTCCTCGGACCCATCGGCGCGCACGACGTAGAGGTGGCTCGGCCGATCGGCGATCCAGCCCTCGTTGTCGAGCCGTGCGAAGAAGCGGTCGATCCGTCGTGGCGACTGCCAGCTCTCGTCCTTCGCGCTGTACCGCTCGTGCCGCGTGCGGCTGGTGAAGGCGAGCCGGGTGCCGTCGGGGCTGTACCGAAGGCCCGAGATGCCGTCGGGCATCGATGCCACGGTGCGTGCCTCGCCCGGCACCGAGATCGGCATCACGTGCAGGGTGGTGCGCTCTTTGTCGTCGGCACGCGCCGAGGTGAACGCCAGGCTCGACCCGTCGGGGCTCCAGACCGGTTGACCGTCCCGTTCGCCGACCGTGATCGGGTGCGGTGCGCTCGAGCCGTCGGCGGCCGCCAGCCAGATCTGTGAACTGCCCCGGTTGTGCTCGATGTCGGGCCGCGACACCACGAAGGCGACGAGCGCCCCGTCCGGCGACACTGCTGGCGACGATGCCTGGACCATCGCGCCGATGACCCGCTCGGCGATCTCGCTGTGCCCCACGATCGTGCACGGTACACGCGTTCCAAGTGTTCACTTACGCCTGCGGCGACATGTGCCGTTCAGGCCATGTTCATATCGACGTACCGTGGTGGGCGACCGCGGTGAGTGGGTGATTCGACACGCTCGGCCGTGATGCGCGATCGATCGCCACTGTGGCACCATCAGGGGATGGACAGCCCCGAGCATCTCGTCGCACTCCGTCGCGAGGGGGAGGCGTTCGCCGCCGCGTGCGTCGACGCCGACCTCTCGCTCCGCATCGCAGCGTGCCCGCGGTTCTGGCTCTCCGATCTGATCTGGCACGTCACCTGGGTGCACGACCTGTTCCGCTTCGTGGTGCACCACAAGGCCACCTGGCCCAAGCAGTACCAGCGCCCCACGCGGCCGAACCGACCGCTGCTGCTGCCGACGTATCGCATGGGCTTCGCCGCGCTGATGGAGGAGCTCGCCGCCGCCGACCCGTCGATGGAAGTGTGGACCTTCACCGACGACCACTCGGTGCGGTTCGTGATCCGTCGCCTCGCGCACGAGACCGCCGTGCACCGCTGGGACGCCGAGACCGCAGTGGGGCTCGACGCCACGCTCGACGCCGAGCTGGCGAGCGACGGCATCGACGAGTTCCTCACCCACTTCGCCCGAGTGGGCGACGAGGACGCCGCCCCGATCGGTGGCTCGGTGCACGTCCACTGCACCGATGTGCCGGGGGAGTGGACCTTCTACCCGGGCACCGACGAGTCGGGTGCGCCCACCTTCGAGCTGGTGCGCGAGCACGCCAAAGGCGACTGCGCGTTGCGCGGCACTGCGAGCGACCTGCTCCTCGCCATGTGGCGCCGGGTGCCGATCGAGCGCCTCGACGTGGTCGGCGACGCCGAGGTGGCAGCGAGGTTCCTCGCCTACCCGCGGCTCAAGTAGTGCCTACTCGGCCAGACCGACGGGCTGGCCGTCGATGATCTGGTCGAGGTACTCCGACAGGCCGTAGCCGACCTTGCCTTCGAAGGGCCCGGAGTCGACCGTCCACTTCGTCATGCCCTCGCTGATGCGGGTCATCAACCAGTTGCCGTCGGGGTCCTGGCGACGGTTGCGCAGCGGGATGAGGTCCATCACCTCACCGCGGAAGGTCCACTCACGACCCGACCGCGACGAGCGCAACACACCGGTGATCCGGTCGTGATAGGCCTCGTCGTCGCGCGTCTCGGTGGTGATCGACACGTCGTCGCAGTAGTGCATCTGGCCCTGCTCCCACACGAACCCACCGCGGGTGCCTGGGCCGTCCTTCTTGGCCACGCGGCTGGCCATGAAGCCGAAGTCGCGGTCGACGTTGGCGGTGAGCCAGCGGTAGTACCACGGTGCCTGCCAGTAGCGCGGGCCCCACGAGTGGTCGCGCAGGCCGTGGCCGTCGATCTGCCACTCGCGGTCGCCGACCCGGATGGAGCCAGTCGCTTGCACGAGCTGCTCGTAGTGGCCCTTGGCGAACTCCTCGCCGGGTGCCTCGTGCGGGGTGTCGGGCTCGCCGCCGAACATGCTCGGGCGACCCTGACCGGTGAAGGTGATGTGCACCTCGCACTCCGACCACGGGTTCTCGGTGAAGGCCTTCTTCGGGTCGGCCATCTGCTCGGGCTCGTCGAGCAGCACCACCTTGCCGGTGTAGTCGATGCGCAGCTCTTCGAAGGGGGTCACCATCGTCCAGGTGAGCCCGCCGGCGTCGAGCGCGTCGTTCGAGGTGATCGGCGGGCGCTTGTAGACGAACGCCACGCTGCGCCGCTCGGCGCCGTCGGCCGGTGGCAGGTACAGGCACACCGTCATCTCGGCGTAGCCCTCGTTGGCACGGTTGCCCATGCGGAACCAGCCGCCGACTTGTTGGTCGGGGTCGAAGCAGTTGATGTACATGCTCTCGTTGAAGTTGGACTCCGGGCCCAGCTCGTGCATGTACTCGTCGGACGGATCGAGGCGAACTCCCATGCGACCGACAGTACCGATCCGTGCACGCCGGTCCGTCACCGAGCGCTGCTGATGGTGGTGGCGGCGGGCGCGTCAGCGGGCGCCGAACCCGCCCCCGCCGCCGCCGCCGCTGCTGCCGCCGCCCGAGAAGCCACCACCGGACCCGGAGCTGTTGGGCGTTGCCGCCTGGGCCACGGCGGCACCCTGCACCCCGAGCTGGTCGAAGCCGTCGAAGTGATGGGCGGCGCCGACGTACCACAGCCCGAAGTTGGGGTCGGACATCACCTGGGGCAGCTTCGCGGCCAGGCCACGGACGAGCTCGGCCGACACGCCGAAGGCCACGGCGAACACCAGGAACCGTTCCCACAGGATCAGGTGGCCGATCGGCGCCTCGGACAGACGCGAGAAGTCCTTCAGGTACCTCTTCAGCCCCTCGGCCCTGGCTGCAGCCTCGGCGCCTGCCTGCGAGCGGTTGCGCAACACGGTGGCGCCGACGCCGAGCAGCCCGACCGCGGCACCCAGGCCGAACCAGCCGACACCGTTGCCGAGCCCGAGGGCGACGCCGAGCGAGACAACGGCCACGCCTGCGCAGAGCAGGGCGAGCGGGACGAAGTGCGTGCCACCGGTGGCGTCGTAGCCGCGGTCGCCGTACAGGCGCTTCACGTCGGCCGTCATCGAGTCGATCATCCCCCTGGCTGTCGACTGGTTGGCCTGGGCCCAGTCGGAGAGCGCGGTCGAGTCGGCGTCGTTGCGGCCGCGGAAGACCATCTCGAGCAGTTCGCGCTCGAACGGCTCGAGGTCGTCGGTGGGCTTGCCCATCCACTCGAAGTGGTGCACGGTGCGGTCCGGGCCGAAGCGCTGCTCGTGCTCGGCGCGGATGCGCAGGAAGCCGCGTTGGGCGAGGTCGGTGAGGGTGCCGGCGATCATCGGGCCCACCGCCACACCGCCGCGGGCGAGTGTGGCGATGGCGACGGCCGGCGGGTCGTCGAGCGGTTCGCGCCAGTACTCGCCGAGCACCTCGCGGCTCTTCGGCTCGCGGCCGCCCGTGAACCAGATCCAGCCCGTGCCGAGCGCGCCCACGAGCACGGCGATCGGGGTGAGGATCCACCCCAGGCTGCGTCGGCTCTCGGCCGCGTCGATTCCTTCGATCAGGCGCCGCTCCTCCTCGAGGATGCCCGGGAGCAGTTCCTCGGTGCCGCGAGTCGTGAAGGCAGTGGCCGGCACTGCGGCACGGATCTCGACGAACTGCCCGGCCGGGACGTTGTCGACCATGGCATCGACGCGGCTCGTGTCGACGGTGACGGTGCCGTTCGTCGGCCCGTGCGCCCACCCGCGCAGCACGCTGGTGTCGGAGTCGGCGCTCTCCGGTGTCGCCGGGGGCACGGTGCCTGCGAACCGGACGGCCACGACCATCGAGCCGATGCCGGGGTGCTCGGTGCCGACGAACTTCCAGTTCAGGTCGCCGACGTCGCTGCCGACGGTGACGGCGTCGTCGACGCGGTAGGTGAAGGTGATGTCGACCGTGCGGTCCGAGGTCGGGCTGCGCAGCAGCGCCTCCCACTGACCGCTGATCGACTCGTTCGGTGGCACCACCTCCAGCGGCCCGCTGCCATCGCTGGCCGCCATGTCGCCGATCCGATCGAGGTCGCGTTCGAACGAGCGGATCACGACGGTGAACGGCCCGCCGTCGAAGCGGTAACGCACCGTCTCGGTGACTTGCATGTCGCCGTCGGCGGCCACCAATGCGTCGGTGCTCAGCGACTCGATCGCGAAGCTCTTCGCAGTCGCGTCGGTGGGCTCGGCCCGGCCCGCGCCGATGAGCACGCCTGCCAGCGCGGCAGCGCCGACGAGCGCCAGGGCGCTCCGGCGCAGGAAGGTCACCACAGCTCGAGCTGCTCCCAGGTGATGGCCACGTCGCTGACCGGCCGCCAGTTCGGCCGGCCGCGTGGCCCGGGCCGGCGCACCTCGACCGCGTCGGGGCGTAGGTTGCGGGCCGAGCCGTCCGGGTCGTAGAGCAGGATGCTGCCGTCGGCAGCCACACCCGCGAGCTTGCCCACCACCCAGCGGCCCCGACCTTGGCGACGGAAGCGCCCGGGCTCGCCGGCCCGCAGGCCGAGCGCCGCAAGCGTTGCGGTGTCGAGCATGCGGCTCAGCCGCCGGCCATCCGAGCCTGGAGCCGGCGCATGCCGCCCAGCCAACGGTCGTAGTCACCGGTCTTGCGCTGGAGGTAGGTGAGCACCTCGGGGTGCGGGAGGATCAGGAACTGCTCGGCCTCGATCGCCGCGAGCACCACATCGGCCACCTCGGCCGGCTCGAGCACCCGTCCGGACGCGCGGACCACGTCCGTGGCCGGGTTGTTGCCCGTGAAGTCGCCGCCGTTCAACATGTTGGTGTTCACGCCCTGAGGGCACAGGCAGCTCACCCGCACGCCCCGGTCGCCGTAGGTGATGCTCAGCCACTCGGCGAAGGCCACGGCGGCGTGCTTGGTCATCGAATAGGGCGCAGACCCGATCTGGCTCAGCAACCCGGCGGCCGAGGCGGTCGAGCAGAAGTATCCCTCGCCGCGTGCGACCCAGCCCGGGACGAGGTGCTTGGCCGCCCAGCGGTGGGCGTGGGTGTTCACTGCGAAGGCCCGGTCCCACATCTCCTCGGGGGTGTCGAGATCGGCGCCGCCACCGATGCCTGCGTTGGCGAAGAACAGGTCGATCGGCCCGAATGCGTCCTCGGCTGCATCGATCAACTCGACGTTGCCTGCTTCGCTGCCCACGTCGGCGCCGACCCCGATCGCAGATCCGGGCCGCTGCGCATCGAGCGCGGCAGCAGTGCGTCGCGCTCCGTCGCCGTCGAGGTCGGCTGCCACCACCTTGGCGCCGGCGCGATGGAACGCGCCTGCGAGTGCTGCACCGATCCCACCGGCTGCGCCGGTCACCACCACATGTCGTCCGTCGAGGTTCACGAGTCGATGCTATGCGTCACAGGTGGTCGCGGGTACCCCACCGGTACGATCCTGGCAATCCCTTCGGATCAGGTACGGTCCGGGGTGGACCACACCCGTCCGACCGAAGCCCGACCTCGAAGGAGTTCCGATGACCGACACCCACGACGCTGTCATCTCCGAGGCGCTCACGGTGATCGACCGCGCGCTGTCGCAGATGATGCAGCGCGAGCTGGTGTCGACCGGCGAGGTCACCGATGTGCTGCTCGACGTGCGGTCGTTGCTGACGGCTCCTGCCGTCACGGCATCGGCAGCCGCCTCGGCTCGCGACTGAGCACTTCGTCGACCGCCTGCCGGCTCAGTCGGCGGTGAGGTCGCGGAAGGCGCGCACCAGGCAGCGTTGCAGCAGTTCGGGTTCGGTGACTGCGGCCCGGTCGATGTTGACGCCCATGTCGAGGCTGTGGTTGTACGACAGCAGGGTGAGGTTGAACGCCACGCCGCCGAGCGGGCCGACCGGGTAGTTCTCGAGGATCTGCGCGCCGGCCAGGTAGAGCGGGAACGGGGCAGCCTTCACGTTCGAGGTGGCGAAGTCGACGGTCTGGGCCTGCTGGCGGGCCAGCCGGGTGACCACCGAGGTCGGCAGGGCCGCAGCGATCGACGAGATCGTGTCGAGCGAGGCGTTGGTCGACGAGGCCTTGGCATCGGCAGCGGCCTGTTGGATCAGCCGGAAGCGTTCGGCGATGGGCATGTCGCCCGTGGGCACGGCGATCCGGGCGAGGGTGAACGCGTTGGCTCCGGACGCCTCGGTGCGGTTGCTGATCGCCATGCTGGCCCGCAGCGTCTCGGTGGGGTGGCCGAGCTCGAGGTGGTAGCGGCCGGCGGCCTCGGCGGCTGCGGTGAGGAACGCCGTGTTCAGCGTGCCGCCGAGGCGCTTGGCCGCCTCACGGGTCGGGGCGAACGGGGCGCGCAGCACCTCGATCCGGCGGTGGAGCGACCGGGCGGTCCACAGCGGTGAGTGAGCCTGCTCGATGTCGCCGAGCTGGCTCATCACCCCGCGGATGGTGTCGGCAGCTGCATTCGAGGCGTCGGGGATGCCGGTCGGATCGGCGAGCAGGTCGCGCACCTGGCGCAGCAGCCCGATCGGAAGGCGTAGCCCGCCCGCGACGAGGTCGCGCAGCACCTCGTGCGGCGGAGGGGCCGCGGGGGCGGCCGCCGCGATCCGCTCGGTGACCGACGGGTCGAGCGGGGCGAGCTCGGGCGCGTCACGTTCGAGATCGAGGAACTGCATGCTCAGCTGCAGGCCGCCCTCACCGTCGACGATCGTGTGGTGCAGCTTCTGGATCAGTGCCGACTTGCCGCCGCGCAGACCATCGACCACGACGAACTGCCACAGCGGCCGGGTGCGGTCGAACGGGTCGGCCGTGACGAGCGCCGCGTAATCGAGCAGTTGGCGCACCGACCCGGGCCGGGGCAGCGAGATGTGCCGGACGTGGTAGCGCAGGTCGAAGTCCGGGTCGTCGACCCACACCGGGTTCGACAGGTTCACGGGCGCCGACTGCACGCGCTGGCGCAGGCGGTCGAACATGAAGGTCGCCCGCTCGAGGCGGCGCATCAGTCGATCGACGTCGGGCTTGCGGTCGAGCAGGGTGACATTGGCGAACGTGCTCGACAGATAGGGGTCCTTGTCGAGACGCCACATCAGGCTCTCGGCATCGCTCATCCGGCGGTCCAACACGGGTAGCTCGGCCATGTGGTCGAGGCTACTCCGGGCGATCAGCCGAGCGGCCCGGCGAGACCGACCACGAGCACGAGCTGGGCGAGCAGCAAGCCGACCACGATGCCGCCGACCACATCGGAGGGGTGGTGGATGCGCACGACGGCGCGGCTGAGGGCCACGACGGCCGCCATCGCGAACCACAGCGGGGCCCAGGCCCAGCCGACCCACACGGTGAGCAGGGTTGCCGCGAAGCATGCGGCCGACGCATGCCCACTGGGGAAGCTCGACGTGCGGGGCCGGCGCACCTGGAGCCGGGCATCGCCGGTCTCGGTGGGCCGCGTGCGACGGAAGAGCCGCTTGACGCCCTGGTTGACGATCAGGCTCTCGAGGCCGATCAGCGCGCTGAACCACAGCGCCACGGCGAGCTCGCCACGCACCACGCCGACGAGCACGCCGGTGACGTGCCAGATGATGCTGAAGTCGCCCACGGTGCTCGCGCCGCGGAAGAGCCGATCGAACCAGGGCCGCCCGCGCACCCGCTCGAGTGCCGCATCGACCGTGGTGTCGAAGGCCTCCACCCGTGCAACGAGGCCGGTGCTCACTGAGGGGCGCCCAGGCCGAAGGCCGCCGGGGCCTCGACCGCAGCCCGGTCGGGGTCGCCGCCGAACTCGGGGCACCAGCGCTGGAACGAGCACGACCGGCAGAGCGGGCCGGGTCGAGGGCGGAAGTCGCCCGTGGTGCAGGCCCGCGCCACGGCGTTCCAGACCGCCGTGGCGCGGGTGGTGACGAAGCGCGTCGACTCGGCCGAGGGTGTGGCGGTGATGACCTCGCCGGTGCGTAGGTACATCAACCTGACGGCGACAGGTCGACGGCCGAACACCGACTCGCACATGTACGCGTAGAGGTGGACCGCCCCCATCGTCGACTGCTCGAACTGCCGCCCCGGTGGACGGCCGGTCTTGTAGTCGGTGATGACGAGCTCGTCGCGGTGGTCGATCTCGAGGCGGTCGATGATGCCGCGCACGGTGAGGTCGCCGAGCGCGGCTTCGAGCCGGATCTCGAGACCGATGTCGCGCACCTGGCTGGGGTCCTCCATGCGCAGGTAGTTGTCGACGAGGCTGCGGCTGTCGGCGAAGAAGGCCTCGCCCGCTGCCGGGTCGAGGCCGAGCAGCGTGAAGTCCGGATGTACCTCGTACTCGACACGGGCGCGGTGGAAGGACTCCTCGACGGCGTCGCCCCCCCGGGCAGCAGGGGGAGCGGTGAAGAGCAGCTCGAGCACCCGGTGGACGAACGACCCCTTGGTGGAGTGCACGGCCGGGGGCTCGGGGATCCGCTCGATGCTGCTGAACCGGAAGGCCAAGGGGCAGCTGGTGAACGACTCGACCCGGCTCGGCGACAAGCTGGTGGGCACGGGGTAGGTCACGGGCAGCAGTCTACGAAGGGGGTGTGCGGCGGTCCGGCGATGACCTGCGGGCCGTTCGCGCTCAGTGCTCGGCCAAGAACGCGGCGACCAGGTCGGCCACCAGGTCGGGATGGGTCATCGGCCCGAAGTGGTCGAGGTCGGTGCGTTCGAGGTGCCGCCCGTTCGGCAGCATCTCGGCGACGGGCCGGGCGATCATCGACGGTTGCATCTCCTCGGGGCGGCCGCTGATCACCAGCACCGGGGTGCTGATCTCGCCGAGGTGGTCCCAGGTCCGGTGCCCGCCACCCGTGTCGAACGTCGCCGCCTCGATCTCGGGCCGGCACTTCAGGTGCACCTCGCCGTCGTCTCCTGGCCGGAACCCGTACCGGACGTAGGCGTCGAGGGCGGCCGGCGTGAACGAGCCGAGCGGGCGCTTCGCCGAGTAGTTGTCGATCGCGGCCTCGTAGCTCGGGAAGCTCGCCCGTCGGCGACGAGCGCCCATCGACAGCGGGGAGGGAGTCCCGTCCGGCCGGATCCCCGACGGGGGGAACACGATCGGCTCGAACACCACGAGCGCCCGGAACAGCCCGGGGTTGCGGTGCGCGGCCATCAGCAGGCAGGCGCCGCCCATCGAATGGCCGAAGGCGACCACAGGCGGATCGAGGGCTGCGGCCATCGCCTCGGCATCGTCGCCGTAGCGCGCCCAGTCGACGTCCTCGGCGGGATGGGGCGTGTCGCCGTGGCCGCGGTAGTCGAAGGCGACGGCGTGGTAGCGGTCGGCGAGCGCAGCTGCGAGCGGGATGTAGCAGCGTCCGTGGAAGCCCGTGGCGTGGCTGACCAGCAGGGCTGGGCCCTCGCCGCCGAGGTCGTGGACAGCGAGCTCGACCCCACCGGACGACACGACGCGCATGAAACCCATCCTCGCGGCTCGAGCCTGGCTGTGACGAATGCGGCCGACGGGAACCGTCGCCCGCTGTCCGGCTCAGCCCTCGGCCAGCTCGCGCTCTTTGGCCCTGCGCTTCTTGCGGCGCCGCCACCAGAAGGTGAACGACCGGTCGATCACCACACCGAGCAGGATCGAGACGAGGATCATCCAGCGCACCGTGGTGGTCCAGTCCCAGAAGAGGAAGTGGAACTGGGTGGTCTCGCCGTTGCCGAGGAAGAAGAACAGGCCGACGAGGGCCACCAGGCCGAACACGATGATCGCCGGGCTCATGCTCGAGCGCTGGGCCGCCGGAGCGGCACGCTTGGGTGACTCGAAGCTCGAGTCGTCAGGGTGCAATGTCACTGGAACCTCCCTCGCCGTGGACGGGCGGGATGGTACTACTTCGGTTCGCGGGGCAAGCCCAGCAGGCGCTCGCCGATGATGTTGCGCTGCACCTGGCTCGTGCCGCCGGCGATGCGGCCCCCTGGCGCGGCCAACATGCCGAATGAGTCCGGCCCTTCGAGCATCGCGTCGGCACCGGCGAGGTCGCCGCGGAGCATCGACACATCGAACATCATCTCGGTGATGCCGAGCTTCATCAGCGATGCTGCTGTCGAGGCGATCGGCCCCTGGCGCTGCGCCATGGCCTTGTAGGCGGTGCCGGTGCTGAGCAGCCGGGTGAGCCGCTCGCGCTCGGCCGGGCCGAGGTCGCGGCCCTCGGCGAGCCTCGACATCGATTCGAGGCGGCGCTCGAGGCTGATCACGCTGGTGCCGATGTGCCCACGCTCGCTGGTGAGCACCGCCATGCCGACGCCCCATCCGCCGTGCAACGGGCCGAGCAGGTATTCGGCCGGGAGGTGGACGTCGGTGAAGAACACCTCGTCGAACTCGGCTTCACCGGTCATCTGCCGCAGCGGACGGATCTCGATGCCGGGGAGGTCCATTGGGCACAGGAAGAACGAGATGCCCTCGTGCTTGCGGGCCTCGGGGTCGGTGCGGGCCATGAGGATGCCCCAGTCGCTGTAGCGGCCACCGCTGCACCACACCTTCTGGCCGTTCACCACGAAGTCGTCGCCGTCACGCTCCGCGCGTGTGCTGAGGCCTCCGAGGTCGCTGCCGGCACCGGGTTCGCTGAACAACTGGCACCACAGCCGATCGGCGCGCAGGGTGGGTGCGAGGTGGTCGCGCTGCTGCTCGGGTGTGCCGAACCGCAGGACAGCGCCGCCGGTGAGCACCAGGCCCACCATGTTGAACACCGGTGGCACTCCGGCGATCGCGGCCTCGAGCATCCAGACCGAGTTGTGCTCGGGCGTCAGGCCACGGCCACCGTGCTCGACGGGCCAGTGGATGCCGGCGAACCCCGCCTCGTGGACGCGTCGATGCCAGGCGACTCCCTGCTCGACGAGGTCGGGAGGGCAGATCGCCCCGTAGTCGCGCGGTGCGTGCTGGCGGTTCTCGGCCAGCCACTCACGGGCGTGGAGCTGGAACTCGTCGACGGAAGGTTGAGCCACGGCGCGACCCTACCGAGTGGTCGCCGGTCGAGCTGAGCCGAGATCGACTCGCGTCAGGCGGGGATCTGTGCCGGGATGTTGCTCAGCAGCTGGTCGAAGCGCACGGCACACACACCATCGATGTCGCGGACCACCGTGCCGTAGGTCGTCTCGCCGGCCCGGCCGCCGAGGAGCACGACTTCGACCTGGGTGCGTGGGCCCCAGGTGCGGCCGGTGAACGACATCCCCGACCGCGAGATGTCGACCGGCGTGACGAGTGTCCAGCGCTGGTCGCCGATGACGCGGGCGCCGATCATCGCCGGCGGGACGCTGTGGCGCGTCTCGGTGCGTCGTTCGAAGCGGTAGCCCCGATCGATCGTGAGGTAGGGAGTGCGGGTCGCCCGGTCGCGATCGAGAGCACCCTCGAGCCGCCACGACGAGCGGTCGACGACGAGCGTGATGGCGGCCCGACCCGACGGGGTGGTGCCGTCGTCGATGATCGCCAGCACACGTCCTTCGTCGTGCTGGGCCATGACTTCGAGGCTGTGCCCGCCCACCGTCAGCGTCACCTGGCGGGGCCGGTCGAACAGCCTCGCCACGTCCTCGATCGACACCCCGATCCCGATCCGTGCAGTCACCATGACGGGCACCGTACGGCGCCCGGATCGGCCGGCCAAGGCTTGTCGGCCAATCCTGAGCAGACCTTGACGAAGTCGATACGAGACGTGCCGACTCCGCCACGCGGAGTGTGTGTCAGCGGAACGCGCTCAAGAACATGGCCGTCTCCTCGCCGAGGTTGGCGGGGACGCCGTAGCCGGTCTGGTCGGTGATGGTGGACCAGTTGTCGCGCACGTCCTCGAGGGTGAGGCCGTCCTTGGTGAACCCCTGCGTCTCGGCGATGAACACGTGGGCGACGCGTCCGCCGCCCACACTGAGCACCTGTCCACTGACCGGGCAGTCCTCGTGGGCGAGGAATGCCACCACCGGCGACACCAGGCCCGGGTCGAGCCGGTCGCCCAGTCCACCCATCAGGTTCTCGGTCATGCGCGTGAGCGCCAGTGGAGCGATCGCGTTGGCCTTGATGTTGTACTTGGCGCCCTCCACCGCGAGCACGCGGGTGAAGCCGACGAGCCCCATCTTGGCGGCTCCGTAGTTCGTCTGGCCGAAGTTGCCGAAGATGCCGGCCGCCGACGAGGTCGAGATGATCCGGCCATAGCCCTGCTCGCGCATGTGCACCCATGCGGGCTGGGTGACGTGGAAGGCGCCCTTCAGGTGCACGTCGAACACCGGGTTCATCAGGTCCGGCTCCATGTTGTGGAAGGCCTTGTCGCGCAGGATGCCCGCGTTGTTGACGACGATGTCGACCCTGCCGAAGGTGTCGATGGCGGCCTGCACGATCTCGCGGCCACCCTCGGGGGTGGCCACGCTCGACGTGTTGGCGACGGCTTCGCCGCCGAGCGCCTTGATCTCGTCGACCACCCGCTCTGCAGCGCCCTTGTCGCTGCCCGTGCCGTCGACGGCGCCGCCCAGATCGTTGATCACCAGCAAGGCACCTCGCGATGCGAGGAGCAGCGCGTGCTGCCGCCCCAGGCCACCGCCTGCGCCCGTGATGATTGCCACCTTGCCGTCGAATCCGAGATCAGTCATGGTGCCGAGGCTACCGAGTCCCGTTGGCCGGCCGCCTGTCGAGGCGGGGCCGGTGAGCGACCGCGGATCGACGCGCCTGACGCCGGACGGTGCGTCAGTCGTTGGCGTGGAGCGCCTCGTTGAGGCCGCCCCAGCCACCTGAGCGGGCGACGAGCTCGACAGCGCCGGTCTGGCTGTTGCGCCGGAACAGCGCGTTCGCGGTGCCGCTCAACTGGCGGGCCTTGACCACGCTCCCGTCGGGCAGGCGCACCAGCGTGCCGGCGGTGACGTAGAGGCCGGCTTCGACGATGCAGTCGTCGCCGAGGCTGATGCCGAGGCCCGACTCGGCGCCGAGCAGGCAACGCTGGCCGATGGTGACGCGCTCGGTGCCGCCGCCCGAGAGGGTGCCCATGATCGAGGCCCCACCGCCGATGTCGCTCCCGTCGCCGACGATGACACCCTGGCTGATGCGCCCTTCGACCATCGAGGTGCCGAGCGTGCCGGCGTTGAAGTTGCAGAACCCCTCGTGCATCACCGTGGTGCCTGGGGCCAGGTGGGCGCCGAGGCGCACCCGGTCGGCGTCGGCGATGCGCACGCCCGACGGGATGACGTAGTCGGTCATCCGCGGGAACTTGTCGAGGCCGTACACCTGGAGGTGGGCACCGCGTTGCAGCAGGCGCACGCGCAGCGCGTCGACCTGGTCGGGCTGCACCGGTCCGTGGTCGGTCCACGCGTTGTTGGGCAGTGCGCCGAAGATGCCGTCGAGGTTGATCGAGCGAGGCAGCACCAGCCGGTTCGAGAGCAGGTGCAGTCGCAGATAGGCGTCGCTCGTCGAGGTCGGTGCGTCGTCGGTCTCGATCGTCATCAGCACCCGCTCACGCCGGTAGCCGCGCACGTCGAGGTCGGCGTCGACCGAGGGCAACAGGTCCTGCCACGGTCGGTCGGGCAGCTCGCCGAGGCCGACGTGTGGGAACCAGGTGTCGAGCACGGTGCCCGCCGCGGTGACGGTGGCGAGTCCGGCGCCCCAGGCTGCAGTCATGGTGGGGGGTCCTTTCGTCAGAGCACTTCGTGGCGCAGGGTGGGGAAGAGGATGACCTCCTTGATGGAGGTGACATTCGCCAGGAGCATCGCCACGCGGTCCATGCCGATCCCGAGGCCACCGGTCGGCGGCATGCCGTACTCGAGCGCGCGGAGGTAGTCCTCGTCGATGCCGGCAGCCTCGTCGTCGCCGGCCTCCTTGGCCCGCTGCTCGTCCTCGAAGCGCGCCCGCTGTTCGACCGGGTCGTTCAGCTCGCTGTAGCCGTTGGCGTACTCGCGTGCGCCGATGAACAGCTCGAATCGCTCGGTGAGGTACGGGTCGTGGCGATCGGTGCGGGCGAGCGGGGAGATCTCGACCGGATGGCCGGTGACGAACGTGGGTCGGATCAGCGACTGCTCGGCGGTCGACTCGAAGATCTCCTCGATGATCTTGCCGGCACCCCAGCGCGGCAGGACCGACACGCCGTACTCGCTCGCCAGCTTGCGGAGGTGCTCGACCGGTTGCGAAGGGTGGACCTCCACGCCAGTGGCCTCCTGCACCAGGTCGATCATCCGCGCCCTGCGCCACGGCTCGGCGAGGTCGACCTCCTCGACCACCCCACCGGGCCCGTGCACCGTGACGACGGACGAGCCGGTTGCCTCGACCGCCGCGGTGGTGATCAGCCGCTCGGTGATGTCGATCATCTCGGTGTGGTCGGCGAACGCCTGGTAGAGCTCCATCATCGTGAACTCAGGGTTGTGGCGCGTGCTGACGCCTTCGTTGCGGAAGACCCTGCCGATCTCGAAGACACGCTCCATGCCACCCACGATGAGCCGCTTCAGGTGCAGCTCGAGGGCGATGCGCAGGAACATCGTCATGTCGAGGGTGTTGTGATGGGTGATGAACGGTCTGGCATGGGCGCCGCCGGCCTCGACGTGGAGCACCGGCGTCTCGACCTCGATGAAGGCGAGCTCGTGGAGGGTGCGGCGGAAGCTGGCGATGACTGCGTGGCGGACCTCGAACGTGCGTCGCGCCTCGGCATTGACGATCAGGTCGGCATAGCGCTGCCGGAAGCGGGTGTCGGTATCGGTGAGGCCGTGCCACTTGTCGGGCATCGGGCGCACCGCCTTCGACAGCAGCTCGACGCGCTCGGCCTTCACGCTCAACTCTCCCTTGCGGGTGGTCATGACCGTGCCCTCGACGCCGACCCAGTCGCCGAGGTCGAGGTCGCCCACGGCTGCGAACCCGTCGTCGCCGATGACCCCCTTCGACACGAACAGCTGGATCTCTCCGCTGCGGTCGCGCATCGTGATGAACACCAGCTTGCCCTGCTCGCGCAGCAGCATGATGCGACCCGCGACCGCGACTCGTACCTCGGTCTCCGTGCCGGGCTCGAGATGCTCGTGGGCCGCTCTGATCTCGCCGAGCGTGTGGGTGCGGTCGAACCGGTAGGGGTACGGGTTGGCGCCTCCCTCGCGGATCCGCTCGATCTTCGCTGCTCGCTTGGCCTTCTCGGCGAGCAGGCCGCTGCCGTGCTCGTGCAGGGAGACGTCGCCGTCGTCGGGCGCGGCAGAGGAGGGGTCGATGGGCGTGTCGCTCACAGGGACGAGACGGTATCGGGTCGGGTGCCCCGGGAGCGTTGCATTACCGTCACTAGGCTCGCCGACGTGCGACGTTTCGGCCGACCTGCTCTGCTGGCAGCCGCGGTCCTGGCAGTGGCGGTCGCCGGTCAGGTCGACGCCGGGCTCGGGCCGAAGGGAGTGCTCGATGGCGGTGCAGGGGCATCGGCGACGGCTGATCGGGGCATGCGCACACCGTCGCCCGAGCTGGTCGACGCCGTGAGCATCTCCGAGCACGGGGCGATGAGGAGCTCGACCATCGAGCACGTCGAACGCCTCGCCGACTCGTTGGGGGTGGCAGCGGCTCGGGTCCGTTCCTTCCAGTACGGCCTTGCAGCGGTTCGTCGTGGTGCGCTGGTGGTTCAGCAGGCCAGCGGCTCGACCGGCAGGTGGCAGTTCCCGATGGCCGTCTCCGCGTTCCCGCTGAACGTCGTCGCACCCGTGTTCGGCGCCGATGTGGCGAGCGTGCTCGGCTCCGGGGCGATCGTGATGGGAACGACGACTGCAGCGCTCCGCGGTGCGCGTGCAGGCGACGAGGTCGAGCTCATCTCGTCGTCGGGTCGACCCACCCGGTTCATCATCGGCATGGTGGCTCCCGACACGGTGGTGGGCGGCGCCGAGTTGGTGATCACCGATGGCCAGGCCGATCTGCTGGGTGTCACCA
This sequence comes from Ilumatobacteraceae bacterium, assembly GCA_040398525.1. Taxonomy (GTDB): domain Bacteria; phylum Actinomycetota; class Acidimicrobiia; order Acidimicrobiales; family Ilumatobacteraceae; genus VFMC01. The sequence goes on along the minus strand of JBBATY010000003.1, from coordinate 36,412 downwards.
CGGTGACCCGTGTGCTGCTGCACGGCCCGTTCGACCGTGCGTCGATCCTGTCGTCGATCCGATCGGCCGGGTTCGTCGACAACGCGAATGCGCGCGTGGCGCCCTCGTGGGGCCCGCCGAACCCGGACGGCACGCTGGGCTTCGCGCGCACCAAGGTGCTGCTCGGCGAGTTCGACTTCCGGATCGTCAACAGCCAGTCGGTCTCCCTCGATCCGGCCTGGGTGGCGGCCAGCCTTCCTTCGAACCGCGAGCTCTTCGACTCGATCGCCGTGCGTGCTCGCTGCCACCGGGTGGTTCATCCGCATCTGCAGGCTGCTTTGGCCGAGATCGCAGCCTCGGGACTGAGCTCGGCGATCGACCTGCGCAACACCAACACCTACGGAGGCTGCTGGAACCCGCGCTACAGCCGCGTGTCGGCCGTGGTCGGGTCGCTCAGCCGACATGCGTGGGGGATGGCGTTCGACATGAACACCGTCGCCAACGCACAAGGGCGCGAGCCGCCAGGCATGGACTGCCGGGTGGTGCGCATCTTCCGCAAGCACGGGTTCGCCTGGGGTGGCAACTTCCTGACCGCCGACGGGATGCACTTCGAATTCGTCGGCGAGCGCCGCGACCTGTGGCCCTACCCGTCCGAGTACTGCCCGAACCCGCCCGCTGAGGTGGGAGCCTCGGCACAGGCCGCCTGGCCATCGGCGCGCGACACCATCTTCGCCACCGTCGACGGGGTCGCCGACTCCGGAGGGCACTGACCGATAGCCTCGGCGCCGTGGCGACCCGTTTCGTGATCATCGGCGGCGGACCGGCAGGTAACACCGCCGCCACCTATGCAGCCCGTCTCGGTGCCGAGGTCACCCTCGTCGAGCGTGACGTGATCGGTGGTGCGGCCCACCTGTGGGACTGCATCCCGTCGAAGACCATGATCGCCACGGGCGGGGCGATGGCCGAGTCGCGCCGGATGCGTGGCATGGGCCTCGAAGAGAACGAGGCCGAGGTCGACGTCGAGGCGCTCACCGAGCGGATCGAGAGCATCAAGGTGCGCATGCAGCGCAGCACGACGAACCTGCTCACGAGCCAGGGAGTCGAGCTCGTCCACGGTTCGGCCCGGTTCATCGACGCGCGCCACATCGAGGTGACTACCACCGACGGTGTGCGGGTGCTCGAGGCCGATGCCGTGCTGGTCGCCACCGGCACGCGGCCGCGCATCCCCGAGTGGTGCGTGCCCGATCACGACCGCATCCTCACCACTCGCGACTGCTACCCGCCGTCGGTGTTCCCGGAGAGCATCACCGTCGTGGGCTCGGGGGTCACGGGCGTCGAGTTCGTGCACATGTTCAGCTCGTTCGGGTCGCGGGTCACGCTGGTCGTCAGCCGCCAGCAGGTGCTGCCGGGCAAGGACGCCGAGGTCGCGTCCGTGCTCGAGGAGGACTTCCTGCAACGTGGGGTCCAGTTGATGAAGGGGGCCCGGGCAACCGCGATCGAGCGCGACGCCGACGGTGTGGTGGTGCGCTGCGATGATGGTCGGGTCGTGCGCAGCACGCACGCCGTGCTGGCCATCGGCTCCGTGCCCAACATCGACGGCCTCGGCCTCGACGCCGCAGGGGTGAGCACCGACCGCGGTGGCTACATCACCATCAACCGCCATTGCCAGAGCAACGTCGGGCACATCTACGCGGCCGGCGACGTGAGCGGCAAGCTCCCGTTGTCGAGCGTTGCGAGCATGCAGGGCCGCAAGGTCGCCGAGCACGTGATGGGCTTGCAGAAGGTGGCACATCGGCACCTCGACTACGACAAGGCCGCGAGCGCCATCTTCACCGAGCCCGAGATCGCCGACGTCGGCCTGGCCGAGGCCGACGCATTCGCTGCCGGCCGCAAGATCCGGGTCACCAAGGTGCCCTTCTCGGCCACGCCCAAGGCGCTGATCAACAACGACTGGCGCGGGTTCGTGAAGATCATCTCCGACCCGGCCACCGGGGTGGTTCTCGGTGGTTCGATCGTGGGCCGCCATGCCGCCGAGTTGATCAGCGTCATCGCCCTGGCGGTCACGGCGAATCTGAAGGTCACCGACATCGTCGAGAGCCTCTTGGTCCACCCAGCGCTGAGCGAAGCCCTTGCCGAAGCCGCCGAGTGAGCCTGGCCCGAGTGCGCCTGGCCCGAGTGCGCCTGGCCCGAGTGCGGAGGCCGTCGAGACGATCGTCTCGCTGCTCCGCGACCGTTCCGACCTGCGGGTCGAGGCCGGGCTGTCGCCGGCCGAGCTGACCTCGGCCGAGGAGCAGTTCGGGGTGCAGTTCCCGCCCCTGTGGCGGGCCGTCCTCGGCGCCTGCCATCCCGTCGCGCTGTCGGTGCCACCGCGTGGGCCCGACGGTGTGCTGCGCTGGACCGCTGTCCCCGACTGGCGCGGGCGCGACCCCCAGGGCACGCGCGAGCTGGTCGACGCCCCTGTGGCGGGGGTGCTGTTCGACGTCGAGGTGAACGACTTCTGGTGGGCCGCGTGGGGCAGGCGCCCGCGTCGGCGTACCGACCGTGTCGCTGCTGCTCGCGAGCACCTCGCTGCCGTGCCTCGCCTGGTGCCGCTGTGGGGCCACCAGTACGTGTCGTCCGACGACCGTTCGCCGGTGCTCAGCGTCGTGCAGACCGACCTGTATCGCCTCGCGGCCGACCTCGGTGCACTACTTCGCGGCCAGGCTCACGCCGACAACGGACCCACCGGCACCGAGTGCCGGATCGAGTTCTGGAGCGACCTGCTCGACTGGAGCCAGGGCGGCTGAGCGCCCCGGCGGTCGACGGGTCGGTCAGGCGATGACGACGACCACGTCGCCCGAACCGACGGTGTCGCCGGCCTTCACCTTGATCTCCTTCACCGTTCCGGCCTTGTCGGCGGTGATCTGGTTCTCCATCTTCATCGCCTCGAGCACCACCACGGCCTGGCCGGCCTCGACGCTCTGGCCGACCTCGACGAGCACCTTGACGATGGTGCCCTGCATCGGCACCTCGACGTTGCCCGACCCGCCGCTGCTCGCCCCGCCACCCTGGGCCGACCGAGTCGGCTTCTTGGCCTTGGCCGGGCCAGCAGCTGCAGCAACCATCGGCACGTCGGGCACCCACATCTTGACGTCGAAGCGCTTGCCGTTCACCTCGACGGTGGTCGAGCGCTGCACGAGAGGTGCCGCGTCGTCACCTTCGGAAGCAGGCGCCTTCGGCGGCTCGGCGCCGGACAGGTCGAGACGCTCCTCGACCCACTTGGTCGAGTGCTGCATGGCCTGGAAGTCCGGATGGCGCAGGATCGCCAGGTCGGCGGGGATCGTCGTGGCGACGCCCTCGACGACCATCTCCTCGAGGGCGCGGATCGTGCGGGCGATGGCCGTGGGGCGGTCCTTGCCCCACACGATCACCTTGCCGACGAGGTTGTCGTAGTACTGGCTGACCGTGTCGCCGCTCTCGTAGCCGGCGTCGAACCGGACGCCGAACCCGTCGGGTGCGACCAGCTTGGTGATCTGCCCGGGAGAGGGCAGGAACTTGCCGCCGGCCGGGTTCTCGGCGTTGATGCGCACCTCGATGCCGGCGCCGTTGCGGCGCGCAGCCACTTCGGCCTGGGTCATCGGCAGGGGCTCGCCCGAGGCGACGCGGATCTGCCACTCGACCAGGTCGATGCCGGTGATCACCTCGGTGACGGGGTGCTCGACCTGCAGGCGGGTGTTCATCTCGAGGAAGAAGAACTCGCCGTCCTGGTAGATGAACTCCACGGTGCCGGCGTTGTAGTAGCCGACGGCCTTGGCCGCCTTGATGGCCGCTTCACCCATGGCGTCTTCGATGCCGGGGCCGAGGTCGGCAGCGGGGGCCTCTTCGATGAGCTTCTGGTGGCGGCGCTGGGCCGAGCAGTCGCGGGTGCTCACCCACACGACCTCGCCGAAGGTGTCGCCCACGATCTGCACCTCGACGTGGCGCGGCCAGGTGAGGTACTTCTCGACGTAGATCTCGTCGCGGCCGAAGAACGCCTTGGCCTCGCGCTGGGCGCTGTCCATCGCACTCTGCACGTCGGCGGCCGACTGCACCACCTTCATGCCGCGGCCACCGCCGCCGTACGCAGCCTTGATGGCCACCGGCCAGCCGAAGTCGTTGCCGAAGGCCTCGATCTCGGCGGCCGTGGTGACGAACTCGGTGGTGCCCGGCACGATCGGTGCGCCGCCGCGCAGCGCCGCCTTGCGCGAGCTGACCTTGTCGCCCATCTCCTGGATGGCGGCCGGCGGCGGGCCGATGAAGGCCACACCCATCTCGGTGATGGCCTGGGCGAAGTCGGCGTTCTCGCTGAAGAAGCCGTAGCCGGGGTGCACGCCATCGGCGCCGCTGCGGCGGATGGCATCGAGGATGGCCTCGGTGTTCAGGTAGCTCTCGGCCGCGGTCTGGCCGCCGAGGGCGTAGGCCTCGTCGGCGAGCCGCACGTGGAGGGCGTTCCGGTCGAGCTCGCTGTACACAGCGACGGTCTGGATACCGAGCTCGCGCGCGGCCCGGATGACCCGGACAGCGATCTCCCCACGGTTGGCGATCAGGATCTTCTGCAGCACGGTGGTGAATACTGTCGGAATGCAGCACCTCGGTGCCACCTGGCCCACCGAAGTCGGCCCAGAAGTCCCCTCGAGCAGGCATTGGCCACCGCCCGAAGGGTGGCACGTCACCGTGGTGGCCGAGACCGGGAGCACGAACGCGGACCTGCTCGTGGCGGCCCGCAACGGCGCGCCCGACCGCTCGGTGCTCGTGGCTGCGCACCAGACCGCCGGGCGCGGCCGGCTCGATCGTCGGTGGGAGGCGCCCCCCGGGGCGAACCTGCTGGTGTCGCTGCTGTTCCGCGAGGTTCCCTCTCATCCGCACGAGCTGACCCGCCGCGTGGCGCTCGCCGCCCTCGAGGCCGCGGCGACGACAGCGGGCGTGACGGCAGTGCTCAAGTGGCCCAACGACCTCCTCGTCGACGGGTGCAAGCTGGCAGGCATCCTCGCCGAGGCCGGCGGCATCGGAGCTGACGGGCACATCGGTCACGTCGTGGTCGGCCTCGGGATGAACGTCGGCTGGGCGCCCCCCGGAGCCGCCCGCCTGGGGGTGTGGCTGCACCCCCTCGACGTGCTCGGCGCACTGCTCGAAGCGTTCGACCTGCTGCCGGCCGGTCCCGGCGAGCTGCAGCAGCGGTACCGGGCGAACCTGGCCACCCTCGGCCAGCAGGTGCGCGTCGAGCAGGCGCACGGGGTGATCGAGGGTCGGGTACTCGATGTCGAGCCGGACGGGCGGCTGGTGGTGCTCGACGGCTGTGCGACTACTCACCGCCTCGACACGGGCGACGTCGTCCACCTGCGCCCCGCCACCGAACCCGGGTGACGGGCGCCCATCGACGGGTCCCGGACGACCGGCGCCGGGTGACCGGCGGCCGGCGGTGGGCATCGGTAGCCTGCGACGGTGCAGCGCGTGCCCACGCAACCACCTGCCGGGCGCCGTCGGGGCCGGTTGGTGCCGTTCCTCGTCGTGGTCGCCATCACCACCGCAGCGTCGACAGCGGGCATCCTGGCGGCGGCGAGCACCACGCTCGACCGGGTCGAACGGATCGAGGGCCTCGAGTCGGCGCTGAGTGATCCGGTGGGCGACATCGAGCTCTACCTGGTCGTCGGTTCGGACAGCCGGGCAGGCGCCGACCCGACCGCCCCCGACTTCGGGGGCATCGGTACCGAGGCCGATGTGTCGGGCCAGCGCAGCGACACGCTGATGGTGCTCCGGCACGACCTCGACACCGACGAGTTGGCGCTGTTGTCGATCCCGCGCGACCTGTGGGTCGAGATCCCGGGGCGTGGCTACGACCGGGTCAACTCGGCCTACCGCGACGGCGCCGCCACCGTGATCGAGACGATCGAACGCAACCTCGGGCTGCCCATCCACCACTACCTGGAGGTCGATTTCAACGGCTTCAAGGCCATCGTCGACGCGATCGGTGGGGTCGAGATGTGCTTCGAGGTACCGACCCGCGACCTGAACACCGGGCTCAACATCGTGGCCCCGGGCTGTGTGGTGCTCGACGGGGTGCAGGCGCTGGCGTATGCGCGCAGCCGCTACTACGAGGAGCTGCGCGACGGGGAATGGGAGCGCGACGGCACCGCCGACCTGGGCCGCATCGCCCGTCAGCAGCGCTTCGTCGAACGGGCGCTCAGCGGGGCCATGGCCGCAGTGCTGGCCGACCCGTTCCGTGTGGGCGATGTCGCCCGGGCCGCCACCGATGCCGTGCTCGTCGACGCCGAGCTCGACCTGGTCGAGGCGGCGACCCTGGCGCGCCTCGGTGGACGCTCCGGACTGGCCACCTACTCGCTGCCCGTGAGGGGCGAGACCATCGACGACAAGGCCGTGCTGCTCCTCACCGATGCCGCTGGCGACATGCTCGCCTACTTCCGCGGCGACGGCCCCCCTCCGCCTGCCGGCTGAGTTCGTCGGTCATACTGGTCGGCGTATGAAGGCTCTGATCCTGGCCGGTGGGGCCGGCACTCGGCTGCGGCCGATCACTCACACGGCTGCGAAGCAGTTGGTGCCGGTGGCGAACAAGCCGATCCTGTTCTATGGCATCGAGGCGATGGTGGCGGCCGGGATCACCGAGATCGGGGTGATCGTCGGCGACACTCGTGCCGAGGTGATGGCGGCGCTCGGCGACGGCTCGCAGTGGGGCGCGCAGATCACGTTCATCCCTCAGGATGCGCCGCTCGGTCTGGCGCACTGCGTGCTCATCGCGCACGACTTCCTGGGCGATGACGACTTCGTCATGTACCTGGGCGACAACCTGCTCGAGCAGGACCTGGCCGCGTTCGTGCGGGCGTTCGAAGCGGCGCGCTCCGGTGCGGAGCCGCCTACGGCGCAGATCCTGCTCAAGCGGGTGCCCGATCCGCACCGGTTCGGGATCGCCGAGCTCGACGAGGCCGGGCATGTGGTCCGCTTGGTCGAGAAGCCCGCCGATCCGCCCACCGATTTGGCGCTCGTCGGTGTGTATTTGTTCGACCGCACGATCAATGATGCGGTGCGGGCGATCGAGCCGTCGCCGCGTGGTGAGCTCGAGATCACCGACGCGATCCAGTGGTTGGTCGATCAGGGCTTGCGGGTGCGTCAGGAGATCCTCACCGGTTGGTGGATCGACACGGGCAAGCTCACCCCGTTGCTCGAGGCGAACCGCCTGCTGCTGGAGCGGGTCGAGGCCCGTGTCGATGGCGAGGTCGATGCGGCGTCGGTGCTCGACGGCCGGGTGGTGGTCGAGGCCGGGGCCCGGGTGGTGGCGTCGACGCTGCGCGGCCCGTTGGTGATCGGTGCCGGGGCAGTGGTCGAGCACAGCTTCATCGGGCCGTTCTCGGCGATCGGCGACCGGTGTGTGGTGCGCAACAGTGAGGTGGAGCACTCGGTGGTGATGTCCGACAGTTCGATCCTCGACATCGCCCGGCTCGAGGACAGCCTGATCGGCCGCGATGTCGTGGTGTCGCGCACGGGTGTGCGTCCGCGTGCGTTGCGGCTGATGGTGGGAGATCACTGCCAGATCGACGTGGAGTAGGACGGTCGGAGCTGTCATGGCGAAGGTGTACGAGAGCCCGGTGATCGCCGGGGTGTGGATGGTCGAGCCGGAGATCCACGGCGACCAGCGTGGGTTGTTCATCGAGACGTATCGGCGGGAGTGGTTCCCGAACGGTCGGGAGATGATTCAGGGCAACCGGTCGAACAAGCAACAGGGCGCGCTGGTGGGCTTGCACTACCACTTGCACCAGGCCGACTACTGGTACTGCCCGGTGGGCACCATCCGCACGGTGCTGCACGACCTGCGCGAGGGGAGCCCCACCGAAGGGGCGACGGTGGCGTTCGACATGTCGGGCGAGAACCATGTCGGGGTGTTCATCCCGCCCGGTGTGGCCCACGGGTTCGCGGCGCTGACCGATGTGGTGATGACCTACCTGGTCGACGGCTACTACAACCCGGCCGATGAGCTGGGGGTGGCGTGGGACGATCCGGCCATCGGGGCCGACTGGGGGGTCGCCGAGCCGATCCTGTCGGCGCGTGATCAGGCCAATCCGCGGCGTGATGCGCTGCCGGTCGGTCGGCGGCCCTACTGGCCGATGCGGACCTGAGCGAGCGGGAGGCGACGATGAAACTGTTCGTGACCGGAGGGGCCGGGTTCATCGGCTCGAACTATGTGCGGTGGTTGCTGGCGAACACCGACGACGAGGTGACGGTGCTCGACAAGCTCACCTATGCGGGCAACCTCGAGAACATCCGCGATGTCATCGACGATCGGCGTTGCCGGTTCGTGCACGCCGACATCTGCGACGCCGATGCCGTGACCGCGGCGATGGACGGCCGCGACGCCGTGGTGCACTTCGCGGCCGAGACGCACGTCGATCGCTCGATCAAGGACGGGCACCAGTTCGTGCTCACCAACTGCCTCGGCACGAACGTGCTGTGCGATGTGGCCCGCCAGGTGGGTGTCGGCCGGTTCCTCCACATCAGCACCGACGAGGTGTACGGAAGCATCGAGCACGGATCGTTCACCGAGACCGACCAGCTGGGGCCGCGCTCGCCGTACTCGGCTGCCAAGGCAGGCAGCGACCTGATCGCGCTGAGCTACCACACCACCCACGGCCTGCCCGTCGTGGTCACCCGGTGCAGCAACAACTACGGGCCCTACCAGTTCCCGGAGAAGGTGATCCCACTGTTCGTCACCAACCTGCTCGACGGCAAGCAGGTGCCGCTCTACGGCGACGGTGGGAACGTGCGCGACTGGATCCATGTCCACGACCACAACACGGCCGCCGACCTGGTGCTGCGCCACGGCACCGTCGGCGAGGTCTACAACATCGGTGCAGGCAACGAGATCACCAACCGGGAGCTCACCTACAAGCTGCTCGAGCTCTGCGGCCGCGACGAGAGCTTCATCACCCCGGTGGCCGACCGGCTGGGCCACGACCGGCGCTACTCGATCACCCACGACAAGGTGGCTGCCCTCGGCTGGCGCACCGAGCACGACCTCGACGAGGGCCTCGCCGCCACCGTCGAGTGGTATCGGGCACATCGCGACTGGTGGGAGCCGCTCAAGGCTCGGGCCGCGCTGTGAGGGTGCTCGTCACCGGCGCTGCGGGTCAGCTCGGTCACGACCTGATGCGAGTGTGCGCTCAGGCTGGTGACGACCTCACCGGCATCGATCTGCCCGCTGCGGCCACGGGGCCGATCGTCGGTGTCGACATCACCGACCGCGACGCTGTCCTCGGGTGCCTCACCTCGCTGCGCCCCGACGTGGTCATCCACGGCGCGGCCTTCACCGCGGTCGATGCGTGCGAGTCCGACCCGGCCAAGGCGTTCGCCGCGAATGCGCTCGCCGTGCGCTGGATGGCCGAGGGCTGCGACCGTGTCGGCGCGCACCTCGTGCACGTCAGCACCGACTACGTGTTCGACGGCACCCTCGACCGGCCCTACCACGAGTGGGACTCGCCCAACCCGCAGAGCGTCTACGGCACCAGCAAGCTGGCCGGCGAACGCGAGGCGCTCGCGCTCGGGCCCCGTGCCGCCGTGGCGCGCACGTCGTGGGTCTGCGGGGCCAATGGCAGCAACATGGTCAAGACCGTGATCGGCCTCGTGCGCGACCGGCCGACACTGTCGTTCGTCACCGACCAGGTGGGCCACCCCACCTTCACCGCCGACCTGGCCCCGATGCTGCGCCGCCTCGCCGTCGACCGCCGCAGCGGGGTGCACCACACCACCAACCAGGGCGCCGTCAGCTGGCACGGGTTCGTGCAGGAGATCGTCCGGCTGCTCGGCCGCGACCCCGAGATGGTGCTCCCCGTCCTCACCGCCGACCTGCAGCCGGCACGGCCGGCTCCGCGGCCTGCCAACAGCGTGCTCGACAACTCGGTGGTCCGCTCCGCCGGTCTGCCGATGATGCGCGACTTCCGCGAGCCGCTCGCCGAGCTCGTGGCATCGCTCACCGGCAGCCACCCGCACGGGTGACCGGGATCGGTGCCCGGTTCCCGCCACAATGGCCCCGTGCGTGTCGCCTACACCCTCGAGCAGTGCTGGCACCGTGTGCCGGGCGGGACGGCGGTCGCTGCGCTGCGGATCGCCGAGGCGATGGAGGAGCAGCACGACATCCGGCTGATCGGTGTGGCCGGGCGTCATGCACATCTGCCCGACGATGCGTTCATCCCGCCGATCCCCGTCGCCCACCTGCCGCTGGGCGCGCCGTGGCTCTACGAGACGTGGCTGCGGTTCGGCTGGCCGAAGATCGAGCGGGCCACCGGTCGCGTCGATGTCACCCACGCCACCGGCCTGATCCCGTGCCCGACGGACGCCCCGCTGGTGGTCACCCTGCACGACGTGGCCTTCGTCCACGACCCGGGGCACTTCACGCGGCACGGCAACCGGGTCTTCCGCGACAGCCTCGACACCATCCGCCGCCGTGCCGACGTGGTCATCTGCAGCAGCCAGGCCACCCTCGACGACGTGTCGCGCCTCGGGTTCAGCGACGACCGGCTGCGCCTCGTGCCGCTCGGGGTCGACGTCGAGCGCTGCGACGCGGCCGAGGTCGCTCGCGTGCGGGTCTTCTACGACCTGCCGTCGGAGTACCTGTTGTTCGTCGGCACCGTCGAGCCGCGCAAGAACCTCGGCCGGCTGGTCGAAGCAGTCCGGCTGCTCGACGACCCGATGCCGCTGGTGATCGCCGGCGCCGAGGGGTGGGGGGAATCCGGTGTTGCCGACCTGCCCGAGGCCGAGGTGCGGTTCCTGGGCTTTGTGCCGAGCGACGACCTCGGCCCGCTCTACGCGGGTGCCAGCGCGTTCTGCTACCCGAGCGAGCGTGAGGGCTACGGGCTTCCGGTGCTGGAGGCGATGGCCCAGGGGACGCCCGTCGTGACCAGCAGTGGCACGGCCACGGAGGAGACGGGCGGCACCGCAGCGGTGCTGGTCGACCCCCACGACCCGGTCGACATCGCCCGCGGCATCACCGAGGCGCTCCGCCGCACCCCCGAGCTCGCCGCCAAGGGACGGGCGCGCGCCCAGCGCCGGAGCTGGGAGCGCACCGCATCGCTGACGGCATCGATCTACCGGGAGCTCGCCCGATGACCGGCGGCGACCTGCGTGTCGCCGTCAATCTCTTGTGGTGCATCCCCGGCGACGTCGGCGGCACCGAGCAGCACGTCGTGCGCCAACTGGTGGGCCTGCGCGAGGTCCGCCCCGACGTACGGCTCACGCTGATCGGCACCAGTGCGTTCTTCGACGCGCACGCGCCGCGCTTCCCTGACGTGGCCACGGTGGTGGCTCCCGACGCAGGCCGCCGCCGCAGCCGTCGTGTCGTGTACGAGCACACCTGGCTGCGGTCGCACACGGCGGGGTTCGATGTGGTGCACCATCCGGGTGGCACGACGCCGCGCGTTGCACGACGGCCGTACGTGCTCACGATCCACGACCTGCAGTACCTCACCTACCCGGAGTACTTCACGGCGCTGAAGCGGCGCTACCTCGACGCGATGATCGCCCCGTCGGCACGAGGCGCAGCGATGATCGGGGTGCCGAGCGCGTATGTCCGCTCGAGCGTGATCGAGCACCTGCGCATCCCCGCCGAGCGGGTGCACGTGGTGCCCCACGGGTTCGAGCCCGACCTCGGTGCGGACATCACCCCGGAAGCCGAGCTCCGCGCCCGACTCGGCCTCGGCGACGCTCGGGTGATCGTCTACCCGGCGATGACGGCTCCGCACAAGAACCACCGCTTCTTGCTCGAGGTGCTCGAGCGGCACTGGTCCGACACTGATGTGCGCCTGGTGCTGATCGGGGGCACCGGGTTGGCCGAAGCGGAGGTCGCCGGCCTGCTGGCCGGGGCCGAGCCGACGCTACGCGACCGGGTGGTGCGCCCCGGAAGGGTGAGCGATGCCGACCGCAACGGTCTGCTCGCCCTGGCCGAGGCGCTCGTGTTCCCGAGCAGGTACGAAGGGTTCGGCGCCCCTGTCATCGAGGCGATGATGCTGGGCACCCCGGTGGTGTGCAGTGATGCGACGTGCCTGCCCGACATCGTCGGCGAAGCGGCGGTGGTCCTCCCGCTCGAGCACGGGGCGTGGTCGTCGGCACTCGACTCGGTGCGCGCCCGACGCGATGAGTTGGTCGCCGCCGGTCGCCGCCAGGCTGCGCTGTTCACGATCGAGGCGTCGGGGCGGGCCCTCGGCGAGGTCTACGACCGGGCGGTGGGCAGGTGAGCCCACGCCGTCTTCGTCTGGCGGTGCTCTGCCCGCACTTCGCGCCGGACACCGCCCCCACCGGTGAGGTGATGACGCGCATCGTCGCCGAACTGGCCGGCCTCGGTCACGAGGTGCACGTGGTGACGGCCTTGCCGTGGTACCGGGCCCACCGCCTCGAGGACGGCTGGACGGGGAAGCTGGTGCGCCGTGAGGTCGTGCCCTGGGGCACCATCACCCGGGTCCATCCCTTCCCCGGCGACGACAAGCGCAACCTCGTGCGTCGCGCAGTCGGCTTCGCCGGGTTCTCGTTGCTCACCGGGCTCACGTCGTTGCGCGGAGGCCGTGTCGACGCCGTGATCGCGATGTCGCCGCCGCTCACCCTGGGCCTCACCGGATGGGTGACGCACCTCGTGCGTCGCGGCCCCCTGGTGTTCAACATCCAGGACGTCTTCCCCGATGCCGCGGTGCAGACGGGGGCGATCAGCAATCGGACGGTGATCGCTGCAGCTCGGTGGCTCGAGCGGATCAGCTACCACCGGGCCGCGGCCGTGACGGTCCTGAGCGACGACCTGCAGGCCAACGTGGCGGCCAAGGTGCGCGCGTCCCGCCGGTCGCGCGTGCACGTCATCCCCAACTTCGTCGACGTCGAGGCGATCCGCCCGGCCGACCGCGACACGGCGTACCGTCGGGAGCTCGCGATCGGCGACGAGCCGGTGGTGATGTACGCCGGCAACGTCGGGTTCTCGCAGTCGCTCGACCTGGTGCTCGCCGCAGCTCGCGAGTTGCCGCACGTGACGTTCGTGATCAACGGCGACGGCTCGGCGCGGGCCTCGCTCGAGGCGGAAGCGGTCGGGCTCGCCAACGTCCGCTTCGCCGGCTACCAGCCCAAGGAGCGTCTCCCCGAGGTGCTCGCCTCGGCCGATCTGCACGTCGTGCCGCTGCGTGCCGGGCTGGGGTCGGTGAGCGTGCCCTCGAAGACGTACTCGATCCTCGCCGCCGGCAGGCCCGTGCTCGCAGCGGTCGACCCCGGCACCGAGGTGCCGCGCATGGTCGAAGCCGCCGGTGCTGGCCGGGTGGTCCCGCCCGACGAGCCGGCCGCCTTTGTCGCTGCCGTGCGCGAGATGGTGGCCGATCCCGTGGCACTCGCCGCCCAGGGCGCTGCTGGGCGAGCCTGGGTCGAGCAGCACGCCTCGCCTCGCGCCGTTGCCGAGGCCTACGCCAGCCTCGTGCGCGACCTGCGCCGCCGCTGAGCAGACCGCTGCTCTGCCGTCCCTTCGCCGGGTGCAGCCGGTAGCCTTCCCTGCTCGTGGCCACGTCGTCGTCCTCACAGTCCGCCAAGAAGCTCGCCAAGATGGCCGATCGCGGCCGTGGCAAGAAGGTCCGCTTCCAAGGGGGCACGCTGTTCCCGGCGATCGTCGTGGGTGTGCTGGTGGTCGGACTGGTGCTGATCTTCTACTCGCGCCAGAGCCGACCCGACCCCGGCACGCAGCCCCCGCAGCAGGGCGATCACTGGCACGCCGCCTACGGCATGTACGTCTGCGACGGCTGGTTGCCCAAGTTGTCGGGCGCCAAGGAAGAGACCGACTCCCAGGGCAACCTGGTGAGCGACGACTTCGCCACGACGGGCATCCACAGCCACGACGACGGCATCATCCACTGGCACCCGTACTCGGCCAAGGCGGTCGGCGACCGGGCACGCATCGGTGTGTTCCTCGATGTCTACGACGTCGAGTTCGACACCGACGGCCTGATCCTGCCCGACGATCAGGGTGGCGACGAGTTCCTCGTCGACGGGTACCAGTGCAACGGCGAGGACGTCGTGGCCAAGATGGTGGTCTGGGACAACTACACCGACACCGGCCGTGGCCAGACCTACATCACCGACTTCGCCGATGTGCGCGTGAAGCAGGACGCGATGGTGTTCGCGATGGCGATCGTCCCGGCCGACGCCGAGATCTCGATGCCGCCGTGGGCCAAGGACCTGCCCACCCTCGGCGCAGCCGATGGCGGCGACGTCGACCCTGGCGACACGGGGACCTCGGTCCCGGCCGGCGGCTGATGCGGGCCGTCGTCCTCGTCGGCGGATTCGGGACGCGGCTGCGGCCGCTCACCTACTCGGTGCCCAAACCGATGCTCCCTGTCGGGCATCTTCCGATCATCGAACGGCTCGTGGCGAACCTTGTTCGCGGGGGCGTCACTGATGTCACCCTCGCGCTCGGGTTCAAGCCCGAGCCGTTCCTCGAGGCCTTCCCCGATGGCACCTGTGCCGGTGCGCAGCTGCACTACGCCGTCGAGCCCGAGCCGCTCGACACGGCCGGGGCGATCCGCTTCGCCGCCGAGGCTGCGGGCATCGACGAGACCTTCGTCGTGGTGAACGGCGACGTGCTCACCGACCTCGACATCGCCGCGCTCGTCGACTTCCACCGCGCCCGTGGCGCCGAGGCGACGCTCCATCTGATCGCCGTGCCCGATCCGTCGGCGTTCGGTGTGGTGGCACTCGACGATGTGGGCCGGGTCGAGCGCTTCGTCGAGAAGCCGCCGCCCGGCACCGAGCCGAGCAATCTCGTCAACGCCGGCACCTATGTGCTCGAGCCGAGTGTGCTCGGACGCATCCCGACGGGACGCAAGGTGTCGATCGAGCGCGAGACCTTCCCTGCGATCGTCGCTGACGGCGGCGTGTTCGCGATGGCCACCGACGACTACTGGATCGACACGGGCAAGCCGGAGCTCTATCTGGCGGCCAACCTCGATCTGCTCGGTGGCCGACGGGCCCACGACCACTGCGAGCCGGTGGCCCCGGGTGCCATCATCGACCCGTCGGCAACCGTGACGACTGCGATCATTGCCGCCGGCGCCGTCGTCGATGCGGTTGCGGTCGTCGAGCGTTCGGTGGTGCTGGCCGGCGCCCACATCGGGGTCGGTGCGGTGGTGCGTGACTCGGTGGTGATGGGTCGCATCGGCGACGGTGCATCGGTCGAGCGGTGTGTCATCGGCGCCGACGCGGTCGTCGAGGCCGGCGAACAGCTCGCCGACATGCGCCGGCCCGACCCCGACCGCTCCTGAGCGCCCGCAGCTGCGGTCGGCCTCAGCCGGCCACGGCGTCGAGCACGGCGCGCGCCAGTGTCGCGGCCACCTCGGGAGAGCTCATCACCGACGGCACCACCACGGGCCGCATCCCGGCGCGCTCGACCTCGGCGGCCAGGTGGGCGTCGACCGGATCGATCACCAGGGTCGCAGCGATGGGTGCGTAGAGGCGAGCCACGCCCACCACCGAGGCCTCGTGGCCGAGCTCGACGAGCATCCGGTCGGCCGGCCCCTTCAGCGCGGCGCCCCCGACGATCGGCGACACCGCCACCACCTGGTGGCGCCGCTCGCCGAGCAGGTGGTCGAGGCCGGCGAGGGCGCGCATCGGCCCGATCGACACGATCGGGTTCGACGGCGCAACGACGATCGCGTCGGCGTCGCGAAGGGCGGCTGCGGCGTCGGCGAGGAGTGTCGCCTGCGCCACACCGTCGAAGGTGACCGCTGCCACCGGTACGCCATGGCGCAGCTTGACGAAGTACTCCTGGAAGCTCACCGTCGAGCCGTCGGCGAGGGTCACCAGTGTGGCGACCCGGTCGTCGGTCATCGGGAGCAGCCGTTCGGGGATGCCCCATGCTCGTCGGACCTCGTCGGTCACCGCGCTCAGCGCAGCTCCCTCGGCCAAGCGGGCCGTGCGGTAGAAGTGCGTGGCGAGGTCGCGGTCACCCAGGTTGAACCAGGTGGGCGCCGCCGCCGACCCGGTGGGGCGCACTGCGGCGTAGCGCTCGAGGGCTGCCATCGCATGCCAGGTCTCGTCGACGAGGCCCCAGCCGCGCTCGGGGTCGATCGCCCCGGCGAGGGTGTAGGTGATCGTGTCGAGGTCGGGGGAGATCGCGAGGCCGTGGAGCACCGTGTCGTCACCGGTGTTGACCACACCCACCACCTCGTTGGGGTCGACGACCAGCCGCAGGGCGCGCAGGAACCGCGCCGCCCCGACTCCTCCGCACAGCACTGCGATCATCGCTGCCCTCCAGTGGTTCGACGGTAGACGTCGACGAGGCCCGCTGCGGTGCCCGACCACGAGAAGCGCTGCAGTCGGGCGGGCGCTGCGGTGATGAGCGAGGTGCGGATGTCGTCGTCGACCAGCGCCCGCCCGAGGTGCTCGGCCAGCGCGTCGATGTCGTAGGGGTCGGCGTACAGCGCCGCCTCGCCGGCAACCTCGGGGATCGAGCCGGCGTTCGACGCGACGATCGGCACCCCCGCCTGCATGGCGTCGAGCAGGGGGAGCCCGAACCCTTCATCGAGTGACGGGTAGGCGAGCACTCGGGCGTTGCGCAGCAGCCACGAGCGCGCTGCACCGTCGACGTAGCCGGTGAGGAGCACCCGCGCCGAGGTCGCGGGGGCCAGGGCATCGATCGCCGCGTCGACGGCAGGTCGATCGTCGCCGTCGCCGCCGGCGAGCACCAGGGCGAGATCGGGATGCTGCTCGGCGACCGCTCCGAAGGCGGCGACGAGCCGGGGGAGGTTCTTGCGCTGCTCGAGGGTGGCGACGGCCAGGACGAACGGTCGGCCGGCCAGCTCGGCGATCGGGGGTCGGGAGGGGGCCGGGTCGAGGGGGACCGCAGCGAGCGGTACGACGTGCACTGGCGCGTCCGGGAACAGTTCGGCGAGCACATGCGCCGAGGCGTGCGAGGTCGTGTGCACCGCTGCACCGGTTGCGACGGCGCGACGCAGCACGAGGCCGGCTCGGGCGACATCGGCGTGCACCCTGTCGGGGTGCTGCAGGAACCAGCAGTCGTAGACCGAGACCAGCCGGGGCAGCCGCGAGGGCGGCACCACATAGTTGGTGCCGTGCACCAACGCTGCGCCGCGGAGCCACCGGTCGACTCGCGGGTGGTCGAGGCGGGCCCACAACCGGTGGGCGAGCGCGGCCGGCAGGGGAAGGCGACGGGTTCCGGGCGCGGGGTTCCCGCGGAAGCTCGTCAGGTACGGAAGTAGTTCGACGTCGTCGCGCTCGGCCAGCGCATCGGAGAGCAGTGCGACGGCATGGCCGATCCCGGTGCGGCGCCCGGCCAGCGGGCCGACGTCGAAGGCGACGGTGAGCGTCATGGCGCAGGCGCACGCTAGCCGAGGGTGACACCTAGACTCGGGTCGCCCCCTGTTTCACCAAGGATTGTCATGCCTCGAGCGTTCATCACCGGGATCACTGGCCAGGACGGTCAGCATCTTGCCGAGTTCCTTCATTCGAAGGGGTACGAGGTGTTCGGGATGGTGAAGGGGCAGAACAATCCGCGGATGCAGCAGTTGCGTGACGAGTTCCCGTTCGTGGAGGCGGTGCCGGGTGATCTGGCGGATCTGCCGTCGTTGGTGAAGGCGTTGGATTATGCGCAGCCTGATGAGGTGTACAACTTGGCGGCGATCAGTTTCGTGGCGATGAGTTTCAATCAGGCGGAGTTGACGGCGAACATCACCGGGACGGGTGTGTTGCGGATGTTGGACGCGGTGCGGATCGTGGGTGGGTCGCAGAACAATCCGATCCGCTTCTATCAGGCGTCGTCGTCGGAGATGTTCGGCAAGGTGCGTGAGACCCCGCAGACGGAGATGACGCCGTTCCATCCGCGGTCGCCGTACGGGTGCGCGAAGGTGTTCGGTCACGACATCACGGTGAACTACCGCGAGAGCTACGGCCTGTTCGCGTGTTCGGGGATCTTGTTCAACCACGAGGGCCCGCGCCGCGGGTTGGAGTTCGTGACCCGCAAGGTGACCAACAGTGTGGCGCGCATCAAGTTGGGTGTGCAGGACGAGATCGTGCTCGGCAACCTCGATTCGAAGCGTGACTGGGGGTATGCGGGCGATTACGTCAAGGCGATGTGGATGATGTTGCAGCAGCCCGAGCCCGATGACTATGTGATCGCGACGGGTGAGACGCATTCGATCGAAGAGCTGGTCGAGCGGGCGTTCGCCGAGATCGGGGTCGACGACTGGCGGCCGTATGTGCGTCAGGACCCGAAGTTCTTCCGGCCGGCCGAAGTCGACCTGCTCATCGGCGACGCCTCCAAGGCCCGCGACCAGCTCGGCTGGCAGCCGGAGGTCACCTTCCCCGAGTTGATCAGCATGATGGTCACCCACGACCTCGCCTACGAGACCGCCCGCCTCAGGAACCGCTGACCGCTGCCGGTCGGGCAGCCCGGCGTCAGGCCTCGAACGGCATATCGGTCATCGCTTCGATGACCGACTCCTGGCTCGGCACCGCTCCGGCCCGCAACCGGGCGCGTAGCGCCAACCAGAACACCACCATCGCTGCGCCCGAGCCGACCAGCAGGGCGATCTCGACCCGGCGGAACACCTCGCCGGAGATGAGCCACGTCGACAGCACGAAGGTGACCATCCCGGTCGTCCACCCGAGGGCCACGAGCGCGTGTCCGTGGAGGGCGATCACTGCCTGGGCCATGGCGAGGCCGACCATGTAGAAGACGCTGCCGAGCGCCAGCGTCGCCAGTGTGGCTCGGCTGAGCTCGGAGTCGTAGAGGATCTCGACCGCGAGCGGGCCGAGCACGAATGCGCCCGACACCCCGAGCACGCCGACGCCCAGCACCACCTTCATCAACCGCCGGAAGCCCACCACGAACTCGTCCATCTCGCCTCGCGCGGCCAGGTGGGCGAGGCGGGGGAGCAGCGCGGCTTGCACCGCTTGGAACATGAACAGCGGGATGCGCGCCAGGATCACGCCGTAGCCGAAGCGGGTGACCATCGCACGTTCGTCGGGCGAGGCCAGCAGGCTGGTGGCGATCGGCCCGGCGTTCACGAGGCCGGCGGCCATCAGCGAGCCGAGCAGCAGCCAACCGAGGTTGGGGGTGACCTCCGACCACTCGGCCGGCGGTCCGGGCTCGGTGACGAGCTGGCGACGCCAGGCCACCAGCGCCACGCCGAACAGCGGGGCCACCGCGACGACGAGCCCATACCACCCGACGGCGCTCACGCCCACACCGGCCAGGAGCAGGCACAGCACGATGCGCACCACGCCGTCGCCGCCCATCACCACCGCGTACGAGTGGAAGCGACCCATCCCGCTGCACAGGCCCCTCGACAGGTGCGCCGGCGCATACGAGATCACAGCGAGGATCAGCGCGGCGACCATCGTCCAGTTGTGGCCGAAGTACGAGTCGCTGAGCCACGGGCCGAGGGAGATGATCACGACGGTGACGATGAGCGCCAGCACGGCGCCGAGGGTGAGCACGCGCATCACCACGGGCCGTCCGCCCTCGCCGCGGGCGCGGCGGGCCGACAGACTGCGACCGAGTTCCTGCTCGAGTGGCAGGAACAACCCGGGTGCCAGGGCGAACGTGGCGAACCACAGGCTGATCACCGGTTGGAACGCCTCTTCGCTGCCGAGGGCCATCTTGCCGACCCGGAAGAACGCAAAACTGCTGATGCCGGCGATGAGCAACCCGATGGCGACGGGGATCGTGCCCTCGGGGAGTGGCATGCGTGCGGAACGGTTGTCGTCAATGCGTGCCACGAGTGGGGCACCTTACATGCTGGCCGCGCAACCCTCCCTGACAGCGCCGGGCCGGTCGGCTCAAGAAGGGCCCCGGCGATGCCGATCATTCATCGATGGGTGACCGTCCGCATTCTCGAGTTCTCGGCCGTCGGCATGCGGCGGCCCTGATCGGCGCGCTCGCCGTCGGTGTCAGCGGCCTGGCCGTGGCGACACCCGTCATCGTGTCGGCCACCAGCCCAGCGTCGACCCTGGTGATCGATGGGCGGGGCAACGGCCACGGCATCGGCATGAGCCAGTGGGGCGCCTACGGCTATGCGGCCGACTATGGCTGGTCCGCCGGACAGATCCTCGACCACTACTACGGCGGCACGGTGGCCGGCACGACCGATGTGACGACGATGACCGTCCGGTTGATGCGGCTCGACGACCAGCAGACCGCGGTGGTGAACGACCGTGCGCTGCTCGCTGTCGACGGGGTGGCCGGTGGGCCATGGGGTTCGGTGGTCGCCCGCGAGACGGCAGCGCGTAGCTACACGGTGTGGGCTCGCCCCGACATGGTGTGCCCCACCGCTGCCGACCCGCTCGCGACCGGCTGGACCGTCGTGGCCTCCGGTGTTCCGTCGGTGACGATCCGGCCGGTGACGGACACCTCGGCGAGCACCGATCACCGCGACCTGGCGGCCGTATGCGAATCGACCGGCATCGTGCGCAGCTACCGGGGGTCGATCCGCGCCGTCAACGGGACAGCGGGCGAGAACCGGACGGTGAACGAGGTCCCCCTCGAGCACTACTTGCGCCCGATCGTCGCATCGGAGATGTCGCCGTCGTGGGCGGCCAAGGGCTCGCAGGCACTGCAGGCCCAGGCAATCGCCGCTCGCACCTACTCGATCGCAGAGAAGCGCTACTCGTATGCGAAGACGTGCGACCTGGTGTGCCAGTTCTATCCGGGGGTGCTCACTCGACAAGGTGTGGCGGGAACGATCAAGCGGATCGAATACCCGTCGACCGACGCCGCAGTGGCTGCGACCGCCGGGATGGTGCGCCGGGTCGGTTCGGCCACCGGTCCGGTCGCCTACGCGATGTTCTCGTCGTCGTCGGGTGGCTGGACCGCAGCGAGCACACTGCCGTTCCCTGCCGTCGAAGACCTCGGTGACGCAACAGCCGCGAACCCCTTTCACCGCTGGACCGTCAACGTGCCGGCCAGCACCGTGTCGAATGCCTGGCCGGCGATCGGCCAGTACACGGGGTTCGTCGTCAACCGCCGGACCGGACAGGGTGAGTGGGGCGGGCGTGTGCAGTCGATCACCGTGACGGGCACGGCCGGATCGGTGACGCTCAGCGGCGACACCTTCCGGCGGGCGATCGGCCTGCGCTCGGACTGGTTCTCGATCCGCAGCGCGACACCGCCGCCGACCACGACACCGCCGACGACGATCCCGCCGACCACGATCCCGCCGACGACGGTCCCGCCGACGACGGTCCCGCCGACGACGGTCCCGCCGACCACGGTCCCGCCGACCACGACCCCCGCGACCACGGTGCCACCGTCGTCGACCACGACGACCACCACGATGCCGACGCCACCGTCGGCCTGCGCCGGCCGCGACGCTCCACCGGTGGTACGCACGGCGACTGCCGCTGCTCCGGCCGGCTTCACTGCGGCGACACCGAGCCGATTGCTCGACACCCGCAACGGCACGGGCACGACGGTCGGCGTGGTGGGGGCAGGCTGCACGCTCGTCGTCCGGCCTTCGGTGCCGGTGGGGTCGACGGCCGCCGCCGTGAACCTGATCGCGGTCGGGCCGAGCGGCAACGGCTTCCTGACGGCCTACGCCTGCGGCACGGCGCGGCCGGGGGTGTCGGCAGTGCAGACCCTCCAGGGGGGCACCTCGAGCGCTGCCGCGTTCGTGCCGCTCGCGCCCGACGGCAGTTTCTGCGTCTTCAGCAGCGTCACGACGCACGTGGTGCTCGATCTGTTCGGATCGTTCTCCACCTCGGCCGGATCCCGCTTCGAACCGATCACGACCTCGCGGCGCTACGACTCGCGACCGACCAAGCGGTTGGTCCCAGCCCAGACCGTCGTCCGGGTCGGCACACGCGGGCCTGGCGCTGGGCCCGCCGGATCGACGGCCGCCTCACTCGTCGTCCATGCGGTCGATGCTGCCGCTGATGCACATGTCACCGTCTGGCCCTGTGATGTACCGATGCCGGCTGTGAGCTCGTTGAACGTCGCCCGTGGCTCGTCGGCGGCCAATGCTGTCGACGTGCGGGTGAGCGCATCGGGCGAGGTCTGCCTGCGGGCCACTGCGGCGATGCATCTCGTCGTCGATCTGGCCGGCTGGTACGGGCCTACCGCGACGACGCGCTATGTCGCCCTCCCGCAGGCTCGCGTGGCCGACACACGCACGGGTCTGATGTGGAGCGGGGCCTTCGGGCGGAATGTGCCGCGGCGGCTCGACATCACGGGGCCGGCCGGGGTCCCGGCGACGGGCGTTCGGGCCGTTGCCGCCCAGGTCACGGCGGTCGAGGGCACCCAGGCCGGGTATGTCACCGTCCATCCGTGCCTGCCGCGGACCCCCGACGTCTCGATGTTGCGCTACCAGATCCGTCGGAACACCGCGGCACCGGTGCGCGCAGCGGTGAGCACCACGGGCGACTGGTGCTTCGTCACCAACGGCTCGGCCCACGTGGTGGTCGACGTCAGCGGCTGGTTCGGCTGACCGTCGTCAGCGCAGCAGCCGCGCCGATGCCACCAGTTGGCGCACCACCGTCGTCGCGGCCTGTTGGGTGCTCTCGAGCACGGTTGCTGCCTCGGGTGCGCGTTCGCGTAGCAGGCGCTCGGCCTCGAGACGGCGGACGTTGGCTCGTTGGATACCGAGCACACTCGCGCCGACCGCCACGTAAGCAGTGTCGCGCGCCAAGCGGGCGACACGCTCGAGGTCGAGTCGGCTGAGATCGAAGTCGGTGAGGTCGTAGGAGGGGAAGATGTTCATCATCGAGCTCCGCAGGACGGGACGTGGGTGGCCTGCTGGTCCGACGATACCGGTGGTGACCGGCCGACAGGAGGTGCGCGCCGCTAACCTCGCTCCTTCGTGGAGACCCCCGACGAGCTCGCGCCCCCCGTCGTGGCGGTCGTGGTGGTGCACGAGCCCGCCGCGTGGTTCTCCGAGGTGCTCGCCGGCCTCGCTGCGCAGGACTACTCCAACCTGCGCCACCTCTTCTTGGTGGTGGGCGAGCTGGGCGACCTCCCCGCGCAGATCGCTGCCGCATTGCCGAACGCCTTCGTCCGTGCCGTGGAGACCAACCGTGGGTACGGCCCGACCGCCAATGAGGTGATGCGGCTCGTCGAGGGCGATAACGGCTTCTTCTGCCTCCTCCACGACGACGTGGCACTCGAGCCGGACGCGATCCGTCTGCTCGTCGAGGAGCTCTACCGCTCGAACGCCGGCATCGTCGGGCCGAAGCTCGTCGACTGGAACGAGCCCGTCGTGCTGCAGCACGTCGGCTTGGCGGTCGACCGCTTCGGCGAGATCGACCCTGTCATCGAGCCCGGTGAGGCCGACCAGGAGCAGCACGACGCGGTGCGCGACGTGTTCGCCCTCCCCTCGGCGTGCCTGCTCGTTCGTGCCGACCTGTTCCGCTCGCTCGGGGGGTTCGACGATTCCATCGATTTCCACGGTGACGGCCTCGATCTGTGCTGGCGAACCCATCTCGGTGGCGCACGGGTGATCGTGGTGCCGTCGGCCCGGGCCCGCCACCTCGGTCGGCTCGCCGAGCGTCGCCCCGACCTCGCCCACGTGTCGCTCAGTGAACGGCACCGCATCGACACCGTCACCACCCTCACCGGAGCGCGGCGCCTTCCGCTGGTGCTGCTGCAGTTGGTGGCGCTCACGGTGGGTCAGCTGGTGGTGGGTGTGTTCACCGGCGGCGCAGCGCGTGCGTGGGCGGCGTGGCGTGCCCTCGTCTCCCAGGTCGGTCGCATCCCCGCGCTGGTGCGCCGGCGCCGGGAGGTGTCGGCCGGCCGACTGGTGCCGGATCGCGAGATCGTCGGGCTGCAGATGCGGGGGAGCGCCCGCCTCTCGACGTACCTGAGGTCGCGCGATGTCCGCACTGACTCGCGCGAGGCGGTGCGACCGTGGCGCGAGCGTGCCGGAGCCGGGTCGGCCCTCGCCTGGCTGGCGATCGTCGGCACCGTGCTCGTCGGCAGCCGCCACCTCCTCACGGACGGGGTTCCTCCCGTGGGCGAGTTCCTGCCGTTCGCCGACAGCCCGGCGCAGATGCTGCGCAGCTACCTGAGTGCCTGGAACGCGCAGGGCCTCGGCACGCGATCGGCGATGCCCACCGGCGTCGGCCTGATCGGTGTCGCCAGCGCAGCGACGCTGTTCCGGATGGGACTGCTCCACACGCTGTCGATCGTCGGTCTGCTCGTCGTGGGTGCGCTCGGGATGTGGAGGCTCAGCCGCGCCTACAGCTCGACCCGGTCGCGGCTCGTCGCAACCGTTGTGTACCTGGTGGTACCCCTGCCGGCTCAGCTCCTCTCGATGGGGCGCTGGGGTGCGCTGGCGGTCTACGCGGCGTTGCCGTGGTCGATCGACGCGATGCGTCGCGCCGCCGGCCTCGAGGCGATGGTCGGCGACACCGGCGACGAGCAGGCGCTCGGCGTCCCGGCTCGTCGGTTGGTGAGGGCAGTGGCGGCAGGAGGCTTCGTGGCGGCCGTGGCGACGGCGCTCGAGCCCGCCTACGTGCTGGTGCTCGTGGCTGTGGCCGTCGTGCTCGCCGCAGCGACACTGCTCAGCGGTGCCGGCACCCGAGCTGCGCTGGTGTTCGGTGGCGTCGGTGTCTGCTCGGCGGCAGTCGGTTGGCTGCTCAATCTTCCGTGGTCGTGGGGCATCTTCGGGTCGGAGGGATGGGCCGGGGTCGTCGGCCCCCCACCGAACGGCAGTCGGGGCCTGTCGACGTTCGACCTGCTCACCTTCGATGTGGGCTCTGCTCGGGGCGCGGCGATCTCCATCGCCCTCTACCTGCCCGTGGTCGCGGCGATCCTGATCGGGCGTGGAGGCCGCTTCGGCTGGGCGGTCCGGTCGGGTGCCCTGGTCGTCGTGTTCGCCTGGTTCGCCGTGCTCGACGACGGTGGGCAGATGCCGTTCCAGTTGCCCGAGCCCGGCATCGTGCTGGTGCCCGTCGCCGTCGGGCTGGCACTGGCCGCGGGCTGCGTCGTGGCGGCCTTCGAGCTCGATGTCCGCGGTGGCGATTTTGGCTGGCGCCAGCCGCTGAGCCTGATCGGTGCCATTGCGATCGTCCTCGGCGCAGTGCCCGGCATCTTCGCCGTCCAGACGGGTCGTTGGAACCTGCCGGAGACCACGATGGTCGACCTGTTGTCGCTGCGCAGCAATGCCGAGGGTGACTATCGCGTGCTCTGGATCGGCGACCAACGTGTCCTTCCGGTCGTGGGTCGACCTGTGGGTCCGGGTGTCGCCTACGCCATCACCACCAACCGCACGCTCGAGGTCGACGAGACCTGGCGCGGCCGCGCGAGCGAGGGCGACGACGACGTTGCGGCTGCGCTCGCCGCGTTGGCTTCTGGTTCGACCACTCGCGTGGGCCGCCTGCTCGCGCCGTTCGGGGTGCGGTACGTGGTGGTGCCGGTCGCCGATGGTGTCGTGTCGACCTCGACCGATCCGCTGCCGCTTCCGGCCGGGTTGCTCGACGCAATCGGCGACCAACTCGACCTGGCCGAGGAGTACAGCCCGCCCAACTTCGTCGCCTTCGAGAACCGGGCGTGGATCCCACTGCGCAGTGTGCTCACCGCGTCGGGTGCCGAGGCAAGCAAGAGCGCAGGTGCACCGGCGCGGGCGCGTTCAGATGCGTCCGGCGCAGCGCCGATCATGATCGGAGCCGACCACCTTCGCGGTGTGTCAGCGGAGGTGCCCGCGGGCACCGTCCACCTCGGAGTCCCCCTCGACGAGGGCTGGTCGCTCACGTTGGGCGACCAGGAGATTGACCGACGCCCCGCCTTCGGGATCACCACGGCGTTCGACCTCGACGCCGCTGGCACGGCGACGATCGGTTTCGACAACCCGGCCTCGCGCCGTCTCGTGGTGCTCGTCCAGGTGATGGCGTGGCTGCTGGTGCTCGCCGTGACGCTCGGCGCGCGGTTGCCTCGCCGGCCCGAGCGGGTGCTCACGACGAACGGCGATGTCGAGCCGGTGCTCACGCTCGACCCGGTGCTCCATCGCGCGGCTCCCGCCGCAGTCGACGAGCCGGTCGGGGGCGAGGCCGAGGTCGATGAGGCACCAGTTGCTGTCGAGGCCAGCGTCGGGTCTCCGGTCGCTACCGACCCGGTTTCGGACGATCCGGTCGCTACCGACCCGGTTTCGGACGACCCGGTCGCCGCCGACCCAGTTTCGGACGACCCGGTCGCCACCGACCCGGTTTCGGACGACCCGGTCGCCGCCGACCTGCTCGTCGAGGAACGGCACGATCGTGCGGACGATGCTGGTGATGGGCTCGCCGACGACGGCGAGCCCGACGACGAGGTCCGGTCATGAGCCCGCAGCGGTCTGCCGCAGCTGTCATCACCACCGTGGCGCTGGTCGCGCTCGGCATCACCTCACGTGATGCGGCCGTGCCGCTCGACTCATCGTTCACGAGCCTCGGCGCAGCGACGATGCCGTTCGTTCCGAGCGGCTCGTTCATCTCGTCGTCGTGGTTCTGCCCGGGCGTCCCGGCGGGCGAGGAGGGAGTCGGCGGCGAGGTGCTCATCGTCAACTCGACCGACGAGCCGCGCAACGGGACGATCACGGTGATGACATCGGCGCCAGATACCGGTGTCGTGCTCGAGCCGTTCACCGTCGAGGCCCGCTCCACCAACAGGGTCGATCTCCGCGCCGTGCAGGGTGAGGGCTCGTTCCTGTCGGCCGTGGTCGAGATCGAGGGCGGGGGCGGCTTCGTCGAGCAAATCGCCCGTCACCCGGCCGGCGACACGGTGTCGCCGTGCACCAACGCAACGTCGGGATCGTGGTACTTCGCCGACGGGTTCAGTGTCGCCGACAGCGTCGAGCGGCTGGTTGTCACCAACCCCTACCCCGATGCGGCCATCATCGACGTCGGCTTCGTGACGGTCGACGGTGAACGCAACCCCTCCCGCCTGCAGGGGTACCCGATCCCCGGTCGCTCCGTCGCCGTGCTCGAGCTCGGTGCTCGTGACGAGCCGGTGATCGCCGCACGGATCGAGGCTTCCCGTGGAAGGGTGGTGGCGGCTCGAGCGCAGCACTACCTCGGTGGGGGCCGGGCGGGCTACTCGCTCTCGCTCGGCTCGCCGTCGCTCGCCGACCAGTTCTACTTCGCCGACGGCGAGCGGGCCGACGGCGTCACCGAGCTCTACCAGGTCTACAACGCGTCCGAGCAGGAGGTGGTCATCGACGTGCGGTTCCTCGGCCTCGCTGCCGACATCGACTTCGTGAACGACACCCAGCTCACCGTGCCCGCCGGCAGGGTCGCGACGCTCGACACATCGACGATCGAGGGGCTGCCCGACGGACGCCACGCAGTGGTGTTCTCGACCTTCTCGACCTCGTCGATCGTCGTCGAGCGGGTCCTCACCCGCCCGGCAGGCGGGCGCGTCGCGACGTCGGTCGTGATGGGCATGCCACCGGGATTGGCCAGTTCGCGCTGGTCGGCGGGTGTCGTCGCCGACGCACCGCTCGAGAACGCCCTGGTCGTGCTCAACGTCGACAGCCTCGACACGACCGTGTCGGTCGCCGCGCTCGGTCCGGGTGGCTTCGTGCCGGTGCCCGGGCTCGATCAGCTCCCCCTGCCTGCAGGAGGTGTGATCACCATCGCGCTCACCGATCCGCAGGTGGTCGGCGTGCCGCTGGTGATCGAGAGCACCCAGCGGCTCTACGTCGAACGGCTCACACCTCGCGGCACCGACCGATCGGGCCGTACGGGGTCGTACGCTCTGCCGGGCTGATCGGAGGGGTGCTCATGGATCGTCTGGCCGTTGCCGCAGTGATCGTCGCTGTCGTCTCGGGCGTCGCGTTCGCCCTGCGTCGGCGGCGCCCCGATGCACCGACCCAGGTGGTGCACGCCGTCCCCCAGCAGCTCGACCGGGCCGACTTCGCCCACCCGGACGCCGAGTGGCTCGTGGTGGTGTTCACCTCGGCCACCTGCCACACCTGTGCCGACGTGCTGTCGAAGGCGGGTGTGCTCGCCAGCCCAGCCGTCGCCGTCGTCGAGGCCGAGTTCTCCGCCGAGCGAGAACTGCACCGCCGGTATGCGATCGATGCCGTACCGGCTCTGGTGCTGGCCGACCGCGACGGAGTCGTCCGCCGCTCGTTCGTCGGTCGCGTGTCGGCCACCGACCTGTGGGCAGCGGTGGCCGAGGTGCGTCAACCCGGCAGCACGCCGTCGGGACGCGGTGAGGGCTGCGAGGCCTCAGCCGGCGGGTGACGGCGAGGGAACC
Source organism: Ilumatobacteraceae bacterium (assembly GCA_040398525.1). Taxonomy (GTDB): domain Bacteria; phylum Actinomycetota; class Acidimicrobiia; order Acidimicrobiales; family Ilumatobacteraceae; genus VFMC01. The sequence continues at coordinate 8,214 of JBBATY010000003.1, read as the reverse complement.
TCGGTCCGGTCGTGCGGGCCCATCGTGGTCTGCAGGAGACGGGCGACCTCGGTGCCGTCGATGGTCTCCTTCTCGAGCAGCTCCTCGGCGACCACGTCGAGGCCGGCGCGGTGCTGCACGAGCAGCTGGTGCGCACGCAGCTCCTGGTCGTGGAGGATCCTGGCGATCTCCTCGTCGATCCGGCGGGCCGTCTCGTCGCTGTACTCGCGCCCGCTGGTCATCAGGTCCTCGCCGAGGAAGACCTGCTGCTGGCCGGCCCACGCCATCGGGCCGATCGCGTCGCTCATGCCCCACTCGCGGACCATGCGTCGGGCGATGGCCGTGGCCTGCTCGAGGTCGTTGGCGGCACCGGAGTTGAGATGGTCGAAGACGATCTTCTCGGCGACGCGACCGCCCATGGCCCGGCAGATCATGTCCTCGAAGTACCCCTTCGAGTAGGTGTGCCGCTCCTCGGGCAGGCTCCAGGTCACGCCGAGCGCCATACCTCGCGGCAGGATCGTCACCTTGTGCAAGGGATCGGCATGGGGAAGCAGCACCGTCAGGATGGCATGACCGCTCTCGTGGACCGCGGTCGCCCGCTTCTCCTCGGTCGACAGCACGAGGCTCTCGCGACGGGCGCCCATGACGACACGGTCGCGGGCATTCTCGAAATCGATCCGCTCGACCACCTGGCTGCCCCGGCGCACTGCGAACAAGGCGGCTTCGTTGACGAGGTTGGCCAGGTCGGCGCCGCTCATGCCGGGTGTCGCCTTGGCCATCACCTCGAGGTCGACGTCGGCACCCATCCGCTTGTCGCGGCTGTGCACCTTGAGGATCGCCAGACGCTCCTCGGCCTCGGGCAGCGGGACGACGATCTGACGGTCGAAGCGGCCCGGCCGCAGCAGCGCCGGGTCGAGGATGTCCGGGCGGTTGGTGGCGGCGAGGATGACGATGCCCTCGCTGGTCTCGAAGCCGTCCATCTCGGCGAGCATCTGGTTGAGCGTCTGCTCGCGCTCGTCGTGGCCGCCGCCGAGGCCAGCGCCTCGCTTGCGGCCGATCGAGTCGATCTCGTCGATGAAGATGATCGCCCGACCCATCTTGCGGGCCTGCTGGAACAGGTCGCGCACCCGGCTGGCGCCGACGCCGACGAACATCTCCATGAAGTCCGAACCGGTGACGGAGAGGAAGCCGACGCCGGCCTCACCTGCCACGGCCCGGGCGAAGAGGGTCTTGCCGGTGCCCGGAGGGCCCACCAGCAGCATGCCCTTCGGGACGCGGGCACCGATCTCGCGGAAGCGCTCGGGCATGCGCAGGAAGTCGACCACCTCGCGGATCTCCTGCTTGACGCCCTCGTAGCCGGCGATGTCGGCGAAGGTCGTGGAGGGCTTGTCGGGGTTGAACGTCTTCGCCCGGCTCTTGCCGACCGACATGATGCTGCCGGCCTGGCCCATCGCCCGACGCTGCATCCAGACGAAGAAGCCGATGAGCAAGAGGAATGGCAGCAGTAGGCCGATCCACGACAGCAGCCAGCTCGACTGGGGGGTGAAGTTGTCGTAGTCGACACCCTTCTCGAGCATCAGCTGCTGGTCGCTCTCGAGCGGGAACTGACGTGACGCAGTGGTGGTGTAGCGCGAGCCATCGGTGAGCTCGCCGCTGATCTCGGCGGTGTTGTTGTTGTGGTTGGCCGTGGCGACCTTGCCCTGCTCGACCAGTGCGACGAACTCCGAGAAGCTCAGACGTTCCCCGGTGTCGGTGGTCCACAGCCGCGGCAGGACGACCAGCCCGAGGATCACTGCGACGATCACCGGGACGGTCCATCGCGGCCAACTGCCCATCGGCGACTTCGACCGCTCCGGTGGCTGGGGGCCGGGCTGCTGGCGACCGCCCGGCGCGCGACCTGGCGGCGGCGGCGGGGGAGGCGGAGGCAGGTTGCTCATGGCTGCATGTTACGGGCTGCTCGTGCCCGATGGCTCGTCGCGTCGGCCACTGCAGATGTGACGGCGGGCGACCGGAAAGCGTGTCGCGGGCGGCCATCCACCGTCGCGTGGATCGTGCTCGCTACCGTGACGGACGTGACCCGCCAGTGCTCCCGAACCGGCTGCGCGTCGAGCGCCGTGGCCACCCTCGCCTACCAGTACGGTCAGGCCATCGTGTGGATCGACGAGCTCGCCACCGAGCGCGACCCACACAGCTACGACCTGTGCGAACGCCACGCGGCGCGATTGTCGGTGCCCAACGGCTGGCAGCTCGTCGACCGCCGCCAGCGGCGCGAGTTGGCGCACGCCGGGGGACGGCTGCTCGCCGGCTGAGCGCACTACGCTCACGGCCCATGCGCGCCGCACCTCCTCAGGCTGGTCGCGACGCGCCACCGCTTGCGATCACGGTCCCGGTGGCGCTGCTCACCTGGGCGATGTGTTGGCTCGGCGGCAATCTGCTCGGCTCGGCGGTCATCACTGCGACGGGTCACGCAAGTGGTGGCGACGACGCCCTGCCCACCTGGGTGACCCTGCTCGGCGCGCTGGCGCTGTGGGCCCCGCTGGTGCTCGGAGCGATCTGGGCAAGCCGCACCCACGGCACGGGTTCGTTGCGCGACGACCTCGGCCTGCGCGCCGAGCGGGTCGATCTGCTCGGCCTACCGCTCGGCATCGCGTGCCAGTTGCTGCTGGTGCGGGCCGTCTACCTCCCGCTCGAGGCGATCTGGCCCGACACGTTCGCCGACGATCGGGTCGAGGATTCGGCGCGCCGGTTGTACGAGGCGGCCGACGGCTGGTGGCTCGTGGGCCTGGTACTGATGGTGGTGGTCGGAGCTCCGATCGTCGAGGAGCTCGTCTATCGGGGCCTGCTGCAGGGAGCGTTGGTGCGCCGCGTGCGTCCCGCCGTTGCCGTGGTGGGGGTGGCCCTGCTGTTCGCGCTCGTCCACTTCAGCTGGGTGCAGTACCCGGGGTTGTTCGCGTTCGGGCTGGTGCTCGGGGTCTGTGCCCTGCGCACCCGACGCCTGGGCATGGCGATCGCCGCGCATGTCGGGTTCAACGCCGCCGGGCTCGCCTGGGTCGCGTTGCGGTGAGCCTCGGCGGTCGACCATGACGTGGCTCGGCCGCTGCGCAGTGCGAGGATGTCGGCCATGAGCGACGAACTCCTCGTACGCCGCGCCTCCGACGACGCTGACGACCTCGACGCTACACCGCTCGACCAGGCCGTCCCGGCCGTCGACGACGCCGAGCGCCCGGGCCTGAAGGAGCGGTGGCGGCGGCGGATGCGCGCCTGGTTCGTCGAGCCGTTCTCCACGACCGAGCGCACCATCCAGAGCGTGCTGACGCTGCTCGTGGTCGGCGGCGCCACCTGGGCGGCACTGGCTGTCGTGCACCCCACGCTGGTGCTCAGCAACAACACCCCCACGGGTGGCGACATGGGCGCCCATGTGATGGGGCCCGCGTTCCTGCGCGACCACCTCCTGTCGAACTTGCAGCTCACCGGCTGGAGCACCTATTGGTACGCCGGGTTCCCGATGTACCGCTTCTACATGGTGGTGCCCGCGTTGATGATCGTCATCTTGAACGTGGTGCTGCCGTACGGCATCGCGTTCAAGGTGGTGGCGGTGTCGGGGATCGTCTCGCTCCCGATCTGCTGCTACGCCTTCGGTCGCCTCGCCGGCTTCCGCTACCCCGTGCCGCAGCTGTTCGCGCTCGGCGGGATGTTGTTCCTGTTCGACGAGAGCTACTCGATCTACGGCGGCAACGTGAAGAGCACGATGGCCGGCGAGTTCGCGTTCTCGATCGCGCTGTCGCTCGGCGTCCTCGGTCTGGGTCTGTTCGCCAAGGGCCTCGAGACCGGGAAGTACCGCAACTGGGCGGCCGTGGTGCTCGCTCTGGCCTGCCTGTCGCACGGCATCGTGCTCATCTTCGTGATGCTCGGCGCGCTGCTGCTGTGGCTGGTGTGGATGGACCGCACGCGATTCGTGTACGGCCTCACCACCGGGCTCACGGTGTTCCTGCTCGCCGCATTCTGGGTCGTGCCGTTCCTGTTCAACCACGCCTACATGACCGACATGAAGTACGGCTACCGGCCCTCAGGGGCCGACGATTCGTTCTGGGACATGTTCTTCCCGCTGCCGACGTTCTTCGACATCGTCATCACCGGCTTCGCGGCGGTGGGCTTCATCGTCGCCGTGGCCCGACGGAACCTGAACGCAGCGTGGATGGGAATCCTCATCCTCGCTCTGGTGGCGCTCGTCTACCTCACCCGCGACAGCCTGCCGGTCATCGGTCTGCTGTGGAACCCGCGTCTGCTGCCGTTCATCTATCTGATGCGCTACATGCTCATGATGTACGGCATCGTCGAGGTCGCCCGAGTGGTGATGCGCGGCGTGCTCAGCCCGCGCGAGCCGTCGCCGAAGGCCACGTTCGCGGTGCTCACCTCCACCGCAGCAGTCGTCGCGCTCTCGGTGCTGGTGATCGAGATGTTCTTCTTCCGGGTCGTGCCGGGCGCGAGCTACCAGACGCACAACGGCAAGTCGGTCTACCAATGGGGGCCGATCTCGCTGACCGACACCTCGACCGATGCGCTCAGCGACGCATGGCCTCGCTACAACTTCCTCGGCTACGAGGACAAGCCTGCCTACGGCGAGTACCGGTCGCTGGTGCTGACGATGGACGAACTCGGCAAGGACCCGCAGCACGGCTGTGGCCGGGCGCTCTGGGAGAACAACGGCGAGACCGGGAAGTACGGCACCACGATGGCGTTGATGCTCCTGCCGCACTGGACCGACGGGTGCATCGGCAGCATGGAGGGCCTCTACTTCGAGGCGTCCGGCACGACGCCGTACCACTTCGTGACGGCTGCTGCGATGAGCCAACAGAGCTCGAACCCGGTCCGCGAACTGCGCTACGACAACAACGACGCCGCCAAGGGTGTGCCGTACATGCAGTCGCTGGGCGTGCGGTACGTGATGGTGTTCACCGACGCAGCGCGCGCCCAGGCCGACACCCGACCGGAGCTCACCCTGGTCCGCCAGGTGGGTCCGTGGAACGTGTACGAGGTGGCCGGCAGCGATGTCGTCGTGCCGCTCGACGTGCAGCCCGTGGTGGTGAACCCGCGTGACGGCGACGCCCGTGAGCGCAACCTCGAACTGGGCATGAGCTGGTTCCAGCAGCGCGACGAATGGGCGGCCATACCCGCCGATGACGGACCCGACTCGTGGCAGCGCATCGACGTCGCCCCCGACCTGGGCCGGGTCGACGAGAACCGGGTCGACATCGTCCAGCCGGTTCAGCCGATCGAGGCCGTGTCGCTGCCCGAGGTCACGGTCAGTGATGTGCAGCTCGGCGAGCAGGACGTCCGCTTCCGCGTCGACCAGGTGGGCGTGCCCGTGCTGGTCAAGGTGAGCTACTTCCCGAACTGGAAGGTGTCCGGCGCCGAGGGCCCGTACCGCATCGCCCCCAACATGATGGTGGTGGTGCCCACCGAGCAGGACGTCGAGTTGAGCTTCGAGCGTTCTGGTCTCGACATCACCGCCTACCTGCTCACCCTCCTCGGGCTGGTGATGCTCGTCGTGTGGCGGCGGATGGGTGACGTGCAGCACCGCACCGCCCACCCCTTCGCGACCGCGCCGCCCCCGCCTGAAGACACCGAGCAGCCTGTCGTTGCCGACACCTTCGCCGCGGACGAGGCCGGTAGCGTCTAGGCGATGTCCTCAAACGACCCCGCCGCGACGGCAGCGCGCACCGGCGACCTCGAGTCGATCGTCAAGGCCTACGACGTCCGGGGAACCGTCCCGGACCAGTTCAACGCCGAGGTGGCGCACGCGCTCGGCGTGGGGTTCGCCCGCTTCGCCGCTGCCGATCGGGTCCTCGTCGGCCGCGACATGCGGCCGTCGGGCCCCGAGCTCGTCGAGGCCTTCTCGCGTGGCGTGATGGAACAAGGTGTCGATGTGGTCGATCTCGGCCTGGTCTCCACCGATCTGCTCTACTTCGCCGCAGGAACACTCGATGCCCCTGGCGCGGTCTTCACTGCGTCGCACAACCCGGCCCAGTACAACGGCGTGAAATTCTGCCTCTCGGGTGCACGCCCTGTCGGGGTCGAGTCGGGTCTCGCCGATGTGCGCGACACCGCGCGCGACGTGCTGGCAGGGCGCGGCCCGCGTCCCGCGGCGACACCGGGTGCGCAGAGCAGCCGCGACCTGTTGTCGGCGTTCGCCGACCATGTCGTGTCGTTCGTCGATGTCGCGTCGATCCTGCCGCTGAAGGTGGTGGCCGATACGGCCAACGGCATGGGAGGCCTCGTGGTGCCCGCCGTGTTCGAGCGTCTCCCGCAGATCGAGCTCGAGGTGATGTACCCCGAGCTCGACGGCACATTCCCCAACCACCCTGCCGACCCGCTGCAGCCGGCGAACCAGCGCGACCTCCAGGCCAGGGTGCTGGCGGGAGGGTTCGACGTGGGCTTCGCGTTCGACGGCGACGCCGACCGGGTGTTCGTCGTCGACGAGACCGGGCGCGGCCTGTCCGGGTCGACCACCACTGCGTTGCTGGCCAGCGCGATCCTCCGGTCGCATCCGGGCGCGACGATCCTCCACAACCTGATCTGCTCGCGGGCCGTGCGCGAGGTGATCCTCGAGTGCGGTGGTGTGCCCGTGCGCACCCAGGTCGGCCACAGCTACATCAAGCAGGTCATGGCCGAGACCGGCGCAGTGTTCGGTGGCGAGCACTCGGCGCACTACTACTTCCTCGACAACTTCCGTGCCGACAGCGGGTTGATCGCCAGCATGCATGTGCTGGCCGAGCTGAGCCGTGCCGGTGCGCCGCTGTCGACGGTGCGGGCTCCCTTCGAGCGCTACTCGGCCAGTGGCGAGATCAACACCCAGGTGGCATCTCCCACCGAGGTGATCGAGCGCGTTGCACAGGCCTACCCCGATGCCACCCAGGACCGACTCGACGGACTCACCGTCGATGCCGGGTCGTGGTGGTTCAACCTGCGCCCGTCCAACACCGAGCCGCTGCTGCGTCTCAACCTCGAGGCCCCCGATCGCGACGAGTGTGATCGCCGGGTGGTCGAGGTGCTCGCCCTCGTCACCAGTTCCTGACCTGATCAGCCCGCCCCCGCTCTCACCCGATCCGAGGAGAACCCGATGCCACTCGACACACGCTTGCTCGCCGTGCTTGCCTGCCCCGAGGACAAGGGCCCGCTCTACTACCTGGGTGACGACGACGGTCTGTACAACCCTCGCCTGCATCGCCGCTACGAGGTCCGCGACGGCATCCCGGTGATGCTCGTCGACGAAGCCGTCGGCGTCGACGACGCCGAGCACACCCGATTGATGGCGCGGATCGAGACCGAATCGATCCAGCCGACGTTCGACGCGAGCGCGTGAGCCGTCCGGTCGGCAATACTGGACGGATGCGAGCCGGTCATCGCCTGCGTATCGCCGTAGCCGTCGGTGCGCTCGTCGCCAGTGCGATCGCTGTGGCAGTCCCGGCGAGCGCGCAACGCGTGCAGCCGATGTCGCCCGGTAGCGGCCCCTGTCTCAGCTCGACCGTCGTGCAGCGCGGCGATGGGTGGTACGTGATCGCGTCGCGGACGAAGACGCCGATCGCGCAGTTGCTGGCGGCCAATGGCGCCACGCTGGCAACCCCGCTCTACGCGGGTAGGACAGTCTGCCTTCAACGCGGTGCCGTGACGACCACGACGGCTGCGCCGACCACCACCGCGCCGACCACCACCGCGCCGGCCACGACCACTGCGCCGACCACCACCGCGCCGGTGACCACCACCACCGACTCGACCTCGACGACCTCGACGACCGTGCCACCGAGCACGACGGTGGCGCCGGTCGGCGGGTTGGGCGCTGGCGGCGAGTACGTGCCCGTCGCGCCGGCCACCATCGCCGCACGCGCCTCGCGACGGCTGAACACCTCGTTCGACGTCGACCTGCTCGGTCGGGCCGGTGTGCCCGGCCAGGCCTCCGACGTCCTCGCTGTGATGGTCGCCGTCACCGTGTCGGCGCCGACGAGCTCCGGGTGGCTCGGTGTGCACCCCGCCGGATCCCCGCCTGCCCAGCAGACGTCGGTGCTCAACTTCTCGGCCTCGCGCTCCGCGACGAGCATGGCGCTCGTCCGCCCCGGTGCCACCGGGCGGTTCACGGTGCGGCTCGTCGGGGCGTCGGCCGGCAGCGCGCAGGTGAGCGTCGACGTGCTCGGGTGGATCGCGACGAGCACCTCGCCCGTCCGCGGCGGACGTCTCCAG
>JBBATY010000002.1:200719-209303 GCA_040398525.1 Ilumatobacteraceae bacterium | reverse complement strand
GCCTGGTCGACTCGATGGCCTCGGCAAGGAGCTCGTCCCCGAAGCCCAGCTCGCGCGCCTCGGCCTGGACGAACACCTGGCGCACTCGTCCAGCTCCTCCGGCCCGCTCGGGGAGCACCAGCTCGAGCATGCCGACCGGCACCTCGTCGACCAGGGCCACCCATACCGCGCGAGAGGCATCGTCGATCGCCACCTCCCACGCCGAGCGGTCGCCGACAGCTGGCTGCTCGGCGAGCAGCGCTGCTCCTCCGCGCACGTCGGTGATCGCGTCACGGGCGAGCCGCTCGAGCCGCGCTAACTCGTCCGCATCGGCGCGAACGGCTCGGCGGACGGCGAACGCCACCCTCAGCGTCCCTGCAGCTGGTCGATCTTGGCCAGGATCGTCCGCCGCGCCCGGTGCGCCTGCTCGAACTGGCGGACGAGCTCGACCTCTTCGGGGTGCAGCGTGGCCAACCGCTGCACGACGTTCAGCGCAGGCAGGCTCTCGTAGCCGGCGATCGGCAGGTCGGCAGCCGAGGGTGCACCATCGGCAGCCTCGACGGACGCCGAGGCGCCCCTCATCTGATCGGCCTGCGCTGCCGTCTCGACCGCGCTGGTCTCGACCACAGGCGCTGCGCGCCGGGCGTCGAGCCGCTTGGCGACTTCGCGTTGGCCTTGCTGTACGGCCATCTGTCCGATGAAACGGGCGAGCACGATGCGGTTCTGCACGACCTGTCGTCCCTGCTGGGAGAACCTCGGCAACTCGTCACGCAGCGCAGTGAGCACACCGATGGGAGCGAACAGCGCAAGGTCGAGCAGGCGGTCGACCGGGGCCCTCTCGTCGCTCATCGCCGGCCTCGAGCCTCAGCCGAACAGCGGGCAGTCGTCGTCACCGACCGGGCAGTTCGGCGCGCTCTGCCGAACGAGCAGGAAGCACGATGGGCACAGGGTCTCGTCGGCACGCTTTGGCTGCAACCGATCCGATTGCTCGGCCCGGTCCTCCGGCTCCTCGTCGTCCTCGTTGCCCTCGTCGTCCGAGGCGACCAGGCGGTCCTTCAAGATGGTGTCGAGGTCGGCCTCGACGTCATCTGGCGTGAGCAGCTCGTCGTCTTCGTCCTCGTCCTCGGCAGCAACCGAACGGCGAACCGGGCCAGCAGTGGCCAGATCCTCCTCCTCGGCGGCCCCATCGAGCTCGTCGAAGTCGCCCTCGAGCTCGGCGAACTCGTCGTCTACCTCGAGCGCGTCCTCGTCCAGCTCGTCAACGTCGAGCTCATCGACGTCCGGCTCATCCTCGAGCGCTTCACCATCGAGTTCTTCGATGTCGTCAGGCTCCATCATCTCGTCCATCTCGTCGTCGTTCACCGTCGACTCCTTTCCGAGTGAGGGGGTGGATGGGCCGCGGATGATACGAGCCGGGACGCCTCACTTCCCCCAGTTCACCTGTGACACACGTCACACGTGACTGTTCAGTACAGAACTCCCGATCACACGCCGCGACGCGCCTCGGCGCGACGCTCGGCTTCGAGCCGCTCCAACTCCGGTGCAGCCGTCGTGATGTGCGTCATCGCCTCGGCAACGGCGCTGTGGCCGGCCTGCTCGGCGATCAGACGATGCATCTCGAGTGCGATCCTGCGATACGACGGGTGGCCTTGCGGCGACGACCGCAATTCGAGGAGGTGGATTGCCTCCCGGGCGTTGAACTGCATCGAGTACCGCACGCGGTACGCCATCGACACGGCATAGCTCGCCTGCTCCGGGAACTCGTCCTTGAGCGCGTCGTACAGGGCGGCTGATCGAGCCATGGCATCGTCGAAGACGTCGGCCATGCCGGCCTCGTCGACCAGCTCGGGCCGGACATACCCGTGGTTCGGCGTCAGTTTCTGCCACTCGATCGTGAGCATCCGGTGGCGCTGGAGGTCGCGGAATGCCCCGTAGTCGCTGAGCACGTCGAAGCGATAGTCGACCCGCTCGAACGCACGTCCAGGCTTGTGCCGACGGTTCTCGCGTTCACCGACGTAGGCGCGCAGCAAGGCGAGGCGCTCGGTACGGCCGAGCGTACGGACCCGCTCGAGCACCTGGTGCTCGGGAAGGTTCGTGTGCGGGTAGCACACCGCCGCGAGCAGCTTGTCCTCGGCGTCGGGGTCGAAGTCGACGAGCTCGACCGTGTCGGCCGGGTCGACGGGCGCCTCGCCGAACAACGAATCGACCAGTTCCGCCGTCCGCTGGCTCGTCGTCTGCATGTAGTCGACCCACCGTCCACCGCGCTCGGGCAGGTCGACCCGGCGCAGGAAGCTGGGAACCACCTTGCGCAGCTCGGCGAGCATCAGATCGGCGTAGTGCCGGGCCTCCGGCAACGGGTGGGCGCGCATGCGCAACAGCAACTGCTCGAAGGCCTGACCGGAGCCGTAGATGCCGACATTCGACAGCGACGAGGCCGGGAGCACGCCCCGCACGGCATCGAGTGCCTTGGCCCTGGTCGCTTGGCGATAGACGAAGTCGGAGTCGTCGGGGCCCTGGGGAACCGTCGCCCGAACGTGGTCGGTGACCTTGGCGAGCAGAAGGCTGTAGGCGTCGAACATCCTGTCCATGTCGCCCACGTACCGAGTCCCGAAGCGGCTCGACAACAGCGCTGGGTCACGGAAGTAGCGGTACCTGCCGCCGAGCCGGGCGTCGTAGGAGATGTACCGGGTGCTCTGCTCTAGGTAGCTCATCAGTCGCCCCCACTCGAGCACCTTGGTGAGCACGTTCGACGCTTGTTCGCACGCCAGGTGCACGCCCCCGAGCTGAGCGACGGAGTCGTCGCCGTACTCGAAGAACACCCGCTCGTAGAGCTCCTCGGCGCGCGTCAGGCCGGTCGTGGCGTCGACAGTGAGGTCGCCGCTGATGTCGAGGTCGCCGACGAACTCATCGAGGAACAGCCTGCGGAGACTCTTCGGGCTCCGGCTGTACCGAGCAAACAACGCACCTTTCACCACCTCGGGCAAGTTGACGAGCGCGAAGACAGGGCCGTCGAGGTTCGTGAAGTACCGGCGCAGGACATCAGCCTCAGTCGCGGTGAACGTTTCGGGCACGTAGACCGTCACGAGGTCGGACTCTAGGCGCAACGACCCTCCCACGCCGGGGATGGGGCTGGGGACAACCGGTTCAGAGCACCGTGACGCCGCTCGGACGACGGTCGAACTCGCTGTCGACGGCGGCTCGGAGCGACGCCGAGCACCACAGGTCGATCACCGTCATGGCCATCGCCTTCGCGCCGTCGAGCACCGCCCGATCGCCCTGCTCGCCACCGGCGAACCGAGCGAAGTCGACCGTGTGGATGGGCACACCGTCGTCGGCGACCTTGATCATCGGATGGATCGACGGAACGAGGTAACTGACATTGCCCATATCGGTCGAGCCGACGACCGGCCGACCAACCACGGACGGATCGACCACCTGACGACCCACCCGAGCCGCATTGGCGACATAGGTCGCGACCAGCGGGCCGTTGTCGATCATGTCCGCGTACGGGTACCCCTCCCATTCGGCGGTGCACGTGCAACCCGTCGCCTGCGCCGACGCCTCGATGCACGACACGACGCGGGCCTTCAGCGGCTGGAGCGATGCCATCGTCGGCGACCGCACCATCCAGAGCATCTCGGTCTCAGCAGGGACGATGTTCGCCACATCGCCCGCACGGGTGAATACGCCGTGGATGCGTTCGCGGGGCAGGATGTGTTGGCGCAGCGCAGCAACGTTCACGTACCCGAGGACCGCCGCATCGAGGGCGTTACGGCCCTCGTGCGGGGCCGCCGCGGCGTGTGCGGCTCGCCCCTGGTAGCGAACCCGCATCTGCTCGACCGCGATGCAATCCATCCTGATCAGGTCGGCATCGGCCGGATGGACCATCATCGCTGCCGCCAGGCCTTCGAACGCCCCGTGCCGGGCCATCTCGACCTTGCCGCCACCACCTTCTTCGGCGGGGGTGCCCATGATCCTCACCCGTCCGCCCGCCTCCTCTGCCACGACTGCGGCAGCGAGGCCCGCTCCGAGGCCTGCGGCTGCGATCACGTTGTGACCGCATGCATGGCCGATGCCGGGAAGTGCGTCGTACTCGCAGAGCACTGCGATCTCTGGCCCCTCACGGCCGACGCGGGCTTCGAAAGCTGTTGCGACCCCGTAGGCGTGCCGCTGCGGTGCACGACCTTCGTCGTCGAGCACCGCGCTGAGCAGGTCGTGAGCGAACACCTCCTGGTAGTTGAGCTCTGGATGCGCGTGGATCTGCCGACTGGTGTCGACCAGGCGGTCGGCCAATCGGTCGACCTCGGCGCAGACGCGAGCCTTCAGATCGTCCACACGCTGTTGTTCGTCGCCCATGCCCACTCCTTCGGTGCTGCCGTCGACCACGAAGCTACCGCTCGCCTCAGCGCACGTCGGCGAGCAACGAGCAACAGAGCGAGACGGCTCAGACCACCACGGTCAACGCATCGGGCAGCACGACGATCCGCACGGACGACGCCGACATCCAGGCCTCACCGTCGAGCTCGAGGCGGAGCGGATGGAGGAACTGCAGTTCGACCTCGGAACGCTGTCGGACCTCGATGTGAGGATGGGGCACATGGGTACCGTGCGCCAGCCGTCCCCGGGCCCGAGCCCGGTCGCGCCACGACATCGCCGGATCGGCACGGACCACATCGACCTTGCCGTCGCCGGGATGGGCCCGCGGCGCAACGTCCCATGAACCGATGTGCTGGGCGTTCATCGCGGCGACGATCTCGCCACGCCACCAGCTCCGCCGAGCGACGACATGGCTACAGCACCACTCGACGGCCCCGTCCACCTCGACCCGCAGCACGTCGACCGGCAGGATCGCCACCTCGCCGGCGAAGCGTTCCGGATCACCCGACCCGCCCACTGCTCGCATCATGTCGCCACCGAGGAGACCGACCGGTGGTGGCTGTCTCCCGTCCACCATCGCGGCGCGCACGATGTGCCGCAGCTCTCGGTCGTTGACCGCCGTCAGCATCTCCTCCGGCGCCAGCCCGACGCTCCCCCAGGCCTCACCCTTCCGGACGGTCATCGTCGGCCCCCTCGCCCTCGGGACGGTGCTCGACCGCCGACGATGCCGCGACCACACCTCGGAACAGCTGCCCGGCAGCCTGCTCGGCCGCGCGGCGGGTCGCTGGATTCGGCGCAATCAGCGCCAGCTGCCGGAGCAGATCGATGAGCTGCTTGGTCGTCCGCACGAAGTCACCCCCACTCAGCTCCTCGGCCTCGACCACATCGGCGAACCCCTCCCCTGCTGCCCAGGCGAATGCCACGGCGACGAACGTCGGATCCGGGGCTCGGTGCTCGCTGAGGCCTGCGTCGGCTTCGACGGCCTGCAGCTCGGAGCTCACTGCGCTGATCCGCTGCCATCGACGGCGTGCCGTCGGCGAAGGAAACCATGGCTGGGGCGGTGGTTCGGGGCTGCGGTGCTCGTAGACGAAGACCGAGACGACACCCGCGAGCACGGCCGGGTCGAGATCGTCGAGCAGGCCCTGGCGAAGGCACTCGACCACCAGGAGGTCGCATTCGTGGAACGTTCGGGCCAGGATCTCCCCCGATGGCGTCAGCGACCAACCGTCGACGTAGCCCCAGTTCTCGAGGATGCGCAGCACCCGGTCGAAATCCCGCGAAATCGTCTGGCTGCGGCCCCGCATACGCTGCTGGAGCTCGTCGATCTCGCGGGCGAGGCGTGCCGCCTGATTCGCGGCACGGAGGCGTTCCTCGAGATCCGGGTCCTGTTGGACAGGGTGGTCGACAGGGTCGAGGTCGGGGGCAACCATCCCGCGTCGACGCGGCGGTGTCGGCTCGACCTCGGCGCGATCGAGCCGATCGGCGACAACCCGCTGGTAGTGGTGGTTGTTGGGCGCGAACTCGGCTGGCAGCTCGAGGTGGCCGATGGCCCGAGGCGGCTGGTCGAAGTCGTCCGCAGTCAGCTGCACAAGGTCGCGGCGGACGGTGATCCCGGTCAGGCGGATGCCGTTCTTGCGGTGCGCCGTGGCCACGACGGCCACCCTGCCGACGTACTTGCCCTTTTCGGCATGCACGATGTCGCCAGGGCGAAGGCGAAGCATCGCCAGGGTGACCGGGTCGTCACGACCGATCGACGCCGGCGGCCGGCCCGTCCCGGGCTCGCTCCGCGCCAGCATCCGTCGGTACTCGTCGATATCACCGTACGGGCTGTGCGATGCCTCGGTGACCTCGCGCAGATAGCTGCGACGGCGCTCCAGACGAGCCTCGAGCCTCACCACGTCGCGGTCGGCCTGATACTGCGCGAACGACAGGTTGAGCAGGTGGTGGGCCCGGTCGCTGGTGTAGGTACGCACCAGGTTGGCTGCCATGTTGTAGGTCGGCCGGAACGCCGAGTTGAGGTGGAAGACACGACTGCTCGCAAGGGCCGCCACCTGATCGAACGGCACGAAGGGGCTCCACAGCACCACTGCGTGGCCCAGTTCGTCGATCCCTCGCCTCCCGGCGCGTCCGGTCAACTGCGTGTATTCACCGGGGCTGAGGAACGCGTGGTGATCGCCCGTGAACTTGGTGAGCTTCTCGATCACCACGCACTTGGCGGGCATGTTGATGCCCACCGCCAGGGTCTCGGTAGCGAACACCACCTTCACCAGGCCCTCAGCGAAGCACGCCTCGACGACCTCCTTGAACGGGGGCACCATCCCGGCATGATGCGCGGCAACGCCTGCCTCCAGTTGAGCGAGGAACTGCCCGTAGCCGAGCACGGCGAGGTCGGCCGGGTCGAGCCCGCCCAGCCGTTCGTCGACGATCGCCCGGATCCGGTCTCGCTCGTCGCCGGTGGTGAGCCGCGCTCCGGCGGCGAGCGTCGCGCGGGCCGCCTCATCGCATTGGTTGCGACTGAAGATGAAGTGGATCGCCGGAAGCATGCCCTCGTGCTCGAGCATCTCGACGACGTCGAGACGCGAGGGCGTGTACAGCTTGCGTCGACCTGTGGTGCCCCGACGGCCACGGCCACCACGCGGAGCTCGCGCAGCCTCACCGTCGATGCGGAGGGCTTGCTGGTTCGGCCGCCCCCCGACCAGCACCGGCAGGAGGTGCATCCGGTCCTGGGTGCGGTCGCCGACGAAGTACATGTTCTCGAGGCGGACGGGCCGACGTTCCTCGACCACCGCCTTGGTGGGACCGCGGACCGTCGAGATCCAATCGGCCAGCTCCTGCGCATTGCTCACCGTCGCCGACAGGCACACCAGCCGGACCGAGATCGGCAGGTGGACGATGACCTCCTCCCACACGGGCCCCCGATAGGTGTCCTGCAGGAAGTGGACCTCGTCGAGCACGACCACGTCGAGTTGGTCGAGGGCACGGTTGCGGCCGTAGATCATGTTGCGCAGCACCTCGGTGGTCATCACCACCACCGGCGCCTCACCGTTGATCGAGTTGTCGCCAGTGAGCAGACCGACGTGATCGGCGCCGTAACGGGCGACGAGATCGTGGTACTTCTGGTTCGACAGGGCCTTGATCGGAGCCGTGTAGAACGCTCGGCGCCCACTCCTGCGGGCGACCTCGATGGCGTACTCGGCCACCACGGTCTTGCCGCTTCCCGTCGGCGCAGCGACGAGCACGGAATTGCCGGCATCGAGGGCGTCGACGGCTTGGACCTGGAACCCGTCGAGGGCGAACCCGTAGTGCCCGATCAGTTCGGCCCGGTCGGCACGCACGTCAGCAGCCTGCCGTCAGCTCGTGGCTCCAGCAGCACGCTTTCGGCGCTGGAAGAGGTACCCGATGAGCACCGAGAGCAGATAGAACAGCGTCATCGGCAGCGCCAGGGCCAACATGCTGTACGGGTCGCCGCTCGGCGTGATCACCGCCGCAATGACGAACACGGTCAAAATGGCGTAGCGCCACCCCTTGATGAGCGTCTGCGGTGTCAGCACCCCCACGATCTGCAGGAACACGAGGAGCACCGGGAACTCGAACGAGATCCCGAACGCGGCGATCATCAGGCCCACGAGGCGGATGTACTTGTCGACTGCGTAAATGGTCTGGACGGCCTCGCCCGACCACGAGATGAGGAACTCGAGTGCCTTTTCGAGGGTGAGGTAGGCGACCAAGCCGCCAAGGATGAACAGCACGATCGACGACAGGATGAACGGGATGGCGTACTTCTTCTCGCGGGCATGCAGGGCCGGCACGATGAACTGCCAGATCTGCCACATGATGACCGGTAGGGCCAGAAGGATGCCGCCGTAGAGCGCGACCGACAGACGGGTGGTGAACCCGGCCACGGCATCGGTGGAGATGATGTTGCCGTCGCTGAGCTCGCAGTAGGTGGGTTGCAGTTCGCACAGGTTCCGGTACGGGCGAAGCAAGAAGTCGAGCAGCGGGTTGTAGAACGCCAGGATCACGACGATCCCGATCGTCACGGCGAGCAGGGCGCGGATGATCCGGACCCGCAGCTCGGCGAGGTGCTCGGTGAGCGTCATCTGATCGTCCGGCGTCGCCGCGGTGGGCCGGTCGTCCTTGCTGAACGGGGTCTTCATGAGGCCGGCGCCTCAGGAGGCGTCTGCTCGGCATCGGCCGCCGGCTCGACAGACGCCTCGACAGCAGGCTC
>JBBATY010000002.1:122276-200619 GCA_040398525.1 Ilumatobacteraceae bacterium | reverse complement strand
GCAGGCTCAGCGTCCGGCTCAACAGCCGGGGGCGCCGCCGGGAATGGCGCTGGCGCCGACTGCACCGGAGGGGCCTTCTTGCCCTCGAGCAGGTCGGCGGCAGCGTCGAAGTTCGCTGCCTGCTTGATGGCATCAGCGGTCTCACGCATCTCGCGCATCGGCTCGTCGAGGGCCTGCTTGAGCTCGCTCTGAAAGCCCGTCGTCATCTTCTTGAACTCGGAATAGGTTCGCCCGAACGACCGCACCGCGTCGGGCAACTTCTCCGGGCCGAGGATGATGAGGGCCACCAAGAGCAGGAAGATGATCTCGCTGCCGGAGAAGTTGAACACGTTGTCAGTCTAGAAGAGATGCCCTTGCGCTCTGCAGCGGCGACACGGACTGTGGTGTCACCTCGATCCGCTGCCACACTGGCCACGTGCAGCAGCGCCTCCCCTCCCTGCTCGACGACCCGATCGCCTTCGCCCACCGTGGCGCCCGAGCGCATGCGCCCGAAAACACGCTGGAGTCCTTCAGCCTGGCGTTGCGGCTCGGCGCGACAGGCCTGGAGAGCGACGTCTGGCTCACCGCCGACGGCATTCCGGTCCTCGACCACGACGGTGTTGTGGCCGGTCGGATCAAGAAGCGTCCGATCGCCGAGCTCCGGCGAGCTGAGCTCCCGAGCCACATCCCAAGCCTGAGCGAGCTCTACGAGCACTGTGGCTCGGCCTACAGCCTCTCGCTCGATCTGAAGGCACCCGAGACCGGTCCAGCCGTCATCGCCGTCACCCGCGAGGCGGCCCCGGACCTGCTGGAGCGGCTCTGGCTGTGTGCCCCCGTGTGGGAGCACCTCCTCCCGCTGCGCGGCCAGGGGGCCAAGCTGATCGACTCGACCCGCCTTTCGCGTCTCAAGGAGGGGCCAGAGCGACGGGCAGCGCTCCTCGCCGATCAGGGGATCGACGGCATCAACCTCCATCACACCGATTGGAATGGCGGGCTCGTCGCCCTGTTCCACCGGTTCGACCGGGTCGCGTTCGGCTGGGACATGCAGCACCACGACGTCCTGCGGCCGTCGCTGCGGATGGGGCTCGACGGGGTGTACAGCGACTGGGTCGACCGCATGGTCGACGCCTACCGCGCCGAGATCGGATCGCTCCCCCGTCAGGGCTGACTAGAGCCAGCCCCAGTCGCTCATCGGCCAGATGATGACGAAGGCCCGCCCGATCAACATCCGGTCCGCGACGGGACCGAACACCCTGCTGTCGCTCGATTTCCCACGATGGTCGCCCAGGACGTAGACGGTCTCGGGTGGGACGACGAGCGGTGCCTGATCTCCGCCGCATCCGTCGCGAGCCTGGATGTCGGGGTCGATGTAGGGCTCGATGAGTGCGTTCCCGTTCACGTACACGATGCACGACCGGAACTCGATCGTCTCGCCCGGCAGGCCGACGACCCGCTTGATGAGGTCGCGTTCCTCTGCTGCGCCGTCGAACCGCTTCAGGACGACGACATCACCGCGGCCCGGTTCGTGGAGTCGGTAGCTGAGGCGATTGACGAGGACTCGGTCAGCGTTCTGGAGCGTGTTGATCATCGACTCACCCTCGACGGCGAACTGCTGCACCACATAGGCGCGCACCAACAACGCCGACGAGATCGCCACGACCACCACGAGCACCCACTCGATGACCGGGTTGATCCGACGCTTGCCTGGGTTGGCGCGCAATGTCGCGTCGACCGCGGCGAGGGCATCGAGATCCGGGTCGACAGTCATGGCGCCCCCACCGTATCGGACATGCCCACCGAGCTCACTGCATGGCAGGCCGCTGCGGCAGCGGCTCTGAAGAACAACGGGTCGACGTCGGGCCCACGCCCCATCGTCGTGATGCGCAGGTCGACGTCGCGCAGCATGGCACCCACGTCGGGTGGATCGACCACCTGCGCACGGTGAGGTGCCAGCGCTGCTGCCTCCGCACCGAGCTCGGGAGGCAGCACGACGTCGACGGGGATCGGGGTCAGGTGAAGGGCGGTGCGAGTGTGATGGCTGAGGCCGTGATGGCGCTCGCGCGGATCGGCGCTGCTTGCCCGGCACATCACCACCGGGCGGGCACCGAGCGCCTGAGCCGCAATGACGATCGACGCGACCTCGGTCGCCGTGGTGCCGAGCGGGCTCGCCGTGCCCACCACTCCCGGCCCCATGGCGCAGATCACCACATCCGCGCGCTGACGCTCGACGGCGAGATGGATGGCCGAGGGCACGCTGACCGCCTCGAGGTCGCCACCGAAGGCATGTCCGGCGGTAACGGTTCCGTCGAGCAGTCCCCGTCCCACGAGACCAGCGACCAGATCGCTGATCGCCAGCGGGAGGGCAGCGCCGTCGGTCATCACGTACGACACCCGCAGGTCCGGCCGCAGGCTCTTGACGACGACGGCAGCCACACCCAGCTGGCTGTGCAGACTGCCGACCAGCACCGGGACACCCCCAAGGTCGGGCAGGGGCGCGTCGGGGTCGGCTGCGGACGCGCCGGCGTCGGACTCCTCGGCAGCTCCGGTATCGGCCTGAAGGCTCGTGTAGCGCACCTTCATGATGTGCCCCGGGCCCGGGAGGTGCAGGTGGCGGTGGGCGAGGTTCCAGTGCACCACGTGCCAGCCACCCGTCCCCAAGCCGAGATCGACAGCCGTGGTGTTCACCACGACGTCGTCTCCGACGGAGACGGGCCCGATCAACGCCGTCAACGCGTAGGCACGCGAATCGTCGTCGAGGCCGACGCGCTGGATACCGGGCCGAGCCTCGAGGATCTCGACGACGCGTTGAGTACGGAACGACGGCATGGTCGATGGGCTCTAGAGCGACGCGATCAGCTTCTCGACCCGCTCGTCGCGACTCTTGAAGGGGTCCTTGCACAGCACGGTCCGCTGCGCCTGGTCGTTGAGCTTCAGGTGGACCCAGTCGACCGTGTAGTCGCGCTTACGCTCCTTGGCCCGCCGGATGAACTCGCCGCGCAGACGTGCCCGCGTCGTCTGCGGGGGCTGGTCGACAGCGAGCTCGATGTCGGCGTCGGAGCAAATCCGTTCGACCAGGCCGCGGTCCTGCAGCTTGTAGAACGGGCTGCGCTCGCGGCTGATGTCGTGGTACTGCAGGTCGAGCAACTGCACCCGGGGATCGCCGAGCGTCAGGCCGTGGCGCTCGCGATAGGCCTCGATGAGCCGGTGCTTGATGACCCAGTCGACCTCTCGGTCGAGCTTCAGCGGGTCGTTCTCGATCGTCGTGACGCAGTGCTCCCACATCTCCAGCGCCCGCTGCTCGAGCGGCGGGAAGCCCTTGGTGTCGGCGTACCGCAGGGCCCGGTCGAGGTACTCGCGCTGGATGTCGAGGGCGCTCACCTCGCGCCCGTTCGCCAGCCGGACACGCCGACGGCACGTCATGTCATGGCTGATGTCGCGGATCGCCCGGATCGGGTTCTCGAGGGTGAGGTCGCGGAGGACGACCGACGGGTCCTCGAGCATGCGCAACATGCACGCAGCCGAGCCGACCTTCACGAAGGTCGAGTACTCGCTCATATTCGAGTCGCCGACGATGACGTGCAGGCGTCGGTAGCGCTCGGCGTCGGCATGCGGCTCGTCGCGAGTGTTGATGATCGGCCGACTCCGGGTGGTGGCGCTCGAGACACCCTCCCAGATGTGCTCGGCCCGCTGGGCGATCGAGTAGAGCGGGCCGCGGGCGGTCTGCAGCACCTTTCCCGCCCCGGTGAAGATCTGCCGGCTGACGAGGAACGGGATCAACACCTCGGTGTAGTGCCCGAGCTCGTCGTCGCGGCTGGTGAGATAGTTCTCGTGGCAGCCGTAACTGTTCCCGGCCGAATCGGTGTTGTTCTTGAACAGGTACACCGTGCCACGGATGCCCTCCTCGCGAAGGCGCTGCTCTGCGGACTCGACAAGGCTCTCGAGGATTCGCTCGCCGGCCTTGTCGTGGACGACGACGTCGTACACGTTGTCGCACTCGGGCGTCGCGTACTCGGGGTGCGACCCGACGTCGAGGTAGAGGCGCGCCCCGTTCTGGAGGAACACGTTGCTGCTCCGACCCCAGCTGACGACCCGTCTGAAGAGGTACCGAGCGACTTCGTCGGGGCTCAGGCGCCGCTGGCCACGGAGCGTGCATGTGACGCCATACTCGTTCTCGAGCCCGTAGATGCGCCGCTCCATGCGGACAACCTAGTGCGGGCATCGTCAGCGGGCGCGGCGGAAGCTGACCCGTGCACCGGGCCGGTGTTGCGCCACCAGGCCGATGTCGGCGGGATCGACCACGGCAACCACGGGGTATCCACCCGTGACGGGGTGGTCGGCGAGCATCACGATCGGCTGCCCGTCCGGTGGCACCTGGACAGCCCCCTCGACGAGCCCTTCGGAGGGCAACTCGTCGAGCACGGTCCGCGCCAGCTTCGGCCCGACCAGTCGAAGACCCACCCGGTCGCTCGTTGCAGAGACCGTCCACTCGGCGCCGACGAGGACGTCCCAGGTCCCCGGCTCGAACCAGTCGAGCCGCGGGCCCGGCCACAACCGCACGGACCTGTCGAAGCCCCGCGGCACGGCGATGGCCTCCGATGGGGGGCCCACCACGTCCGTAGCAACATCGAGCGACTCCGGCCAGCCCTCGCCGTCGACCCCTCCGCGAACAGCCAGATAGCAGCGCACGCCGTCTCGTAGCCGACCGACCCGCACGACCGCGCCCGCCGGGAGCGCCGTTGCGACCCCCCAGCCGAGCGGAGGGCCGTGCTCGACCTGCAGATCGACCTGGCTCCCCACCACCGCGACGAGCACGGGTCGACCGACCTCGACGACCAGCCCGCCCGAGGTCTCGACGGTGGCCGCATCGGGGTGGTTCCCGACGAGGCGGTTCACCAGCCGATGCGAGTCGAGATCGACCGCTCCCCCACGTCCACTGCCCAGGTGCGCCAAACCGGGGCGACCCGCGTCGCGGATCGAGCTCGCCAGCCCGACGGCACGCACCCGCAGGGCGACCATCGTCAGCAGGCCTCGAACACGACGGCGGAGCCGGGCAGGAGCAAGCCGGGTGGCGTGCGGTCGGGATCCCACAGGCAGACATCGGTCCGGCCGAGGAGATGCCATCCGCCGGGCGAGGCCGAGGGGTACACGCCAGAGAACTCGTCGGCGATCGCGACCGACCCCGCGACGACCCGAGGACGAGGTGTCGGTCGCCGCGGCAGGCGCAGGCGTTCGGGGAGGCCGACCAGATACGCGAAACCCGGGAGGAAGCCGCAGAAGGCGACCCGATAGGTGGCACCGGAGTGCAGAGCCACCACCTCGTCGACGCCGAGGCCGGTCGCCGCAGCGACCTCCTCCAGATCGGGGCCGTCGTAGCGAACCGGGATACGCACGGTGCCGATCGGCGGCGGCAGTGTGCCGCTCCCGGCGTCGAGCGACGCTGCGATCCGAGCCGGATCGGCGCCGTCGTGGACGACAAGCACGGTGCGCGCCGCCGGGACGATCTCCGTCACCCCGGGGATGGAGGCGTTCCGCAGGGACGACGCAGCTGCAATCACCTCCTCGAGCGTTCCGAACTCGGCGAGCAGCGCCCTCGGGCCGTACGGCAACAGCCTCATGGAGCCGCAGGGGCGAGCGTGGCGCCGGCGGCGATCAGCGCCGTCCGAGCCGCTACGGCAAGGCCCGTCGCACCTGGCGTGTCGCTGTGGACGCAGATCGAATCGACCCGCCACGCCAGCAACGCCACGGCCTGCTCGGCAACTGCGGCCGGATCGACCAGCAGATCGCCCGGTTGCCCTCTGGGCACGAGCCGCCCGTCCGCGTCGTACCCCCGATCGGCGAATCCCTCGGTGATGAAGCCGATCCCCGCTCGAGCCGCTGCGTGCTCGATCTCCGAGTTGGGCAGACCGAGCAGCACCAGTCCATCGCCGAGGGCGCGCACAGCATCGACTACCGCAGCCGCTTGGGCCGCGTGGTGCATCACGGCGTGGTACAGCGCACCATGCGGCTTGACGTAGGTGACCCGCCCACCGACGACGGCGGCCATCGCCTGCAACGCTCCGACCTGGTACACGACGGCATCGGCGAGATCGCCCGGCTCCATGTCGAGGAACCGTCTGCCGAACCCCATCAGGTCGGGGTACGAGACCTGTGCCCCGATGGCGACGCCTCGCTCTACCGCCGCAGCACACGTTCGACGCATCGTCGCTGGGTCCCCTGCGTGGTACCCGCACGCGACGTTGGCAGACGTGATCACGTCGAGCAGACCAACGTCGTCGCCGAGCGACCACCTGCCGTACCCCTCGCCGAGATCGGCGTTGAGATCGACCGGGCGGGTCATCAGCCCGCCAGCAGCGCGGCGACCTCGTCGTCCTCGAGCCGCCGGAAACAGCGACGGCCGTTCGAGCGCGCCAGCACAGCCACCTCGAGGTCCTCGGCTTTGAGCGTGCGGTCGGGACCGCTGAGCGACGACGTCGCCGCTGCGACGGCCGCTCCGAGCGACTGCCCGCCGAGCTCGAGGTCGCGGAGCCTCGACGTGATCGCCTCGGCATCGCCGCCGAGCACGCTGAAGCCCCGCTCGTCCATCACCGTGCCGTCGTAGAGAATGTGGAAGAGCTGGTCGGACTCGCCGGTGACACCGACCTCGGCGACCAGGATCTCGACCTCCATCGGCTTCATCTCGTGGGTGAAGATCTGG
This sequence comes from Ilumatobacteraceae bacterium, assembly GCA_040398525.1. Taxonomy (GTDB): domain Bacteria; phylum Actinomycetota; class Acidimicrobiia; order Acidimicrobiales; family Ilumatobacteraceae; genus VFMC01. Next base: position 193,946 of record JBBATY010000002.1, on the reverse strand, counting down.
CCCAGGATCTGCGCGTACTGGTTGGCGAGGCTCCTCGCGTCGACGTCGTCACGTGAATACTGGTAGCCCTTCAGGTCGGCCGCCCGCACTCCGGCGACACGCAGTTGATCGAACTCGTTGTACTTCCCCACCCCGGCGAAGGCGATCCGGTCGTAGATCTCGCTGATCTTGCGCAGGGTGTTGGAGGGGTTCTCGGCGACGAGCGCGATGCCATCTGCATAGCGCACGGCGACGAGCGCCCGACCTCGGGCGATGCCCTTGCGGGCGTAATCCGCCCGATCCTTCATCACCTGCTCGGGCGCCACGTAGAAGGGCATGCTCATCGCGACCGCACCTCCTCGACGATCGCTTCGTACCGCGCAGCAAGGTCGGTGTCGTCGAGCCGTTGCCACCCCTGCGCGGTGATCGTGGCGACGACGGGGTAGATCCCACGGAGCGCATCGGGACCACCGGTCGCCGAGTCGGCATCGGCGGCCTCCCACAACGACGTGCAGGCGAGCCGGATCGCGTCGTCGGCAGTCATCTGCTCGCGGTAGCCGACCTTCACCACCGTCCCGGCATGGAGGCTGCCCGAGCCCGTGGCGGCATAGTCGAACTCCTCGTACCTGCCGCCCGTCACGTCGTAGCTCCACAGCCTGCCGTTCCCTCGGCGTGTGTCGTAACCCGCGAAGAGCGGCACGACCACCATGCCTTGCATCGCTGCCGGAAGGTTCCCCCGCACCATCATCGAGAGCTGGTTGGCCTTGCCCTCGAGGCTGAGCGACGTGCCCTCGACCTTCTCGTAGTGCTCGAGCTGGAGCGTGAAGAGCTTGATCATCTCCATCGCCGGGCCGGCCGCACCCGCGATTGCCACACCGCTGTAGCGATCGGCCTGGACGACCTTCTCCATGCCGCGATGGCTGATGAGGTTCCCGCTGGTCGCCCGCCTGTCGCCGGCCATCACCACTCCGTCGGCGAACCGCAGAGCGACACAGGTCGTCGCGTGCGGAACCGACAGCCCGTGGCCTGCGGCTGGGACCGCCTCCGGCAACACGGGTGACGCGCCCAGACGCCGCAGCAGCTCAGGGAAGCTCGCGCCGGGATCCGACCCGGGCGGGAAGATCGGCATCGACATCGGGTTACTCGCCGCCCTTCTGGACATACGACTTGACGAAGTCCTCGGCGTTGGTCTCGAGCACCCCGTCGATCTCGTCGAGCAGATCGTCGAGCTCGGCGCGCAGCTTGTCGCCCTGCGCGGTCGACGCCTGGGCGTCGACGACCTCCTCCTCGGACCGGGTCGAGGTCTGCTTCTGCTTGTGGGTTCGTTCTGCCATCTGGTCTGGTCTCCTCAGCGGACTGAACGGTCGGGGTGGACGAGGCTGATCATCGCTCGAGACGGGCGATCAGATCGGCCGCCGACGAGCTCTCATCGATCAAGCTAGCCACCAGGGCACGGGTCCCGCGCAGCGGCTCCATCATCGGGACCCGCCGGAGCGGCTCGCGGCCGATGTCGAACACGATCGAGTCCCAGTTCGCGGCCACCACCCGGTCGGGCCACGTGGCGAGGCACCGGCCCCGGAAGTAGGCACGCGTCGTATCGGGCGGCTCGGTCATCGCCCGCTGCGCTTCGCCGTCGCCGACGATGCGCTGCAGGCCGACCCGGGCCGCCAAGCACCGGTCGGGGCGCATGTCGTGGTACTGCAGGTCGATGGCCTTCAACCGTGCGTCGCCTGGGCTGAGGCCGTGGCGATCGGCGAACCCGTCGACCAGACGCCGCTTGGCCACCCAGTCGACCACGTCGGCGACGCTGTCGACATCATGCTCGAGCCCGGTCAGGATCGCTTCCCAGCGGTCGAGCACGGATGCGCCGACCTCTTCGCCGACCGGTTCGAGACCATGCGAGCGCTGATAGCGACGGGCTCGTTCGAGCAGCGACCACTGGATCTCGAGCGCCGTGGCCCGACGGCCCGAGCGCAACAGGATCGTGCGTTGCAGGGTCGGGTCGTGGCTCACCTGACGGATCGCCCCGACCGGGTTGGCCAGCTCGAGGTCGTCGCCGAGCGCGTCGTCCTCGATCATCGACAGCACGATGGCAGTGGCGCCGACCTTGACGAACGTGGCGACCTCACTCATGTTCGCGTCGCCGACGATCACGTGCAGACGCCGGTACTTCGTCGCATCGCAATGAGGCTCGTCGCGGGTGTTGACGATCGGCCGCTTGAGCGTAGTCTCGAGGCCAACCTCCTCCTCGAAGAAGTCGGCTCGCTGGCTGATCTGGTACGCGACATGATCGGCCGCCACACCAGGGAGCTCGCAGCCGACCTTGCCGGCCCCCACCACCACCTGCCGAGTGACGAAGTGGGGGGTCAACTGAGAGACCACTCGACCGAAGGGTGTTTCGCGCGCCAACAGGTAGTTCTCGTGGCAGCCGTAGCTGTTCCCTTTGCCATCGGAGTTGTTCTTGTGGCAGAGCACCTCGGCGCCGGCCGGCAGCAGTTTGCGGGCAGCGTCCATGCTGGCAGCGATGATCATCTCCGCAGCCCGGTCGAAGCGCACGACCTCGAGCGCATCCCTGCACTCGGGTGTCGAGATCTCCGGATGGGCGTGGTCGACGTAGTACCTCGCCCCGTTGGTGAGCACTGCGTTCACCAGGTGCGTCTCGATCTCGGGGGCGAACAGGTCGTCGAGGCTGAACCCACGGGCGTCGCGACCTGGGTGCTCAGCTTCGTAGTCCCATCCGGGCCGCGACGTCGATGGCCGCGACGAGGCACCGAGATAGGCGTTGATCAGCACCGACGAGGCCAGGACCGGGTTGTTGTCGGCCCCACGCACAATGATCCCGTACTCGGTCTCGATGCCGCAGACCTTGGGGATCGCCATGGCCGCACCCTATCGGCCCACCGTCGCGGGCGCCTATGGCATCGGCTACAGGTACTGCCCGGTGCCCACCCGTTCGATCGCCCGGCCGCCCTCGCGTTCGGCCTCGGCGCGTCCGGACACCAGCGTGCGGATGAACACGATCCGCTCACCCTTCTTGCCGGAGATCTTCGCCCAGTCGTCGGGGTTCGTGGTGTTCGGCAGGTCCTCGTGCTCTTTGTACTCCTGCTTGATCGAGGCCAGCAGGTCGGCCGTGGAGACCCCTCGGGCACCACCGGCGATGACCCGCTTGATCGCCAACTTCTTCGCCCGCCGGACGATGTTCTCGATCATCGCGCCCGACGCGAAGTCCTTGTAGTACAGGATCTCCTTGTCACCGTTCTGGTAGGTCACCTCGAGGAAGCGGTTCACCTCATCGTCGCGGTACATCTCGGCGACCGTCGCCTCGATCATCGAGGACACCTCCTCGTCGGCCGCGATCGGGATCTCGTCGGTCAGGTACTGAGCGAAGATCTGCCGCGCAGCAACTGCGTCGGGTCGCTCGATCTTGATCTTCACGTCGAGCCGTCCGGGCCGAAGGATCGCCGGGTCGATCAGGTCTTCGCGGTTGGTCGCGCCGATCACGATCACGTTGCGGAGACCTTCGACCCCGTCGATCTCGGCCAACAATTGCGGGACGATGGTGCTCTCCATGTCCGAGCTGATCCCCGAGCCACGGGTCCGGAACATCGAGTCCATCTCGTCGAAGAAGACGATGACGGGCCAGCCTTCCTCGCTCTTCTCGCGAGCCCGCTGGAACACGAGGCGGATCTGGCGCTCGGTCTCGCCGACGTACTTGTTGAGCAGCTCGGGGCCCTTGATGTTGATGAAGTAGCTACGGCCCTTCTCGCCGCCGGTCTTCTCGGCCACCTTGCGCGCCAGCGAATTGGCGACCGCCTTGGCGATGAGCGTCTTGCCGCAGCCGGGCGGGCCGTACAGCAAGATGCCCTTCGGGGCAGGCAGTTGGTGCTCGGCGAACAGCTCGGCGTGCAGGAAGGGCAACTCGACCGCGTCGGCGATCTGCTCGATCTGCGTGTCGAGGCCTCCGATGTCGGCGTACGAGATGTCGGGGACCTCCTCGAGCAACAGGTCCTCGACCTCGGGTCGGGGCAGCCGCTCGAGCAGCAGGTTGGTCCGCGTGTCGAGCCGCACCGTGTCGCCCGGGCGGAGATGGATGCCACGGAGGCCGTCGGCGAGTTCACACACCCGCGTCTCGTCGGCTCGACCGATCACGAGCGCGCGGACCCCGTCGTCGAGCATCTCGCGGATGGTCACCACTTCGCCGGAGCCCTCGGCCGTGCGAGCGAGCACCACGTTGAAACTCTCGTTGAGCACCACCTCGGCACCCCGTTCGAGATCGTCGTGGTCGATATCGGGGTGCAAGCTCACCCGCATCTTCCGGCCACTCGTGAGGATGTCGACCGTGCCGTCGTCGTTCTTGCCGACCACGACGCCGTACGCCGATGGAGGCTGGCTCAGCTTGTCGACCTCGTCGCGCAGCGTGGCGATGTGCTCGCGTGCTTCGCGCAGTGTGTAGCTCAACTTCTCGTTCTGCGAGACCGCCTGCGCCAACTGCCCCTTGGTCTCGAGCAGGCGCTCTTCGAGGGCCCGCATCCGTCGCGGGGCGTCGGCGAGCCGCCGGCGGAGGTCGGCGATCTCCTGCTCGAGCACGAGTGACTGCGCCCGTAGCGACTCGGGATCGTCGTCGGGATGTGCTGCCATGGCTGGAAGCTACACGCACCGGTTCATCGACGCATGCCACACGTGGTCACTTCGCCGGACGTCACTGTGACGGTTAGACTTTCGTCCGACGCCATCGACGATGGTCGCCCGAACGAGGAGACGCAAACCGCAATGAAGGTCTGGATCGACCAGGATCTGTGCACCGGTGACGGCCTGTGCGAGGAGATCGCCCCCGACGTGTTCACCCTGCTCGACGACGGGCTGGCCTACGTCCGCGAAGGCGACAAGATCTTCGCGACGGCGAAGGGCAACCCGCAGGGCGCAGAGGGCATGGCCAACATCCCCGACAACCAGCTCGACGGTGTGATCGAGAGCGCCGAGGAGTGCCCCGGCGAGTGCATCTTCATCGAGCCCTGAGCCGAACGCCGTCGTCCGACACGTTCTCCATTCGTTGATCCTGCGGGGCGCTGCGGCGCCCCGCAGTCGCGTCCGGCGACAGCCGGAACGCTGTCGACGAGCAGCCGAGCGTCAGCCGAGGAAGCGGCCGACGGTGAGGAAGCCGGTGTGGGCGACCATCCGGTGGTCCGGGCGCACTGCGGCCCCCTCGACGTACCAACCGCGGTGAAGCACCTCGAGCGACCTCGTCCCCGTCCAGGCCTTGCCGACGAGCGCCTCGCGGAGCTGCGACACCTGGATGATCGACGGGCAGTACGCCACCAGGATGCCGCCGGGACGCAACGCCTCCATCGCGTGAGGCACGACCTGCCACGGTTCGGGGAGGTCGAGCACGACACGGTCGACATCGCGCTCGTCGATTCCCTGGTAGCAGTCACGGATCTCGACCTGGTAGTTCGACAGCGCGTCCTCTCCGAGGAACGACCGCACGTTGGCTCGAGCTCTGTTCGCGAAGTCCTCGCGTAACTCGTACCCGACGATCTCTGCACCCCAGCGCAGCATCGTCATGCTGAGCGCACCCGAACCGACACCGCTCTCGAGCACTCTCACACCGGGGCCGATGTCGGCCAACATGCAGATCGGGGCGAGGTCCTTCGGGTAGATGACCTGCGCCCCTCTCGGCATCTCGACCACGAAGTCCTCGAGGGTCGGGCGCAAGGCGATGTAGACCGCCCCCTTCGTGCTCCGGGTCACGCATCCCTCGGCGCGCTCGGCGATGTCGGCGTGTGGGACGAAGCCGTTGTGGCTGTGGAACTCGCCACCTTCCACCAGGGTGATCAGGTAGCGGCGCTGCTTGGTGTCGAGGAGCAGCACCTTGTCCCCATAGGCGAACGGACGGTTCATCGACGACCCTTCATCACGAGCTCGATCGGGACCGGCGCATGCGCAGCGGACACCTCGACCAGACGGCAGAACGCGCACTGCTCACCCGAGCTCGGCGCACCACAACTGCGGCACTGGCCCAGTTGGTCGCGCTCCTCGGCGAGCCTCCCAGCGAGCAAGGGGGCCATGCGCTCGAGGAAATTCAGGTAGAACGCCGCCTTGGAACCTGGCGACGAGGCCTCCATCGTGTTGAGCAGGTTCTTGTACCCGAGGTGCTTGTTGCCGAGCGCCATCGGGCACTCGTCGACCAGGTAGTCGATCCCGCGGATGACGCACCATGCCGCCGTCTCGCGCTCGGTGAGCCGCACCAGCGGCTTGACCTTCTTCGGGAAGCCGTCCCGAGCGGCGAGTACCGGAAGCTGACGGGCCAGGTAGTCGACATCCCAGCGCAGCGTGTTGCCGAGCAGCACAGCCGCTTCGTCATCGAGGTTGTGCCCGGTGACGAGCGCGCTGTACCCGCCGTCGAGCGCCGCCTTGTCGAACAGGTGGCGCTTGCTCAGCCCACATGCCGAACATGGCACCCGACGCGTCGCCCGGGCAGCCGTCGGGATGTCGTAGCCGTAGTCGTCCGACAGCGAGATCTCGATCAGGTGAAGTCCACGTTGCTCGGCGAACGCGCGTGCATACCGCCCCGACACGTCGCTGTAGTCGCCGATGCCGAGTCCGATGTAGAGGCCATCAGCCTGGTAGCCGAGCCCGAGCAGGAGGTCCCAGACCGCCAGCGAGTCCTTGCCGCCGGAGACCGCGACGAGGATCCGATCGTCGCGCGACAACATGTCGAACTGCTCGATCGCCTTCACGACCTGGCGCCGGCAGAGCTCCTGGAAGTGCTCGGCGCAGAACTTCGCGTTGTGCCGCGGGAGGTCGATGATCGCCGGTCCGCCGCACGTCCGGCACTTCGACGCCACCTTCATCGAGACGACCTCGGCACGCCCACGTCAGGCTCCACCGGAGATGACAGGACGCACCTCGACCACATCGTCGGCGGTGAGATCGGCGTCGCCCGGGACCAGGGTGCCGTTGCGAATCACGAGGTGCGACTCGCGATTCAGGCCGAGCTCGTCGAGCAGCGCGTTCACCGTGCGACGACCGACCACATCGAGCTCGCGGCTCGGATTACGCAACAGGACCCTCATGACCGTTCCAGTATGGGTCGTCAGCCGGCCCGCCGTGCGGCACGGCGTTGACGGCGAGTCGGGGGCCTGACGACGCTGATGGTGGCCGACTGCCCGGGCGCCAGTTTGGGGAGCATCAACGACTCGGTCTGCCGCCCGAAGACCCGTCGCAGCGTGCCACCTCCCCAGATGATGCCGACGACGATCAGCCAGGCGCGCTGGCCGCCGAACGCCCCGCGGATCGCACGGCGACGGACAGCCTGCGTGGGCGACAGCAGACGCCAGGCAGCGGGGCCTGGTCCCAGCAGCCCCACGGTCAGAACCGGCGGATCTCGACGAACGCCGACTTCTTGCGCCCGCTGCGCTTGCCGAGGAAGAACATGAGCAGCAGCAGCACGACACCACCGACGACAGCAGCGCTGGTGAGTGTCTGCTTTCTGTCGTTGACCTTCGAGTTGACATCGTCCTGCAAAGCCCTGAACCGGGCTTCGAGGTCGTTGCGGGTGATCTTCGGCTGGGCCATGGCGGCGCTTCCCTCCTGGTCAGTCCCGGTTCAGGGACGACTTGCCGATCCGACTGGCGGCGATTGCGACGACGACGAGGCAGACAACGAGCGCGATCAGGTACGGCAGCAGGCTCATCCACCGGCCGGCAAACGTCGGCGCGAACTCGGTCTGGATCAGCCGCAGCACACCGAGCACGAGCAACGACGAAGCAACCCCCAGGCTGAGTGCTCCGGCGAGCCCGAACCCGATCCAGCGACCGGCGCCGCGCAGCGGTCCGACCGTCTCCTGGCGCGCATAGTCGACAACGAGGCTGACGACCTCGCCGACATCGGGAGCCCCCTGGCTCCGGGCGTGTGACGAGGAGGAGGGCTGATCCGACATCGCCTCTATGTTGGCACATCCACTGCGGCCGGCGCCGATCGCTGGGGGGACCGCCCTCGCCGTCACCAGGGTCGGCCGTCCTCACCGTCGTCCGGCAGGTCGTCGAGCGACCCTCCCGAGTCGGCGAGTCGGAACTGCTGCAGGGCCTCGACATCGTCGAGCAGGCTCGAGACGAGCCCGACCCGCGCGACCGGCCCCACGGCAGCGAGCAGGTTGTGCTGGTCGACGGGGCCGACCGGGAGCATTGCGGCGAGCTGGTAGGAAGCCTCGAGCAGATCGTCGCTGAGCTCGAACGCAGTACCTCCCGACCTATCTCCGAGCTCGACGGCGAGGGCATGGGCACGACGCACCCGCGCTGCGACCTGCGCGATGCTCTGAGCCAGCGCGTCGAGGGCAATCGGGACGCGGTCGTCCTCCGACCACGAGTCCGGCCACTCGTCGACGTCAGCCAGCGGATAGGGATCGTCGGGGAGCCAGGCCTTCACGCGCACGCGTCGTGTCCCCACGCACACCACGAGCAGCCTCCCCTCGCCCAGTTCGCCGATCTGCACCATCTGCGCCACCGTGCCGTGCAGCGACCGACGATCCCCTCCGCCGACCTCGCTCCCGCGCTCGATGAGCACCACACCGAACTCACGGTCGTGATCGCGCAGGCAGTCAGCGATCATCTGCAGGTAACGCGGCTCGAACACGTGCAGCGGGAGCATCTGGCCCGGCAACAGCACGCTGCCGAGCGGAAACATCGGCATGACAGCCATGTCGCCACACTACGAGCACGGGGCACGCGGTCGCAGGTCGGATCAGCGCGGGCCGAGCTCGGCGACCCCGGGACCACTCGGGTACGAGGCGAGTGCAGGGGCGAGCAGCTGCTCCCAGAGCGGCTGGAACGCCCCGTCGTCGACCCCGGGCTCGTTCTGGATCAGAGCGAAGGCGATCGTCGACCCGTCCGGTGCGGGCAAGTAACCCGCCAGCGACTTGACGTCCGACAGGGTCCCCGTCTTGCCCTGCAGGCGCCCGTCGACCGGCCCTCCGAGGAAGAAGTCGCCGAGCGTCCCGGAGGTGCCGGCGACCGCCATGCCTGCACCGACCGGATCGCTCGCAGCGCCCCGTTCCAGCACGCCGAGGAGCAGCCCGCAGGTCACCAGGTTGCTCCTCGACAGCCCGGAACCGTCGACCAGAACGACGCCGTCGAGCGCCAGACCCCACGAGGCGAGCTGCGACGAGACCACCGCGAGCCCCGCAGCGGTCGCCCCGCTACCACCTCTCACGACCCCGAGCTCCTTCACCAGCAGCTCGGCAGTGTTGTCGTCGCTCGTCAGGAGCAGTTCCTGCAGGACCTCCGTGAGGGGCCGAGACGACACCGACGCGACGACCGGGGCCGGCACTGCGACGCCGGAGACCGGGGCGTAGGCCACCTCGACGCCGCGAGCCTCGAGAAGGTCGGTGAACGTATCGGCTGCAGCTTGAGCCGGATCCGCGCCCGCACGCTGGTCTGCGTCGTCGACGAGCAGCGCGTCGTACGGCCCCGCCTCGAGGCCGTGGAGGGCGGTGTCCCAGCTCGGGATGAACCACTCGTCGTCGTACCGGCTCGCATCGCCGACGATCCGTCCCTGCACCGACGTCACCCCAGCGGCAACGACGCGGTCGGCGAGGTCCTCGAGCCTGGTCGTGTTGATGGCCGGGTAGCGCTGCGACCCGGACGACAGCCAGTCGTCGGTGCTGAGCACCGGATCGCCGCCACCGATCAGGGCGAGGTCGCCGGCCACGACACCGTCCGCCCCGAGCGCGCCAGTCACCGTGGTCGTGAACACGTAGTCGGGACCCAGCACCTCGAGCGCCGCAGCAGCGACGATCACCTTCTGATTCGAGGCCGGGATCACGGGCAGGGTCTCGTTCACCCCGGCGACTCGGCGACCGTCGATCGACGCAGCGAAGCACGAACCCGGTCCGACGGCCTCGACCACCGGGCGCAGCACCTCGGCGAACGTCTCACCATTCAGCTGCCATGCCAACACCCCAGGAGCGCGCCTCATCGACAGCAGCGGGGTGGCCGGGGCGGCGGCGGTGGGAGCACCTGCTATCGGTGCTGCCTCCGGCTCGCGGACAGCTCGCACGACCGACCACTGCCAGAGCACCAGCAGGGCCATGGTGAAGGTGACCGACCATGCGGCCACCACCACGATCGGGCTGCTCGACCGTCGGGGCATTCAGCCGATCCCGTGGCGACGCCGGAACTCGGCGTAGCGGACGAGGTGACCGAGCGCCGTCACCGCCCGGTTGCCGCTCGGGTAGCACAGCCGGCCCGTCGCTCGGACAGCAGCCGGCCCGGGGTTCGACGGGTCGGCAACAGCGAGTTCGGTGGCAGTGAGAATCGGCTTCCCGTAGCGGCGCGACAACTCGTCGGCGGCCTGCGCGAAGCGCTCGTCCTGACGCTCGTGGTAGGCCACGATGCGCTCCAGCCCGTGGTCGGGGTAGAAGCTGCCCTCGCGCATCAACCGCGCCTGGTTGCTCTGGATCCCGACGCCGAGGTACACCACGCTGTGCACCTCCGGATGAGCCGCGATCATCTCCATGACCTCGGGGATGGTGTCGCGCACCTCGCCTCCGGCACAGTCGACCGGGTTGTTCCTGCTCCAGCGTGGCGGCAACTTGGTGTCGATCTGGGCGCGGAGGTCGTCGGGAAGGGAGATCAGGCGCAGCGAACCATCACGATGCACGGCGTCGCTCGTGACCACTCCCCATCCTCCGGCCGTGGTCAGCACCACGACGTTCGGGCCAGCTGGCAGTGGCTGCGTCGCGAACGTGGCTGCCGCCTCGAATGCCTCTTCGACGGTGGCGGCACGAGTGACACCGGTCTGGCGACACACCCCGTCGAAGATCTTGTCGTTCGCGGCGAGCGCACCGGTGTGGCTGGCTGCGGCCCGAGCACCGGCCTCGGTGGCCCCGCCCTTCACCACCACCAGCGGCTTGCGGCGGGCGACCGATGCGAAGCCGTCGAGCAGCCCTCGACCGTCGACGATGCCTTCGACGTAGGCGAGCGACACCGACGTCTCAGGGTCGTCGGCGTACCAGTCGAGGTAGTCCACCGGGGTGACGGCAGCAGCATTGCCGGCGGACACAGCACGGCTGATGCCGACCCCGGTCTGGCGGGCGTAGTTGAGGAAGCTGCTGACGAAGTTGCCGCTCTGGCTGGCCACTGCGATACGGCCGGCCGGCGGGTACGGGGCAACGATCTGCGCGCACAACCCGGCCGGGGTGCTGACCACTCCCTGGCCGTTCGGGCCGGCGAGCAGGATGCCCAGTTCGTCGGCGAGCGCAACCAGCTCGGCCTCGGCCACGCGGCCCTCCTCCCCCGCCTCGCCGTAGCCGGCGCTGGTGAGGAACGCGGCACGGATGCCCTTGCGCGCGCACGCGCGCAGCAGGTCGGGGTTCGCCGACGAGGGAGTGCACACGAACACCAGGTCGATGGCCCCTTCGGGAAGATCGTCGATGTCGGCGACGGTGCGGATGCCGAGCACCTCCTCGCCCTGCCGATTCGTGCCGAACACCGCACCGCCGTAGCCGCTGGCCAGGATGTTGTGCAGGCTGACGAAGCCGAACTTGCCGGGATGGGTCGACGCGCCGGCGACCACCACGCCACGGGGCTCGAACAGCGCCCGGAACTGCTCGTCAGTGGGGCGGCGTCGGCGAGCGATGCCGACGGCCGGCGAGCTGGCCGCCGGGCCGATCTCGACCAGAGCGTCGACCGCTACCGGGGAACCGTCGCGGCCGACGATCAGCGGGTTGACGTCGATGCTCGCGATGTCGGCGCGAGCCGCAGCCGCGGCCGACAACCCGAGCAGCACGGCGGCGAGGCGCGAGCGGTCGACGGCTGCCTCGCCGCGGAACTCGCCGAGCAACTTCTGCGTCGCCAGCGAGTCGATCATGTCGTCGGCATCGCCTGCGCTGATCGGCACCGGCCGGAACACGACATCGGCCACCGCTTCGGCCAGCACGCCGCCGACACCCAACATGACTGACGCGCCGAACTGCGGATCGCGCACCACCCCGGCAATGAGCTCGCGGTTGCCTGCGACCATGGGTGCGACCAGCAGCGACACGGGTCCATCGTCGGGAGTCGCCGCAGCGAGCAGCGCGGCCGCTGCGTCGGCGACGGCCGTTGCGTCGCCGAGCTTCAGCCGCACCAGGCCGCGCTCGGTCTTGTGCGCGATCGCGTCGCCGCACAGCTTGACGACCACCGGAAAGCCAAGCCCTTGCGCAGCCTCGACCGCCTCGTCGGCGTTCGACACCTCCCGCTCGGCAGCCATCGGCACGCCGTACTCACGCAGCAGCGCCTTCGACGCCGCCTCCGACAGTGTGTGTCCCGCTCCAGCCATCCCCGCAACGCTACTCACCGGCGGGCTGCGCCACCCGGCATGGAGCACCCCGACGCCCCGGAGACGTGCTCAGCGCGGCAGGCTCACGCTGTAGGTGAGCATGCTGCGGGCCACGATCACCCCTGTCGACGCAGCGATCGCCTCGGCCTCGCAGAACACGGTGCGCCCACCACGCTTGACGACCCAACCCTCGGCGACTGCGTCGTCATCGACGAGAGCCGACATGAACTGAACGTGCATATCGACGGTCGAGAACCGTGCCTCGGGCCCGTACGCCGAACCCACGACGGGGACCACGACGGAGTCGAGCAGGCTGGCGATGGCTCCGCCGTGCACCACACCTGCTGCTTGACGAAGAGCCCCCGTGAACGGCATCCGCATCCTGCAGTAGTCGGTGCGCACCTCCTCGACCTGTAGGCCGAGCAGGTTCACGTACAGCTCCGACCCGTCACGGCCGAACCTCGACCACCTGCGTTCGACCTCTGGGTCGAGGAGCGGGAACTGATCGGCGCGGCTCATCGTGCCTCGTCCAGGTGCGCCTGCAACAGGGAGGCCACCGCGACGGCCCCCTCCTGGATCACGAGGTGGCCGAACGGCAGCACCTCGAGCTGGGCGTGCGGCACGGCATCCTGGATCGCCCGGCTGTGCGCCGGGTCGACCCAGCGGTCCTCGGCCCCGGCGATCAACAGGGTCGGGGCAGCGATACGGGAGAGCAGGTGGGCGATGTCGACTCGCTCGTCGAGATCGAGATGCGCGTCGGATCCCGGGGCGACCGAGTCGGCGCCCTGCCCCACGACGGCCTCGAGCATCGGCTCGAGCGCTGCGATCGCTGCAGCCGTGAACCCGTCGGCAACGGCATACCGCATGAACAGTTCGGGGTCGGCTGCGATGAGCCGGCGCCACAGCCCGAAGGTGAAGCGCATCCGCGCATCAGTGGTGGCCCACCCGCACAGCGACGTCACCGAGGCCACCCGATCGCCGTGCAGAGCAGCGGTCGCCAGCGCGACGACGGCGCCGAGGGAGTAGCCGGCCACGTGGAAGCGGTCGTGGCCGAGGTGGTCCATCACCGCAACGGCCTGGTCGACGAGTCCGTCGACGGTGAGCGGCTGCGACGGCATGGACGACTCGCCCGAGCCCGGGAACTCCACCATGACGAACTCGTGCTCGGCCGGCATGGCAGCGCGCACCATGTCCCACGCCGAGCGGTTCATCGTCGTCCCGTGAAACAGCAGCAGAGGCTCGCCGCTGCCCTCGACCGCGAAGCCGATCCGTCCGTCACGCACGTCCACTGTGGCCATGCGACGAAACGGTAGCAACCGGTCAGGGCGAGAGCGCCACCCGGTAGAAGGCGACGAGATGGTCACGTCGACGGCGCAGCGAGGCCGCGTCGAGCGGGTCGGTGTCGAGCAAGCCACCGAGCAGCGGAGCGTCGGAGAAGTAGCTCAGGATGGCCCCATACCCGGTCAGGAGGAACTGCTCCGGATCGTGTCGGCGGATGGTGCCGGCCTCCATCTCGTTGCGGAAGAAGGCCACGGCACGGTCCCACAGCGGCCGGAGCACCCCGACCAGGTCGATGCCCAGCCGGTCGCCACCGTCGAGCGCCTCACGACGCACGAGGCGCACGTAGTCGGGGTTGTCGACGAAGAAGTCGAACCCGGCGGCAAGGACGTGCTCGACCTTGTCGAGGCCGCGCTCGACCGACGCCATCGCCACCTCGAGGCGCTCGAACCAGTCGCTCAACATCCGCTCGAACACTTCGCGGTAGAGCTGCTCTTTCGAGCTGAAGTGGTGCAACAGGCTCGGCCGACGGATGCCGACCCCCGCAGCGATGTCGTTGAGTGACGTGCCGTCGTAGCCCTGCTCGGCGAAACAGCGAGTCGCCTCGGCGAGCACCTGCTCGCGTGTGCTCAGCTGATCGTCGCCGTGGTCGGCCATGGGTCGAGGGTACCCCGCGGTGGTACCGTCGACGTATGGCGGACGGGACACGCCGATTGTGTGCGGCACGTGCGCTCACACCGGCCGGTTGGGTCGACGACGCACTGATCAGCTTCGAGGGCGGTCGTCTCACCTCGATCGAACCCCGACCCGGACAGCCGCACGACGTCGAGGTCCTGCTCCCCGGCTTCATCGACCTGCAGGTCAACGGTGTTGACGACATCGACGTGGCCTCCGCCGACGGCGACGACTGGGATCGCCTCGACCACCTGCTCCTCACCCAGGGTGTGACGTCGTGGTGCCCGACCCTCGTCACGTCGAGGCTCGAGGCATACGCCGCGCCGTTGTCGCGGATCGCTCGCGCGATGCAGCACCCGACTCGCCGGACGCGCATCGTCGGAGCCCACCTCGAAGGACCATTCCTCGGCTCCGCCCACGGCGCCCACCGACCGGAACTGGTCATCGACATCGACCTCGGCTGGCTCGAGACACTCCCTGCGCACGTAGCTCTCGTCACCCTCGGCGCGGAGCAAGCCGCAGCCGCAGCCGCGACCCGACTCCTCACGGCACGCGGCGTGGCGGTGTCGATCGGCCACACCCGAGCCGACGAAGGACAACTCGACGCGGTCGTGGATGCGGGCGCTCGTCTGGTGACCCACCTGTTCAACGGGATGACCGGCCTGCACCATCGCGAGCCCGGTGTCGCCGCCTGGGCGCTCACCCACCCGAGCATCGCGGCCTCGCTCATCGCCGACGGGGTCCATGTCCACCCGAGGATGCTGAGGCTTGCGGCGACGGCGCTCGGGCCCGGACGGACCGTCCTCGTCACCGATGCGGTCGCCTGGCGGGCAACGCGCGTGGGTCCCCTCGGCGGTATCGACATGCGCGACGGCGCACCCCGACTCGCCGACGGCACCCTGGCGGGGAGTGCGCTCACCTTGGACGCCGCGCTCCGCCAGATGGTTGCGGCAGGGGTGCCGCTCGAGCACGCCGCACAGGCGGCGAGCACCACGCCGGCGCAGATCCTGGGGCTTGCTGACCGCGGTGCGCTCGAGCCCGGCCGCCTGGCCGACCTGGTCGCGCTCGACGACGACCTCCAGGTCGTGGGCACTTGGGTCGATGGGGTCGGCCAGTAGGCCGGTACCCTCGCCGGCATGCAGATCGTCAGCGCGCTCTTCGTCGAGAACTTCGCCCTGCGACAGGCCCCCGGGCCGTCCACACGGATCGACCTCACCGGGGCAATGTTCTCGATGGCCGCCCCGAACCCCGTGCCCACCACCATCTCGCCGCACCTGGTCGCCTTGATCTTCTGCCCGCCGGACGAGATGGGCCAGGGTGTGTTCGAAGTCGTCTTCCGCGCCGGGATGTCCGAAGACGACGAGCAGATCGCGCGCAATGTCAGCCCGTTCACGGTCGAGCCGGGGAAGTTCACCTACCGCCTCGTGAAGGGCGAGCTCGACTTCACCGAGTATGGCCAGGTGTTCGCTCATTGCCGGGTCGACCACGGGCCCTGGCACCTGGTGCCGTTCACGCTCCTTCCACCCACCGACTGAGCACCCCGAGTCGACAGGCCGACGCGGGTACAGTCGCAACGTGCCGTCGTTGACACCAGATCAGGACCAGTTGGCCATCTCGCTCATCCGTGGGCTCGCAATGGACGCCCCGCTCTATGCGAAGAGCGGGCACCAGGGCACCGCGATGTCGCTCGCGCCACTCGGTCACGTCCTCTACAGCCGGATCATGCGCCACGACCCGGCCGATCCCCACTGGCCGGACCGTGACCGTTTCATCCTCTCCAACGGGCACGCGTCGATCCTGCAGTACGCGTTGCTCTACCTCGCCGGCTACGGCCTCGAGCTCGACGATCTCCGCGCCTTCCGGCAGTGGGGCTCGGCAACGCCCGGGCACCCCGAGGTCCACCACACGGCCGGGGTCGAGGTCACGACAGGGCCCCTCGGCCAGGGCTTCGCCAATGCAGTGGGAATGGCGATCGCGGAGCGCCAATTGAAAGCTTCGTTCGGCCCCGACCTGATCGACCACCACGTGTTCGTGGTCGCTGGCGACGGCTGCCTGATGGAGGGAGTCAGCCATGAGGCGGCCTCTCTGGCCGGCCACCTCGGCCTCGGCTCGATCGTGTGCATCTACGACGACAACCGGATCACGATCGACGGCACCACCGACCTCACCTACAGCGACGACGCCGCAGCACGCTTTCGCGCATACGGCTGGCATGTCGAGGATCTCGGCGAAGCTGCCGACAATCTCGACGCACTCGAGGCCGGGATCCGCCGGGCAATGGCCGTCACCGATCGACCGAGCCTGCTCGTGTTGCGCAGCCACATCGGGCACCCCAGCCCGGACCTCACCGATAACCCACACGCCCATGGCAACCCATTCACCGCCGAGCACGTGACACGCACCAAGGCCGTGATGGGAATCCCCGACGAGCCCTTCTGGGCGCCAACGGAGCTTGTCGCCGCATACCGAGGCCATTGCAGCGAGCGTGGCCGAACGGCCCGACAGGCGTGGACCGAACGCTTCGACGCCGCCGACATCGACCGCAGTGCATGGACAGCCAGGTGGACATCGGGCCTCAGCGCCGGCTGGGCCGACGACCTGCCGCGGTTCGATCAGGGCACATCGATGGCAACCCGTGTAGCGGTCGAACGAGCGATGAACGCCACCCTCGCGAGCGTGCCAGGCCTGCTCGCAGGGGCCGCCGACCTCACCGGCAACACCGGAACCAAACTGGCGGGCCAAGCGGCACAGTCCCCGGCCGAGCCCTCAGGTCGCCAGGTGTTCTACGGCGTCCGCGAGCATGCGATGGGCTCGGCGATGGTGGGCATGGCGCTCCACGGTGGAGTGCTGCCTGTCGGTGGCACGTTCTTCGTCTTCTGCGACTACATGCGACCCGCTGTTCGTCTGGCTGCGCTCAGCCGGGCCAAGGTCGTGTTCGTCTTCACCCACGACTCCGTCGGTGTCGGCGAGGACGGGCCGACCCACCAGCCCGTCGAGCATCTGGCCACGCTGCGCGCCATCCCCGACCTCCAGGTGATCCGGCCTGCGGATGCCAACGAGACCACCGAGGCGTGGCGTGCCGCCCTCGAGCACGACGGCCCGACGGCCCTCGTGCTCTCGCGGCAGAACGTGAACGTCTGCACAGATGGGACAGCCGTGGCCCGAGGAGCGGGCATCGTCACCACCACCGGCGGCAGCGCCCCCGACATCGTCCTGCTCGCCACCGGCAGCGAGGTCTCGCTGGCCGTGACCGCCGCCGAGCGCCTTGCCGCCGACGGTGTGTCGGCCCGAGTGGTGAGCCTGCCGTCGTGGGACCGGTTCGAGGCCCAGGACGACAGCTATCGCGCCAGTGTCCTGCCCCCGGGTGTCCCCGTGCTGTCGATCGAGGCGGCGAGCACGTTCGGCTGGCGACGGTGGGCGGACCGCTCGATCGGCATCGACCGCTTCGGTGCCAGCGCTCCCGGCTCGGTGGCTCTGGAACGGCTCGGGATCAACCTCGACAACATCGTCACCCAGGCACTGGCGCTCGCCGGCCGAGACCGCTAGGAGTCGCATGGACCGTCTCACCCGCCTCTTCACCGAATTCGGGCAGAGCCCGTGGCTCGACAACCTGATGCGCCGCTATCTCACCGATGGCACCCTCGAGCAACTGATCGCCGAGGGTGTGCGCGGGCTCACGAGCAACCCCACCATCTTCCAGAAGGCGATTCAGGGCTCGAGCGACTACGACGAGCAGTTCCGCGGCCTGATCGAGCAGGGTCGTCCAGTCGGCGACGCCTACTGGGAGCTGGTGCTCGCCGACATCCAGGACGCCTGTGAGCGGTTCGCCCAGTTACACCGCGACAGCCAGGGTCGTGACGGGTTCGTGAGCGTCGAGGTCGACCCCGGGCTGGCCTACGACGGTCCTCGAACCGAGGTAGCTGCCCGATCGCTACATCAGCGCATCGACCGGGCGAACCTGATGGTGAAGATCCCCGGCACCCGCGAAGGCATCCCTGCCATCCAGCAGATGATCGCCGAGGGACGCAGCATCAACGTCACGTTGATCTTCAGCCTCGACCGCTACCAGAGGGTGATGGATGCCTACCTGGCAGGCCTCGAGGAGCACTCGAGGGTTGATGGAGCCGAGCTCTCGCGGGTGGCGAGCGTCGCCAGTTTCTTCATCAGCCGTGTCGACAGCGAGGTCGACGCCCGACTCGACGCCATCGGGTCGCCGGCTGCCTTGGCCCTGCGCGGCAAGGCAGCTATCGCCCAGGCTCGGCTCGCCTACCGAGCCTTCCAGCAGACGTTCAGCGGGCCGCGCTGGGACGCCTTGGCCGCACGCGGGGCGCGGGTGCAGCGGCCGCTGTGGGCGAGCACGTCGACGAAGAATCCAGCGTTCCCCGACACGCTCTATGTCGATGAACTGATCGGGCCGCTCACGGTCAACACGCTGCCAGACGCAACCCTGGCGGCGTTCGCTGATCACGGATCGCTCGACCGGCGCATCGATGCCGACCTCGACGAGGCCGACTCGGTCTGGGCCGGGCTCGCCGAGGTCGGCGTCGACATGGCCGAGGTCTGCGCCAAGCTCGAGAACGACGGGGTGAGGAGCTTCCAGGAGAGCTTCGACCACCTCCTCGCTGCGCTCGCCGACAAAGCAGCGGCGCTGTCGGCCAGCCCGTCCGACGGGAACGACGGATGAGCGATGGACCTGCCTCCACGATGAGGGTGGGTGAGCTCTGGCAGCACCCCGTCAAGTCGATGATCGGCTCGACCGTCGCCTCTGCAGCGCTGACGGCTGACGGGATGGTCGGCGACCGCAGCTGGGCGGTCCGCGACGAGGAGCGCGGAGGCATTCGCGGCGCGAAGAAGCTCGGGGGGTTGATGCGCTTCGGCGCCCGGTACGTCGACCCGGCCGCCGGACCCGGCTCGGTCGTCGAGATCGAGCTCCCCCAGGGAGGCACCGTTCGGTCCGACGACCCCGACGTGCACCGCGTCGTCTCGACCTCGCTCGGGCACCAGGTCACCCTCTGGCCACTGCAACCGGCAACAGATCTCGACCACTATCGGCGCGGCGCCCCGGACTCGACCGATCTGCTCGCCGAGTTGCGTGCCGTGTTCGGGCGCAACGTCGACGAGCCCCTCCCCGACCTGTCGATCTTCCCGCCCGCAATCATGGAGTTCGAGTCACCCCCAGGCACCTACGTCGATGCCTTCCCGCTGTTGCTGATGACCACCTCGGCGCTCCGATCGCTGTCGGCCGCGCTGCCCGAGAGCGTCGTCGACGTCCGTCGCTTCCGACCCAATCTGGTGATCGACACCCCGGAGCTCGACGGCCACCCCGAGTTCGGCTGGGTCGGTCGACGGCTCGGCATCGGCGCTGTCGTGCTCGAGATCGTCGAGGCCTGCCCGCGGTGCGTGATGGTGACCCGAGCCGTCGACGACACGATCGACGAGGACCGGCGGGTGCTTCGGCACATCGTGCGCGACCTCGACCAGAACGTCGGGGTCTATGCCACCGTTGTCGTGCCCGGCGAAGTCAGCGTCGGCGACGACGTTGTCGTGCTCGACGGCTGAGCGTCACTCGTCGCCTGACCACTCCGGGTCCGCACCGTTGCCGCGCAGGAGGCGTGATGCCTTCTCGACGGCCCGGCGAGCCTGGGTGAGCCGCTTGTCGTCGACAGGTCGGCCCTGCCTCTCGGCTGCCGCGGCTCGCAGCAGCTCGAAGGCCCGGTCGTCGAGCTCGGCTGCGATCGAATCGAGCTGCTCGGCAAGGTCGTCGAACGGGCCGCTCACCCGGACCTCCTCGGAAGTGCAGCGGCCAACAACTGCATGGGATGGACCACCTCCACTCCGACCGTCGACAGGTGCATCGAGCACCCCGGATTGGCGCTCGCGACGAGATGGCCCCCAGCCCGTGCGATCGCATCGAGCTTGCGCGTCCGGATCTGCCCAGCCAGGTCGGGCTGCAGCGCAGAGTAGGCACCTCCTGCCCCGCAGCACAGCCCGTCGTCGTCGAGCTCGACGATCGACGCAACCGACTGCAGCACGGCCCGCACGGATCCGTGAACTCGTTGGACGTGACGAAGATGGCAGGGGTCTTGGACGATCACAGGATCAGGTCGACGGGTGAGGGTGAGTGCACCCACGCGCGGAGCGAGGAACTCGTGCACATCCTGGACACGGGCGCTGAAGGCGACCGCCTCAGCACCTCCGAGGAGATGGCCGTAGTCCCTCAGCGCAGCACCGCATCCGGCCGAATTCACCACGATCGGGGCATCACCAGGCATCGAGTCGATGACGTCGCGGGCCAGTCGGGCTGCCGAGTCGGTAAGGCCCGCATGCACATGGAGTGCGCCGCAGCATCCTCCGCCGCGACCGGCGAGCCGGTAGCCCACACCCACGGCGTCGAGGACCTCGGCGGTCGCCCGGTGCACGTCGCGCTGCCAGGCATCCATCACACATCCCGTGAACAACCACACGTCAGAGCCGGTCTGCCGCACGGCTCGACCACGACGCAGCGGCAGCCGGGTGAGGCCCAGACGGGCTGGCACGAGCCGGACGCGTTGGGCGAGGGCCAGCATCGTCGAACCCACGAGGAGCAGGCGGTGTCGAGCGAGGACGGAGAAGCCGAGCCGCTGCCAGCGCGGCGCGATCCGGTGGTCGGCGGCGAGCGCCGTGCGCGTGTCCTCCATCAGGTGCCCGAATGGCACGCCGCTCGGGCAGGCCGGCTCGCAGCCTCGACATTGCACGCAGGTCTCCATGAACTCGACGAATTCAGCCGTCACCGGCGCGCCCTCGGTCTCGACAGCCCGCATTGCAGCGATCCGGCCGCGCGGCGAAAGAGCCTCCTCGCCGGTGGCGCGGAAGGTGGGACAGTGCGGCAGGCACAGGCCGCAGCCGACACACGTGGCAAGTTCGTCCGGATCGATCGACAACCTCACGGCAGGTGTCACCGTAGTCCGCTGCGACACCCCAGACCGGCCTGCCGCTACGGTGCCGCCGTGCCCGAAGGCCACACCATCCACAGGATCGCCCGCGACCACGGCAAGTTGCTGTCGGGCCGCATCGTCGAGGTCAGCTCCCCACAGGGACGCTTCCCGGACGCAGCGCTGATCGACGGCCAACGGCTCGAGCGCATCGACGCGGTCGGCAAGCACCTGTTCTACGAGTGGGCGAACGGCCTGGTCGGCCACGTGCACCTCGGGCTGTTCGGAAAGTTCCGCATCCACCGTGGGGCCGAACCACCTCCACCGGTCGGTGCAGTGCGGATGCGCCTTCGCTGCGACGAGGCCACCATCGACCTGGCCGGGCCGACGGCGTGCACCGTCGGCGATCCGTCCGTCCGCGACGAGATCGTGGCCCGGCTCGGTCCGGACCCGCTGCGCCGCGACGCCCGCCCCGAGCTCGCCATCGATCGGATCTCGCGGTCACGTCAGGCGATCGGGGCCCTGCTGCTCGACCAGTCGGTCATCTGCGGTGTCGGCAACGTCTACCGCGCCGAGGCCCTGTTCGTGTGCGGCATCCATCCCTCCCGAGCAGGACGCGACTGCGACCGCGCCGAGCTCGACGCGTTGTGGAGCGTCGCCCAGGGGATGCTCCGCCAAGGGGTACGCGACAACCGCATCATCACCGTCGACCCGAGCGAGCTTCCCCGGCCACGGGGCCGACGATTGCGTCGGGGCGAGGCAACGTACGTGTACAAGCGCGATCGCTGCCTTCGCTGTACGGCCCCCATCCAGGCTGTCGTGCTCGCGGGTCGTCCGTGCTACTTCTGCCCCACCTGTCAGCCGTCGTGAGCGCCAGAGCTCACTGAGCAGTCCATACAGGAGCACCGGGCTCGCCCCGCCACCAGCGGAGCCGTCGAGCCGCTTCGGCGGCAGCCGCAGGATCGCTCCGGCCTGCCCGGACCCGCATCAGCGTGGCTGCGGCGAGGCGCAGCACCGCCAGGCTCTCGGCAGTGCTGTCACCGCGCAAGGAGCATCCATAGCCCTCGTTGAAGCGCTCGTAGACACCGGGCTCGCCGCCCCACCGCTCGGTCCATGTCATCAGCGGTGCGTGGTCCCATGCAGCCGGGGCCAGGCACAACAGGTCCCAGTCGAGGAGGACCGCACCCTCAGCGCTCTGCAGCACGTTGCCCGGGTGGACGTCGCCGTGGCAGACCACCTGCACCGAATCGCGCCGATGCCACGAACCGTGCTCCTCGACGGCGCGTTCGAGCCCAGCTCTCGCCTGGTCGTCGAGCAGGTCGTCGACCTCGGCAAGCAGTCGCGGGAAGTCCCACCAGGGAAATGAGGCGGCGCGGGGCAACGGGTGACGGGCACGGATCGGTTCGGGGTCGAGGCGGTGGAGCTGCGCCACCATTGCCCCGACCTCGCGCCAGTCGACCGGGCCAGCGGGCTTCTCGCGCACCTGGGCGAACACCGTCAGTTCGCCGACGCCGACAGGATCAGGCCCGAGCGGCCGTGGCACCCGAAGGCCGGCTCGGGCGAGATGCTCGACGAGCCACGGACCTGCTGCGGGGTCGGCCGTCACGCGTCCGACCCGGAGGACGATCTCGTCGCCACAGCTGAACAGAGCGTTCATCCCTGCCCGCAGGAACTCCGGCGCCTCGAGGCCCCACTGCCGTGCTGCCTCGCTGGCAGCAGCGGCGGCTGCCGCCAGGTCCCCGACC
The DNA here is from genome assembly GCA_040398525.1 of Ilumatobacteraceae bacterium. GTDB lineage: Bacteria > Actinomycetota > Acidimicrobiia > Acidimicrobiales > Ilumatobacteraceae > VFMC01. The sequence continues at coordinate 171,043 of JBBATY010000002.1, read as the reverse complement.
GGTGAGGCAACGAACGGCAGCGAGAGCGAGGCGTCCGCCATCGCTCACCGCGCGCCGTGGCACGGGCACAGACGGCCGGCAGGATCGAGCTCGGCCCGGATTCGACCTTCGAGCGCAACGATGCCCGCCGGCCGGTCAGTGTCGGGCCCCACCGCCGATGGATCGTCGAGGTGCAGCGCGCCGACCCCGACCTCGAGCACGAAGCTCGCCGGGTCGAGCGTTCGGGCCAGATCGACCGCAGCGCCGGGAGCCGCGTGGCGACGCCCACCGGAGGGCACGGACGGCTCGTCGGCCGGCTCGAGCTGGTGCGCGCGGGCGGTCTCGTCGACGTCTCGTGGATGCCCCTCGAGGAGCACCCAGACGCGCAATCCGTCCCACAGCATCGACGCCGGCCGGTAGACCGAACGCAGGAGCGATCGCGGATCGTCGCACGCCCGCGAGTACCACTGGCTGAAGCTGGGCAGTGGTCTCGTCCGCAGAATGACCTCGCCGAGCACCCCGAGCCCACCGCGGGAACCGACGAGCAGCCGACACAGGTCGAAGCCACTCACATTCTTCACGGTCGGGCCGCCTGCTGTGACCAGCAGCCCCGCCGCCGAGACGAAACGGGTCTGCAGCAACGCGTCGCGAAGGGGTCCGTCGCCCAGCTGGCGAATGCCGCTGACGCCGTGGGCGAGCGCACCGCCGACCGTCCCTCCTGGTGGGAGCACGGTCCGCTGGCCGACCTCGGCGAGAGCCACTGCGAGCTCGTCGACGGCTGTCCCCGCACCGCAGCACACCGTCATCTCGTCGGGCTGCACCCAGGCGATGCCACCGGGGGCGCGTACCTGGCGCACCTGCGCGCAGCCACCGCCACGAGTACCCGATCCGATCGGGCACACCGGTCCGTCGACCGCGACAGCACAGAGCAGATCGTCGAGGTCGATCATCTCAGATCCAGGCGCCCTCGGGGACCGACTGCACGTCGCCGCAGCTTGCTGGGCTCGGCAGGACCTTGGTCGGGTTCGCGAGGCCGGCCACGTCGAAGGCTCGGCGCAGCGCGGCCTGAGCCTCGAGATCGACCGGCGAGAACATCAGGGGCATCAGGTCGCGCTTCTCGAGTCCGATCCCGTGCTCGCCGCTCAAGACACCACCGGCAGCGACCGAGACACGAACGATCTCCTCCCCCGCCGCATGGACGCGATCGAGCACCCCCGGGTCGCGAGCATCGAAGACGAGCAATGGGTGCAGGTTCCCGTCACCGGCGTGGAACACGTTCATCACGAGCAACTCGTGCCGTGCAGCAATCTCGTACACCTGGGCCAGGACGGTTGGCAGTGCCCGTCGCGGCACGACGGTGTCGTGCAGGTAGTAGTTCGGCTTGATCCGCGCCACGGCGCCGAAGGCGGTCTTGCGGCCCTTCCAGATCAGTGCCCGCTCGGCCTCGTCGGCCGCGATGCGGACAGACCTACACCCGTGGCTGCGCGCCAACTCGACGATCCGCTCGACGTCGTGGGCGACACCGTGGGGTGGCCCGACCACTTCGACCAGCAGCACGGCAGCCGCATCGGTGGGCAGTCCGGCATGGATGTAGGCCTCGACAGCCTGGAGGCACAGCTGGTCCATCATCTCCAGCGCCGCTGGCACCATCCCTGCGGCGATGATCGCGCTCACCGTACGAGCCCCGGCTTCGACAGTGTCGTAGTCGAAGAGCATCGTCCGCACATCGGGTGGGTTCTGGGTGAGGCGCACGCAGATCCGGGTCGCGATCCCGAACATGCCCTCACTCCCGACGAACGCTCCCCGGAGGTCGTAGCCGTCGACCTCCCCAGATTCACTGCCGAGCACCACCACCTCGCCGTCGGGAAGGACCACCTCGCAGGCCAGCACGTGCGCCGAGGTGACACCATCGGCCAGGCAGTGCGGTCCACCCGAGTTGTTGGCGACGTTGCCGCCGATCGAGCAGCTCTGCTGACTACTCGGGTCGGGGGCGAAGTGCAAGCCGTGGGCTGCTACGGCTCGAGTGAGGTCGAGGTTGAGGACGCCAGGCTCGACCCAGGCCAGTCGATGGACCGGATCGACCTCGAGGATCCGGTTCATCTTGGTGAGGGCGATGACGACCGCACCGTCGATGGGGGTGGCGCCACCCGCCAGCCCGGTGCCCGATCCTCTGGCGACGAATGGCTGCGCGTTGCGAGCGCACACGCGGACGAGGTCTCTCACCTCGGTCGTGCTGACGGGGAAGCACACGGCACCTGCGGCCCCGACGATGCCTGATGCATCGCGTCGATAGACGCCGAGCTCGGAGGCGCCGACCCTGACACGTTCCGCCCCGAGCACTGCTCGGAGCTCGTCGAGGACGGCCTGCTTCACGTCGGCCCGGGTCAGGCGCGCCGACGCGCCCGGCCGTCGCGGTCGCGCACCTGCTTCAGCACGATCACCTGTCCGGGCTCGACCGGTCGGCCGTCGACGAGCACCGTGTCGATGTCGTCGACCTCATCGGCCAGCGATGTCACGCGGCCGTCGAGTTTGGCCCGCAGCTCGCGCTCCTTGGCCGACATCGCATCGCGACCCTCGCGGATCGCATCGGTCACGCGGCGACCACGATCGAGCACCGACTCGCCGGCTCGGCGCGCCACCTGCACCGGGGCGAGCTCGTTGGCCACCGTGCGAACCTTGCGCTTGGCCGCGCCCACACCGGCGGCACCGGCAGCTGCACCACCGAGGAACCACAGCAATCGCTTCATCACGCCGATCTCCTCCCCTTCGGGGTCCGCTCGATCTCCACACGATCCCTGCGGCGCAGACGCCGCCAGGCGCGCTGCGTTCCCGTTGCAAGTGCAGCTGTCTTGATCACCGGTGTGCTCAGCGCAGCACGGGCGATGGCTCCGCTGCCCGACACCGCGCTACTGATCGCCTCGGCCGATCCGAGCACACGGTCGAAGCGGTCGAGATCGGAGCGTGCAGTGTCGATCACTGCAGCAGCCGAGGTGGTCGAGCGTTCGAGCTCGGCGAGCAGCGGCGTCGTCTCGGCGCGCAGGTGTGCAACCTCGTCGCGCAGGGAGCGCAACATGTCGAGCACACGCAGCAGGGCCACCACGAGCGCGGCGAAGCCGATGCAGCACAGCACGGCCGCCAAGAGCACGGCCAACTCCCCTGCGGTCACCTCGACCTCCGTTCCATGCGCTCACGCACCTCCTGCTCAGCACCGTGATCGGTCGGCTCGTAGTACCGGTTCGACGCCTGTTCCGTCGGCAGATACTGCTGGTCGACCCAGCCCTCCGGGTGGTCATGAGGGTAGTCGTAGCCGACACCGTGGCCGAGTGACCCCGCACCCTGATAGTGGGCGTCACGGAGATGCGCTGGCACCTCACCCACCTGCCCGGCCTGCACATCGGCGCGGGCCGCCCAGATCGCGAGTGCTGCTCGATTGCTCTTCGGCGCCGTCGCCAGGTGGATCGCCGCCTGAGCCAGGTTCAACTGGGCCTCCGGAAGGCCGACGTGCTCGAGCGCATGCGCCGCTGCCACCGCCGTCGAGAGCGCGCCCGGATCGGCGAGACCAACGTCCTCGCTCGCGAAGACGATCATCCGACGAGCGATGAATCGGGGGTCCTCACCGGATTCGAGCATCCGTGCGAGGTAGTACACCGCGGCCTGCGGATCGCTGCCTCGCATCGATTTGATGAACGCGCTGACGACGTCGTAGTGGTCGTCGCGCCCGTAGCGGAGCGCGCTCGTCCCGAGTGCCGCCTCGACGTGGTCGAGCTGCACCGACCCCGGGCGGGCCAGCGCGCACGCCACCTCGAGTGCCGTCAGCACCTGACGCCCATCACCCCCGGCGCGATCGACGAGAAGCCCGATGGCCTCATCGGTGGCTGTCGTACCCTCTGCCTCAAGGCCCCGAGCGACGAGCGTCTCGATGGCCGAGCGACCGAGTGGCTCGAGACGGAACAGCGTCGACCTGCTCCTCAGCGGGGCGTTGACCTCGAAGAACGGGTTCTCCGTCGTGGCACCGACGAGCGTGAGCGTTCCGTCCTCGACCGCCGGCAGCAGCGCGTCCTGCTGAGACTTGGAGAATCGATGGATCTCGTCGAGGAACAAGATCGTGCCGCGGCCGTGCTCGCCGAGGCGTTGGCGCGCCCGCTCGATCACCTCGCGAACGTCCTTCACACCTGCCGTCACGGCGCTCAACTGCTCGAATGCCCGACGCGTGCTCCCGGCAACGGCGAGCGCCAAGGTGGTCTTACCCGTCCCCGGAGGCCCCCAGAGGATGGCGCTGGTGAGGCGGTCCTGCTCGACCAAACGACGTAACGCCTTTCCGGGGCCGACGAGGTGCTCCTGGCCGACCACGTCGTCGAGTGTGCGCGGCCGGAGGCGAGCAGCGAGCGGCGCCTGGGCGCGCAGGCGCTCCTCGGCTGCCGCTGAGAACAGGTCGCTCATCGCTTCGACGCTACCGCAGCCCGGGCCGGGCCCGGCCGGGGGCACGCCCGCCTCAGACGCGGTGGCGGCGCCGGTACCCGCCGAGGAACCGCTCGATCCGCGAGATGGCCTCGGTGAGGTCGTCGACGTTCGGGAGGAACACGACGCGGAAGTGGTCGGGCGTCGGCCAGTTGAACCCGGTGCCCTGCACGATGAGCAACTTCTCCTCGGCGAGCAACTCGTAGGCGAACTGCTGGTCGTCGGCGATCGGGTACATCGCCGGGTCGAGCCGCGGGAACATGTAGAGGGCCGCCTTCGGCTTCACACAGGTGACGCCGGGGATCTGGGTGAGCAGCTCGTGGGCCACATTGCGCTGCTTGCACAGCCGACCGCTCGGCGCCACCAGGTCGTCGATGCTCTGGTACCCGCCGAGCGCCGTCTGGATGGCCAACTGCCCGGGAGTGTTCGAGCAGAGGCGCATCGACGAGAGCATGTCGAGGCCCTCGATGTAGTCGCGAGCGTGGCGCTTCTCGCCGGACAGCACCATCCAACCGGCCCGGTAGCCGCACGACCGGTAGTTCTTCGACAGCCCGTTGAAGGTGACGAAGAGGACATCGTCGGCGAGCGACGCGATGCTGGTGTGCACATTGCCGTCGTAGAGGGTCTTGTCGTAGATCTCGTCGGCCATCACGATCAGATCGTGCTGTCGGGCCAGCTCGACGATCTCGGTGAGCAGCTCGACCGGATAGAGCGCCCCGGTCGGGTTGTTCGGATTGATCACCACGATCGCCCTCGTCCGTGGGGTGATCTTGCGTCGGATGTCGTCGAGGTCGGGGAGCCAGTCGCTCTGCTCGTCGCACAGGTAATGCACGGGACGGCCACCGCTGAGCGACACCGAGGCCGTCCACAGCGGGTAGTCCGGCGCCGGCACGAGCACTTCGTCTCCGTCGTCGAGCAGGGCGTTGAGGCTCATCGAGATCAGCTCCGACGCACCGTTGCCCAGGTAGACATCGTCGACGGTGACACCGGCGATCTGCTTCTGCTGGGTGTAGTGCACGATCGACTTGCGTGGGGCGAACAGGCCCTTGCTGTCGGTGTAGCCCGCCGCCGAGGCGAGGTTACGAATCATGTCCTGCACGATCTCGTCGGGCGGATCGAGACCGAACACGGCCAGGTTGCCGATGTTCAACTTCAGGATCTTCTGCCCCTCCTCCTCCATCTCGCGAGCGCGGTCGAGCACCGGACCACGGATGTCGTACCCGACGTTGGCGAGCTTGGCGGACTTGGCGACTGGTCTCACAGGATGGTCATGCTACGCAACCAGGGCCACGCCTCCCCTGGCAATTGCGGGGTAGGCCCACATTCACAGGGTGTCGAGCACCCGTCGATACGCCTCACGCCGCCACACGGGCACCTGATCGACCAGCCAGGACGGCTCGACCCACTGCCACGCCACGAACTCGCTGCCATCAGGACGGGGCTGGATCTCGGCGTAGTGGGCGTCGAACAGGAACCACTTCTGGATCTGACCCCGGCGCCGCCCATCGCGGCCGTGGACCTGCATGATCTCGACTGGCCACTCGTAGGCGATCCAGTCCGGGTACTCCGCCCGCGCAACGACATGGTCCGGACCGAGGCCAGTCTCCTCGAGCAGCTCGCGCCACGCACCCTCGATCGGCTCTTCACCCTGGTCGAGGCCGCCCTGGGGCAACTGCCAGGCTCCGGGCGCGTCCGCCCGCTCGAAGGCCAGCACCCGCCGGAGGTCGGTATGGCGCACCACGATCACCACACCTGCTCGGAAATGCTGGCCTGCCATGATCAGCACGCTACCCCTGCCGCTGCACCGCGCCCTGGCTCACGTGGAGGTGCGCTCGACCCGAGCCGTCACCGATCAGGACTTCGGTGGCAGCACCCTGATCCCGAGGTCGTCGAGCTGGCGACCATCGACCGGAGTCGGGGCGTTCGTCATCGGGTCGAGACCGGACTGGGTCTTCGGGAAGGCGATCACCTCGCGGATGTTCTCCTCCCCCGCCAGGATCGCCACGAGCCGGTCGATTCCGAAAGCGAACCCACCATGGGGCGGAGCGCCATACCGGAACGGGTTGAGGAAGAAGCCGAAGCGACGGTCGGCCTCTTCGGGCGTGATACCGAGCAGGCCGAAGATGCGGGCCTGCAGTTCGGGCTGATGGATCCGGATCGACCCCGAACCGAGCTCCCAGCCGTTGAGCACCAGGTCGTAGGCCTGGCTGCGGACGGCCAGTGGATCGGTCTCGAGGAGATGGACGTCGTCGGGGTGTGGCTGGGTGAACGGATGGTGCCCGGGGCGCGGACGGCCTGTGGTCTCGTCGACACCGACGAACAGCGGGAAGTCGACCACCCACAGGTAGCGGTACGGGCCTTCGTGCACGGGTGGGCGTCCGAGATCGTTGCGCAGCACACCGAGCACCTCGCACGCCGTGGTCCAGGAGTCGGCGACGATCAGCAGCAGGTCGCCCGGCTGTGCGGCGAGCCTGGTGCGCAGCTCGAGCTGCTCGTGCTCGCTCAGGAACTTCGTGACCGGGGACTCCAGCTCGCCCTCGGGGCCGACCTTCATCCAGACGAGGCCCTTCGCGCCGAGCTTCTTGGCCCTGTCGGTCATCGCGTCGAGCTTGTTGCGCCCGAACTCCTCCGCACGACCCGAGGCATTGATGCCCTTGATGCATGCCGCACCGGCGAAGGCCTTGAAGCCGGTCGACGCAAATGCGTCGGTGAGCTCGACCAGCTCCATGCCGAACCGGAGGTCGGGCTTGTCGATGCCGAAGCGGTTCATCGCCTCGTGCCAGGTGATCGTGACGATGTCGCCGGGGTCCTGGCCTGCCGCCCGAGCTGCGGCGAGCACTGCGTTGCCAATCGCGGCGTGCACATCGCTCTGCTCGACAAAGCTCATCTCGATGTCGAGCTGCATGAACTCGTACTGCCGGTCGGCGCGCAGGTCCTCGTCGCGCAGGCAGCGAGCCACCTGGTAGTAGCGATCGATGCCGGCCACCATCAACAGCTGCTTGAACAGCTGCGGGCTCTGCGGCAGGGCGTAGAACGAGCCGGGCTGCTGACGGCTGGGCACGATGAACTCGCGGGCGCCTTCGGGGGTGCTCGGCACGAGCATCGGGGTCTCGATCTCGACGAAGCCCTCACCCTCCATCGCCTGGCGGATCGCCGAGTTCACCGCGGCGCGCAGCCGCAGGTTGCGCTGCATCCGCTCGCGACGGATGTCGAGGTAGCGGTACTGCAGACGGGTGTTCTCGGCAACCTGGTCGGCACGCTCGTTGATCGGGAACGGAGGGGCGTCAGCAGCATTGAGCACCTCGACGACGCACTGCTGGATCTCGATCGCCCCGGTCGGCAGCTTGGCGTTGGTGCTGTCGTCCGGCCTGGCGGCGACCACGCCGGTCACCCGCACCACGTACTCGGGGCGGACGTCGACGGAGTTGTCGACGACGCACTGGGTGACACCGGAGTGGTCGCGCAGGTCGATGAACGCCAGCTTCTCGCCGTGCTCGCGACGCGTCGCAACCCAGCCACAGAGGCTGACGGTGGAGCCGATGTGCTCGGCGCGGAGGTCACCGCACCGATGGGTGCGCATGGAGGTGCTACTCATGGAAGTGCCTTCTTCAGGTGGTCGATCAGATCGTGCCGGTCGATGGAGTACTGGCCGGCGGCAGGCGGGGCGTCGGTGTCGGAACGCTCGGCGCGTAGGGGCCGCACGACGACGGTCCCAGCAGCGAGCTCGTCGGTGCCGACGATCAGCGCGAGGGGCGCCCGGCTGCGATCGGCGGACTTCATCTGGCTCTTCATGCTGCGCGACTCGTAGGCCCGGTCGCAGCGGATGCCCGCAGCGCGCAGTTCGCCCGTCAGCCGCAGCGCTTCGAGTCCGCCCGTGGTGTCGACGACGAACACGTCGACAGCGGTCGACGGTGGCTCGAAGACTCCTTCGTCGTCGCAGGCGATCAGCGTCCGGTCGAGGCCGATGGCGAAACCGACGCCATGCGTCGGAGGCCCACCGAGTGACTCGACGAGGCCGTCGTACCGACCACCTCCGCCGAGGGCGTTCTGCGCAGAGTCGAGCGTTGCGCCCTGGAACTCGAATGTCGTGCGTCGGTAGTAGTCGAGACCACGAACCAGCCGCGCGTCGACGTGGAAGGGGATCCCGAGGGCGCTGAGGCCCTCGAGCACCTTGGCGAAGTGGGCCGACGCTTCGGCGCCGTAGAAGTCGGCAATGCGCGGGGCGGCCGCCACGACCGGCGCATCCTGCTCGCGTTTGGAATCGAGCACGCGCAATGGGTTCTTCTCGAGCGTGACTCGGCTCTCCGGGCTCAACGCATCGAGGTTGGCCGAGAAGTGGGCCCGCAGCGCCTCCACATACCTTGCCCGGTCGTCCGGCTCGCCGAGCGAATTGACCAGGAGGTCGACCCGACGCAGGCCGAGGCGCTGGAAGAACTCCCAGCCGAGAGCGATCACCTCGACGTCGAGGTAGGGGTCGTCCGCACCGAGCACCTCGATGCCGACCTGGTCGAACTGGCGGTACCGGCCGCGCTGGGGCTTCTCGTAGCGGAACTGCGAGCCCGTGTACCACACCTTCCACGGGGTGAGCGGGCGGTGCTGCACGAAGGCCCGGCACACCGATGCCGTGAGCTCGGGGCGCAGGGCGATGTGCCTGCCCCCCTTGTCGACGAAGTCGTACATCTCCTTGGTGACCACGTCGGTCGCGTCACCGATGCGCTGGAACACCCCGAGGTCTTCGAGCAGCGGCGAGATGACCTGGCCGTACCCGGCGCCCTCAGCGACCTCGGCGAACACCGACACGAAACGACGCCAGCGAGCCGACTCGGGCGGCAGGATGTCGCGCATCCCGGGGCTGGTCTGGAACTCGGGCACGGTGGTCGATCCTACCCGCCACCGCTGCTCTGCCAGGGTGGATTACGACTCGGAGATGGAGAGCCCTGGGGGCTCAGAGGTGGAACGTCTCGGTGTGGCCGTCGACGGCGATTGCCTGGCCCGACACCATCGCCGCAGCGGGTGACGCGAGGAACAGGCACATGTCGGCGATCTCGCTCGCCTCCACGAACCGCTTCACCGATTGCCCTGCGACGTACTCGTCGGCGACCACCTGCGGATCGACACCCCGGCGCGCCGCCTCGGACGCGACGACGCGATCCATGCGATCGCCGCGAACCGAGCCCGGGCAGATCGCGTTGCAGGTGACTCCGAAGGGACCGAGCTCGACCGCCAACGACTTGACCAGGCCGATCACCGCCCACTTCGCCGCTGCATAGGGCGTGCGCTGCCCGTACCCCACCTGTCCTGCGGTCGACGAAATCCCGATGATCGTCCCGCTCCCCTGGGACTTGAGCAGCGGAGCCACCCGTCGTGCGCAGCGGAAATGCGAGTCGAGGGTCACCGCCAGGCAGTGCTGCCACTCGTCGGGAGTGACGTCCTCGACGTTCGCCGTCGGGCCCTTGGTGCCGGCGTTGTTGACCAGCACGTCGACACCTCCCAAGTCGGCCAAAGCGGCGTCGAGCCAACGATCGATCGCGTCGCCGTCGGCGAGATCGACCCTGGTCGCTGTGGCGTTCGGCACCTCGGCGGCGAAGCGGCGCAGCGCCTCCTCGTCGACGTCACACACGTAGACCTGGTCGCCTGCCGCCACGAACGCTTCGGCGATTGCCCGACCGATGCCTGAAGCCGCTGCTGTGACCAGCACCCGTCGACCGCTCATCAGTCCCCCTTACCGGGCACGATTCGATACGCGTCGTAGACGGCGTCGATGGTCTTGATCGTGCGCAGCACCGACTCGAGGTGCGACGGGTCGGCCATCTCGAACTCGAAGCGCATCCGGGCCACGCGATCGGTCCCGGTGTGGGTCGAGCAGGCGACGATGTTGACATGCTGCTCGGACAGCGAGTTGGCGACATCGCGCAAGAGTCGCGAGCGGTCGAAGGCGATCACCTCCACACCAGCCCGGAACAGCGTGCCCACCTGGTCACCGGCCCACTCCACGTCGATCAGACGCGGCGCCTGCTCGCTCATCAGACTCTCGGCATTGGCACAGTCGGCTCGATGCACCGACACTCCGCGGCCACGTGTGACGAAGCCGATGATGTCGTCGCCTGGCACAGGAGTGCAGCACTTCGACAAGCGAATCAGCACGTCGTCGAGGCCCTCGACGATCACCCCCGGGTTCCTACCACGACGGCTGCGGACCGGCGACAGGGCACTCGTCGACATCTGATCGTCGTCGCTGTCCTGGTAGGCGCGGGCCACCTTCTGGGCGAACGATGCGGCCGAGATGTGCTGCTCGCCGACAGCGGCGAGCACGCTGTCGAGATCGGTGTAGCCGGCGGCGGCGACCTCTTCAGCAAGGGCATCGCTCTTCCAGACCCGCTGCAACGGCAGCGCCTGACGACGGAGCTCACGCGTCAGCTCATCGCGACCGACCTCGATCATGTCGCCGCGCCGCTCGCGCGAGAACCACTGCCTGATCTTGTTGCGGGCGCGCGGCGACACGGAGAACTGAAGCCAATCGCGCGACGGGCCTGCCGAGTCGAGTTTCGAGGTGAAGATCTCGCACGTGTCGCCGCTGCGCAGCTTCGAGTCGAGCGCAACGAGCCGGCCGTTCACCTTTGCGCCGATGCAGCTGTGACCGACCTCGGTGTGGACTGCGTAGGCGAAGTCGACCGGGCACGAGCCCTTCGGCAGCGCCACCACCTTGCCCTTGGGGGTGAACACGAAGATCTCGTCCTGCTCGAGGTCGCTCTTCAGGTTCTCCATGAAGGCGGCCGGATCGGCGAGGTCGGACTGCCAGTCGATGATCCGGTTCAACCAGTCGATGTCGTGTGCCGCTGCGTCGTCCTTGTACGCCCAGTGCGCCGCCACACCCCACTCGGCACGCTGGTGCATCTCGCGCGACCGGATCTGGACCTCGATCACCTTGCCGCCGGGCCCGATCACCGTCGTATGCAAGCTCTGATAGAGGTTGAACTTGGGCATCGCGATGTAGTCCTTGAAACGACCCACGATCGGCGTGTAGTTGCCGTGGATCGAGCCAAGGGCGGCGTAGCAGTCCTTCACCGAGTCGACGATCACCCGGATCGCGACGAGGTCGAAGATCTCGTCGAACTCCCGACCCTTCTGCACCATCTTCTCGTAGATGCTCCAGAGGTGCTTGCCACGACCGGTGACCTCGGCCGGAATGCCTACCGCAGCGAGCCGCCCGCGGACCTCGGAGATCGCCTTGGCCAGATAGACGTCGCGCTCGGGGGTCCGGGTGCTCACCAGATGGTCGAGCTCGGCGTAGCGCTTCGGTGCCAGCGAGGCGAAGGCAAGGTCCTCGAGTTGCTGACGCACCTCCTGAATGCCGAGTCTGTGGGCCAGCGGCGCGTAGATGTCGAGCGTCTCCTGGGCGATGCGCTGCTGCTTCTCGCTCGGCATCGCTGCGATCGTGCGCATGTTGTGCAGCCGATCGGCGAGCTTGATGATCAGCACCCGCAGATCGCGCGCCATGGCGACGAGCATCTTGCGCATCGTCGCAGCCTGCTGGGCCTCTTTGGAGTCGAACTGGATGCGATCGAGCTTGGTGACACCGTCGACGATCGTCGACACCTCGGAGCCGAACTCCCGCTCGACGTCGGCGAGGGAGATCTCGGTGTCCTCCACGGCATCATGCAGCAGGGCCGCCGCAAGCGACACGTCGTCGAGACCGATGTCGGCGACGATGCGCGCCACAGCGAGCGGATGGTTGATGTAGCTCTCGCCACTCGAACGGGTCTGGTGGCGATGTGCCTCGCAGGCCACTTCGTAGGCGTGGTTGATCAGCCCGATCGGCGCCTTCGGACGACGCCGGCGATAGGCAGTGAGCAGCGGGGTGAGCTCGTCGGCGGGTGTCGGCTGGTGCCGACGCCAGGGCAGCACACGATCGACGGTCGCCACGAGGCCTCCTAGTACCGCACCAGCGACTCGACCCGCCGGCCAGCCAAGCGGCCACGCCCGTCGAGGGCGTCGATCTCGATGAGCACGCCGACACCGATCACCTGGCCGCCGAGTTCCTCGACGAGTCGGCAGGCTGCAGCAGCAGTGCCCCCTGTGGCGAGCACATCGTCGACCACCAGGACATGTTCACCTGGCCGGATGGCATCACGATGCATCTCGAGAAGGTCGGTGCCGTGCTCGTGCCGGTACTCCTCGCGCACCACGGCCCAGGGCAGCTTGCCTGCTTTGCGGACCGGGACGAACCCGGCCCGCAGTTGGTACGCAACGGGCGCCCCGACGATGAATCCGCGCGCTTCCATGCCGAGTACCCGGTCGACAGGGGTGTCGCCGACGCGCGCAACGAGCTCGTCGATCGCCCGTCCGAACGCTGGCCCGTCACCGAGCAGTGGCGTGATGTCGCGGAACCGCTCCCCCGGCTGGGGGTAGTCGACGATCTCGCGGACGAGACCCGTGAGCCAGCTGGTGTCGGCGGACATGTTCGTCAGGGTACCGTCCACTGCCTGGTCCGGTCAGCGACGCTTCTTCTTGCGAGGACGAGGCGGATGGGTGAGGATCGCCTCGGGTGTCGATGAGGCCACGATCGTCCCGGGGTCGATGTCGCCGCCCTCGGCGCGCTGCCGCGCACGAGCCAGTTCACGGCGATGGCCCTCGGGAGAGCCTCCGAGGACCAACCGCTCGAGCTCCGGGCCGGTGACGTGCTCGCCCCGCGTGCTGCGATTGGCCTGGTCGCGCATCTTGAGGATCACGTAGAGCGGCGCGGCGATGAAGATGGACGAGTACGACCCGATCAACAGGCCGATCAGCAGTGCCAGGGCGAACTCCTGCAGCGCGACCGCCCCGAGCATCCAGGCGCCCACCACCAAGAGCGCGATCACCGGCAGCACTGCGGCGATGCTGGTGTTGATCGAGCGCATCAGCACCTGGTTCATCGACACGTTCATGATGTCCGGTTGGCCGAGGCGGCTCCCCGAGAACCGTGTGGTGTTCTCGTTGATCTTGTCGAACACGACGATGGTGTCGTAGAGCGAGAACCCGAGGATGGTGAGGAACGACACGACCGTCGCCGGTGTGATCTCGAAGCCCAGCAGCGAGTAGATCCCCACGCTGATGAAGACATCGTGCAGCATGGCGATGATCGCCGCGAGCGCCATTCGCCACTGGAACTTCCAACTGATGTAGATCATCACCAGGACCAGGAAGATCACCAGGGCGCGCACCGCCTTCTCGGTGATGCTCCGACCCCAGGAGGCACTCACCTTGGTGGTCGACACCTCAGCGACATCGACCGAGGCAGCATCGGCGAGTGCTTGCTGGGTCGCCACGACCGTGTCCTGTGGCTGATCGCCGACCTGCACCCGGTAGCGGCTTCCGCTGTCGGAGGTCAGCTCTTGAATCTTCGCCGACCCACCGTCGATGCCCTGTTCGTCGAGCACTGCCCGCACCTGATCGACAGTGAGATCGGCGCTCGGGACCTCCCACGCGACCCCACCCTGGAAGTCGATGCCGAGGTTCAGGCCCTGTACGAGCAACGACACGACGGTGAGCACGATGAGTGCACCAGAGGCAATGAACCCGATCCGGCGCTTGCCCCAGAAGTCGATCGAGGTCTCTCCGTGATACAGCCGACCGAACACGCTGCGCCGCTTGTGGGCAGCTTCCGCCGTCGGCGCGGCTACGGGCTCCAGGGTGTCGGTCACGACGCACCTCCTTGGGTGGCCACGGTGGTCGGCGCGGCACTCGTCGGTGCACCGACACCGAACACGTCGTGCCGGGTCATCCAGTCGGAGCGGGCCAAGAGCAGCACGACCGGGCGAGTGAAGAAGTACGACACGACGAGATCGATGATCGTCGACAAGCCGAGGAAGAACGCGAAGTTCCGCACGGCGCCGACGGTGAGGTACCACAGGGTGAACGCACCGATGAACGACACCACGTCGGCGACGAGGATCGTCCGCCAGGCCCCTTCGAAGCCGCGCTCGGCGCTGTTGCGCAACGTGCGGCCTTGCCGCACCTCGTCTTTCAGGCGTTCGAAGTAGACGACGTACGAGTCGACCGTCACGCCCACCGACACGATGATGCCTGCAGCACCCGCCAACGACAGGGCGAGGCCCTGCGTGCGCGAGAGCAACGAGATGATGCTGTAGAGGATCGACCCGGACACGGTGATCCCGGCGACGACGACGAGGCCGAGCCAGCGGTAGTAGATCACCAGCAGCAGGAGCACCAGACCGATGCCGATCGCTCCCGCGATCAGCGCGGCGCGCAGCGAGTCCTTGCCCAGTGTGGGCGACACGTTCTGCACCGACTGGGTCTCCATCCGCACCGGCAGCGACCCGCTCTTCAGCACGCGAGCGAGGTCGCGGGCCTCCTGCTCGCTGAACTGACCGGTGATGTCGACGCCGGTGGTGAAGCTGGGCTGGTTGACCGTGGGCGCTGACACGATCTCGCCGTCGAGCTCGATGGCGAGCTGTCCAGAGGGGCAGGTGGAGTTGCGGCTGTAGCAGGCCGCAGCCAGCTGGTTCCACACACCCACGCCATCGGCGGCGTCGCGCAAGCTCACCCGCACTCCCCAACCGTTCTGAACGATGTCTGCAGTCGCATCGCTCTCGAACACGGCGCCGGTGCCACCGGCGGGGCCGACGAGGCACTGGCCACCACCACGCAGCGGCAGGACCTGCTGCTGTGTGGGGTCCGACAGCACCGGTGTCGGCGCAATCGGGGTCGACGTCACGGGCGCAACAGTGGTCGTCGTGGCACCATCGGCCGGGGCCGTGGTCGTCGGGGAAGCGGTGGTGTCGGCGGGCGGCACGGTGGTGCTCGCCGAGGTCACTGCACGCGACGGGCCTGGCGAGGCAGTCGTCGTGGGTGCCACGGTGGTCGACGACCCATCGGCGGGCGCCGTCGTGGTGGTCGAGGCGGAGGGGTCGGGTTCGCCCGGGATGCACCCCTGCACCGGCCGCAGGTAGACCTGACCGGTCACCTGCACGAGCTCGATCGCCTCCTGCTGGTCCTTCACCCCGGGCAGGTTGACGACGATCGCGTCGCCTTGACGGATGATCTCCGGCTCGGCCACTCCGAGCGCGTCGACGCGGTCGCGGATCCGCTCGACAGCGAGGTTGATCGACTCGTCGTCGTAGTCGACCCCCTTCTCACCGAGCGGCTGTTGGGTGACGGAGATGCCACCCTGTAGGTCGAGTCCGAGTGCCGGCTGGTTGCCGGCCACGAGGGTGGCGAGCAGACCGCCGAACGCGATCGTCAGCAGGATCGACAGCGCGACGATGAGCCGCCGACGCATCAGGACCCAGCCGCAGTGTCGTCGGTCGCTGCAGGCTTCGCCGGTCGGCCACTGTCGCCGTCCGGCTGGTGGCTCGGAGCCCCACCTGCATCACCGACGGAGGTGTCGACCTTGCGCTGCACCGCGGCACGAGCGACGCGGATCTGGACGTCGTCGTCGATCTCGAGCCACACGATGTCGCCGTCGAACCCGGTGATGAACCCGTAGACACCGGAGGTCGTCATCACCTCGTCGCCAACACCGATCGCCGCCTGCATCGCAGCTTGTTCGCGCTGGCGACGCCGCTGGGGCCGGATCAACAAGAAGTACATCGCCACAGGGATCAGCAAGAAGATGCCGAGCTGGACGAGCGCGGCGCCGGTGGAGGCGCCTGAGGACGACTGGCCGACGAGGGCGGTTGCGTTCATGTGGTTCCCAGACTGAGAGGGCGAGGGCCGGATCCCGACCGAGCGCGGATTCTATCGACGACTGACCCCTCCGAGCCGGTCAGGCCCACACCTCGAGCACCTCGCGCCGCAGGCGGTCGAACGTGCCTGCGGCGATGGCCAACCGCATTCGGTGCATCAGCTGCAACGTCCACGAGACGTTGTGGATGCTCACCAGCCGCGACGCCGTCGGCTCGCCGACCTGGAACAGGTGGCGGATGTAGCCGCGGCTGTGCCGGGCGCACACCTCGCACGAGCACTCGGCATCGAGTGGCTCGTCGCTCAGCGCGTGCGACGCGTTCTTGATGTGCAACTTCCCGGTGGAGGTGAGGGCGGTGCCGTGCCGACCGAGACGGGTCTGCATCACACAGTCGAACTGGTCGACTCCGAGTGCCACCGCCTCGACCAGGCTGGCGGGGTCGCCGACGCCCATCAGGTACCGCGGACGGTCCGCAGGCAGATGGGCGATCGCTGCCGCCAGCGCGGGGAGCATCTCGGCGCGGGTCTCGCCGACGCTCAGCCCACCGATGCCGTACCCGTCGAACTCGAGCGCGACGGTGCGCTGCGCGCTCTCGGCCCGCATCACCTCGCTGATGCCGCCCTGGACGATCCCGAACAGCGCCTGGCCCTCCCGGTGATGGGCAGCCCGCGCTCGGGCAGCCCATGCGCTCGTCCGCTCGACCGCAAGACGGATCACCTCGGGCGGCGACGGCAGCGGCGGGCAGACGTCGAGCACCATCTGGATGTCGGCCCCCAGCAGCTCCTGGGTGTGCACTGCGAGCTCGGGCGTGAAGCGGTGGCGCGACCCGTCGTACGTGCTCCGGAAGGTCACCCCGTCGTCGTCGACCTTCGGATCGAGGGAGAACACCTGGAACCCGCCCGAATCCGTGAGGGTGAGCCCGCCCCACCCGGCGAAGCGGCCCAGACCGCCGAGCTCGGCGATCGTCTGGGCCCCTGGCCGGAGCATCAGGTGGTAGGTGTTGCCGAGGACGATCTCGGCTCCGAGGCGCTCGTAGTCGGCGGCGCTCAGGTACTTGATCGCCCCGCGTGTCCCCACCGGCATGAAGCAGGGCGTCCGGTAGGTGCCGCGAGCGGCCGATGCTGTCGTGGCGCGGGCCGCGCCGTCGGTGTGCTCGATGGTGACGGTGATGGTGTGCATGGTGGGGTCTCAGTCGAGGTGGCGGTCGAGGAGCATGGCATCGCCGAAGCTCAGCATCCGGTAGCGCTCGGTGATCGCCTCGTCGTAGAGACGTCTCCACCGGCTCCCGACGAAGGCGTCGATCATCATCAGCAGTGTCGTCCGCGGCAGGTGGAAGTTCGTCATCATCAGGTCGACGACCTTCCAGTCGTACGGGCGGTGGATGAACAGACGCGTTCGTCCCTCGAGCTCACCGAAGGCAGCCGCGCTCTCGAGGGCGCGCACACTGGTGGTGCCGACGGCCACGACCCGGCGGGCCTGGCGGCAGCGCTCGAGGACATCGGCCGCGACGCTGTAGCGCTCGCTGTGCATCTCGTGCTGGCGCGGATCGTCGGCGCTCACCGGCTTGAAGGTGTCGAGCCCCACCACCAGCTCGACTCGGGCGAGCTCGACACCCTGCGACTCCAGGCGGCCGAGCAGCTCCGGGGTGAGGTGGAGGCCTGCCGTCGGCGCCGCCGCCGATGCGGGGGCCGCGGCGTAGACGGTCTGGTAGCGGTCGGGGCGATCGAGCCGAGTGGTGATGTACGGCGGCAGTGGCATCTCACCGTGCTCGCCCAGCAGCGCCAAGGGGTCGCCCTCACCCAGCACCGTCACCTCGGCGGTGTCGCCAGCGGCTGTCCGCCGGCCGATCTCGACCAACTCGAGGCCCGACGACGTCACCAACCGCTCACCCTCGCGGAGCTTGCGGCCGGGGCGGACCATCGCTTCCCACACGCGCCGCGACGGCTCGAGTGGCTCGAGCAACAGCACCTCGGCAGCGCCGCCGGAGTGCCGACGGAGACGGAGGCGAGCCGGGATCACCTTGGTGTCGTTCACCACGAGGAGGTCACCGGCGCCGAGCATCGAGTCGAGATCGCGAACGTGCTGGTGCAGAGGTGCTCCGCTGCCTCGATCGACGAGCAACCGAGCGGCATCGCGTGGTTCAACGGGAACCTGGGCGATGAGGTCGTCCGGCAACGCGTAGTCGAACTCGTCGAGGTGCATGGCATGTCAAGGCTACGGCGGCGCGGCTGATCCTGTGCCACGATGCAGGCATGCGCACCGAGCACGTCACCTGCGGTACCGACGGCGAGATGGCCCTGTTCTGTTGGGAGCCCGATGGCGAGCGGATCGGTTCCGTGCTGTTGATCCAGGAGATCTTTGGCGTGGGGCCGTACATCCGCGCCGTCGCCGAACGCCTGGCGGCAGCCGGCTACGTGGTGGGCGCCCCCGACGTGTTCTGGCGCTTCGCGCCCGGCTGGGCGAGCGACCACAGCCCCGAAGGACTTGCCGCCTCGGTCGCCGAGGTGGGCAAGCTCGACGGCCCACAGGCGATCGCCGATTGCACCGCTGCGCTCGCCCACCTCGCAGCGATCGACGGCGTCGCCGGACGGCCAGCCGTGCTCGGTTTCTGCCTGGGCGGCACCCTCGCCTGGGGCGTGGCCGCGGCGGGTGACCCGTGCTGCTGCGTCAGCTACTACGGCTCGAACGTGCCGAACATGCTCGATCTGCTCGACCAGGTGCGCTGCCCCACGCTGTTCCACTTCGGCGACGACGACCCGTACCTGCCGAGCGAAGGTGTGGAGGCGCTCAGCGCCGCCATCGCCGGTCGCGACGGGTTCATCGTGAACGTCGAGCATGCTGGGCATGCGTTCGACAACCACGAGAGCGAGATGTTCTGGAACGAGTCGGCCGCCAAGGCCGCCTGGGCCAAGACGATGTCGTTCATGGCTGCCTGCAACCAGGGCGACTGACCGCCACCACCGCAGAGCGAGCGGCCCGGGGCGACCGGATCAGCGACGCGTGGTCCAGCGCCACCAGACGCCGCCATTGGCGTCGGTCACCACTCCAGCGGCGTTCACCGCACGCACCTGCCAGTAGTAGGTCGTGAGCGCACGCATCCCGGTGACGGTCACCGAACGCGCCGTGGTGGAACGCCACGTGCCGTCGCAACCGTTGTTGTTCACCGTGTCGGCACACCACTCGTAGCGCACCGCACCGCTCGACGCGCCCCACGACAGACGCAGGTTGTTGCGGACGACGTTCGTCGAACCGTTGGCCGGGCTGCTCTTGCCGAACGGCCCGGCCGCCGGCATCGTCGTCACATCGAGCGTGAACGCTCGCGTCGCCACTCGGCCGCCGGCGTCGGCCACCTGGACGGTGACGTCGTAGGTGCCGCCAGAGCTCGGCGTGCCACTGATCGCCCCAGTATCAGCATTCAGCGTGAGACCCGGCTGGATACCTCCGGCGACGATCTGCCATCGGTACGGCGCCTGGCCACCTGCCGCGGCGATGTTCGCGGAGTAGGCAGCCCCGACAGTGCCACTCGGCAGCGCCGACGTCGTCACCGCCAGCGGCGCAGCCGTGGGCAGTTGCAGCGTTGCCGAACCGGTGAGGCCCGCGGCATCGGTGACCGTCACGGTGAATGTCCAGGTGCCACTCGTGGTGGGAGTACCACTCACCACACCGTCGGCACCGACCGCGAGCCCTGCAGGCAAGCCGCCCCCGGTGAGCGCCCAGCGATAGGGCGCGGCCCCGCCCGATGCCGTCAAGGTCGTCGAATACGGTTCGTTCTGGAACGCGGCGGGGACGGTCGTCGTGGTGACCACCGGAGCACCGACCGGTGGCGCCCCCGGTGGGCTGAACAGCAACCGGTTCGGCGAGCCCGTGCCCGCGGACTGGACCACGTTGGTCGTGGCATTGGCCAGGATCGTGGTTGCGACCTGAGCCGGTGTGAGCGACGGCTGCTGGCCGAGCAGCACGGCAGCAGCACCCGCCACGTGCGGTGTCGCCATCGAGGTGCCCGAGATCGTGTTCACCGCCGTCGTCGACGTGTGCCATGCGGCCGTGATCGACGAGCCCGGAGCGAACAGGTCGAGGCAGGCGCCGATGTTCGAGTACGACGCCCGGGCATCGGTCGAGGTCGTGGCACCGACTGTGATCGCGTTCGCTGCACGCGCGGGCGAGATGTTGCACGCGTTCGCGCCGCCGTCGTTACCTGCAGCCACTGCTGCGGTGACACCATCGTCGATGAGGCGCTGCACCGCTGCGTCGATGGTGCTGTTGGCCCCACCTCCGAGGCTCATGTTGGCGACGGCAGGGGCAGCGCCGTGGTGGGCCACCACCCAGTCGATGCCTGCGATCACACCCGAGAGGGTGCCCGAGCCTGCGCAGTCGAGCACGCGCACCGGCACGATCGTGACCTGCTTGGCCATCCCGTAGGTCGTGCCCCCGATCGTGCTCGCGACGTGTGTGCCGTGGCCGTTGCAGTCGGACGTGCCACGACCGTCGCCGATGGCGTCGAAGCCGGCCGCAACGCGTCCGCCGAAGTCGGCATGCGTCGCGAGCACGCCGGTGTCGATGACGTAGGCGCTCACGCCTGCCCCCGAGCCGGCATAGTTGTACGAGCCCGACAACGGCAGTGTGCGCTGATCGCTGCGGTCGAGGCCCCACGGCGCGCCGGACTGGGTGTCGAAGGCGCGGATCGTCACGTCCGGCACCACCGATGCGACACCGGGCATCGTCGCCAGTTGCGCAGCCGCGGCCTTCGGCAGGCGGACCGCAATGCCGCTGAGCGCATGCCGGTACACGCGCGTCACCGACCCACCGAGCGCCGCGACCTGGGTCGAGGCCATCGCCGACACCGTTCCGGGCCGGAACGTCACGACGAATGATTCGACCGCAGCCGGCGCGGCACCTGCCGACACCGTCCCTGCGGTCATGGGCGCGACGAGCACCGCCGCTGCCGCGAACAGACCGTACCGCCGCATCCTCGACCTCCTCAGGTCTCCACCACTGCCGCGGCACCATACCGATAGCTGCGGCGACGCACCATGAAGAAACCGACAACAGGACGTTCGTCCTACTCGCTGCGCGGTGCCGTCGCGCCCAGCGTGGCGCGATCGCGTCAATCGTCGAACAGCGACGCTGCCGCGCCGGGCGCAGGCGCCGACAACCCGAGGTGTTGCCAAGCAGCCGGCATGGCGATGCGCCCACGCGGCGTGCGCGCGATCAGGCCTTGCTGGATGAGGAACGGCTCGTACATGTCCTCGACCGTCTCCGGCTGCTCACCAACGCTGATGGCGACGGTGCTCAGGCCCACCGGACCACCGCCGAACTGCTGGCAGATCGCGTGCAGGATGGCCCGGTCGACCTTGTCGAGCCCGCGACCGTCGACCCCGAACACGGCCAGACCGTCGCGGGCGGTGTCGTGGCTGATGGTGCCGTCGCTGCGCACTTCGGCGTAGTCGCGCACACGTCGAAGCAGTCGGTTGGCGATGCGCGGGGTGCCTCGCGACCGTCGGGCGATCTCCCAGGCGCCCTCGTCGTCGATGGCCACCTGCAGGATGCCGGCGGCGCGACTGACGATGGCCTCGAGCTCGTCGTCGGCGTAGTAGTCGAGTCGGGCGACGAGGCCGAACCGGTCGCGCAGCGGGCCGGTGATCATGCCGGTACGCGTGGTGGCCCCGATGAGGGTGAAGCGCGGCAGGGTGAGCCGGATCGACGACGCTGCCGGGCCCTTGCCCACCACGATGTCGATCTGGAAGTCCTCCATGGCCGGGTACAGGATCTCCTCGACGGACCGCGACAAGCGGTGGATCTCGTCGATGAACAACACGTCGCCCTCTTCGAGCTTGGTGAGGATGGCGGCCAGGTCGCCGGCACGCTCGAGCGCCGGCCCCGAGGTGACGAGCAGTTGACCGCCCATCTCTGCGGCGACGATGCCGGCCATGCTGGTCTTGCCCAGTCCGGGAGGGCCTGCCAGCAACAGGTGGTCGGCCGCCTGCCCGCGCCGCTTCGCTGCCTCGAGCACGATGGCCAGGTGCTCTTTCAGCTCGCGCTGGCCGATGAACTCGTCGAGGCGCCGCGGCCGCAGGCTGACGTCGTCGATGCGGTCGACGTCGGTGGCTGCCGCTGTGGGATCGAGGAACTCGTCACGCACGCTTGGCTCCGAGCAGCTTCAGGGCCTCGCGCAACAGCACCGAGGCGTCGTCGGAGGCCGGCACCTCACGTAGCGCGTCGCGCACCTCGTCGGGGCCGTAGCCCAGGCCGGCCAGGGCCTCGCGCACCGAGCCCAGCGGGCTCGCGCCACCCGCCGCGCCCACAGTCGGCGCCCCGTCGAGGATGGGCAGATGCAACCGGTTGCGCAGCTCGATGAGCAGCCGCTCGGCGGTCTTCTTGCCCACACCTGGCACCAGGGTGAGCGCCGCCAGGTCGCCGGTGGTGACGATGTCGACCAAGGCTGCCGGCGCGTGCGTTCCCAGGATGGCCATGGCCAGCGCCGGGCCGATGCCATGGGTGGCGATGAGCACCTCGAACGTGCTGCGCTCGTCGCGCTGGCGGAAGCCGTACAGGGTCTGCGCGTCTTCGCGGATGTGGTGGTGGATGTACAGGAACACCGGCGACGATGGTTCGAGCTCGGCCAGGGTGCGCGGTGATACCGCCACCAGGTAACCGACCCCACCCGCCTCGACCAGCACGGTCGAGTCGCCGGTGCGTTCCAGCACGATGCCGCGAAGCGACCCGATCATCGCCGGGTCCCGGAACGCATCGCCTGGGCGAGGCTCCCAGCCACGCGGTCGGCCACCGGCGCCATGGCCAGGTGGCACAGCGCCAGTGCCGCGGCGTCGGCGGCATCGGGGGGCTCCGGCACGCTGGCCAGACCGAGGCGAGCCTGCACCATCTTCTGCACCTGCTCCTTGCCCGCGCCGCCCCAACCGGCCACGGCGTTCTTCACCTGGTTGGGCGTGTACTGCTCGACCCGACATCCGGCGGCGGCAGCCTCGGCGAGCGCCAACCCGCTGGCCTGACCGACGCTCATCGCAGTACGCACATTCGTCTGGAAGAACACCTGTTCCACCGCCACTGCATCCGGTCGAAACTGGGTGAGCAGGGCGACGAGCTCGATCTTCAGCTCGGCCAACCGGTGCGGCAGCGGGGTGCTCGGCGCAGTACGGATCACCCCGAGGGCGAGCGGGACGACCGTGCGTCCGCCGCGGGCTTCGACGACCGCATATCCGCAGCGCGTGAGCCCGGGGTCGATCCCGAGGACGATCACCGGCCTGTGGCTCCCGTGGCGAACACGTGTACGAGACTAGCAGCAGGGGGTGCAGGGGTGACGGACTACGTTGGCCCGGTGACCGTGAACGCTCGTATCCCCCGCTGGCTCCTCGCCGGCTCTGCAGTCGTCGGCCTCCTGGCCGCTGCCTGCAGCGACGACGGCGGTTCGACCATCGCCCAGCAACCGGCGACAAGCGACGCCGTTGCAGACACCAGCACCACCTCCCCCACCCTGGTCACCTCCACCACGCCGGCACCCACCACCACCGACGAGCAGGGCTTCGTCTGCGCCGGCGGGGCGGATGCCTCCGTCCCCGAGCAGCCGTCCCGGTATTGCCTGCTCCCCTGGCCGAACGACGCGTACACCGTGGCCGACCCCACCACCGCCACCGGTCGGCGCCTCGCCATCCCGGTAGCGGTCACGCCACGCAACGCCGACGACGTCGCCATCGACGTCACCGACCAGAACCGGGCCGACGGGTTCTCACCTGGCTCCGCCATCCTCGTCGACCTCCCCGGTCTCGACCCGGCGGCCAGCGGCCTCGCGCCGAGCACCGACATCGGCGCCTCCCTGGCCGACGACTCGCCCCTCACCATCACCGACACGGCGACCGGCGAGCGGTGGCCGTACTGGGCCGAGCTCGACGCACAAGCGACCGACGACGCCGACCGGCTGCTGATGGTGCACCCGGCGGTGTCGCTCACCGAGGGCCATACCTACGAGGTGTCGATCAGCGAGCTCGTCGATGTGAACGGCGATCCGCTCACCGCGCCGATCAGCAGCTGGACCTTCACCGTGGCCAGCGCCGACAGCCTCAGCGGCCGGGTGCGCTCAATGCGCGACAGCGCCTACGCCTCGCTCGGCGACGCTCCCCCGTCGTTCACGGTCACCGGAACGACCGATCGCGACGGCCTGCGCATCGTCGACGGGACGATCGACGTTCCCAACTACCTCAGTGGTGACGGGTCCCCCGGGGCGACGATGATCCTCGACGGCGCGGGAGGGCCGGTACAGAGCACCACCGATCCGACCTACCCGGCCCGCTTCCACTGCGTGCTCCCCGCCGCCCCTGCAGCGCCGGTCCCGGTCATCGTCTACGGGCACGGCCTGCTGGGCGACCGCAACGAGGTGGAGGCGCTCTCGTTCGCAGCCGCCATCGGGGTGGCTGGCGCGTGCGCGACCGACTGGATCGGGATGACCTCCGACGACATCGGCAACGTGGCCACCATCCTCGGTGATCTGTCCCGCTTCCCGCAGCAGGCCGACCGCATGCAGCAGGGCCTGCTCAACTTCCAGTTCCTCGGCCGAGCACTCAACGACGAACGAGCCTTTGCCGCAGACCCGGCATTCCGGTCGGCCGGCGGCACACCGCTCATCGCCCCGGGCGCAACTCAGTTCGTCGGCAACAGCCAGGGTGGCATCCTCGGAGGCGCCGCCAGCGCAATCTCCACCGAATGGCAGCGCGTCGTGCTCGGCGTACCCGGCATCAACTACTCGCTGTTGTTGCACCGCTCGAGCGATTGGCCGCAGTTCCAGACGGTGTTCGACACCGCCTACACCGACCCGGTCGACAGGGCACTCGCCCTGCAGCTCATCCAGCTGCTGTGGGATCGCGGCGAGAACAACGGCTACGTCCAACACCTCACCACCGATCCGTACCCGGGGATCGACGCCAAGCAGGTGCTCCTGGTCGAGGCATTCGGCGACCACCAGGTCACCAACGTCAGCACCGAGGTGCTCGCTCGCACCATCGGGGCGCTGACCCACTCACCCGTCATCGGCCCGGGTCGCAGCAACGACCGCGTGCCGCACTGGGGCATCGAGCCGCTCGACTACGCGACCACGCCTCAGGCCTCGCTGATCATGTGGGACTTCGGCACCCCGGCTCCACCGACGGTGAACCTGCCTCCTAGTTCGCCCCAGTACGGACGCGACCCGCACGGCGCCGCCAGCAGCGAGCCACGGGTCCTCACCCAGGCGGTCACCTTCCTGCTCACCGGCACCCTGTCCGACGCGTGCAGCGGCGTCGCCTGCACCAGCGATGTGCTCGCTGGCTGAGCTCGGCGACGTCAGGTCGGCTGTGGCCGGAGGGCGGCGACGAGTTCGTCGACCGGCCGGAACGTGAGGCCGGCGATCGCTCGGTGCGCGTAGCGGATGACGCCATCGGCATCGACGACGAAGACGCTGCGACGGGCGAACCCCAGAGGCCCGAGCGTGCCGTACATCCCGGCCACCTCTTTATCGATGTCGGCCAGGAGCGGAAACCCGAACCCGTACCGCGACCGGAACTCCTCGTGGCTGTCGATCGACTGCGGCGACACGGCGAGCACCTGAGCGTCGAGCTCCTCGAATCGGGCGAGGTCGGCGTTGTAGGTGGTGAGCTGCTTGGTGCACACCGGGCTGTCGTCGCCCGGGTAGAACACCAGGACCACGGGCTGGCCACGGAACTCGCTGAGCGAGTAGGAGCGGTCACCCGTGCCCGGAAGGCTGAAATCAGGAGCGGGATCGCCGATGCCGACCGCCATCAGCCGACAGATTCCATGATGGCGTCGCTGATGTCGAAGTTGCCGTACACGTCCTGGACGTCGTCGTTGTCCTCCAACGCGTCGATGATGCGCAGCACCTTCTTCGCGTCGTCGACGTCGGCGACCTCGATGGTGGTCGACGACACCATCGTCGACTCGGCCGACTCGACCGCCACCTCTGCCGCAACGAGCGCGTCGCGCACCTCGTACAGCAACGACGGATCGCAGGTGATCTTCCAGAACTCGCCGTCGGCCGCCACGTCGTCGGCTCCCGCATCGAGTGCCGCCATCATCACCTCGTCCTCGCTGCCCTTGGCCAGGATGACGCCCTTGCGGCTGAACTGCCAGCCCACTGCGCCGGGCTCGGCCAGCGATCCACCGATCTTCGAAAAGACCGCCCGGACATCGGCGCTCGAACGGTTCCGGTTGTCGGTCAGCACGTCGATGAGCAGCGCGACCCCACCGGGCGCATAGGCCTCGTAGGTGATGGCTTCGTAGTTGCCACCATCGGCTTGGCCCGTGGCGCGCTTGATGGCACGGTCGATCAGATCGTTGTTCATCTGCGCCGCTTTGGCTTTCAGCACCATCGTGCGCAGGGTGGCGTTGGCCGTCGGATCACCCCCACCCTCACGTGCAGCAACCTCGATCTGCCTGGCGATCTTGGCGAACACCTTGGCGCGCCGTGCGTCGGCGGCACCCTTCTTGTGCTTGATCGTCGCCCATTTGGAGTGACCGGACATGGTGGAGTGACTCCCTTTCGTTGGTCAGGTGGTCAGGATGCGCTCGTCGGCTCGACGAGGCTAGATCGGACGATGTCGAGGAACAGGCCGTGCAGCCGCACGTCGTCGGTGAGCTCGGGGTGGAACGAGGCCACCACCACACGACCCTGACGGAGCAGCACGGGCACCCCCTCGTGCGACGCGAGGACGACCACGTCGGGTCCATGGCGTTCGACACGTGGTGCTCGGATGAACACTGCATGGAACGGTCGGTCGAGCCCGACGACGTCGATGTCGGTCTCGAAGCTGTCGACCTGACGCCCGTAGCCGTTGCGGCGCACGGCGACGTCTGCCACACCGAACGCCTGCTGCTCGGGCTGGCCGTCGAGCACGTCTCGAGCAAGCAGGATCATCCCGGCGCACGTGCCGAACACCGCGAGACCGTCCGCCAGCATCGCTGCAAGGGGCGTGCGCAACCCCGCGGTGTCGAGCAGCCGCGACATCGTCGTGCTCTCACCTCCGGGGATCACCAGACCGTCGATGCCGGCGAGGTCTGCCGGCGTGCGCACCTGACGTGTCGCTACGCCCAGCTCGCGCAGCGCCCGCTCATGCGCGGCGAAGGCCCCCTGCAGGGCGAGCACACCGACGAGCGGCGAGTGTTCCACGACGTCCACCTGGGGGCTGCTCCCCCGCCGACGACACGGCTCACCAGCCCCGATCGGCGAACCGCTGGGCGACGTCGTCCATACCGATGCCGGTCATGGGCGCCCCGAGGCCGCGGCTGACCTTGGCCAGGATGTGCGGATCGCGGAAGTGGGTCGTCGCCTCGACGATCGCCTTGGCACGCGGCAGCGGATCCTCGCTCTTGAAGATGCCCGAACCGACGAAGACGGCCTCGGCCCCGAGTTGCATGGCCAGTGCGGCGTCGGCCGGGGTGGCGATGCCACCGGCGCAGAACAGCGGCACGGGAAGCCAACCGGTCTCGGCGATCTCCTGGACCAACGGCAGCGGGGCCTGCAGGCGCTTGGCCCACTCGAACAGCTCGGCCGAGTCGGCCTGGGTGATCCGCCGCATGTCGCCGATGATGCTGCGCAGGTGCCGCACGGCCTCGACAATGTTCCCGGTGCCTGCCTCGCCCTTGCTGCGGATCATGCACGCGCCCTCGCTGATCCGGCGCAGCGCCTCGCCGAGGTTCGTTGCACCACAGACGAAGGGCACGGTGAAGCCGAACTTGTCGATGTGGTGAGCCTCGTCGGCGGGCGTGAGGACTTCACTCTCGTCGATGTAGTCGACGCCGAGCGCCTCGAGGATCTGGGCCTCGACGAAATGGCCGATGCGCGCCTTGGCCATGACCGGGATGGTGACGGCCTGCTTGATGCCCTCGATCATCTCGGGATCGCTCATCCGCGCCACCCCACCGTCGCGACGGATGTCGGCGGGCACCCGCTCGAGCGCCATGACGGCGCAGGCGCCGGACTCCTCGGCGATGCGGGCTTGTTCCGGAGTGACGACGTCCATGATGACGCCGCCCTTCAACATCTCCGCCAAGCCACGCTTGACCCGATACGTACCGGTTGCACCCGAAGCACTCATGGGCCACATCGTACTCGCCCCGCCCCCGGGCACCCACTGCCGTACGAGGCCGCTGGGGTAGGTGTCACATCAACGGCTCGACTCGGCCGACGCGGGCCAGCTCGACCCAGGTGCGGCCAGGTGTGAGCCGGATCGAACGACCTTGTGCGTCGAGGAGGGTGAACGGCTCGCCGCGGTCGGCGCGCCGCCACGCGCCACGTACCAGCTCACCGCCGGTATGAACCCACGCAGCCCCCTGGCCGACCGTCTGCGCCTCGGGGCTCTTCTCGTCCGCCGGGCTCGGCCGGTAGTCGACCTCGAGGACGACGACGTTCGCCGCCGACACCTGCCCGAGCGTTGCATCCTGGTGCTCACGTCCGTTCTGCGACCGCAGGTAGCGGCCGGACGCACCGTCCCAGCGCCACGTCACGTCGACGCCGTCCATCGCGATGGCGACGCCTGACGATGCCTCGCCCCGCACAGCCTCGCCGGGCGACCGGTACTCGAAGTGCGGCGGGGGTGGCGAGAGGCCGTCGGGTGCTTGGCGCCAGAGACGATCGGTCCCGCTGTAGAGCGTGTGCTCGAGTGACTCATCCTCCCTCTGGTCGCGGTAGTACACCGATCCGCCGACGGCGTAGGGGCCGACATCGACGAGGTCGCTCTCGCGGAGCGCTGCGGTCGTGCCCGCGTTCCCGCCGCTCCAGGCGAAGAGGGGCTTGTTCAACGAGCCCAACAGAGACACGTCCTGCGTGCGCGCCGAGCGGATCGGACCGACGCGCTCCGCGTCCGTCGAGTGGAACACGGCCGCAAAGCGTGTGAGCCCCTCGACGTTCTCCTCGTAGACGATGTCGGCCGCGTTCAGCCCGAATTGGGGCCTGGCCTGGGGATGATTGTCGATCTTGACCACCAGCGCACGGCGCAACGCCACCAACGGATCGGGCGCGGGCAGCCCGGTGAGTTGCATCAGCACCGGAGGCGCTGTCGTCGTGGGTGCCGCAGTCGTGGTCGGAGCAGGTGTCGTGGTGGTGGCCAATGTCGTCGTCGGCCCGATCGTCGAGGGTGGTGGACCGCTCGCGGACGTCGAGGTGGGCGGCTCGGACGAGCGCGACCCACTCGCCAATCGGGCCGCGTCCGGGTCGGGTGAGCATGCCGCCATCAGCACGGCACCGAGAGTGACAACGACGGTCACCAGTCGCCCGCCCGCCCGGCGGCAGCGCGTCACAGTTCGCGCAAGAGCGCGATGCGCTCCTCGAGGGGTGGGTGCGTGTCGAACATGCGGTGCACTCCCCCGAGGCGCCCTCGGTCACCGACCCCGGACATCGGCTGCTCGATCCACATGTGCGCAGTGGCCGTCGACGCCGAGTGCGTGACGGTCACGTCGTCGCGGAGCTTCTCGAGCGCCGAGATGAGCCCCGGCGGGTAACGGGTCATCTGACAGGCGCTGACATCGGCGAGCGTCTCGCGTCGGCGGCTGATCGCAGCCTGCATGGCCTTGGCCACGAGCGGTGCGAGGAGCAGGAGCATGAAGCCGACAATGGCAAGCGGGTTGTTCGAGTCGGAGCGGTCGCCCTCTCGCGGCACCCGACCACCGTTCCACCACATCAGGCGGATTGCGACGTCAGTGAGGATCGCGACTCCGCCCACCAGCGTCACTGCGAGGGTCGAGACCAGGATGTCGTAGTTCCGGATGTGCGAGAGCTCGTGGGCGAGCACACCTTCCAGCTCGACACGGTTCAGCTTCCCGAGCAGGCCCGTGGTGACGGCGATCGCGGCGTGCCTGGGGTTTCGTCCGGTGGCGAACGCGTTCGGCGCGGGGTCGTCGACCACATAGATGCGCGGCTTGGGTAGCCCACTCGCGATGCAGAGGCCTTCGACGAGGTTGTGCAGACGCTGGTACTCCTGCGGGTCCGCCGGCCGAGCGCGGCTCACCGCCAATGCGATCGAGTCAGCCTTCCAGTACGAGGTGAAGGCAATGACCCCCGAGATCACGAGGGCGATCACCGTGCCGGCGACGCCGTGGCCGACGAGCAGGCCCACGGCGGCCCCGACGAGCATCAGGAAGGCAACGAAGCCGGCGACGAGCAAGACGCTCTTACGTCGGTTGGCGCGGATGAGATCGAACATCAGACCCCTCAGGGTACTGGCACCGGCGTCGCCTGCGCTTCCACCGCTGCGTAGCGGCCGCAGGGCAAGTCAGAACTCGACCTTGGGCACCTCGCGCTCGGCACCATCGACCTCGAAGTAGTCGCGCTTGGTGAAGTTGAACATGCCGGCCAGCACGACCGTCGGGAAGGTCTGGAGCTTGTTGTTGTAGGAAAGCACCGAGTCGTTGTAGAACTGCCGCGCGTAGGCGACGCGGCCCTCGGTGGCCGTCAGCTCCTCCTGCAGGGCGAGGAAGTTCTGGTTGGCTTTCAGATCGGGGTACGCCTCGCTCAGCGCGAACAGTTGCCGCAACGCCGAGGTGATCATGTTGTCGGCGTTGGCCTGCGCGTGGGGGTCGCCGGCCGGAGCGGCCATTGCAGCGTTGCGGGCCCGGATCACTGCCTCGAGCGTCTCGCGCTCGTGCGCGGCGTAGCCCTTCACCGTCTCGACGAGGTTGGGGATCAGATCGATCCGCCGCTTCAGCTGGACGTCGATCTGCGACCAGGCATTGTCGACCTGGTTGCGCGCTCGGACGAGGCCGTTGTAGATGCCGATGACGGCGAGCACAAGCACGACGATGACGCCGAGGATGATCCAGATCACCGAGAACTCCGATCGTCGGCGACTCGGGGATCCGGCAGGTGCCGGCCGAACGCTGCAGTCAGCATACGCGACCACAGCCCTCGGGCCGGTCGCTCCACCAGTGGCAGCGGCTCGGCGAGCAACCGCTCATACCGCACCCGGTACTCGGCAGCCAGACGGGCCATCGACAGCTCCTCGGCCCGGCGGGCCCCCGCAGCCTCGAGTTGGCCCCGTCGCTGCGGGTCGACCAGAAGCGCACTGAGCGCCTGGCCGAGCGCTTCGGCGTCACCGGCGGGCACGAGCACAGCATCGACCCCGTCGGTGGCGACGTTGCGGTACCCGTCCAGAGCGCTCGCCACCACGGCAGTGCCCGCCGCCATCGCCTCGGCGAGCACGACACCGAACGACTCACCTCGCAGCGATGGGGCGCAGAACACCGTGGCGCCTTTGAGGCGGGCCAATTTCTCCTGGTCGCTGACTCGACCCAGCCATTCGAGGCGAGCATCGGCGGCGTAGCGGGCCTTCAACTCGGCGGTGTCCGGACCGGTGCCACCGATCCACAGCCGCACGTCGTCAGGGACGTGGCGCATCGCCTCGAGCAGCACACCGAGGCCCTTGCGGTCCTCGTGACGGCCGATGAAGAAGATCGTCGGCCCTGTGGCCGGATGCGGCGACGAGGCCCGGAACGTCTCGAGCTCGACGCCGTTGAAGAGCACGTCGTAGTCGCCCCCGATGAACTGCTGTGCCAGGTCGCGAGCATCGTTCGACACGGCGACTCGCAGAGCGATGCGATCGCTCGCAGCCAGGATCGCGCGCCGGAGGTACCGATACGCCGTGGTGTTCCCGGCCGCATGGAACGTGGCGACGATCGGAGCGGTGTTCACCAGCAAGGCGGTCTGCGTGGGGCCTGGGGCAAACGGCTCGTGCAGGTGCAAGACGTCGAACGCCTCGTCGGTGAGGGCCCGGATGGTGCGCAGTTGGCAGGACGGATCGGGAGCAAGCGGAGCGACCGACCCGTTGGTGGCCGTCGGCAGGCTGTCGCCGAGCGGGGTGACGAACGTCGCCGGCGGTGGGCCGTCGCACGGAGCGAGCACCCGGACCTCGACACCGCAGCGACGCAACTCCCTCGCCAGACCGAGCACCTGAGCCTGCACTCCACCGGGAACCGAGAGGCTGTACGGGCAGATCATGCCCACGCGGATGGGCCTGCCCCGACCGCTGTCGGCCACCCCGTCGGCGCTCACCCCGCCGACGCTACCGCGACCCGTCGCTCGATGGCGTGGTCAGCTGTCTTCCGGCTCCTCGTCGGGCCACGACTGATGGGGGCCGACGGGCCGGAGGAACGCCGACTTCGGCGTGGGCCGGTAGCCCTTGTCGGCATAGGGGTCGTAGCCGACGGGGACCACGTCGCGGTTGTCGAGCGTCGGGATGTCGAGGCCCGGCAGCGTGCCGATGGTCTTCCACGGCAGCAGCGACCACGCATTGAGATAGTGGTTCACCAATGCCCGGCGATAGCCCTGCGTGCGGTTGCGCAGCGACCGATGGAGGGTGTAGCCGTTGAAGAACACCACCGACCCGGCCTTGACCTCGACGGGCACCCCGGCGGACTCGTCGAAGCCGTAGGCCTGATCGGAGGGGTCGTACTCCTCCGGGTCACCGTGGGCGCGGGTCGGCCAGAAGTACCCGTTGCGATGCGATCCGGGCACCACCCACAGGCAGCCGTTGTCGATCGTCGCGTCGTCGAGCGCGATCCACGCACCGACCAGCGACCGGTCGCGCGTCGGGATGTAGCGCTCGTCCTGGTGCCAGGCCTGGCCCGGCATCCCCGGCCCCTTCACGAACAGGATCGACTGGCAGCACTTCACGGACCCGTCCCAGTGCGGGAGGTGAGCCGCAGTGATCTGCCGCAGCACGTCGACGATCCCAGGGTGCACGATCATCGACCGGGCGACCTCGCTGACCCAGTGTGGGTGATGGATGGCCAGGATCTGCTGCAGGGCCTCGTCGTCGGTGGCGCCGGCGGGCAGGTCCGGTGGGTTCAGGACGCGGTACTCGCTGCGGGCGAACCTCGCCGCATCGGCGATGACCGTCTCGAGCTCCGCGGGCGACACAAGGTCCTCGACCACCACGAACCCGTCGGACACGAACTGCTCGCCGAGCGCCGAGCGCTGAGCGGGTCGGGGGTCGGTGGCGCTGAGCGTCGCAACATCGGTCATGGCTCCATGCTGCCACGGATCGCCGGCGCCGTGGTGCTGTCGTTGCCCGGCTCAGGGGGCCGACGGCAGCCGGCGGGCCTCGGCGAGGCGGGCCACATCGTCGAGCGCGCTCGGGTCCTTGAGCGCACCTCGGGCTGCCACGTCGTCGACATGCGCGCCACGGAGGATCTTCTTGACCGGCAACTCGAGCTTCTTGCCGGACAGCGTGGTGGGGATGGCCCGTACCGCGTGCACCTCGTCGGGCACGTGCCTCGGCGACAGGCTCGTGCGCAACGCCGTACGCAACGCCGCTACGACCTCCGGGGGCACGGTGTCGTCACCGGTCGCGAGCGCGACGAGCAGCACCAGGGTGCCGGGCCCCTCGCCGGTCGGATCCTCCAGATGGACGATCAGGCTGTCGTCGATCCCGCCAACGGTGTCGACCACGCGATAGATCTCTGCGGTGCCGATCCGCACCCCGCTGCGGTTCAAGGTGGCATCCGAGCGTCCACTGATCACGCACGATCCGCGCTCGGTGATCGTGATCCAGTCGCCGTGCCGCCAGACACCGGGGTACGTCTCGAAGTAGGCAGCGCGGTACCGCGACCCGTCAGGGTCGTTCCAGAAGCCGATCGGCATGGAGGGCAGCGGGCGGGTGACCACCAACTCACCCTGCTCACCCTCGAGGGGGCGGCCGGTGTCGTCGAAAGCCTCGACCGCGCACGCCAGGAATCGGCACGAGATCTCACCCTCCCAGACGGGCACCAATGGGCAACCACCGACGAACGCCGAGCAGATGTCGGTCCCCCCACTGATCGACGACAGCAGCACATCGGGCTTCACGGCCTCGTACACCCAGCGGAAGCCCTCGGGGGGCAATGGCGCACCGGTGGAGCCGACAGCGCGAAGCGACGAGAGGTCGTGGTCGTCGCCCGGTCGCAGGCCCGCCTTGCGGCAGGCGACGATGTAGGGCGCGCTGCCACCGAACCAGGTGACTCGCTCGTCGGCGGCGATCTGCCAGAGGGTGTCGAGCGATGGGAAGGCCGGGTCACCGTCGAACAGCACGATGGCGCTGCCGAGCACGAGGCCGGACACGAGGTAGTTCCACATCATCCAGCCGGTGGTGGAGAACCAGAAGAACCGGTCGTCCGGCCCGATGTCGCTCATCAACCCGAGGTCCTTCAGGTGGACGAGCAGGATGCCTCCGTGGCCGTGGACGATCGGTTTCGGCAAACCCGTGGTGCCCGACGAGTACAGGACGTAGAGCGGATGATCGAACGGAACGGCCTCGAACTCGAGCTCGTCCCGGGTCGGCACGGCGAGCGCCGTCCAGTCGATCGCTCCGTCCGGCAGCGGGGCCTCGGGGCGCAGCGCGCGCAGCACCACCGTGGCTCGAAGCCCCGGAAGACCAGCCCGGATCTGCACGAGCTCGTCGCTGCGGTCGATGTCGCGTGCGCCGTATCTGTAGCCGTCGACGGCGAGCAGCACGACCGGGTCGATCTGCCCGAACCGGTCGAGCACCGCCTGTACACCGAACTCCGGAGCGCACGAGCTCCACACGGCACCGAGGCTCGCGGTCGCCAGGAAGGCAACCACCGTTTCGGCCACATTCGGCATGTAGGCAGCGACCCGGTCGCCTCGCCCGACACCGAGCGCCAGCAACCCTGCACGGACCTCGGCGACACGGCGGCGGAGGTCGTCGCGGCTCAGTTCCGCTCGGTCGCGGGTCTGCGACAGGGCGACCAGGGCCGGTTGTGACCCACGATGCGCAAGGGCGTGCTCGGCGTAGTTCAGCATCGCCCCCTCGAACCAGTGGGTGCCCGGCATCGAGCCGTCGCCGAGCACAGCGGTGACCGGTGCGCGGGATCGCACCCCGAAGAACTCCCAGACCGCGCCCCAGAACCCGGGCAGGTCGTCGACCGACCAGCGCCACAGGTCGTCGTAGTCGTCGAGGCCGGGGTGCCCGTGGTCGGCGAGCCAGCGGATGAACGCACCGATCCTGGTCCGCTCGCGGATGTCGTCGGGCGGCGACCACAGCATGCTCGGGGATGTCACAGCCCCAGTCTCGCGGACCTCCGACATCGGTGGCCAGCGAACCGGGGGTCAGACCAGGCGGATGCGGATCGGACCCCTGGCGCGCGACGGATCGACAGGTCGACCCTGCTGGGTGATCTCCACGGTGCCTGCGGCGTGCAGCCTGCGAGCAGCGGCCCTGGCCGGTTCCATCAGGTCACGCCACTCATCGCCACCCACGGCCCGGGCGGCCTCGCTGGGGCAGATGGTCGCGCCGCGCGCCCGCCCTGTGAGCAGACCGACGATGGCCTGCTCGAGCGAACGATCGACGTCGCTGACCTTGCGGCGTCGGCAGGCGTCGGAGCAGTACCGGACCTCCGGCCACACCCGCTCCCAGGCCTTCCGCCAGGTCATCTCGCGCCCGCACGACGCACAGGGCTTGCTCGGCGGGGCAGCCGTCATCGGGGAAGCTCGGCGAGGGTCTGCGGATCGAGCCCGGCGACCTGCGCACACCAGTTCCACAACGCGCGCCGACGCTCCGGAGTATCGCTGCGACGCGTCGTGGGCAAGCGGTGGATGGGTCGCTGGCGACGATCGAGCCAGAACCGCCCATCGACCTCCGACGCGGCATCGTCGAGCGCCAGCCACGCCATCGTGTCGGCGCCTTGTCCGGGGCTGCGCAGCAGGGGCCCGACCACCCTGCGGAACGTGGGCAGCGAGGCAGCGACACCCGGTGTATCGGCCCAGCCCGGGTGCACTGCATGGAAGGTCACGCCCGTTGTGCGGGGGTGGGCAGCCCACATCTCGTTGAGCGTCACCTGTGCCCGCTTCGCCCGCGCGTACTGCTCGGCGCCGCGATAGTCGTCGCCCATCTGGAGCTTGTCGACCTCGAGCGCAGAGGCGTACATCCCGCCCGACGACATCGTGATCACTCGGCCGGACCGAGCTGCGCGCAGCTGCTCGAGCAGCAGCGCGGTCAGAAGGAACGGTCCGACCACCTGGCTCGCCACCGTCGCCTCCAGGCCGTCGGCTGTCTGCTGCCGATGGGCCGACAGGGCGCCAGCGTTGTGCACGAGGACGTCGATCACCGAATACCGACGCTGCAGCTCGGCCGCAGCACCCCGGACCGCTGCAAGATCGCCGAGATCGGCGACCAAGGTCGACAGCGACGTGTTGCCCGTGCGAGCCGACAGCTCACTCCGCACCCGTTCACAGCGCTCGGCGTCGCGCCCGACCAGCACCACCGTCGCTCCGCAGCGGGCCAGTTGCTCCGCGGCTGCCAAGCCGAGACCGGACGTCGCCCCCGTCAGCACGACGACGCGCCCGTCGGCTCGATACGAGTCGAGCGCACGCCAGTGTTCGAGGCGCGACCGGACCTCGTAGCCGACCCGAGTGAAGCTGGGCCCGATGGGCGCCTCGACCAGTGCGTCGATCACGTCTGCCAGTGCCACCCCTCAAGGCTATGGCAGTAACGTCTCGCCGTGCCCGACCGAGCCGACGACCACCTCTCCCCCGTCACTGCTGGCGCCCCGGACCTCGTGCTGGTGGGGGCCACGACCCTGGTCGCAGCAGGACCGGATCGTGCCGAGTTCCAGGTGTGCACGGTCGAGGTCACCGACGGCCGGATCACCGCGATCGCCTCTGCGACCGACGAGCTGCCGCAGGTGGCCGCCGCCGAAGTGATCGATGCCCGAGGTCTCGTCCTCCTGCCTGGGTTCGTCAACACCCACTGCCATGCGGCCATGACGCTGCTGCGCGGGGCAGCCGAGGACGTCACCGTCCGCGCCTGGTTCGACGACTTCATCTGGCCGATGGAGGTCAACCTCCAGCCCGACGACGTCTACCTCGGCACGATGGCCGCGGCGGCAGAGATGATCTCGTGCGGAGTGACGACCGTCGCCGACCACTACTTCTTCATGGAGCAGGCGGCTCGCGCAGTGATCGACAGCGGCATGCGCGCCGACCTCGGCTCGGCGTTCTTCAGCTCGCAGGGCGACGACGGGTTCGAGCGATCGGTGGGGTTCGCTCGCGACTGGCACGGCGCGGCCGGGGGACGAATCACGACCTCCATCGCACCCCATGCGCCCTACACCTGCAGCGACGCCGACCTGACGCGCGCGGCGGATGCCGCCCGCGACCTCGGCGTCAGGGTCCACATCCACGCAGCCGAGGACATGCACCAGACCGAGGTGAGCCTGCGCGAACGCGCCCTGACACCGATCCAGGTGCTCGAGCGGACGGGGGTGCTCGATGCAGGGGCGATCATCGCCCACGGGAACGGCATTGTGCCGATCGACCTTCCCGTCCTCGCCCGCTACGCCGATCGGGTCGGCGTCACCCATGGGCCGAAGGGCTACCTGCGCTTTGCCCTGGGGCCGCTGACACCGATCCGCGGTCTGCTCGCGGCAGGCGTGCCAGTCGGCTATTGCACCGACGGCGCGGCCTCCAACAGCACGCTCGACATCGCCGAGAACATGCGCGTCGCTGCGATGTCGCAGAAACAGGCGGAGGGCGACTCCACCTGGTTCACCAGGTCGCTCGCCCTGCATCTCGCCGGGCCCGGATCAGCCGCCACGATCGGTCGGAGCCACGATCTCGGATCGGTGCGCGTCGGCGCCGCAGCCGACCTGATCCTCGTCGACGTCTCGGGGATCCACTGCCAGCCCCTGCACGATCTCGCCGCAGCCCTCGTGTACAGCCTGCAGCCGAGCGATGTCCGGACCACCATCGTCGCTGGGCGGGTGCTGATGCGCGACCGCCGGCTGCTCACCATCGACCTGCCTGCACTGCTCGACGAGTTCCGCTCACGAGCCGTCGCGCTCACCGACCGTTCGCACGGCCGCCGCATCCAGGACTACACCACCTGACCGCAGGCCTGGGCCGCCAGCCCCGGCCATGCGTCGTCAGCTCAGGCCCTGCACCGGTTGCGGGGTGTAGTGGATCTCGAGCATGAAGCGCTCCTCGACCGACAACTCGAGCTCGATCCCGGCCAGCGCGTCGTCGAGGTGACGCTGCGACGTGACACCGACGATCGGCGCCGACACCGCCGGGTGCCCCGCCACCCACGCAAGAGCCACCTGGGCCATCGAGACGCCTCGTTGCTCGGCGATCTCGGCGACGCTGGTGATGATCTCGTTGTCGGCCGACCGGTAGAGGTGCTTCAGGACCAAGTCCTTCTCCTCGCGCTGCGTCATCGTTGCCGGCGGGCGCGTGAGACGGCCCCGGGCGAGCGGGCTCCACGGGATCGCTCCGACGCCTTGGTGCAGGCACAGGGGCATCATCTCCCGCTCCTCCTCGCGGTAGAGCAGGTTGTAATGGTTCTGCATCGACACGAAGCGGGTCCAGCCATGCCGCTCGGCCGTGTGCTGCATCTCCGCGAACTGCCACGCCCACATCGACGACGCGCCGATGTACCGGGCCTTGCCGGCCTTCACCACATCGTGCAGCGCCTCCATCGTCTCGGCGACAGGAGTGTGGGGGTCGAACCGATGGATCTGGTAGAGGTCGACGTAGTCGGTGCCCAGCCGCCGGAGGCTGTCGTCGATCGACTGCATGATCGACTTGCGCGAGAGGCCGCCACCGTTGGGCCCGGAGCTCATCGGGTAGAAGACCTTCGTTGCGATGACCGTCTCATCGCGTCGCGTGAGCTCGGCAAGAGCTCGCCCGACGAACTCCTCGCTCGTGCCGTCGGAATACATGTTGGCGGTGTCGAAGAAGTTGATCCCGGCCTCGACCGCGGCACGGATGAGTGGTCGGCTGGCTTCCTCGTCCAACGTCCATTCGTGGGTGCCGCGCTCGGGCACCCCGAAGCTCATGCAGCCGAGGCACAGCCTCGAGACGTCCAATCCGGTGGTTCCGAGCTTCACGTAGCGCACCCGGCAATGCTGCCAGGTCGCGCCCGGCCGTGCATCCCCGGCTGCCCCGAGCCGCAGCGACGAGGTCGGGCTTTCGATCAGACCGCGTCGTGGTAGCCGGGGTCGCTCGGCCAGTTCGGCTGGAACAGGTGCCACTGCTCGGGGTGGCGACGGATCAGCAACTCGAGCTCGCGGGCGAGCGACTGCGTCACCCGGGAGACGTCGGCGCGGAGGCTGTCGGCGATCCGCTGTGCAGGCACGGGCGGCCGGACGATGGCATGGTGGCCGTTGTACCGCGGCGTGAAGTAGACCCCTGTGGGCAGGATCGGCGCCCCCGTCCGCAGCCCGAGCATGGCCGGCCCCGCCGGGAGCGTGGTGCGTTCGCCGAAGAACTCGACCTCGACCCCGGTGCGCTCGAGGTCGCGGTCGCACAGCAAGCACACCACCTCGTTGTTCCGAAGCGCCCTCATGACCGCACCTGCCGCCGAGGGGCCGAGGGGCACGACCGTCATCCCCAGTCGCTGGCGGAGGTCGACGAACCACTCGAACAGCTCCGGCGGGTCGAGGGCCTCGACCACCACCGTGAGGCGATGACCCTGATCGGTCATCCACCGTCCGGCCCATTCCCATCCACCCAGGTGTGGCAGCGCAAGGATGACACCATTGCCCGCTTCGAGGCCGCGAAGGATGTGGTGGTAGCCGTCCTTGGTGAAGCCACGTTCGACGGCGCGCGCCGACATCGAGGGCAGACGGAAGCTCTCCACGTAGTAGCGGGCGTAGCTGTCGAAGGCAGCCTGGGTCTGCAGCCGCAGCTCCGATGCACGCACACCCGGGTTGACCCGGCGCAGGTGCCGCTGGATCAGCTCGCGCCGCTCGGCGCTCGTGACGCTGGCACCCACACCGAGTAGCGAGGCCGTCGCCGCAGCCAGGGGGCCGGGCGTCAGCCTCGCGGCAACTGAACCGAGCCTGAACCCGCCGACGGTGACGGCATCGGCCAGGCGGTTCCTCTCGTCAGCAGCCACGTCAGCGCTCAGTTGTCAGGCGAACGGCGCTGCACCCGGGCGATCCGGGTACGGCGACGCTCCGTGCGCTGCACGCGCCGGTGCTGGCGACGCGACCGTCGCAGCTCGATCTTTGCTGCCGTCACCGGCGCCACGCTCGCCTGCTTCCAGACCTTCACGAATCGCTGGACGGCGGTGACGAGCGTCAGGGCCAGCATGATCCACAGGATCGGGACCAGCAGCGGCTCGAACAGCAGGCCGAGACAGAGCAGGATGATCCGCTCCGCCCGCTCCATCAGGCCGCCCTTGGCGTCGAGACCGAGCGACTCGGCCTTGGCTCGCTGGTACGAGATCACCGAGCTGGCCGCCATGATGGCGAACGGCAGCATCGCCATATGGGGTGACGAGTCGCCGGCGAAGTACCAGGCGAGACCACCGAACAGCAACGCGTCGGTGACCCGGTCGATCACCGAGTCGAAGAAGGCTCCGCGCTGGCTGGATGTGTTGGAGGCCTTGGCCAGGGCCCCGTCGAACAGATCGGGCAGGGCG
Organism: Ilumatobacteraceae bacterium; assembly: GCA_040398525.1. Lineage (GTDB taxonomy): Bacteria > Actinomycetota > Acidimicrobiia > Acidimicrobiales > Ilumatobacteraceae > VFMC01. The sequence continues at coordinate 130,513 of JBBATY010000002.1, read as the reverse complement.
GCGAGGATCACCAACAGCAAGCCGAGCTGGAGATAGCCGAAACCGATCGACACCGCAGCGCCCACGGCGACGACAAGGCCGAGGATCGTGAGATGGTCGGGCGACATTCCGGTGCGCCGGAGCGAGTCGCCGACCGGCTTCACCGCCTTGTCGACCGCCGTGCGGAACTTTCCATCGAACATCGGTCCCAGGCTAGTCGGCAGCCGATCGTCTACCGCCGCGCCCTGGGCGCGCCGTCAGTCGACCCAGTCGGTTTCCGGATTGGCCTCGACGAGTTGCTCGAGCACCTGCCCGTCGACGGCGTCGACCAAGACGAGCCCGCGCTGGTGCGGCGGGCTCTCGGCCGAGTAGACGAGCACCCGCCAGGTCGGACGGCTGCGCACCCCACGCCACACCTGCTGCGCCGAGGCGTGCCCAACAGGGAAGCCAACCGCGCTCTGGGCCGCGACGAGCGCCTGCTGCTCGTCGACCGTCATCTTCCAGCCAGAGGTGAAGGAAAAGACGGCAACCGCACCGAGCAGGAGAGCAGCCCACAGGTATCCCTCGTTCACCAGAACGTGTTGGCCGGTGCGGTGGGTCGAGAAGAGAGCGAGCAACACGATGGCGAGCGCGCCGTAGATGTAGGCAGGACGACGACGGCGGCTGTTGTCGGGGAACTGATAGAGGCCGACGAACTCGGCAGCGTTCAGGTCCTCGGGCAGTTCGTCACGGAGATCGCTCGTGTCGCTCATGGCCGGGCCAGCCTACGGCCTCGGCCACGATGCCCGCAGCTTGGCCGCCGTGTCGGGCAAAGCCTCAGGCAGCGTCCGGGTGTTGGCCGTCGCCGTCATGAAGTTGGCGTCACCGACCCAACGAGGCACGACGTGCACGTGCAGGTGCTCGCTCACGCTCCCCCCTGCCGGCTCGCCGAGGTTGATACCGACGTTCACCCCCGACGGCGACAGCGCCGCCTTGAGCGCTCGCACGGCATCGGTGACGTTCTGCCAGAGCTCGACCGACTCTTCGGTATCGAGCATCTCGAGGTCGGCGACCTCGCGATACGGCAAGACGAGCAGATGCCCGACTGCGTAGGGGAAGAGGTTCAAGATGACGAACGACCGCGCTCCGCGATGGATGATGTGCGTCTCGGTGTCCGGCTGGCCGGACTGCAGGATGGCCGTGAACACCGAACCCGTCTCGCGTGGGGGGCGCCCACCGAGGCTCGAAACGTACGACGAGCGCCAGCCGTTCCACAGCAGTTCGAGCGGGGTCATCCGTCTGTCAGCTGCGAGCGCTGGCCAGTTGTTCGTCGATCTCCTGACGAACGTTGGCGACGAAGGTGTCGAGTGGGACGTCGCGCTCGACATCGCCGCCGCGGGGGTTCACGCCGAGCGTCGTCGCAGCGACATCGCTGTCGCCGACCACCAGCACGTAGGGGATCTTGTCGAGCTTCGCGGCCCTGATCCGCTTGCCGAGCTGATCGGTTGCATCGACCAGGTCCACCCGCAGGCCGGCAGCACGCAGTTGCTCGACCACGCCGAGGGCGTACGGCTCGTGGGCCTCGGCCACGGGCAGGACTCGGGCCTGCAGAGGTGCGAGCCAGGTCGGGAACGCCCCGGCATAGTGCTCGAGCAGCACCCCGAAGAAGCGTTCGACCGACCCGAACAACGCGCGATGCAACATGATCGGCCGGTGCCGGGCGTTGTCGGATCCGACGTACTCGAGGCCGAACCGCTCGGGAAGGTTGAAGTCGCACTGGATCGTGCTGAGCTGCCAGGTCCGACCGATCGCGTCGCGGACATCGATGTCGATCTTCGGGCCGTAAAACGCTGCGTCGCCCTCCTTGATCCGGTACGTCAGCCCATAGCGCTCGAGCGCCGACCGGAGGGCATCGGTCGCCCGATCCCAATTCTCGTCGGATCCGACGTACTTGGCCGGGTCCTTGGTCGACAGGTTGGCCGTGAAGTCGGTGAAACCGAACGCACGAAGCACGCTCATCACGAAGTCGAGCAGCGAGGCGATCTCGTCCTGCAACTGGTCTTCAGTGCAGTAGATGTGGCTGTCGTCCTGGGTGAACCCGCGGATCCGCATCAGCCCGTGAAGGGTGCCGGCCCGCTCGTAGCGGTACACGGTGCCGAGCTCGAACAGCCGCAGCGGAAGCTCGCGGTAGCTGCGCTGGCGGCTCCGGAAGATCAGGCAGTGCATCGGGCAGTTCATCGGCTTCATGTAGTAGACGCCGTTGTCCATCTCCATCGGGGGGTACATGCCGTCCTGGTACCACCCGAGGTGCCCGCTGGTCTGGAACAGGTTCGCGTTCGCCAGATGCGGCGTGAAGACGAACTGGTAGCCACCCGTCACGTGACGTTCACGGCTGTAGTCCTCCATCAGCTTGCGGACGATGGCGCCCTTGGGGTGCCACACAGCCAACCCACCACCGAGCTCCTGCGGGAAGCTGAGCAGGTCGAGCTCGACCGCCAGCTTGCGATGGTCGCGCTTCTCGGCCTCCGCCAAGCGGTGCAGGTGCTCCTCGAGGGCCGCCTTCGACTCCCAGGCGGTGCCATACAGCCGCTGCAGCATCGGGCCCTTCTCGTTGCCCCGCCAATAGGCGCCGGCCACCTTCATCAGCTTGAAGTGGCCGAGCTTGCTGGTCGATGGCACGTGTGGGCCGCGGCACAGGTCGACGAACTCAGGCGTGTTCCGATAAATGCTGATCGCTTCGCCGCTGCCGACCTCGCCCGCATCGGCACCGTCGGCGCCGCCCTGGCGGACACGTTCGATGATCTCGCACTTGTACGGCTGGTCGGCGAACACCTTCAGGGCCTCGTCGATGGGCAGCTCGGCCCGCTCGAATGGCTGGTCGGCGCTGACGATCTCGAGCATCCGCTGCTCGATCGACGCGAGGTCGGCTTCGGCGAACGTGCGGCCCTCGGGCAGGTCGAAGTCGTAGTAGAAGCCGTCCTCGATCGCCGGACCGATGGTGTACTTCGCGCCCGGGAAGAGCTGCGTCACCGCCTGTGCGAGCACATGGGCCGTGGAGTGGCGCAGAACGTGGCGACCGGCCTCGGAATCGGAGGTGACGATTGCAATCGCTGCACCGTCGGGAAGCCGACGACCGAGGTCCCATTCCTCACCGTTCACGACCGCGGCCACAGCAGCCTTGGCGAGACGCGATCCGATGGAAGCTGCCACGTCGGCAGCCGTGGCACCATCGTCGAGAGCGCGCGTCGAACCGTCCGGGAGCGAGATCGTGATCTGAGCCATAGCCCTCGGAGTCTACGAGCCGAGGCACCCCGAAGGGAGGGAGTTAACCCTGCTGGCCCGCCAGCGCCGGCTCGGAGCGATCGTCGGCGAGCGTGCCAACGCGCCCTGGGGCCACATTCGGCTCGGTCTCGGCCGTCTTGCCGGCATACACGTTGCGGTACTCCTGGCCGGTGAGCTCGCGGATCTCGAACATCAGCTCGTCGGTGATCTGACGCAGCACGCGGTGGTCCTCGGCCCGTGATCGGTACCGCTCGACCTCGATCGGGCGTCCGATCGTGATCGAGCACGACCCCCGGAGCTTGGGCAGCTTGGCGTCCGGCGGCTGGATGCGATCCGTACCGACGATGCCGACCGGGAAGATCGGGCACCCGACCTTGAGCGCCAGGCGTGCGGCCCCGGTGCGGCCCTTGTACAGATACCCGTCGCGACTGCGCGTGCCCTCCGGGAAGATGCCGAACAGCTCGCCGCGCCGCAGCACCGCTTCGGCGGCCTCGAGCGCAGCCTGGCTCTTCTCTCCCCCGCTGCGATCGATCGGGATCATGCCGAGCATCGGGAAGAGGTGCTTGGTCTTCCACGAGTCCATGTACTCGGCCTTGCCCACGAAGCTGATGTTCCGGGGCACCAACGCCATCAGGAACGCACTGTCGAGGAAGCTGATGTGGTTCGGGCAGAGGATCGCAGGCCCTGATGCAGGCAGGCGTTCGAAGCCGGACAGCTCGAACTTCCAGAGATGGGTGATCGCCGGACGAAGGACTCGCCGAGCCCGGGTCTGCGCCTTGCCTGCTCCCTGTTGCTTCACACGCCTCCCTTCGAACCCTCGACACACCCTCCTGGACGGGACAGGGTACGCCGATTGGTACTGGCATGGAGATACTGGAAGTCACCTTCCGATGAACGCACTGTGAACGCTCAGTGCGCGAGGACCACACCCAACAAGGCCGCAGCCGAACGCGTGCCGTGGCCGGCCGCCGCAGCACGGTCGATGATCGCCAACGCGGCGGGCGTGTCGAGGTCGTCGTCCAACGCGGCCCGAACATCGTCGAGGACGCCATCGTCGTCACCCGAGGCACCGTGTGCCGCACCCGACCACGACTCCAGTCGCCCTGCGTTGCGAGGCATCAGGGTCGGCTCCCACTCCCACTCCTTGCGGTAGTGGTGCTCGATGATCGCGAGTCGGATGGCGCGCGGATCCCATTCGGCCCGCAACCGATCGACGAAGACGAGGTTGCCCAGGCTCTTCGACATCTTGTGGCCGTCCATGTACACCATGGCCACGTGCATCCAGTGGCGCACGAACAGCTCACCGGTCGCAGCCTCACTCTGAGCACGCTCGCACTCGTGGTGCGGGAAGATGAGGTCCGAGCCACCACCATGGAGGTCGATCGTCGTACCCAGCTCGCGGAGCGCGAGCGCGCTGCACTCGATATGCCAACCGGGCCGACCCGGGCCCCACATCGTGTCCCAGCTCGGCTCGTCGGATGCAGACGGATGCCAGAGAACGAAGTCGAGCGGGTGCCGCTTGTTCGGATCGTCGACGTTGCCCCCGCGCTCGCGCGCCAGCTCGATCATCTTCTCGGTGCTGTAGTGGCTCACCGAGCCGAAACTCGGCGAGCGCGACACGTCGAAGTAGACGCTTCCACCCGACTCGTAGGCAAAGCCCCGATCGATGACCATGCCGATGAAGCCGCGAATGTCGGGGATGGCCGACGAGGCGCGCGGCGTGCTGTAGACGGGCAGCGCATTGAGCGCCTCCATGTCGCGCTCGAAGCGGGCCTCCTCGCCCGCGGCGAGATCGAGGTAGTGGACCCCGAGCTCCCGAGCCTTGGCGAACAGCGGATCGTCGACATCGGTGACGTTGCGGACGCACTTGATCGCGTGGCCTTTGTCGATCAGCCGCCGCTGGAGCACGTCGTAGGCGATGAATGTCGCCGCATGCCCGAGGTGCGTGGCGTCGTAGGGCGTGATGCCACACGTGTACATCAGCACCTGATGGCCAGGCTCGAACGGCACCACGGCCTGGCGGGCCGTGTCGTACAGATGCATGGTCATGGTTGCTCAGCCCGCCACGGGTGCACGCGGGTCGCGCCTGATGCCGGTGAGCTTCGGCGCGACCCGGGTCTTGTAGCGGACGTTCAACTGCAGGAGCACTGCGGTGAAGGCCTCGATCGCCGTTGCATTCGATAGCTCACCTGCATCGAGCGGGCGGCATCCGGGAATCTTGGCCACCATCTCGCTGACGGTCTTGACCGCATCCGGATCGTCACCGCAGATGAGGACATCGGACTCGATCGGTTCGCCCAAGTGCCCGAGCTCGGTCGCCGGCAAGTGGTGGAACGCAGCCACGACCCGGCACTGCGGAAGCGCAGCCTGGACATGAGCGGCCACGCTGCCGCGCGGCGGCACCAGCGGCTGGAACTCGTGCCCCACTCGCACGAGCGCGTTCGCCATGCTGATCAGGATCTTCCCCGACAGCAGCTCGGCGTTCTCCTGGGCAGTCGTCGCCGCCGAATCCCAGGGAGTGGCGATCACGACGACGTCACACGCAGCCGCTGCAGCGTTGTCGCCGAAGGAGAGCAGCGACTCGATGTCCGGCCACTTCGCCACCATCGTGTCGCGGGCTTCCATCGCTCGGTATTTCGAGCGAGACCCGATGACGGTCTGGTAACCGATCGAGGCGAGACGAGCAGCAAGCGCACTCCCTGCCGGCCCGGTGCCTCCGAGAATGCCGATGCGCATCGGCACAGACTTGCACATCGGGGGACCTACCGCCGAAGACAGGCGTCGCCGACGCATGCGGGCCAGGGGGCTAGCGTGATCTCATGGGTCTGCTCGACGGCAAGAACATCGTCATCACCGGCGTACTCACCGATGCCTCACTCGCGTTCGGTGTTGCTGCGTTGGCACAGCGCGAGGGTGCCAACCTCTTGCTCACTGGCGCCGGCCGCGCGCTCAGCCTCACCGAGCGGACTGCGCGGAAGCTCCCCGCCTCTGCACCGGTGGTCGAGCTGGATGTCACGGTCGCCGAGCACGTGGCTCAGGCACGCGAGGCGGCCCGCTCCCACTTCGACGGCCGTGTCGATGGCGTCCTGCACTCGATCGGGTTCGCCCCCGAGGTGTGCCTCGGCGACGATTTCATGGCTGCAACCTGGGCCGACGTCTCCATCGCCATGCACATCTCGGCCTACTCGCTGAAGACGCTCGCCGACGCGTTCGTGCCGTTGATGGGAGCGGGCGGGGCGTTCGTCGGGCTCGACTTCGACAACACCGTGGCCTGGCCTGCGTACAACTGGATGGGGGTCGCGAAGTCGGCGCTCGAGAGCGTCAACCGCTATCTGGCCAAGGAGCTCGGCCCTCGCGGGATCCGCAGCAACCTCGTGGCGGCAGGTCCGATCAAGACGATGGCAGCGAAGAGCATTCCCGGCTTCAAGCAGTTCGAGGACGTGTGGGATGTCCGTGCGCCGCTCGGGTGGGACGTCACCGACTCGAGCGCAGTCGCCAAGGCGTGCGTGGCGCTGCTGAGCGACTGGTTCCCGGCGACCACCGGCTCGATGATCCACGTCGACGGCGGCTATCACGCCGTTGGCGCCTGACCCGGGGACGTCACCAACCGCCGCGGTGCACGATCTCGGCAACCCCGCGGCGTCGTCGGGCGGCGCTGCGGCCCGCTCGCTCGCTCGCATCGGCGGCGGGCCAACCGAGTGCGATGGCGCCCAGCAACTGCAAGTCATCAGGGATCCCGAGCTCGAGCCTGACCTGCCGCTCGCCGTGAAAGACCGCGAAGAACAGCGCACCGAGACCCTCGTCCTCGGCGGCAAGCAGAAGGGTCATCAAGGCCATCGAGGCGTCGATCGTCCAATACGGGGTCGGCCATGCGTCGGACCCCGAGCCCAAACCCGTCGCCCGTTTGTCGGCCTCGGCGTATCGACGCACATACGCGTCCGGATCGGCGAACCCGAGGGCGATCACGGGCGCCTGGAACAACCCGGGCCAGGCGAAGCCGTCGCGTCGTGACTCGGGGAACGAGTGGCGCCAGAAGCGGTCGGTATCGGCTCCCTCGAGCACGACGAGGTGCCACCCCTGCGACTTGCCGGCGCTCGGAGCGCGTGACGCCAAGTCGACGAGGCCGTCGACGAGGTCGGGATCGATGGGTTCGGGCCGGAACGACCGGCACATCCGGCGACGGCGCACGACAGCGCCGAAGTCGTTCACCCCGGACGCCGCGCCCCGAGGCTGACCAGGTCCTCGGCCATCGTCCAGCCGTGGACGATGAGCGCTCCCCCGGCGTCGGCGGAAACCTCGTCGAAGAGCGCTGCCGACGACTGGACGAACTTCGACGGCTTGACGACCTCGTAGTCGATGTACCCGCTCTGGCCGTTGGCCGTGACGACGAAGCGTTGTTCGTCGTACGCCGCATCGACACCGAACCGACGAGCGAGGCGCCGTCCCCACGCCCGCTCCTCCCCGACAGCGCGGTGCCCCGGCCGCGGGATGAGGTCGTCGAGGTGCTTGAAGGCCTCGAGAGCATCCATCCGCACCATCCGAGCGCCGACGACCACATCCTCATCGGGGAACGCCATGAGCGCCCGGTGGAACGCCTCCTGCATCAACCCCTTGAGCACGGTGTCGCGCTTGCCGGAACGCTTGACGCTCATCAGGCCGATGAGCACGCACGGAGTCCCGCCGATGCGCTCGAGTGTCGCGAACATCACACCGTGGAGGACTCCGTCGATCCGGGCGACCGTGCAGAGCACCCAATCCTCTTTGGCCTTGGACAGCGCTCCGATGTCGAACGCTGCACCCATCGAGGCCATATCGTCGAGGTCGCCGTCGGTGAGTGCTGCGCAGTCCCTGGTCTCCACCTGGATCGCCACTGCTGTCTCTCCTGTCGGGGTCGGATCACAACCGGTACGCACGGCGCGTACGAAACGTCAGTCGCCCATTCTGCCACCTGGAGCGCCGACCCGGACAAGCGGCCCGCGCTTCGGCGCGAGTCGGGG
>JBBATY010000002.1:97912-122176 GCA_040398525.1 Ilumatobacteraceae bacterium | reverse complement strand
GCTCCGGTCTCGAGCCCCTCGACGATCGTGACGTCCTGGGCCATGAACCCGAGCCTCGATTCGTCGCGCCGGTCGATCCGGCCACGGACCGTGACGATCGCATCGTCGCTCAGTTTGTGGCCCTGCTCGGTCAGCATGCGAGGGAACACGGTGACCTCGATCGATGCGTCGAGGTCCTCGAGGACGAACACGGCCATCTGGTCGCCCTTCTTCGTGAACTTCCTGGCCAGGTTGGTGATCACACCACCGAGGACGACGATCGAGCCGTCCTCGCGCTCGGCAGCCTCTGCGACGCTGCAGTCGACCTTGCGACGCAACGCAGCCTCGACACCGAACAGCGGGTGGTCGCTCACGTACAGGCCGAGCATCTCCTTCTCGAACCGCAGCCGGTCGGCCTTGTCGAACTCGATGTCGGGAACGACGATTCGCTCGTCGAACGACGACGGGCTGGACTCCCCCAGATCCCCGAACAGGCTCATCACACCCTGGTCGCGCTCACGGCGGCGGACAACGGTGGTGTCGATGATCTGCTCGAAGACCATCAGCAAGCCGCGCCGGGGCAGGCCCAACGAGTCGAACGCCCCGGCCTTGATGAGCGACTCGACCGTGCGCTTGTTGAGGACCGGTTCCGGAACCCGTTCTGCGAAATCGTGGAACGAGGCGAAGGGCCCGCTGGCATCCCGCTCGGCCAGCAGCTGTGCGACCAGACCCTCACCCACGTTGCGGATGGCCGACAAACCGAACGTGATCGCGCCGGGACTTCCGATCGGCAGCACGATGTCCGCCGGCACCTGCTCGGGGGCCAACGCCGCGAAGTCCATCACCGATCGGTTGATGTCGGGCGTGAGCACCTTCACTCCCATTGCCCGCGCATCGCTCAGGTACACCGCCGCCTTGTCGAGGTTGCTCTTCACACTCGTGAGCAAGCAGGCGAGGTACTCGACCGGGTAGTGAACCTTCAGGTAGGCGGTCTGGTAGGTGACGAGGCCGTACCCGAAGGTGTGGCTCTTGTTGAAGGCGTAGTCGGCGAACTTCTCGATGACGTCGAACAGCTGTTTGCCGAGATCGCGGCCGTAGCCGGTGCGCTCGCACCCGGACTCGAAGCTGTTGCGCTCCTTGGCCATCAGCTCGCGGATCTTCTTCCCGCACGCTTTGCGCAGGTTGTCGGCCTCGGCGAGGGAGTACCCGGCGAACTTCTGCGCCACGCGCATCACGCTCTCCTGGTAGATCATCAGCCCGTAGGTGTCGCTCAGCACGTCGGCTGCGTCCTCGTGGAAGTACGACACCGCCTGCCGGCCGTTCTTGCGGTCGGCATAGTCGTAATGCATGTTCACGCTCATCGGCCCAGGCCGGTAGAGCGCCAGCACGGCCGATACGTCCTCGAAGCTCGTCGGCTGAAGCGAGCGCAGCAAGGCCCGCATCGGGGGCGATTCCAGCTGGAACACACCCATGGTGTCGCCCCGGCCGAGGAGAGCAAAGACCGCCGGGTCGTCGAGCGACACCGAATCGATGTCGAAGTCGTGGTCCTTCGTCGCGCGCACCATGGCCACGGTGTCGGTGATGACGTCGAGGTTTCGCAGGCCGAGGAAGTCCATCTTCAGCAGGCCGAGCTCCTCGACGCCGTGCATCTCGTACTGCGTGACGATCGGGGCCTGTGCCGGGTCGACACCGGCCTCCGGCTTGCGCTGGATCGGCAAGTACTCGGTGAGCGGATCTCTCGTGATCACCACTGCCGCCGCATGGATGCCGTCGCTGCGCTTCAGGCCCTCGAGGCCCTTCGCAACATCGACGACCTTGCGGACGTCGTCGTCGGCTTCGTACATCGCGCGCAGCTCTGCTGCAGCCTTGTAGCCGTCGAGGTACTTGGGGTGCTCCTCGAAGCAGTAGCGCAGGGGCGTGTCGCGACCCATCACGAGCGGCGGCATCGCCTTGGCGACCTTGTCGCCCACTCCGTAGGGGTAGCCGAGCACGCGTGCCGCGTCGCGCACGGCGTTGCGCGCCTTGATGGTGCCGAAGGTGATGATCTGCGCGACGTGGTCGCGTCCGTAGCGCTCGGCGGCGTAGCGGATCATCTCGTCTCGGTACCTGGAGTCGAAGTCCATGTCGATGTCGGGCATCGACACGCGACTCGGGTTCAAGAATCGCTCGAAGAGCAGGTCGTACTTGATCGGGTCGAGCTCGGTGATCCGCAGGCAGTACGCCACAGCACATCCAGCGGCCGACCCGCGGCCCGGCCCGACACGGATCCCAGCATCCTTGGCGTGCTTGATGAGGTCCCACACGATGAGGAAGTAGCTGGCGAACCCCATGTTCTTGATGACCTGGAGCTCGTAGGCCAACCGCTCGACCGCCGCAGGCGACAGCTCGTCGCCCCAGCGTTGCCGGGCGCCCTCCCACGTGAGGTGGTCGAGGTAGTCGCCACCGTCGGTGAAGCCCTCGGGCAGCGGAAAGTTGGGGAGCTGCGGCTTGCCGAACTCGATCGTCACATCGGCCCGCTCGGCGATCCAGAGGGTGTTGTCGCACGCCTCGGGCACCTCGCGGAACAGGTAGCGCATCTCGGCAGCTGTCTTGAGGTAATGCTCCTGGCCCTCGAACTTGAAGCGCTTCGGGTCGGACAGCAGCGCGCCGGTCTGGACGCACAGCAGTGCGTCGTGCGCCTCGTGGTCGGCCCGGTGGGTGTAGTGCGAGTCGTTGGTGGCGAGCAGCGGCGCACCGATGCGATGGGCGATCTCGATCAGCTTCGGGTTGGTCTCGCGCTGTGCAGGCAGGCCATGGTCCTGCAGCTCGACGAAGAGGTGGTCCTTGCCGAAGATCTCCTGCAGGCGCCCGGCCTTGTCGAGTGCACCTTTCTCGTCGCCCATCAGCAGCGACTGCAACACATGACCGCCGAGGCATCCGGTGGTGGCGATCAGCCCGTGGTGGTACTTCTCGAGCAGGTCCCAGTCGATGCGCGGCTTGTAGTAGTAGCCCTCGAGGAAGGCCAAGCTGGCCAGTTGGATGAGGTTCCGATAGCCCTGGTCGGTCTCGGCCAGCAGGGTGAGGTGGTAGTAGAGCTTCTTTCCGCCCTCGGTCTCGCCGCCGGAGTCGTCGACCCGGCCGCGCCTCACCGGTCGCTCGGTCCGGTTCTCGTACGCCATGTACGCCTCGGTGCCGATGATCGGCTTCACGCCCTGCTCGCGGCACTCCTTGTAGAACTCGAGGGTGCCGTACATGTTGCCGTGATCGGTGATCCCGATCGCCGGCTGGCCGTCACTCGCCGCCTTCGCCACGAGTTCGTCGAGCCGGGCAGCCCCGTCGAGCATCGAGAACTCGGTGTGGACGTGGAGGTGGGTGAACGAGTCGCCCACGACGCTCCTTTCGGCGGAGTCCCGCAACGGTGGCACCGATGCCGGAATGACACGGATGTGATTCAGACGACGCTAGCCGACGATCTTCCGGGCTCACACACCCCCGGGTTCGGCCCAGCTCAGAGGTAGGTGCCAGGCCGCTCGGGCATCGGCTCGGGGCCCATCCCCTGGGGGCCGACGGACCCGGGAGGGAGCTGGCGCATCTGCTCGAGCTGCTGGCGAGCGGCGAGTTGCTGGGCGAACAGCGTCGCCTGAATGCCGTGGAAGAGCCCTTCGAGCCAGCCCACGAGCTGCGCTTTGGCGATCCGCAGCTCGGCCTCGGACGGCACCTCGCCCTCCCTGAACGGCAGAGCCAGGTTGCGCAACTCGTCCTGGAGGTCCGGCGAGAACGCCTCGGTGAGCTCGACGACCGACCGCTCGTAGATCTCGGCCAACCGCTCGCGACTCGGTTCGTCGAGGGCCGAACCACGAACCTCCTCGAGCAGTTGCTTGACCATCGACCCGATCCGCATCACCTTTGCCGGCTCCGACACGGTCTCGACCGGGACCGGAGCCTCAGCCGACTGCTCCCCGCCGCGGGACGTGCCGTCGACGAGCGTGCCCCGCTCGATCTCGCCATCGGAAGAAGGATTGCTCGGAAGGCTCATGGGGTCCACTCTGGTCTCGGTCGGGGTGACGCGGCAAGGGTCTGGCTCGATCGCTCAGGACCGAGCGGCGAGGAGAGGAACATACACCTCGGCAGATGTCATCGACCCGTGCCGACACACGAGCGAGTGCGAGCCGCCCTCAGCCGGGTCATCGAAGCTGACCGCCTCGCGAGCCACGAGCGCCACATCGCCGAGACGTGACCGCACCGGCGGACTGACGACCGGGCCGAACCAGCCTTCGTCGAGCATCTGCTGGCGGCTGACCACCCAAGCGCTCCCGCCGTGCGCCTCGGTTGCAGCCGCAGCCAGATCGGCGACCGACCCCGGGGCTGCGTGCAACCAGCGGAAACGGCCCTCTCCGGAGGTCCGCTGGATCAGCCTGCCGAGCTCCGGCGCGATCGGAGCCGTGTTCGCACCGACGTGCACCTGGCCGTGATCGGCGGTCACGAGCAGCGCAGCATCGGCGGGCAGCTGCTCGATCACGTGCGCCACCAACTGGTCGACGGCGCGCAGTTCCGCGTCGTAGAACGCCCCGAAGCCCTGCTCGTGCGCCACCCGATCGATGCCGTCGTAGTACGCGTAGACGAAGCGCTCCCCGGCACGCAGCAGCTCGCCGACCCTCACCGGCAGGCTCGACGGGACGCGCCAACCGCACGGGCGAGTGCCCCGAAGATGGGCGGCCGAGAAGGCCGAGCGCTCGAGGTCGGCCCTACTCACCACGGGCACGGGCTCGCCGAGGAACGGCGCGAACGGCTGGAGGCGGTCGGGCTCGTGGTGTCGGCGAGCATCGTGCGGTCGGTCGCTCTGCCAGCGCAGCACGTTGAGGACCTCACCTCCGACGTCGATTCGGTATCCGACCAGACCGTGCTCCCCCGGGGTCAACCCCGTCGTGATCGAGGTCAGCGCAGTCGCAGTCGTGGTGGGTGCAACGGTGGTGATCGCACCTCCGTGCATCGCCGACAGGGTCGGGGCGAGTGCCCCTCGCTGCTGGAGCTGTTCCCAGCCCAGCCCGTCGAGCACGAGCAGCACCACCTGCCGAGCGCCCTGAAGACAGTCCGGGATCCACGGCGGCAAGCGGCTCGACGGGGCGAGCAGCGCCGGGACGATGCCACGGACGTTGGCTCCGCTGTACTCGGGGATGATCGGCAGTTGCGACACGACCGAGCCAGTCCACCATGCCATCGCCGTCGGCGCCAGCCGGCCACTCCGAGCGCACCGCGCCGAGGTCGACGACGGAGGGTGCCGGTCCGCGGCCCGTCTGCCCCTACGATGTCGGCGTGCGAGTCTCGAGCAAGGGCGACTACGCGTGTCGGGCGCTGCTATCGCTCACCTTGCACGCCTCCGAACCAGGTCCGACAAGTGTTCGTGACATCGCTGAGCGGACTGCGATCCCCCAGCCGTATCTCGAGCAGATCCTGCTGTCGCTGAAGGGTGCGGGGCTGGTCCGCTCAAAGCGCGGCGTCGGTGGGGGCTACGTCTTGGCTCGCTCCCCTGAGGAGATCCGCCTCAGCGAGATCCTTGCGGCCGTCGATGGGCCGATCACCATCGGCGACTTCGGAGAGCCCCACCAGGACGGGTCGTGCGACCACGAGGGCCAGTGCGTGCTCTATGCGATCTGGCAGCTCGCCGGCGGCCACATGCGTCGGCTGCTCGAGGGGTACACCCTGGCCAACGTCGCCGAGGTGGCGCAGGGCAAGTCGGCCTGGCCCGAGCCCTACCCCTCCTGACGCGACCTGCCGCTCTCAGCTCGACGGACGATCGGGATCCACGATCTCTTCGGCAACACCCAGTCCGGCGAGCACGGCCCGCATGTCGTCGGGCAGCTCCGAGGTGAACCCGAGCCTGGTGCCGTCGACCGGGTGCTCGAACGCCAGCGCCTCCGCATGCAGCATCGGGCGGTGTGTCACGAGCGCAGTGCGGGCACCGCCGTAGGTGGCGTCCCCCACCACCGGATGACCGATCGCCGCCAGATGGACCCGGATCTGGTGGGTCCTGCCCGTCTCGAGCCGGCAACGCACCTCGGCGATCTCACCATGGTCGCGGAAGCGATGCAGCACGCGGTAGTGGGTCCGCGCCGGCTTGCCGTCGATCACCACGGCCATGCGCAGCGGATCGTTCCGGTCGCGCCCGATCGGCGCGTCGATCACCCCGACGGGACTTGCCGGACAGCCCCATACGAGGGTGCGGTAGGTGCGCTCGACCCGGTGCTCCGACAGAGCGCCGACGAGCGCGTGGTAGGCGTCCTGCGACCTGGCAGCGACCATCAGACCCGACGTGCCGACATCCAGGCGATGCACGATGCCCGGCCGATGGGGCTCGCCGACATCGGCCATCTCCGGAAAGCGAGCCAGCAGGCCGTTCACGAGCGTCCCCTCGCTACGCCCGGCCCCAGGATGGACCACGAGCCCGGCGGGCTTGTCGATGACCACGACGTGGGCGTCGGCGAACACCACCGTGAAGTCGACGGTGGCATCCGCCGACGGGAGCTCGGGGACCGGGAGCAGACTCGGATCGACGACGACATGCTGCCCTTCGCGCAGGCGGACCTTCCCCGTCGTCACCACGGCTCCATCGACAGACGCTCCCCCCGCAGTCACCAGCAGGGCCGCATCAGCGCGGCTGGCGGCGGTGATGATGGCCACGACCCGGTCGAGCCGTTCACCGTCGAGCGCGGCAGGGATCGTCTCGTCGATCATCCTCGGGGCCCGGTCACTTGAGCCTTGGCGGAGTCGCAGGCGCCAGCATGGCGGACAGGGCAAACAGCACGGCACCCACGGTGACCCCCATGTCGGCGACGTTGAAGATCGGGAACCACTGGAAATCGATGAAGTCGACGACCCGGCCGCGCATCCACCCCTCCTCCCGGAAGAGCCGGTCGATCAGATTGCCGATCGCCCCGCCGAGCAGGAGACCTGCGGCGAACTCTGCGAGACGGCTCCCGAGCTTGGCGCTCGACAAGGCGAGCACCACCACGACAGCGAAGGCCACCAGACCGATCACCGGCCCCCACCCCTGACCCTTCGAGAAGGCCATGCCGCTGTTGTAGGCGAGGTTCCACTGGAGCGTCCAGATCACATGCCGCGCCTCACCGTCGGCGAGCGCGTTGACGGCCCAGTGCTTGCTGATCTGGTCGAGCACCACCCAGACGACCGCGACCGACGCGCTGAGTGCCGACACCCGACCACGCCACCACGAGACGGCTCCCGCTGCATCATCGGTCTCGAGCGTCTGGACTGGCGCAGCCTGGTCCGCCGCCGGTTCGCGGGCGGCTTCGTCACTCACGACGATCAGCGGCGGCCGAGGCCGCCGGCCTTCTCTTCGACGAGCACATCGGCCCAGGGAATCGCCTCGAGGCGTTCGCGCGGGATCGGGCGGCCCGACAGGACGGAGTACCCGTAGCTGCCGTCCTGCATCCGGACCAGCGCTGCATCGATGTCAACGATCAGTTGGCGGGCCTGGGCCGACAGCGCGAGGTCGCGCTCGCGCTCGACCACCATCGTGTCACCCTCGCCGCCCTCGTCGTCGAACTGCACATCGCCCATCTCGGCTTCGGCCACCAAGGCATTGGCCTCGTCTTCCAGTCGTGTGGCCTGCCCGGTGAGCTCGACGCGCTCCTCGAGCAACTGCGCACGCATCCGCAGCAGGAACTTGGCGTCGAAGTCCTTGGTGAACGCGATCCCGTCCTTGGTTCCCTTGATGGCCGGCAGTGCGACCGTGGTCGAGCCGGTGCCCTTGGTCGATGTAGTGCTCTTGCTCGGGGCCACTGCGCCACGTCCTGCCGTGGTCGGGGCCGGAGCGCTCGCACCCTTCGCGGCCTTGGTCGGAGCTGGCGCGGCCTTCGCAGGAGCCTTCTCGGGCGAGGCGGCAGCCTTGGATGTCTTCGCGGCGGCCTTGGCCGGAGCGGTGACCGCCGGAGCCGACGCCTTGGCCGGCTTCGCTGCAGCCTTGGCCGGAGCCTTCACCGGAGCCTTGGCCGACTTCGCCGGAGCTTTCGCAGCAGCGGCCGAGGCCTTGGCCGGAGCCGCCGGTGCGGAGGACGCCTTCGAGGTCGCCTTTGGCGCTGCAGCGGCAGCCTTGCCCGACGCCTTGGGCGTCGACCGGGCTGGAGTCGCAGTGGGCTTGTTCGCCTTGGCCATGACCTGGAGCACCTCCGTGGACCGAGTTGAGCAGGGGATGCTACCGCCGCTACCGGGTGATATGTCGTCGGACAGCGTTCAGCGGACCGGCGCCACCGACACGTGGATCGGCTCCCCGTCGAGCTCGGTGGTCGGCTCGCCGCCGTCGTAGCCCACCCGAACCGCAAGGGTCTCCGCCATCACCATCTGCTCGAACGGCTGGAGCGCGCGGCGTACCGACTGCGGCACACCGAGAGTGAGCTCGATCCGGTCCGAGACATCGAGGCCGGCCTCGCGTCGGGTCTGCTGCACCAGACGGATGACGTCGCGCGCGGTGCCCTCGGCCAGCAGCTCGGGCGTCACCTCGACGTCGAGCAGGACGATCCCCGAGCCATCGGGTAGCGGAGCGCTGGCGCCGTCGCCGGCGACCACCAGCTTCAGCGAATACTCCCCCTCGAACAACTCGACGTCCCCCGCCACCACGACATCACCGTCGCGCCGCCAGGCACCGGCCTTCACCGCAGCGATGACCTCTTGCGTGCGTCGACCGAGCCGCGGCCCGAGTGCGGCAGGAACGACCTGCAGCTCGGTCGACGCCACTGCCGCGACATCGTCGGAGAGCACGACCTCTTTCACGTTCACCTCATCAGCGATGAGGCTGCTGAGCGAGGCGAGCTGGTCGGCGCCGTGGGTGGCGATCGTCAGGCTGCGCAGCGGGAGCCTGACCCGCAGCTGCTGCGCCTTGCGGAGCCGCAACGTCACCGAGCACACGTCGCGGGCGAGATCCATCGACCGGACGAGCTCGGGGTCGGCCGGCAGCTCGTCCGCCTGCGGCCAGTCCGTGAGGTGCACACTCCGCTCTCCGGTGAGCCCGCGATAGACGGCCTCGCTCGTCAGTGGCAACAGCGGCGCAGCCACGCGGCACAGCACGCTGAGGACGGTGTGCAGCGTGTCGATCGCGGCTTGGTCGCCGTCCCAGAAGCGGTCGCGGCTACGACGGACGTACCAGTTCGTCAGCACGTCGAGATAGGTGCGCACCGATCCACAGGCCGCGAACAGGTCGTAGGCATCCATCTGCGTGGTCACCACGGTCACGAGATCGTGGGTCTTGGCGAGGATGTACCGGTCGAGCTCGTCGGTGCTGTCGGTGCGCCACGACCCGCTCCGGCCCTCGGCGCGGGCATAGAGCGACAGGAAGTACCAGGTGTTCCAGAGCGGCAAGAGCACCTGACGGACCGTGTCGCGGATGCCTTCCTCCGTGACCGCGAGATCGTTGCCCCGCAGGATGGCCGAACTGAGCAGGTACCAACGCATGGCATCGGCCCCGTGATTGTCGAACACCATCATCGGGTCGGGATAGTTCTTCAGGCTCTTCGACATCTTCATGCCGTCGTCGCCGAGCACCACGCCGTGGCTCACACAGGTGTTGAACGAGGGACGGTCGAACAGGGCCGTCGCGAGCACGTGCAACGTGTAGAACCAACCGCGCGTCTGCCCGATGTACTCGACGATGAAGTCGCCCGGATAGTGGCTGTCGAACCATTCCCGGTTCTCGAAGGGGTAGTGCACCTGGGCGAACGGCATGCTCCCGCTCTCGAACCAGCAGTCGAGCACCTCGGGGACTCGACGCATCATCGAGCGCCCCGTGGGGTCGTCGGGATTGGGTCGGACCAGGTCGTCGACCTGTGGCCGGTGCAGATCGGTGATCGAGACGCCGAAGTCGCGCTCGAGGTCGGCGATCGATCCGTAGCAGTCGATCCTCGGGTACGCGGGGTCGTCGCTCTTCCACACCGGGATCGGCGACCCCCAGAAGCGGTTGCGGCTGATGCTCCAGTCGCGGGCGTTCGCCAGCCACTTGCCGAAGCTCCCGTCCTTGATGTGCTCGGGAACCCAGGTGATCTGCTGGTTGAGCTCGACCATCCGGTCGCGGAACACCGTCACCTGCACGAACCACGAGCTGACCGCTCGGTACACCAGGGGCTCCGCGCAGCGCCAGCAGTGCGGGTAGGCGTGCTGGTAGCTGTCGTGGCGCACCACCACACCGCGCTCTTTGAGGGCGCGGATCACATGCGGGTTGGCGTCGAACACGTGCTCGCCGGCCCACGGCTCGACCTCTGCGGTGTAGCGCCCGTGCTCGTCCATCGGACAGATGGTCGGGATCCCGGCCGCAGTGCAGGCCAACTGGTCCTCCTCACCGAAGCCGGGCGCCATGTGCACGACACCGGTGCCGTCCTCGGTGCTCACGAACTCGGCCCCGAGGACCTGGAATGCATTGTCGGTGTCGGCGAAGAACGGGAACAACGGTCGGTACCGCCGTCCGACCAACTCGGCGCCGCGGACGGTCGCAACCTGGGTCGCCCCCTCGAGCTCGCGCTCGTAGGCCGCGAGTCGAGCTTCGGCGAGCAGGTAGCGAGCCCCGTCGAGCTCCATCAGCGCGTAGTCGATCTCCGGGCCGACAGCGAGCGCAAGGTTGCTGGGCAGCGTCCACGGCGTCGTGGTCCACGCGAGGATCCGCTCCCCCGTCTCGAGCTCGAACCCCACGGTGAGCGCCGGGTCCTGGCGGTCGCGGTAGACGTCATCCATCCGGGTCTCGGTGTTGCTGAGCGGAGTCTCACACCGCCAGCAGTAGGCAAGAACCCGGAACCCCTCGTAGATCAACCCCTTGTCCCACAGGTTCTTGAACGCCCACATGACGCTCTCCATGTAGGGCAGGTCGAGCGTCTTGTAGTCGTTGTCGAAGTCGACCCAACGGGCTTGGCGCGTGACGTAGCGGTACCAATCGTCGGTGAACCGCAGCACGCTCGACCGGCATGCGTCGTTGAAGCGGTCGATGCCGTACGCCGCGATCTCGGGGTGACCGCTGATCCCGAGCTCCTTCTCGGCGACCACCTCGGCGGGTAGACCGTGACAGTCCCACCCGAACCGCCGGTGCACCTGCTGGCCACGCATGGTCCGGTAGCGGGGCACGGCATCCTTCACGAAACCGGTGAGCAGGTGCCCGTAGTGCGGAAGGCCGTTGGCGAACGGCGGGCCGTCGTAGAACACGTACTCGTCGGACCCGTCGCGGCGCTCGATGGACGCCTGAAAGGTTCGGTCGTGCTCCCAGAACGCGAGGACCTCGGTCTCGAGGCGTGGGAACGAGGGGTGCGCTTCGACGTCGGGATAACTCATCGGATGCTCCTGAGGGTGGTCGGACCGACAGGGACGAGCCGGGGCCCGCGGTACCACCCTGTTTGCCGACGGCCACGGCCACCGACCCCTTGTTTGCGCCAGCGATGACGGGCTGGACCCGTTCGGTTCTACTGAGCCCGGGGGCTGTTCTTCCGAAGGCTCGGAGGTGATGGCCTCGTCATCGCCGTTGGTGCCAGGCTATCGCCAGACGCGGCCTCCCTCGGTGCATCACGACACAGCATCGCTGCGCTGTTCGACGTCGAACAGCACCTGATCCTGTCGATCACCGTCAACCCCATTCGGTGTTCCGTCGAGCGGCAGCGCAGTGTCGGCGGCCGAGAGCAGCGGACGGCGAAGATCGCCGAGACCCCCCGGGACGCGCTCGGCAAGCTCGCTCAGCGATCCCGACAGCTCGCGCAGGCGCTCCCGATGAGCGACGACGTGCTGCTCGAGGGACTCGACATCAGCAAGGAGGAACTCCCGGCGAGCGAGCAGCGCCTGCACGGCGCTCTCCGCAGCGAGGTGCTCCTCGTCGCGAGCGCGACGCGACTCGATCCGCGCCGTCTCGACCATCCGGGTGGCCGTCGAGCGCGCTTCCTCGAGCACTGCCGCCGCCTCTTGGTCGGCCGCTGCGCGGACCTCATCTGCATATGCCGCTGCTTCGGCACGGACCGCATCGGCTTCGGTCGCCGCCTCCGCTCGAGCCTCATCGGCGGCGCGCTGAGCCAACAGCAGCGTCCGGCTGATGGCCTCGGTCTGCTCGGTCGTCGATGGTGCCTGCTGGGATGCCTCTTGCAGCTTTGCCAAGGCAGACCGAGCTCGAACCTCCATCGTCGATGCCTGCTGGTGGGCCGCGTCGAGCGCTCGAGCGGCGTCGGCGAGGAAGCGGCGCACCTCGTCGGGGTCGTATCCCTTGCGCGTGACGCCGAACGTCGCCTGGGCAATCGTCTGCGGAGTCAGGTCCATGGAGTCATGGTAGACCCCTGACCGCCCGAGGCTCAGCGAAGATCGTCGCCGATCGAGGCGCCGCGCGACCCTGCTGGCTTGAGGAGGTAGACCCCCGTCGCCACCTTTTCCATGGTGCCCTCGAGCGCATAGCAGAGGCCACTGGCGAAGTCGATGAGGCGCCGCGCCACATCTCGCTCGGTCGCCTCGAGGTTCACGATCACTGGCTGGCCCTCTTTGAACTTGTCCGCGATCTCCTGGGCGGAGTCGAACCGACGTGGGCGGACCGTGTGCGGATCGGCGCTGGCGGGGCCGACAGGCCGAACGGTCACCCGTGGGGGCGTGATCGGGCGGGGCTGGACGCTCGAGTCATCGGTGGCCGGCAGCGGACGGCGACCGGTCGGCTCGCCGTCGCGGGTGGGGAAGGTCGGCCGAGCCGGAACTGCACGTACGGTCACATCGGACTCGAAGTCGCCCGGCAGCGGGCGCGGCGAGCGCACCGCCTCGGTCTCACGGGTCACACGGGCCCGGGTTGGACGCATCTCCGGCTCGGGCGGCAGGTCGTAGTCGTCGTAGGCGTCGTCGGGCCCGAGCCCGAGATAGTCCATCGCCTTCTTCCAGATCGCCATGACCGTTCCTCCTGGTCACCTGAGGCTAGCGGATGCGGTCATCGACGGGAGGGACGCGCCCCGAACAGCGCGCTACCGACACGTACCTGGGTGGAGCCCTCTTCCACTGCGACCTCGAGGTCATCGCTCATCCCCATCGAGCACACGGACAGCCCGAGCTCGTCGACGAGGTGCCGCACCTGGCGGAAGCCGGGTCGCGCTGCCTCTGGGCCCCCCGTGGTGGGACCGACGGCCATCAAGCCCAGCACCTCGAGGCCGAGATCGCTGCAGTGCGCCACCAGCGCTGGCACGTCACCGATGGCGCACCCACCTTTGCCGAGGCCGCCGGAGGTGTCGACCTGCACGAGCACCGCGGCACCCGGGGCGCGGCGGGCGATCTCCGTTGCCAGGCTCGGGCGATCGACGGACTCGTACACATCGACGCAGGGGGCGACCAAGCGCACCTTGTTCGTCTGCAACTGGCCGATGAAATGAACCACGAGGCCTGCGGGCAGTTCGGCGTGCTTGGCCACCAACTCCTGCGCATAGTTCTCACCCACGTCGACGAGCCCAACGGCTGCCGCCGCCTGGTAGGCCGCCGGACCGAACGACTTCGTGACCGCCACGATGTCGACTCGCCGATCAGCACCGGGTCCGAGTGCCCGCCGGATGCGAGCCCGGATGAGCTCGAGGCGCTCGGCCACTGCGGGCACGTCGATGCTCATGGCGTGGGCTCCGCGACCTTCGGCATACGCCAGACAGCCATCACCTGGCGCTCGACCTCGCGTCGGGCCCGGTGGGAGAAGAATCGTGCCTGCGTGCACCCGGTGCAGATCGAGCGGTCGTCGAGGGGCACATCGAGCTCGGCGAGCGCAGCTCGGATCGTTGCCGGCACGTCGAGCGCGACGCGACCCGAGGAGGTGCGGCTTCGCACAGCGCTGCCGAAGCGCGCCTCGAGCCGGGCCAGGTCGGGGGCACCGAACTCGTAGCAGCACGGATGGATGCACGGCCCGAGCACGGCGCTGATCGGCGAGTTCGTGTGCTCGCGGAGCGCAGCCACCGTCGAGGCGAGCACTCCCCGCTCGATCCCGCGCCAGCCCGCGTGCGCTGCGCCGAACCACTCCGAACCTGTGGCGAACGCGACAGGGGCGCAATCACCGGTCCAGATCGCGAGAACCGCGCCGGCGAGATCCGACACCAGCGCATCCCCCACCGCCCCATCGCCACCACCGGGACGCTGGACAGCGACGACCGTCGATCCGTGGCATTGATCGAGCTGGGTCCAGGGAAGGTCGACGAAGCGGCGCCGGGCACGCAGCAGCTGCGTCGCCGGGGTTTCCAGATGGAAGTCACCGTCGGGCCGTTCGCTCCAGCGGACGCGCAGCTGTCCGTCGATGATCACGTCGGCGGGTGCGGCCACAGCCGCAGACGTCACTTCAGGAACGAGGGGACGTCGAACTCGTCGTCGTCGTCGAGCGACTCGACCGCATCGTCGGCAAAGAGATCCTTGAGCGTCGACACCGGCTTGGTCTCGACGGGCTGGGCGGGCGCCGCCTTCGGAGCACCGTCCCAGCGATCGAAGCCGGCCGCGATGACCGTGACCTTCACCTCGTCGCCCATCTCGTCGTCGATCACCGTGCCGAAGATGATGTTCGCATCGGCGTGAGCGACGCCATGGATGATCTCCGCGGCTGCGTTCATCTCGAACAGGCCCATGCTCGACGGACCGGTGATGTTGAGGAGGATCCCGCGCGCTCCATCGATCGCTGCCTCGAGCAGCGGGCTCGAGATCGCCGCCTTCGCGGCAGCAACCGCACGATTCTCACCGCTCGCCTGACCGATGCCCATGAGCGCCGAGCCGGCGTTCGACAGGATCGCCTTGACATCAGCGAAGTCGGTGTTGATGAGACCCGGGGTCGTGATCAGGTTGGTGATGCCCGACACGCCCTGGAGCAGCACCTCGTCGGCCATCTTGAACGCGTTGAGCACGCTGGTCTTTTCGTTGGCGACAGTGAGCAAGCGGTCGTTCGGGATGACGATCAGCGTGTCGACCTTCTCCTTCAGCTTGGCGACGCCGGTGTCGGCCTGCACGGCCCGGCGACGGCCCTCGAAGCTGAACGGGCGGGTGACGACACCGATGGTGAGCGCTCCCATGCTCCGCGCGATCTCGGCGAGCACCGGAGCCGCACCTGTGCCCGTGCCACCGCCTTCACCGGCCGTGATGAACACCATGTCGGCGCCCTTGATCATCTCCTCGACCTCGTCGCGATGCGCCTCGGCGGCAGCGCGCCCCACATCCGGGTCGCTACCTGCACCGAGCCCGCGGGTGAGATCGCGCCCGATGTCGAGCTTGACGTCGGCGTCGCTCATCAACAGCGCCTGGGCATCGGTGTTGACCGCGATGAACTCCACACCCTTCAGGCCTGCGTCGATCATCCGGTTGACGGCGTTCACGCCGCCACCACCGACACCGATGACCTTGATCACGGCGAGATAGTTCTGTGGGGCGCCGGCCATCAGCGGTTCCTCCGGTTCGTCGGGGTGGTCGTGGACATCATCGGACCTTGTTCATGGTACTGAACACGAGCACCGGGACCGACACCGGCTCCGGACTCATCTCAGGCCCTCAGTCTCGCACGTCAGGGCCCCGAATCGGCGGAGCCTCGTCATCCGGAGGTCACGGCGATCTCGTCGGTCGCCAGGTCGAGGCCGGTGATCCCGTCAAGGCCCTCGCGAACCTGTTGCAACAACCTGGCCAGCTTGGTGTCCATCCGATCAAAGCCGCCGAGGCGCACAGTGATCGGACCGCGGAGCAGCAGCCCGAAGTCTCCAGATGCAGCATCCACGGTGACGGCATCGGTGACCGCTCGGATCTCGGTCGGGAGCGCGGCCACGAGCTGTGCGGCAAGGGCGAAGGGGGTACCGGCGAGCTGGCCGGGTTCGCTGTCTGGAGCCAGACCCTCGATCGGCATGTAGTCGCGTGGTTGGCCGTCGAGCACGTCGAGCACCCGGCCGTCGCGGTCGATCACCCTCCAGCGCTCGTCGGACCCCTGGAACGTCGCCAGCGGCTGACGCTCCCGGATGTCGATGAGCACCCGGTTGGGGAAGTCGGTGGTCACGAAGGCGCGCTCGACCCACGGAAGCTCCTCCAGCTTGCGCTCCGCAGCAGCCGTGTCGACCAGCAGGACCGGCTCGCCCTTCAGGTCGTCGATCACGGCCTGCAAACCCTCGCGGTTACGAGCTTCGGTGTAGGGCGCTCCCTGGACCTCGACGATCTCGACCCCGAACAGCGACGAGGCCAGCACGGCGAGCACCGCCACCACCGCCACGATCACACCGGCGATCGACGCGACCCAGAGCAGGCGACGGCGGCCGCGTTCACGCTTGGCAGCGATCCGCCGCTCGCGCACGCGTGGATCCATCGAGCGGCTCGGTGGTTGCACCGTGTCGAAGGCGCCGCTCGAATCGAGATCGTCGCCGATGACGATCGTTGCCGACGCGTGCCCGGCCACCCCGCTCTCGGTGAGCTCGTCGAGGTACTTGATATCGGGCAGGTCGTCATCGCCACCGATCGCGATCGTCTGGCGAGGAGCTACCGCGTCGGCCTCGAACACGCGCTGTTCAGCGGCGAGGTCGACGACAGGGTCGCCAGGCGTCGTGACGGTTGCACCTCCTCCCGATTCGGGCGTTGCAGCGTCGTGATTCGCGTCGGCGAGCAGCTCGCGCTCAGGCCCAGGCTCAAGCTCAAGCTCAAGCTCAGAGGCAGGCTCCGCCTCCGAGGAAGGTCCCGAATCCGCCGACAGCTCGAGCTCGCTCCCGCCGCCGACCTCAGCGGTCGTCGGCCCCTCCGGCCCGAATGCGCGCTTCAACTCCTCGAGGATGCTGTCGGGCACCGACTCGTCGACCGGCTGTGGTTCGCTCACCAGTCGACCCCGCAGAACAGCCCGGTATGCCCCGGAGCCCCGCCACCCGCGTCGCCGAAGCCGACCATGCGGACCTCGCTGCGCAGGAGGTGGCCGGTCTCCTCGGCGACCCGACGGCGGACCTCGTCCATCACCGCCCGCACGTCGGCGGCCGAGCCACCGTCGTCGGCTTGGATGAAGTTCGCATGCTTGTCGCTGACGTGCGCCGTGCCGATGCGGAACCCACGCAGCCCGATCTGGTCGATCAGCGCTCCGGCGGCCAGCTCACCAGGGATCGGATTCACGAACACCGAGCCTGCGTTCTGCCCTCCGGGCTGATGCTCGCGCCGCCACCGCACGATCTCGTCGAGCTCCCGCTCGGCTGCCTGCCGATCGCCCTCGGCCAGTCGCAGGCGGGCCCGGACGACGAGTTGGTGGTCGGCGAGGTCCGAGCCCCGGAAGCGGAGCCCGAGCGCCGTTGCGGCGACCAGCCCACCGCGTCGCCGCTCGAGGTCGAACAACTCGACCTCGACGAGGGATGCAGCCATGTCCGAACCGTGGCCGCCGGCATTCATCCGCACGCCACCGCCGACCGACCCCGGGACACCGACGGCCCACTCGAAGCCTGTCAGCCCAGCGGCCACTGTGCGCCGGGCCAGAACCGGCAGCGCCACTGCTCCCCCCGCCCACACGTCGACGCCGTCGATCTCGATCTCGCTGCCTAGCTGCACGAGCGACAACGCGATCCCGACGAAACCCTCGTCGGCGACCAGCAGGTTCGAACCCCGACCGATCACCAGCACCGCGAGGCCGGATACGGCGAGCGCCTCGGCGACCACCTCGAGGTCGGCGAGTGTCCGTGGTCGGACGAAGAGGGCTGCCGATCCGCCGACCCGATAGGTCGTCATCGGACCGAGCGGCACGTTGCGCTCGGCGCTCGGGCCGAGCACGGCTGCAGCCTGCTCGACCGCCGCCCGGCGGGCCGATTCGGCCGTCACGCCGACAGGCCTCGAGCGGCGAGCTCGGCGCGCCGCTCGAGCACCTCGGCCGGGAAGGATGCGATGTCGCCGCATCCCATCGAGATGCAGACGTCGCCGTCGCGGAGCTCGCGGGCGACAAACTCGACGAGATCGCTTCGTCTGGGCAGCCACACCACCCTCGCGTGCGGATGCCGCTCGAGAACCGCATCCACGACCAGCTTCCCGGTGACTCCCGGGATGGGTGTCGTCCCACTTGCATAGATGTCGGTGAGCACCACGACGTCGGCGTCGACGAACGCCTCGGCGTACTCGGGCCAGAGCAGCTCCATGCGGTTGAACCGGTTCGGCTGGAACACCGCGACCACCCGCTTCCACCCGTCGCCGCTCCCCTTCGCTGCGGCCAACACGGCAGCAATCTCAGACGGGAGGTGGGCGTAATCGTCGACCAGCGTTGCACCACCGGAGGCTCCACGGATGTCGAAACGACGAGCCACTCCCCCGAAGCGGGCCAACGCCGTCGCCGCGTCGACGAAGGACACACCGATCTCGAGTGCCATCGCGAGCGCACCGGTCGCATTGCGGACGTTGTGGACTCCGCGCAGCGGCAGGTCGACCACTCCGAGACGTACACCGCCCCGTTCGACGGCGAACCGGAACGACCCGTCGCGAGGATGCAGGTCGACGGCGCGGACATCGGCATCCGCAGCAGTTCCGTAGGTGACCGAGCCCGGCAGCTCGCTCGCCAGGCGTCGGCAGACCGGATCATCGGCGCAGAGCACTCGAGGCCCCGGCACCTGTTGCAGATACCGGGTGAAGCTCTCCTCGATCGCGCCGAGCGATCCGTAATGGTCGAGATGGTCGGCCTCGACGTTGGTGAGGATCGTCCCATACAGGGGCAGTTCGAGGTGCGTGCCGTCGCTCTCGTCGGCTTCGACCACGAGCCAGTCCCCGGCTGTCCACTGCGCACCCGTACCCATGTCGGTGACGTCGCCGCCGATCACGAAGCTCGGCCGCAACTGCGCCTCGGCCAAGATCAGCATCAGCATGGAGGTGGTGGTGGTCTTGCCGTGTGTGCCGGCAACCGCCAGCGAACGCGCCTGGGCGCACACCGATGCCAGCATTCCGGCCCGGCGCAACACCGGGATCGCGTCGTGGCGAGCTTGTTCGAGCTCGACGTTGCGATCCGGGACAGCAGTCGAGAACGTCACTGCATCGCACCCATCGACGAGCGACCGCTGATGGCCGACGTGGACGGCGACCCCGGCCGCTCGCAGGCGATCGAGGACCGGACGCTCGCGTATGTCGCTCCCGCTCACGACGTGACCCATCTCGGCGAGGACGATGGCAATCGCGCTCATCCCCGGGCCACCCACGCCGACGACGTGCAGCCGCTGCGGCTGCGACAGATCGAGCGGTGCCTTCGGGAGCGAGGTCATTGCGCCGCCTCCTCGATCACGCGGAGCAGCGAGTCGCCGCGATGGCGCTCGCCCTCGATGTACGCCTGCCGCGACATGTCGGCAAGACGCTGGGGCTCGGCCCGAAGCTCGTCGATCAGCGCGGCAAGGCGGTCGGCGTCGAGCTCGTGCTGTTCGAGCAGCACAGCCGCCCCATGGTCGGTGAGGGTGCGGGCATTGTCGAGCTGATGGTTCTCGGCCGCACCCGGCCACGGCACGATGACCGCAGGGGTTCCCGTCGCAGCCAGCTCGGCGATGGTGCTCGCTCCGGCACGCGTCACCATCAGGTCGGAGGCTGCGAACAGCAGGGGCATCCGGTCTTCGTAGCCAATCACGCGGTACATGATGCCCTCGCCAGACCATCGAGGTGGTGGCATCTCGCCCACCCAGCGCTCCCCGACGACATGGTGGATGCAGAGGTCGCCTCTGTCCGCCCAGTGCTCGAGCAAGCCGACAACCGCCGTGTTGATCGCCTGTGCGCCCAACGAACCTCCGAAGACCGTGAGGACGAACCGGCCCTCTGGCAGCCCGAGCGCTTCGCGCGCCGCCTGTCTGTGGCCCGTGCGATCGACCGCGATGACATCGCGGCGGATCGGAGCGCCTGTCGTGCGAGCCCTCGGGAGCGGCGAGTCCGGGAACGCGGCGGCGACAGCCGTTGCGAAGCGCGCCGACACCCGCGAGGCCAAGCCGGGACGCTGGTCGTAGCTGACGACCACGACGGGTCGACGCCGCATGAAGGCGGCCAGTGTCGCCGGCATGCTGGCGTACCCGCCGACGTTCACGACCACTCGAGGCCGCAACCGGCCGAGCAGACGCCACGCCTGCCAGGTGGAACGCACCAGCTTCGGGACGAACAACACGTTGCGCCAGTCGAGCGAACGCTGCAGGCCGACCACGTCGAAACGGGTCGAGGCAAAGCCCGAGGCCGGAAGCAGACGGGCTTCGATGCCCCGGGTCGTCCCCACATGGTGCAGCGAGCTCGCAGGATGGCCCGACTCGACCAGGCGGTCCATGATGGCGATCGCAGGGAGCACGTGACCGGCGGTCCCTCCTCCGGTGACGACAGCGAAGCACATCGCCTCATCACCCTCCGAGCGCGGCCTCATCGGGCGTGACGAGCCACGTTCAGCAACATGCCCGCCGCTGCCATGCTCACGAACAACGATGTGCCACCCGCCGAGAAGAAGGGCAGGGTGAGACCGGTCACAGGAAGTACTCCGGTCACTCCACCCACGTTGATCAGGGTCTGCAACACGAACCAGGCAGAGATCCCACCTGCGACGAGAGCTCCGAACCGGTCGTGCGCGGCGAGCGCTACCTGCACGCCGCAGAAGGTGAAGATCAGGAACCCACCGAGCACCGCGACGACACCGATCAGCCCGAGCTCCTCGGCGATGACAGCGAAGATGAAGTCGCTGTGCGCAAGCGGCAGGAAGTCGCCGAGCTTGTTCAGGCCTCGCCCCGGCCCAGCGCCCGTGGCGCCCCCCTGGGCGATGCCGATCATCGCCTGGTACTGCTGGTAGGCGAGGTAGTCGCGGTTGCCAGTGATGTCGAGGAACGACGTGAAGCGGTTGAACCGCCGGGTGCTGCTCAGCACGAAGAGCATCGCGAGCCCGGCGCCTCCGAGGGCCGTCGCCACCATCGGGGTGAGCGGTGCGCCTCCGACGAACGCCACGCCGAACACGATGCCGGCAAGCACGATCGCCGAACCGAGGTCGCCCTGCAGGAGGCAGAGCGCCGAGCCGGCGAGCGCAACCCAGATCGCCGGGACCAGCGTCCGTCCGAGATCGCCCATCTCGTCCGCTCTCTTGGTGAGCAGGTCGGCGCAGTACACGAGCACGGCGAGCTTCAGGAACTCCGACGGCTGGAAGCTGAACGGCCCGATCGCTACCCACGCCTGCGCATCGTTGACCTCGGAACCGAGGCCGGGCACGAGGGGCAGCGCCATCATCACGAACGCTCCGATCAGCATCCACGTGACGAGGCGGCGCCAGGCCCGGTACGGCAAGCGGGCACAGGTGAGTAGGGCGAGCAGGCCGAGACCCGCCCACATCGCCTGCCGGTTGAAGATCCTCCACGGCGACTGGCCTCGATGGAACTGCTGGATCGACGAGGCTGACAGCACCATGACCAGACCCAGCATCACGAAGGTGGCCACCACGACGGCGATCACGTAATACGTGGTCGGCGGAGGTGATGCCGGGGCCACGCTCACGGGACGGGTCGCAGGATGCCGCCGCTTGGCGGCGGCACGCGACGCTGCCAGGCGTCGACGGTCGGCCATCGCAGCACTCGACGTGCTCATGCTGAGCGCTCCTCTCCGAGGGCGGCGACGCACCGCTTGAAGTCGTCGCCACGGGCCGGATATCCGCCGTCCGGGTACCAGTCGAAGCTCGCGCACGCAGGCGAGAGCAGGACCGTGTCGCCGGCAGTTGCCAACCCGGCAGCGACCCGCACAGCGTCGACCATCGAGTCGGCCCGCTCGACCGGTCGGGAGCCGACGAACGCGGCGGCGACCTCGTCGGCCGCTTCGCCGATCGCAACGACCGCCCTGATGCGGTGCATCTCGCTCCCGAGCGACGCGAGGTCGAGGCCCTTGTTGCGGCCGCCGGCGATGAGCACGATCGACTCGAACGACCTGATGGCCGTCAGGGCGGCATGCGGAGAGGTCGCCTTCGAGTCGTTGAACCACTCCACGCCGTCGTGGGCTCCGAGCGGCTCGATCCGATGCGGCGGGGTCCGGAACGAGCCGAGGCCGTCATCGATGCGGTCGGGCGACACCAGGCCAGCTTCGAGGCAGGCCGCAGATGCAGCAAGCGCATTGGTGAGATCGTGAGGGAAGCGCCGGGCGAGCGACGTGACGGACGCGAACGACCCGCTCGGCCCACACAGTTGGCGCTGGTCACCCTCGCCCTCGACCCGGTACTCGCCGTCGTCGAGCCCGAAGGTGACATGACGACCCGGTGCGCTGCGCAGACGGGCCATGACCGTGGGGTCGCCGCTCCACCCGATGGCGACATCGGCCGGTCGCTGATGCTCCCAGATCCGAGCCTTCGCTGCCTCGTAGCTCGCCATCGACCGGTGCCAGTTCTGATGGTCGGGTGCGAGGTTGAGCCAGATTGCCGCCTCGGCGCGGAAGCAGTCGATCCAGTTGAGGCGGAAGCTGCTGCACTCGACGGCGAACGCGTCGACGTCGTCTCCGAGCGCTTCGACGAACGGCACCTCGGTGTTGCCGACGGCACGAGTGCGCAGCCCGCCAGCCTCGAGCAGGGCGGCGACGAGCATCGTGGTCGTGGTCTTGCCGTCCGTGCCGGTGATCGCCACGATGGGTCGCGGCCCGCCGGGACGGTCCTGTTCCCATTCGTAGGCGAGGTCGATCTCGGTGCGCACCGACACACCGAGGCGCTCCGCAGCGGCGATGACCCGATGGGTCTCGGGCACACCAGGTGCAGGTGCGAGGAGGTCGGCCCCCACCAGCAGGCGGTCGATCGCCACGTCGTCTGGACCCTCGATCAGCTCGACCCCCAGCCGCTCGGCGCGCACGCGCCGCGAGGAGTCGGCGACATCATCGGCCACCCGAACGTCGTAGCCGCGCCCGAGCAGCGCCCGAGCAGTCGACTCACCGGCGATCCCGAGGCCGTAGACGAGCGCCGTCGGACCACTCAACGCAACTGCTCCAGGCGGGTGAAATCACCGATGAAGATCGCCAGCGCCGTGGCCACGCAAATACCCGAGATGATCCAGAAGCGGATGATCACGGTGGTCTCCGGCCAGCCGACGAGCTCGAAGTGGTGGTGGACGGGCGACATGCGGAACAACCGGCGGGTGCGGCCAGACGCCTTGAAGACACCCATCTGGATCGCCACCGACCCCGCCTCCATGACGTTGAGGCCGCAGATCAGCACCAGCAACAGCTGCGTATTGGTGCCGAGCGCCAGCAGCGCGAGCGCCGAGCCAACGCCGAGCGCACCCACGTCGCCCATGAAGATCCGAGCAGGTGCTGCGTTGTACCAGAGGAAGCCCGCACACGCCCCGGCAAAGCCGGCTGCCACGACCGCCAGGTCGAGCGGATTCACCACGGCCGGGTAGATATCCGGGTTACGAAACGCCCAGTAGGCGATGATCGCGAAGGCGATGAAGCCCAGCAGCGCCGAGCCGCCGGCGAGGCCGTCGAGGCCGTCAGTGACGTTGACGGCGTTGGTGGTGCTCCAGATGATCAACCCCGCCCAGATCACCCAGAGCGCCCAGTGCAGATCCCAACCCGGCAGGTCGGCACGGGTGAAGGAGAGGGTCTCGCTGATACCGGTTCCGGCGACGAGCCCCACGGCGATCAGCACGGCCAGCCCGAGGGTGATGTAGCTCTTGCGCTTCCAGAAGATGCCTCGGTTGTGTGAGCGCTTCACCTTGATGTAGTCGTCGAGGAAGCCCATGAAGGCCATCACGAGAATGCCGACCCAGATGATCATCGCTTGGTCGGAGAAGGCGAGGCCACGCCGGAGGTGGGCCACCACCCAGCCGACGAACGCTGCGCTGATGATGGCGAGGCCACCCATCGTGGGGGTGCCCTGCTTGCTCAGGTGATGGTCCGGACCACGGTCTTCCTTGCCCAGGATCGGCTGCCCCTTCCCCCGATTACGGAAGAAGGTGATGAGCGTCCGGGTCCCGAGAAGCGCAACCGCCATCGCCGTCGCCGCAGAGATCATGACTGCGATCATCGAAGCTGCTCCAACAGCGATGCGGCAACCGCTCGATCATCGAAGGCGAGCGCTTGGTCGCCCACGATCTGCGTGGTCTCATGGCCCTTGCCGGCGATGAGGACCACGTCCCCCGTCCGGGCGGCACCGAGGGCTACGGCAATGGCTCGAGCACGGTCGGGTTCGGTCTGCACGCGGTCACGGTAGTCGGAGGGGACCCCGTCGAGGATGGCATTGATGATCGACAGCGGCTCCTCCGAGCGCGGGTTGTCGGACGTCACGACGGCGATGTCGGCAAGGGCCGCAGCCACCTCGCCCATCTCCGGGCGCTTCTCGCGGTCGCGGTCTCCCCCACAGCCGAACACGACGATCACCCGACCACCTGCGGCTGCACGACGCGC
>JBBATY010000002.1:65548-97812 GCA_040398525.1 Ilumatobacteraceae bacterium | reverse complement strand
GCCCGCATCGGGATGGGAGCCGCGTCGAGCAACAGTCGTCCGTGGACGTCGTCGGCGTTCACGATGCCGAAGTCGCTCAGTCCAGCGACGAAGAGTTGCGCCTTGGCGGCGAAGTACTGCTCGATGGTGCCGTGCAGGTCGAGGTGGTCGCGGCCGAGGTTGGTGAACACGGCGACATCGAAGTGCGCGCCGGCGACTCGACCGAGCACCAGCGCGTGGGACGAAACCTCCATCACCACAGCGTCGACGCCGGAGTCGCGCCACGCTGCAAGCCCGCGCTGCAAGACCGTGGCCTCGGGGGTGGTGTGCCGACCCGACAGCGTGCCGAGCACTTCGGTCTTCCTGCCGGCGTGCCGCAACACCGAACCGATCAGGTGGGAGGTGGTCGTCTTGCCGTTGGTGCCCGTCACGCCGACCATCAGCAGGTCGTCGCAGGGATGTCCGTGGCAGGCAGCCGCCACCCAGCCCGTCAGCCGACGGGAGTCGGTGGTGATCACCTGGGGCACCGACACCGGCAGTTCCCGCTCGCTCAGGATCGCTGCGGCACCGGCCGCCACCGCTGCCGCAGCGAACTCATGCCCGTCGACATGGCTTCCCGGCAGGCAGCAAAACAGCGCTCCAGGAACCACCTCTCGGGAATCGATGGTGACGTCGCCGACGATCGCCTTGTCCGGATCGCCGACGACGCGGTACGTAGGCCCGCCGCGGAGTTCGGCGAGGATCGACGAGAGCGGACGGCCCATGTCAGCCCCCGTCGCAGCCCCCACCCGAGGCGGGTGGGGTGATCTTCATCTCGCGCATGATCGTGGGGGCGATCTTCGCGAAGACCGGGGCGGCAGCGGTGCCACCGAACCGGGTCAACTGGCCATCGGCACCCGGCGGCTCATCGATCGACACGAGGACCGTCACCTGGGGGTCCTCGGCCGGGAAGAAGCCGACGAACGACGCGTAGTAGGCGCGCTCCCCCTGCTCGTTCTCGTACGTCCCGTTGGCCTGTGCCTTGAGGCCGGTTCCCGTCTTGCCGGCCACCGACAGCCCCTTCACCTGGGCGCGTGTGGCGGTACCGGAGCAGACGACCTGCTCCATCATCGTTGTGACCTCTGCCGCAACCTCGCCACGAACGACCCTATGGGTCGCCGAGGGAGGTGCCGTGCTGATGGCCCCGTCCGGACCGATCGTCGCTTGGAGCAGGCGTGGCGCCACGTAGACCCCACCGTTGGCGATCACGTTGATCGCTGCGGCGAGCTGGATCGACGTCGAAGCGAGTCCTTGGCCGTACGCCATCGTGTACTGCTCGGCCCCTTCCCATTCGGACCAGTCCTTCATCAGACCTCCGGACTCACCCGGGAAGTCGAGCGCTGTGCGCTCCCCCAGACCGAAGGCTTGCAGGTACGAGTGCAGCCGCTGCTTGCGCTCGCCGCGGGAATCACCCATCCGCAGCATCACCTCGATGGTGCCGATGTTCGATGACTCCGCGAGGATCCGCGACACCGGCCAGACCTCGGTCGGGTGCTGCTCGGCGTCGTGAAGCATGGTGTCGGAGTACTGCTTGCGCCACGGGATCTCGAACGGTGTGTCGGCCGTGACCACGCCCTCGTTCATGGCTGCAGCGACGGTGGCAGCCTTCACCACCGATCCGGGCTCAGCGGCGTCGACCGCTGCAAGGTTGCCGCTCGACACTATGTACTCGCCGGTCTCGTCGTTGCGGCGGATGCTGGCCATCGAGATCACGTCGCCCGTCTTGGTCGACAGGACGACAGCAGTTCCACCTCGCGCCCCGAGTGTCTGCACCTGGAGCAACATCTGCTGCTCGACCACATGCTGCACCGAGCGATCGAGGGTCAACACGACGTCCTGGCCGGGCACCGGATCGACCGAGGTCGTCTCGGTCCCCACGAGCGAGCGGCCGCGACGATCGTGCTGGCGCACCATCTCGCCATCGACGCCGGTCAGCAGCTCGTCGTATTGGAGCTCGATACCTGCCGTGCCGGCACCATCGGGGTCGGTGCGGCCGATCACGCTCCGGCCGACCTCTCCAGTCGGCATGATGCGCTTGTCTTCGGCCACGAGGTCGATGCCGTTGAGATCGAGTCGCGCCAGAACGGCGGCCTCGGCATCGGAGATCTGCCGGGCGACATACACGAACCCTTTGTCCTTCACCGTGAAGGCTTGGAGCAGCGACTCCCGCTTGGCCTCCGACAACTGGAGGAGCTTCGACAGCGCCTCGACCGTGCCACCCGGGTCCGTCACGAGCTTGGGGTTCGCAGTGACGGTCGTCGACGGAATCGACATCGCCAACTCGTCACCGTTGCGGTCGAAGATGACACCCCGCTGAGCCTGCAGCGTGAGCTGAGTCGTCCGCTGGTTGCGGCCGGCATCGCGCAGCTCCGAGGCACCGATCGTCTGCAACTGCACCACACGGAGCACGATCGCCCCGAACACCACCGCGGCGATGGCGAAGACCGCGAACAGGCGTCGCCTGGCGTCGCCCGCCTTGAAGCGCTGCTGGAACAGCCGCGGCGCGTCGATCGAACGACGCTGACGGTGCCGCGGCGGTGCGCCCTTCGAACCCTGCACCGAAGCGACCCGCAACGGAGCCCTCTGCGGGGCCGTCGTCCGACCCTGGGCCGGCGTCGGGCGTGCACGACGTCCCGAGCTTCGTTCGTCGGCCGGTCGGGGGGCGACCGGCCGACGCGCCTCGACCCCGCGAGGTGTCGCTGCGGATGTCGAGGACGACGAGCGCGGATGGTGAGCGCTGCGCCGATGGGAACGATGCGCCTGGTGCGGCTCGGAGGCCCGACGCGTCACGGTGCGGATCCCTGAAACGCTTTGACAGTGCGGAACTGCTCGAGCAGCTCGCGCTCGGAGCTGTACCCGGGGTCGAGTAGGGCGCTCGACTGCTTGGCAACAGCCAGCACCTCAGGGGACAACACCATGAACGACGCCGATCCGTCGGGCTGGAGCTGCCACTGCTCGGCGATGGCCTGCAGGTTGCCGGGCGAGCGAAGCTCCGCCCGCTCGAGGCGAAGCTGCTCGTAGCGAGCCGTGGTGTCGCGGATCTCGCGATCGAGCTGGTCGAGCTGCAGTTGCGCCTGAGCGAGGTAGACCTGGAAGGCAGCGGCACCCAGCATCGAAGTCGCGATGAAGGCGGCGACGAGCACGGCGATGCCCACGGCGCGGCGCCGACGAGGGACGACTGTGAGGTTCGGACGACCAGCACCTGCTGGTCGGGCGACGTCCGGCCGGAGAGCGCGGATGGACTCGGGAGAACGGACGGCGAGCGCCATGTCAGCGCCGTCCCGACGAACGACGGCCCGGCGCGATCCGCTCGACCACGCGAAGCCGTGCGCTTCGAGCTCGAGGGTTCGACTGTTGTTCGGCCTCGCTCGGCCGGCGCGGCACACCCCGGACGAGTCTCACCGTCTGCACCGCGTCGCAGATACACGGAAGTTCGGGAGGGCAGACGCAGTCACCACGTTCGGCTGCACGCATCCGCTCTTTGGTGATGCGGTCCTCACCGGAGTGGTACGAGAGCACCGCGACGCGCCCGCCGATCGCGGTGTTGTCGATCGCAGCATCGAGGGCCTCCGGGAGGACTTCCAGTTCCTGGTTGACCTCGATGCGAATGGCCTGGAACGTCCGCTTTGCCGGGTGGCCTCCGGTGCGTCGGGCGGCAGCAGGGATGGCTGCCACCACGATCTCGGCGAGCTGGGTCGTCGTCTCGACGGGTCGAGCAGCCACGATCGCCCGGGCGATCCGTGGCGCGAAGCGCTCGTCACCGTAGCGACGAAGGATCTCGATGAGCGCCACCTCGTCGTACCCGTTCACCACATCGGCGGCCGACCACTTCTGGGTGCGGTCCATTCGCATGTCGAGGTCTGCTGCGTGCCGGTAGGAGAAGCCGCGCTCGGGTCGATCCAGCTGCGGTGAGCTGACCCCGAGATCGAACAGGGCTCCGGAGAGCGACGGGATGTGGAGTGCTGCCATGGCCTGTTCGAGGTGGTCGAACCGCATGTGGGCTGTTGCGACACGGTCACCGAAGTGAGTGAGTCGCTTCCGAGCTGCAGCGAGCGCCGTCTCGTCCTGGTCGAGCCCAAGGACGTTGAGATGGGGGTACCGTTCGAGGAGCAGGTGCGCATGGCCTCCGCCACCGAGGGTGGCATCGAGGATCCAGCCGGGCGGGACCTCGGAGAAGATCCCGAGGATCTCCTCTGCCATGACGGGCTGGTGGGCGAACTCGTCGCTCATCCCGCCATGCCCTCAGGTCGAGGTACCGGGCCACCGGTGCGGGCCGGCCTGTCCGCAGCCCGCCGGTCGGCGGGTGTCGCCGGGATGTCTCCCCGGACGACGAGACGGCTAGCGGGCGGAGTGGGGCTGACCATCCTGCCGGCCGACGGGCTGCGGACAGGCCGAGACGCTCGGCCTGCGGTATCGATGTGGTACGTCATCGCTGCGGCCGAGCCGCAGGGGTCGTGGTTCCTCGGTCCTCCTTCGTCGTACGGGATCCGCACGGGATCACGGCGGTCTGGTCGGCTGCGCGGCCGGTGGCGCTCATCGCACGGACTCCCCCGCGAGGTCGCTCGTCCCCGCAGCGTTCACGCGGGCGAAGCGATCGGGCGACCAGATCTCGATCACCCGGAAGTTGCCTGTGACGACGACCTTCTGCTCGGTCGCCAGACCGGCGTACGCACGCAGCTTCTCGTCGATGCCGACCCGGCCTTGCTTGTCGACGGTGACCAGCGTTGCGCTCGATGAGACAGCGCGCTGACGCTGCAACGACACCTCGCCGCGCTCGACCCGGGACATCAACTGCTCGGCCATCTGCTCGAAGGTCGTCGATGGCACGACGTTGACGCACTGGTCGTCGCCGAACACCAGGTAGCAGTGCTCGCCGAGGTGCGCGCGAAACGGTGCCGGCAATGCGAGACGACCCTTGTCGTCGAGCTGACGCTCATGGGTTCCGACGAACAGCACCACGCCGCACCTCTGGCCGTCGCGGCATGCGATCCGTCCACCTCACGGTGCATCCAGGACCCACGCCTCCCCACATGCCCCCCATTCTTCCCCCATTTCCCCCCACTTGTCAACTCTTTCCCCCACTTCACCCCACATCGGCCCCCACGGCGCTCCCCAGAGCCCCACTGGGGCCCGTTCCCACGGATCGCGGACGGCCCACAGCCGTACGCGCCCAGGGTCGGCTCGATGCCCGGTCGAAGGGACAGCCCGACGTCGTGCACGCCAGGTGGTGATCGGTCGCGACGTCAGCGCGACGAAGTCCCGGTCCGTTGCGATCGGGAGTCGGCAACGGACCGGGACGCCGGCGAGCCGCCGCGCACCAGGACTGGCCCGGGCAGCGACTTCCGACACCCGGATCGTACCCCGGATCACCCCTCAGGGAGGAAAGACCAGCATTCGCTTGCCCTCTGCGGAGCGATGGTTATGCTGCCGCTGTGATCAGACTTCTCATCTCCACCGTCATCAACCTGGTCGCCAATGCGGTCGGCCTCCTCATCGCCATCTGGGTGCTGAACGACATGACCGCCGACCCCGGTCCGTTCTTCCTCGCAGTCGCAATCTTCACCGTGGTGGCAGTCATCGCGGGGCCGCTCGTCGTGAACATCGCCCGCAAGAACGCCCCGGCGCTCCTCGGCGCCATCGCCCTGGTCACCACGTACGTCGGGCTGCTCGTCACCGATGCGGTCACCGACGGCTTCGACATCGAAGGAGTCTCCACCTGGATCGCGGCGACCGTGATCGTGTGGCTCGGCGCACTCCTCGCCGGTTTCATCCTGCCGATCATCCTCGTGAAGGCCGGCATCGAGAACCGTAAGGAAGAGAAGGCAGCGAGCGCGGGGAAGACCTTCTCCCCCTGAGAGCACACCGCTCCATCGGAGTGGTCAGCGCTCGACGAGTCGCCGCTCGATCTCGGCCCGAACAGCGTCGACGTGGTCGATTGCGAGGCAGAACGGCGCCCGGAGCTCCGTCCCCTCGGGAAGTGCTTCCCCCACAAGCGTCGTCAGCAGTTCGGGGCGCCACCGCAGATGGACCGCAGCCTGGAGTCGCGCCCAGTGGCGTGTTCTGCGCTGGCTGATCCCGACCGCCTTGCGTCCGCCCACCACCACCTCTCCGGGTCCGAGCCCCTCGAAGCACACGGTCGACGACCATGGCGTACGCACGAGTGGGCCTCGATGCACCTCCGCTGCCTGGATTCCACAGGCGCCGAAGGCGGCGGCCCACATGTCGCCGAACCACCACATCGATCGTCCGATGTCGTCGTCCCAGAGCGGATCTCCGGCAGGGACGACCACATCGAGCCAGACAAGCTCACCCGGCAGTGTCAGCACTGCTCCGCCGCCGCTGCGACGGCGCACCACCTCGATGCCGAGCCGCGCGCATGCCTCGAGGTCGATCGTCGTCGGGCTCTGCGCGGAACCGAGCACCAACGCAGACGCATCGACCTCGCTCCACCGGGCGATCCGGGCTGCAGGGGGCGGCTCCCATGCATGTAGCTCGGTGGCCGATGCACACACCCGCTCGATCAGCCAACCACGCTCAGCCACGAGCGACCTCACGCGCCACAGAGCGTCGCAGCCCGGCAACGGGGCAGCCGTGGGAAGGGCTCAGCTCGCTCGGGCGAGATATGGCTTCCAGGCGTCCGGCACCCGCTGGACGGCGACACTGACCCAGGCCAGTTCGCGCGGCACGCACGCGGGCCGGGCGAGCGGCATGCCCGCCTCGGCCGGGGTGCGGTCGCGTTTGGAGAGATTGCAGGCGCGGCACGCCGCAGCCACGTTGTCCCATGAGTGGCCACCGCCCCGCGACCGAGGAACGATGTGGTCGATCGAGTCGGCGTTGCCGCCGCAGTACTGGCATCGATGGTCGTCGCGCGCGAACACGGCTCGGCGGGACAGCGCCACGCGACGGTGGTACGGGACTCGGACCACGTAGCGCAGGCGGATCACCGTTGGTACTGGCAGCGATCGCGAGATCGAGCGAAGCTCGGAGCCATCGTGCTCGACGATGTCGGCTTTGTCGGCAAGCACCAGCCAGACGGCGCGACGTGATGAGACCACCGAGAGCGGCTCGTACGTCGCATTGAGGACCAGCGCGCTCGCCATGGCTCGGCGTTACCTTCGCCACCGCGCCGGGACTGCGACACCACACCGAGGTCTCCGCCTCATCGGTCGACCCGCTTGCACCACGCAAGGTAGTCCACCACATCAGTTGCTGTCGGTGGTCGATCCCCCGCTCCATACTGGGTGACGGCTCGGAACTCGAGGTATGGCCCCGACGGGACCGGGAGGAACGGGGCTCGCCTCCACCAGCCGGACGGCGCCAACCGGGCAGCCTGACGGACCGCCGTGCCCCACAAGGCAGGGTGCCGCCCGATGGCTCGAGCCAGGCCGAGGACCTGACCGAGGGAGAGCCGAGCCGGCGCCGTCAGCGGGGCTCCTTGGGGAGGCCGAGGACCATCTCGCCGACGATGTTCCGCTGGATCTGCGACGAGCCGGCGTAGATCGTGCCCGCCCGGGCGTTCAAGAAGGTGCCCACCCAGCTCCAGGTGGTGTTCGGTGCGCCGGCATCGTCGGCCTGGAAGCTCGACGACGGCTTGCGCCCCTCCGGGACGAGCGCATGAGCACCCAGAATGTCGATTGCCAACTCGGTGATCTCCTTGTGGTACTCGCTCCAGTAGAGCTTGGAGATCGCTCCGTCGGGGCCAGGGTGATGGCCGGCCAGGAAGCGAGTGAGGACGCGCATGCCG
The DNA here is from genome assembly GCA_040398525.1 of Ilumatobacteraceae bacterium. Taxonomy (GTDB): domain Bacteria; phylum Actinomycetota; class Acidimicrobiia; order Acidimicrobiales; family Ilumatobacteraceae; genus VFMC01. The sequence continues at coordinate 90,050 of JBBATY010000002.1, read as the reverse complement.
TTGAAGCGCATGATCTGCACCTTTGCGTAACACGCTGCCAGGCGCTGCCGGATCCGCGGGTCGTCGGCCACCCCGTGCTCCTTGGCCAACAGCAGCAGGCGGTCGAGCTCGGACTGGAAGCGGATCGGCAGCGTCGCTGCAGCCTCACCGCGCTCGAAGCCGAGCAGGGTCATGGCAACAGCCCAGCCGTTGTTCACTCCGCCGACGACTTCCTCCCGAGGGGTGGTGGCATCGGTGTAGAACACCTCGTTGAACTCGCTCTCCCCCGAGATCATCCGGATCGGACGGACCTCGACCCCCGGCTGGCGCATGTCGACCAGCAGGAACGAGATGCCCTTGTGCCGCGGGGCGTCGGGATCGGTACGGGCGAGGGTGAAGATGTGGTCGGCGAGGTGACCTGCCGAGGTCCAGATCTTCTGGCCGTTCAAGATCCATTGGTCGCCGTCGAGCTGCGCCCGCAGCCCGAGGTTCGACAGGTCGCTGCCGGCGTTGGGCTCGGAGTAGCCCTGGCACCAGGTGTCCTCGCCCGACAGGATGCGCGGCAGGTAGTGCGCCTTCTGCTCGGGCGTCCCCCACTGCAACAACGTGTTGCCGAGCATCTGGATGCCGAAGACGTCGTTCGGGCCGCCGGTGGGCACACCGGCACGGGCAAACTCCTCCCCCAGGATCACCTGCTCGAGCGCCGACAACCCGCCCCCGCCGAACTCGACCGGCCAACCGGGTGCGAGATAGCCGCCCTCGAACAGGGTCTGGCGCCACTCGGCGACGAAGTGCTCGAGCTCGCTCCCCTCGAGCTGGCCGATGCCTCGCCAGTTGGACGGCAGCTTCTCGGCGAGGAATGCCTGGACCTTCTCGCGGTAGGCCTCTGCTTCGGGGGTGTAGGTCGGACGCATGACCTGATGTTACCTGTGGGTAGGTGGTGCGGAGGCGAACCGAGCGAGCGCACCGGCACCGATGAGGGGCGCTCCGTCGCCGAGTTGCGCAGGCACGATCCGAAAGCCTCGAGTGAAGCTCAACTTCGCCCGGGCGTCGAGCTCGGCCTGCGCGGCGTCGAAGAACGTCGGGCCGAACCCGAGCGCGACCGAGCCCCCGACGACGGCCAACTTGAGGTCGACAACCGCTCCGACGGACGACAGCGCCCGCCCGACGAGCATCCCGGTGCGCTCCATGATCGCTGCGGAGGCACGCTGCGGGGCCCGTCCCGTCTCGGCTTCGATGGCCGGCCCGCTGCAGTAGGCCTCGAGGCACCCGAACCCGCCGCACCTGCACGGTCGACCATCGGGCTCGACCACCACGTGGCCGATGTGCCCCGCATTGCCCAGCCGACCCTGGAGCAGACGCCCACCGCTCACGATCCCGCCGCCGACGCCGGTGCCTACGACCATGCCGATGAAGTCGTCGACACCGACAGCAGCACCTCGCCAGGCCTCGGCGAGCGCCAGTGCCTTGGCGTCGTTGTCGACCACGACGGGCATACCGGTCAACTGCTCGGCGAACTCGCGCAGCGGGAATCCGCGCCACGACGGGATGTGCAGTGGCGAGACCGTGCCCTCCAGCGGCGCCATCGGCCCTCCGCACCCGACACCACACGCAACGGGTCGCTCGGGCGAGGCTGCCAGCACCCGCTTCACGAGGCGCATGACCGCGGGCCAGACGTCGCGAGTCGGTGTCGGGACGCGGTCGCGGACCAGGATTTGGGCGTTCTCGTCGACCACGCCAGCAGCAAGCTTGGTGCCCCCGATATCGATCCCGAGGTACAGCTCTCGCACGAGCCGAGCGTAGCGGCCAGGCGACGACGCGTCCGGCCAGCGGCCGTCTACGCTGGTGGAACCATGACCTCGCCTGATGCGATCGGCGGGCCTGCTGCGGGCAGCCCGGCTGCTGCACCTCCCGCCACCTTCGCATCGCTCTTCGAGGCAATCACCGCGAACGTCGCTCGGGTTGTCCATGGCAAGCGCGATGCGATCGACCTGTCGGTGATGTGCCTCCTCGCCGAGGGCCACCTACTGATCGAAGATGTGCCGGGAGTCGGCAAGACGAGCCTCGCGAAGGCGCTCTCCGCATCGGTCGACTGCACCTGGAAGCGGGTGCAGTTCACTCCCGACCTCTTGCCGACCGACCTCGTCGGAGTGAGCATTCTTCAGCGCTCGACCGAGTCCTTCGTCTTCCAGCCCGGACCGCTGTTCGCCAACATCGTGCTCGCCGACGAGATCAATCGTGCCTCCCCCAAGACCCAGTCGGCGCTGCTCGAGGCGATGGAGGAACGACAGGTGAGCGCCGAGGGCCGCTCGTACCTGCTGCCGAGCCCATTCATGGTGATCGCCACACAGAACCCGGTCGAGCAAGAGGGCACCTACCGGCTTCCGGAGAGCCAACTCGACCGATTCCTGATGCGGCTCTCCCTCGGATATCCGGGTCGGGAGGCCGAGCTCACGATGCTCGACAACTTCGGCGCTGCCGACGTGCTCGCCCAGCTCTCCCCTGTCGTGACGACCGAGGAGGTGCAGGCCATGACGGCGCTCGTCCGGCGCGTGCACCTGGCCGATCCGTTGAAGGGATACCTCGTCGACCTCTCCGATGCCAGCCGACGCCACCCAGGGCTGAGTCTCGGGCTGTCGCCGCGAGCAACGTTGCAGCTGGCCCGGGCGGTGCGGTCACGCGCTGCCGCCAACGCCCGCGACTTTGCGATCCCCGACGACGTCAAGGCCGTCGCCACAGCGGTCCTCGCTCACCGTGTCCTGGTGCGTCCCGATGCTTCTGCTCGAGGTCTCACGGCCGAGATGGCGGTTCGCGAAGTACTCGCCTCCGTCCCCGTACCAACCGGACGCTGATGCTCACCAGATCGGGATGGGGCGCCGTCGCCGCGGCCTCCCTTGCCGTGGCACTCGGGCGCCTCTTCGGTGTCATCGAGCTCTACGTGCTCGCCGTCGCAATCCTCGTCGCCGTCGTGTGGGCGGCCGCAGCGACCGCCCGACCATTTCCGAGGTTACGCGCCCAGCGGTCGCTCGTCCCGAGCGTCGTCCGCGCCGGAGAGCCGGCGCGCGTCGACCTCCTCGTCGTCAACGACGGCCATCGGCGATCACCGGTGCTCAGGCTGTGGGAGCCCGTTGGTTCGGCGGGCGCATCGATGAACCTCGCGCCGCTTCGGGCCGGTGAGCGAACGGTTGCGGCGTACCGCCTGCCGACATCGACACGCGGCATCGTGTCGGCCGGTCCGCTGCGAGTGCGCCGGTCGGACGTGCTCGGACTGGCAAGCCGCACCACGACGCTGCCGGGCACGATCGAGCTGCTGGTGACCCCGCACCACCAACCGGTCGATTTCGGCGACGGCTCGATCGGCGGCACCTTGGGCGAGTTCGTGCGCGTGAAGACGCTCGGGCAGAGCGGCACCGAGTTCCATTCGCTGCGCCCCTACTCGGTCGGCGACGACCTTCGCCGCGTCGACTGGAAGGCATCTGCGCGCTCGAACGACTGGATCGTGAAGGAGACCTCCCCCGAGGGCATGCGGCGATGCACCATCGTGTTCGATGCCACCCGTCGCGACGACCCCGAGGAGTTCGAGCGGGCCGTCTCCGTAGCCGCATCCTTGGTCACGGGAGCCTCCGTCTCGGGGCTGATCACGAGATTCGTCTCCTCCGGGGTCGACATGCGCGGACCCGAGGTCGCCGACATGGCACTGCGCTGGCTCGCCATGGTCGAGCCAGCGGCGTCAGAGCTCGAACCCCCGACCGGGGGGCGCTTCGGCGACGGGATCGGCATCGTCTTGCTCGTCACCAGCCGTCCCTCCGGGCAACCAGTCGACGCGATGCGCACGGCGCTCACTCCCGACGACGTCATGGTGCTGGTCTGCACCGCCAGCACGCCGGGCCTGTCCGGACGGTTCGTGGTCGACGCGAGCGACGACGAACGCTTCATCGAGTCGTGGGCCCGGCTGGCCGGCCACCGCGCAACGACCGACCCCGCTCCCAGCGGCGCTGGAGGCTGGCGGTGAGCGACCGGACCCGGCGCCCAGCGCTCGACCTCGACCACGTCGTCGCGACTGCCCTGCTGGCCGCAGTGACCGTGGTGACCATTCTCGGGCTGAGCCGGGTCTTCTCCGGCTGGGGCTTCTGGCAGCCACTCGTGGCCGTCGCCATCGCCGGGCACGGCGCATCCCTTGCGCTTCGGTGGGCCAGGACCCCCGGCTGGCTGGCTGTCCCAATCGCGCTGGTCGCCACCGCGGTCGTCATGACGATCGCGTTCTACCCGGACACGCTGCGCCTCGGTCTGCCGACCGCCGCCACGCTCGACGCCTTCCGGTTCGACGTGCGGCTGGTCTGGGCCCAGTTCCCGACCGCTGTCGCACCGGTCCCGAGTCGCAGCGCGTTCACGGTGGCCGCCGCAGTCGGGATCGCGTTGGTCGCCGTCCTCGCCGACGCCTTCGCCTTTAGAGCCCACGGCAGGGCCGAGGCGGTGGTGCCGGCCGGCGTCATGTTCGTGTTCACGGCTGCGCTCGGCGTCGACCGGAACCGAGTGCTCACGGCGGCACTGTGGTGCGCCTCGGCGCTGGCAGCGATCGCCGTGCTCCGCGCCGTCCACCAAGGGGGTGAGGGCTGGTGGCTCGGGCGACGCCGTCGGGCCAGCACCACGGCACTCCCGGCAGCGCTGACCTGCGCATCGCTCTGCGCCATCGGCGCTGCGCTCGCTGGACCGCTGCTGCCCGGGGCTGGCGAGGCGCCCCTCATCGAGACCCGTCAGACCAGATCGGACGACCCGTCGATCATCAGCCCTCTGGTCGACATCCGCTCGCGCATGGTGAATCGCAGCGAGGTGACGATGTTCACCGTGTCGAGCGCTGCCGGCCGTTACTGGCGCCTCAGCGGTCTCGATCGTTTCGATGGCACCACCTGGACCCTGGCCGACAACGGCCTCGAGTCGGCCGACGACGGGCTGGCTGCGATCTCGGATCGGGCCCGGATCGTCCAGCAGCAGATCGTCATCCGTCGGCTCGGTGGTCGACTCGTCCCGGCCGCGTACCTTCCTGTCGAGATCTCCCAACCCGGGCTCGGCTGGCTCGAACGCACCGGCACGATCGCCCTCCCAGAAGGCACCTTCCAGGACGGCCAGGTGTTCAACGTCGCGTCCGACGTCCGCGTGCCGAGCACCGACGAGCTCGACGCGGCGACCGCATCCGATCCGCCCGATCGGTCGCAGCTCGATCTCCCGGCCGACTTCCCGGCCGCGGTCGTCGCCCTGGCCAGCGAGGTGACAGCCGGTGAGCCGACGCCATATCGCAAAGCCCTGGCGCTGCAGAACTACTTCCGCGACAACTTCACGTACGACCTGCGCGTCCAGCGCGGCCATAGCGAAGAGGCGATCCTCAGCTTCTTGCGCAACCGACGCGGCTACTGCGAGCAGTTCTCGGCAACCTTCGCAGCCATGGCGCGTTCGGTCGGGCTCCCGGCGCGAGTCGCAGTGGGCTTCACACAGGGCGAGTTGCGCAGCGATGGTCGCTACTACGTGCTCGGTCGTCACGCCCACGCCTGGCCGGAGGTGTGGTTCGACGGCATCGGCTGGGTGCTCTTCGAGCCGACGCCAGGGCGTGGCGCACCGGGGAGTGAGGAGTCGACCGGGGTTGCGCCAGCGCAGGAGACCTCGTCCCCTGATGGCACATCTCCCGACGATGCCGTCTCGTTGCCCACCACCACGCCGGCGACCACCATCGCCAACTCGACTGCCACCACCGCCCCATCGCAGCCCGGTGGCACCGCTACCTCCGTGCCGACCTCGACCGGCGGTGACGATGGGCCCCGTGGTGGCATCGAGATCGGGCGCTGGATCCTCCTCGCACTGCTCGCCACTGCGGCCTGGGTCGCGTTGATGCCCGGACTGGTGCGACGCCTCACCCCCCGGCCAACGGACCGGGCCACTCAGGTGATCGACGCCTGGCACGGTGCCGTCGGAGCACTGGTGATCGCCGGCGCCCCACCTCCCGCTGGGGCCACGCCGCTCGAGTACGCCCGCCTGGTCGAGCACGAGCTCGGCATCGACGGTCGGCCGCTGGCCGAGCTCGGCCGTTTCGTCACCCGGGCGGTGTACTCACCCGCCGGTGTCGCCGAGCCAACGGCCATGCGAGCTGCCGTGCTGCGCACCCAGATCGTCGAGGCCAGCGACGAGCGGCTCGGCTGGGCACAGCGGCTCTGGTGCCGGATCGACCCGCGACTGATCCGTCAGCGCCTCGTCGGGATCACGCCTCGCCGTCGGTGATGGTCGGGGCCGCCCGTGCCTCAGGACGGCCGGTTGCGCCCCGCGCCCGGGATGTTGCGTCGCATCGCGGCCATCTGCCGGACTGCGTCCTCACCGATCGCCCGGACATGGCGTTCGGCGCGCGCCACGCAGAGCATCGCCACCAAGAACGCCGCAAAGGCGAGATACGGGCTGACCGAGAGCAGCAGCACCGTGAGCGCTACTGCAAAGACGGTGCCGACCACGGTGACGAACAGCGAACGCCGCGCCGAGGAGACCTCGGGCTCGAACTCCCTGGCGAAGGAGGGGTCGCGCTGGAGCTGCTCCTCGATCTGACGGAGGATTCGCTCGTCGTCTTCCGAAAGCGGCATGAGCCTCTCCTGGGGCTGCGTCGGTGCCCCATTGTTCCACGTCGCAGCCCGCCACACAACGCGTTCGGGCGATGAGCCGGCTGTCACGTCTCCGGCCCCCACTGCTGGGAGCGACGGCGCCCCACCCGCAGCCCGTCGCTCGTCACCGTCGAGGCAGGACCGATGGCGTCACTCCCGAAGCGCTCGCGGATCGCATCCACGGCAGCAGACGTCGATGTCCAGTCGCGTCGCACCCGCTCGTCGGCTCCGAGATCGTCGAATGACAGCTGCTCGGCAGCCTCGGTGAAGTTGCTCAGCGTGATCCCGAACAGCCGGACCCCGGCGCCAGGATCGACCTGGAGCAGCAGCGCCTCGACGACCTCGAGAATGGCTGCCGCCGTCGTGACCGGGGACTCGGCGCTGCGCGAGCGGGTGATCGTGGTGAAATCGCTGAACCGAACCTTGATCGACACGGTGCGCGCAGCCGCGCCGGTGGCTCGCAGCCGGCTTGCGACCGAGTCAGCCAGGCGGACTGCTTCGTGGCGGAGCTCGGCCAGCGAGTGACGGTCGTGGCTGAAGGTCTCCTCCTGCCCGAGCGACTTCATCTCTCGGTCGGCCTCCACCGGTCGAAGGTCTCGCCCCCACGCCAGATCGTGGAGCAGCGACCCCTGAGCCGCGCCGAGCGCGGCGACCAGCGCAGCCCGGTCGATCCGGGCCAGGTCGCCGACTGTCGACACGCCGAGACGTTCGAGTCGAGCACGGGTAGCCGGGCCGACGCCCCACAATGCCGCCACCGGCAATGGGTGCAGGAAATCGAGCTCGGCCCCCGGCTCGACAAGGACCACTCCCCGACCGGGCCGTACGCCGCTGGGCAACGCGACCGGCTTGGCGGCCTTCGAAGCAAGCTTGGCGAGCAGCTTGTTGACGGCGCCGCCGACCGAGCACTGGAGCGCGAGCTCGACCCGCACCCGCTCGCGGATCGTCGTGGCAATGGTCTCGACCGCACCGAGCAGTCGGATGGAGCCGGTGACATCGAGGAACGCCTCGTCGAGCGCCAGTGGCTCGACGATCGGGGTCACGCTCGAGAAGATCTCGTGGACCTCGCGGCTGACGCTGGCGTACAGCTCGTGGTCGCCAGGGAGGAACACCGCGTCAGGGCAGAGCCGGCGAGCGCGCGTCGAGGGCATCGCCGAGAACACTCCGAATCGACGCGCCTCGTACGAGGCTGCAGCGACGACCCCGCGAGCGCCTTCCCCTCCCACCACGACGGGCCGTCCGCGCAGCTCGGGCCGGCGCCGCAACTCGACGCTCACGTAGAACGCATCCATGTCGACGTGCAGCACCGCACGGGCTCCGTTGCTGCCGAGCCCGCTACCGGGCGAGACGTCGCTCCGACGCGTCATCCGCCCTGCGCACGCCGGTTCCGGCGCCCACGGAAGTCGGCCAACCACAGCCGGAGCACCAGGCCGAAGGCCTCGCGCATGATCGAGCCGCTGAACTTCGACTCGCCCTCGGTCCGGTCCCGGAAGGTGATCGGGAATTCGACGATCCTCCCCGATGCCCGGACGAGGCGATAGGTCATCTCGATCTGGAAGCCGTACCCCTCGGCTTCGACGGTGTCGAACCGCATCCGCTCGAGCGCACCCGATCGATACGCGCGGTACCCCGCAGTGACGTCGTTCACCGCAAGGCCGAGCACACCTGCTGCGTAGCGGTTCCCCCAGCGCGACACCCAGCGACGACGGCGCGGCCAGTTGAGCGTGATGCCACCCGGCACGTAGCGGCTGCCGATTGCCAGATCGGCGCCGTGCTCGACGATGGCCACCAGTGCCGGCAGCACGGCTGGGTCGTGGGACAGGTCTGCGTCCATTTGGAGGCAGACCTCTGCGCCTCCCTCGATCGCATGGCGCAACCCGGCGCGATATGCGGCTCCGAGCCCGTCCTTCGCCGACCGTCGCAAGACCTCGACCCCACCGAGCGCGGCACCGACCGCTTCGGCGAGGTCGGCAGTACCGTCGGGGCTGCCATCGTCGACCACCAGCACGCGGGCATCGGGAAGGACCCGGCGCACCGCAGCGACCAGCGTCTCGATGTTGCCGGCCTCGTTGTAGGTCGGGACCACGACCGTGACGCGCATGGCTCGCCACCCTACTGCGGATCACTCCGACGAGCCGCCCGGATCGGACCGCGACGCGGCCGGGGCGCAACGCGCCACGCCACGGATCCCCGAATGTTGCGTTTGTGTGACGTAGCGTGACGGCGTGCCTACTCCTGATGCCCGACCTCTGTCGGCGATCCCGTCGCCCGCTGCCCGGCTCGCTGCGTTTGTGTCGATTCTGCTCGCAGGAGCAGCCGGTGCCCTGATCGGCTACACCCTCGTGTCGCTCCAGTGCGAGGGCGGGTGCGCGCTCCCCCTTGGGGTCGGGCTGTTCGTCGGCGCCCTCGTCGCCGCCGTCGGGATGAGCATCGTGGCCGTATTGGTCCTACGCGCGCAGGGCGAATGGCGGATGGCCCAGACCGACCAGCTCGGCCGGAGGAACGATCCGTGACCGGGGCGAACCATGCCGAACTGCTGCAGATCGCACGATCCCTCGCCATCGAGGCGGGCGACCTCGTCGCCAGCGGCCGGGCCAGTGGGTCGATCACCTCGGAGTCGAAGTCGACCATCACCGACATGGTGACCGAGTACGACAGGGCCGCGGAGGCGCTGATCGTCGGACGGCTGCGCACGCTGCGCCCTGCGGACGGCATCATCGGCGAAGAGGGAACCGACACCGAGGGCAGTTCGGGGATCCGCTGGTTGGTCGACCCGATCGATGGCACGACGAACTATCTGTACGACCTACCCGGTTACGCAGTCTCGATCGCGGCCGCCGACGAACAGGGTGCTGTGGTCGGCGCGGTCTACATCCCGGCACTGCGCGAGCTCTACTCGGCACAGCGAGGTGGCGGCGCGATGCTCAACGACATGCCGATCGCCTGCAGCGGGTTGAGCGACCCGACGACCGCGCTGGTGGCGACGGGGTTCTCCTACCACCCCGAGCGTCGTGCCGCCCAGGCACGCCGCGTCGCCAGGATGATCCACGCCGTGCGCGACATTCGGCGCATGGGTGCCGCCTCGGTCGATCTCTGCTTCGTCGCCGCCGGACGGCTCGACGCGTACTTCGAAGAGGGGCTCGGCCCATGGGATCTCGCTGCCGGCGAACTGATCGCACGTGAAGCGGGATGTCGGACCGGCGACTTCAACGGCGGTCCTGCCCGACCGGGCGAGGTGCTCGCCGCCAACCCCGCTCTGTTCGGAGCCATGCTCGGCCTGATCCGCATGGCCAGCTCCGCACCGAACGGCGCCAGCGTCTGACGGTCGGGGCTGATTCCTGGCATCATTGCACTCGTGGGTACACGCATTCTGGCCGTGGAGGACGACGAGCGCATTCGCGCTGCCGTGAAGCTGGCCTTGGAGGACGAGGGCTGGACCGTCGACGAAGCCGGTAGCGGCGAGGACGCCATCGATATCTTCGCCCGCTCGTCGCCCGACGTCGTCCTGATCGACATCATGCTGCCCGGAATCGACGGCTTCGAGCTGTGCCGTACGTTGCGACGTCACAGCGATGTGCCCATCGTGATCGTCACCGCCCGCAACGACACCCACGACGTGGTCGCCGGCCTCGAGGCCGGCGCCGACGACTACCTCACGAAGCCATTCGCACCAAAGGAGCTGTCGGCACGCATCCGCGCCCTGCTCCGCCGGGTGCGGCCCATCTCCGCCGGCCATGCCCGCCTCGTGTTCGGCAACCTCGAGATCGTGCCCGACGAGGGCAAGGTGTTGCGCGACGGCGTCGAGCTTCACCTGACCAAGACCGAATTCCGGTTGCTGTGCGAGCTCGCCCAGAACCCGGGCCGGGTGTTCAGCCGTGAAAGCCTGCTCGACAAGGTCTGGGGCTACGACTACTTCGGCGATGGCCGCCTCGTCGACGTCCACATCCGCCGACTCCGCACCAAGGTCGAGAGCGATGCCGCCAACCCGCGGCACGTCGTCACCGTGCGCGGGCTCGGCTATCGCCTGCAGTCGTGACGGATCAGCCCGTCGACGCCACGGGCGCGATCCCAGTCGGGCGTCGGGCGCTGCTCGCCCGTGTCCGCGGCCTGCGCATCAGCCGCTTGTCGCTCCGCACCCGCGTCTTGCTGATGTTCTCCCTGGGCACGCTGCTGCTCGCGATCTTCCTGTCGGCTGCGGCGTACAGCTTCACCCGGAGCAGCCTCGTCAACCAGCGCACCACGGCGGCTGCGTCCGAGGCGGCGCTCCACGGCTCGATCGTGCGCAACGAGCTCCGCAGCCAGCCGCTCGACGCGTCCGGCGCCCTCGATCGCCTCTCCTCGTTGGCGGTCGACAGCCCTGTTGTCTTCTACCGCGGCACCTGGGCGGTCGGATCGAGGTTCGGACGCGACCAGATTCCCGACGCGCTCGTCGACCGCGTCACTGTCGACGGCCGGTCTGCCCGGATGGTCACCTCGCTCGAGGGCGACCCGTACGTCGTCGTCGGCGTCCCACTGCCCGATGTGTCGGCCAGCTACTTCGAGTTCTTCAGCCTGACCGACGTCGAAGACACGCTCCGCAGCGTCGCTCTGTCGCTCTTCTTCGCCGGACTGATCACGACGATGTTCGGCCTCTTGCTCGGCTGGCTTGTTGCCGCACGAGCGGTGCGTCCACTCGGCGAGGCCGCGCAGGCGGCACAGCTCATCGCCGGCGGACGACTCGACACTCGGCTCGACGTCACCGACGACCCCGATCTCCGACTGCTCGCCGAGTCGTTCAACGACATGGCATCGGCGCTCCAGGCACGCGTGGAGAAAGACGCCCGGTTTGCGAGCGATGTGAGCCACGAGCTCCGTTCTCCGTTGATGACCCTGGCAGCGAGTGCCGAAGTGCTCCAGAGCCGCCGAGCCGAGATGCCCGAGCGGGCCCAGGTGGCACTCGACCTGATGGTGAGTGACATCGCCCGCTTCCAGGGGCTCGTCGAAGATCTGCTCGAGATCTCACGGTTCGATGCAGGCGCAGTCCGACTGCACCGCGAGGACCTCGGTGTCGCCGAGTTCGTCCGCCAGGCCGTGGCCGTCAGCAGTCGACCGGACACCCCGATCGTGGTGAGCTCACGGGGTGAGAGGCTGGTGATCGAAGGAGACCGGCGGCGTCTCGCCCGAGTGGTCGCCAACCTCATCGACAACGCACGCCTCCACGGCGGAGGCGACGCCCAGGTGTTCGTCACCGAGGTCGAGCCCGACTCCGAGTCCGAGTCGATCAGCCTTGTCCACATCGCGGTCGAAGACCACGGCTCGGGGGTGCCGCCCGAGGAACGCGGTCTGGTCTTCGAACGCTTCTCGCGCGGCGCCGTCGCCGGCCGACGGAGCTCGACCGACGGCGCCGGGCTCGGTCTGGCCCTGGTCGACGAGCACATCCGTCTCCACGGCGGCAGGGTCTGGGTCGAGGACCGGCTCGACGGCGAAAGCGGTGCCCGCTTCGTCATCGAGCTCCCCGCAGAGGAAGTCCTGTGACCTCGCCGCGGCAACGCCTCCGCCACCTCGTGTCCGTGGCCCTCATCGGAGCACTCGCCAGCGCCTGCGGCATCAACACCGACACCACACCGGTCGATCTCGAGCAGCCCGATGTCGTGGGCGCGACGGTCGAGCCCGGAGCCAACACCGTCGAAGCCATCGGGACCGGACGCATCTACCTCCTCGCGCCCGACCTGCCCGGTCTGGCCGATCGTCTGGAGGCCGTGCCTCGCGACACCGGCGATGCACCGAGTGTCATCATCGAGGCGCTCCTCGCCGGGCCGAGCGACGAGGAGTTCGACGTCGGCTTCCGCAGCCTGCTGCCGCCGGCCCTGAGGGCCAACGACGTCGCACTCCGCGCCGGTGGCGTGCTCGCCCTCGATCTGTCAGCCCAGATCCTCGACGTCGAGGGCGATGACCTCCCCCTCGCCCTCGCCCAGATCGTGCACAGCCTGACCGCAGTCAGGGGCATCTCCGCGGTGCTGGTCACCGTCGAGGGCCAGCCGACCCAATGGCCGGTCCCGAGCGGTGAGCTCGTGACCGGGGCCCTCACCGCATACGACTTCCCCGGGCTCGTCGAGAGCGCGCAGCCTCCGTACCCGGCGACACCATCGCCCATGCCATAGGCCAGACGTGCGGAGCCAACGGGCGCCGATCAGTCGGCACGTGGTAGGAAACAGGTTCATGGCGTGGGACACGAACCGACCTGTTCCTTGGAAGCGACTCGTCCGGGAGTGGCTCGTCTACGTCGGGATCATGACGGTGATCCTGCTGATCATCTATCGCGACCGGTTGAACCCGTCGCTCTTCGCCGGCCTGCTCGTGTCCGGGCCGATCTACCTCGCGATCGGCGGCGTCCTGGCCAAGTTCGGATACCAGCGGCCCACGTTGCGCAGCGCTCGCTCGACCTCGACGGCATCGTCGCAGGGCTCCCGAGCCTCCAGTTCCGCCCGCACCAGACCGGCACCGACGAAGCGGACGGGCGGCGGTTCGTCGAAGACGACCGGCAACAACCGACGCTGAGCCGAGCGACCTCCAGCCGGCCGGGGACACTACGCTCGCCGACGATGAGCGCCCCCAACACCTGTGTCATCGCCCTCGATGCCGGCACCACCGGGGTCCGGAGTCGGGCCGTCTTCACCGACGACACCACGACCGCCTCCTACCGTGAGTTCACCCAGCACTATCCGCAACCCGGTTGGGTCGAGCACGACGCCGACCAGATCTGGGAGCAGATGGCCGCCACGCTGCGCGACGTCGTCGGCGCCGTCACGGCCCGTGGCGCATCGATCGCGGCGATCGGCATCACCAACCAGCGCGAGACCGTCGTCGCATGGAGCCGCCGGACGGGCCGTCCGTACGGTACCGCCATCGTCTGGCAGGACCGCCGCACCGCGGCCCGCTGCGACGAGCTCGCGGCGGCAGGGGCGCTGCCGCTCGTCCGCGAGCGAACGGGCCTGGTCCTCGATCCCTACTTCTCGGCATCGAAGATCGAGTGGCTCCTCGCGAACCGCGACATTCCTGTCGACGACGACCTGGCGATCGGCACCATCGACACCTGGCTGTTGTGGAAGCTCACCGGTGGAGCAGTCCTCGCGACCGATCCGTCGAATGCGAGCCGGACCATGCTGTACGACATCGTCGAGCGGACCTGGTCGCCACAGCTGTGCGAACTGTTCGGCGTGCCGTTGTCGGCCCTCGGCGAGGTCCGACCCTCGAGCGGACGGTTCGGCACGACCTCCGGTATCGAGGGCGTCCCGGACGGCATCCCGATCTCCGGTGTCGCAGGCGATCAGCAGGCGGCGCTGTTCGGGCAGGCCTGCTTCGAGCCGGGAATGGCCAAGAACACCTACGGCACGGGGAGCTTCGTGCTGATGAACGTGGGGGCGAGCTGTCCGCCACCGACGGATGGCATGCTCACAACTGTTGCGTGGACGCTGGCAGACGGCACGGTTGCCTATGCCCTCGAAGGAGCGATCTTCGTCACCGGGGCCGCAATCCAGTGGCTCCGCGACGGCTTGGGGTTGATCCGGACGGCCGATGAGATCGGCCCACTCGCCGCCAGCGTGCTCGACAACGGAGGCGTCTATCTCGTTCCGGCGTTCACGGGTCTCGGTTGCCCGTGGTGGGACCCCTACGCCCGCGGCACCATCATCGGCATCACTCGCGGCACCACGCGAGCCCACATCGCGCGCGCCACCCTCGAAGCGATGGCCTACCAGACCCGAGATGCCGTGACCGCAATGACGCAGGCTGCTGGCACGCAGCTGCGTGAGCTGCGCGTCGACGGCGGTGCGTCGGTCATGAACCTGCTCCTCGAGTTCCAGGCCGAGCAACTCGGCGTCACGGTGCGTCGCCCTGTCGACCAGGAGACGACGGCGCTCGGCGCCGCATTCCTCGCCGGCCTCGCCGAGGGCGTGTGGCCGTCACTCGAGGCGATCTCGCAGCGTTGGGCACTCGATGCCGAGTTCAGCCCGATCGGCGGCGACGCCACGCTGATCGCCGACCTGCTGCACGACCAGTGGCGGCGGGCTGTGGAGCGTTCACGCGACTGGATCGAGCACGAGCAGCCCGGGCCCGGCCAGTCAGCCGACGGGTGAGGGGACGCTGAGGGCCGCAACGATCCGGCCCAGCAGGAGCAGCTGCGTGCGCTCACGCGAATGGAACGGCGTGCCGCGTCTGCCGATCACCACGGTCATCGAGCAACCGACCGACGCCCAGGCGAGGTCGCTCGGAGCGCTCGCCGCATGGGCCTCAGGCCCCAGATGGCGGCTGCCTGCCACGAAGGCGGCGAGCCAGATGGGGTCCGGCGAAGGCCCGAGGACCTGCACCGGTTCGGGCGCGGCGTCGGAGATCAGCACGACCCAGTCCGCCGCGAACGCTTGGTGCAGCTCGGCGCACAGCAGCTCGTGACGTTGCTCGGGCACAACTTCCGCCAACCGGGCTGCCACACCGAGTGCAAGCGTCCCCGCGTCAGGCGGCTGTCGAGGCACGACCCGGACGTCCTCGACGGCCACGCCGCTCAGCAGTCCGAGCTCGAGCACGAGCGCATCGACCAACCCTGCCGCGGGCAGCACGACAGTGAGCTCGTCGACGGCACGACCACCACCACGCTCGAGGATGTCGATGCCGACCACGTCACCTCCGACAGCACCGATCTGCGTGGCCAACTGACCGAGCATTCCCGGCCGGTCGGGCAGCCAGAGGCGCACCATGCACACAACTGTCTGCCCTGACGCCTCGTTCGGGGCCGATTCCATGCTCGAACCGTATCGACCGACCCATCCGTCCGAGTCACAGCCGTGTGACGGCTGTGTGAACCACCGCAGTGAGGTGCGATCATGGGGCTATGTCTGACCGCTTGCCAGAAGGTTGCATCCACGTTGTCATCGAGATCCCGCGTGGGAGCAGGAACAAGTACGAGATCGACCACGAGACCGGCCGTGTGTTCCTCGACCGTCGCCTGTTCACCGCCACCACCTATCCGGCCGACTACGGGTTCATTCCGGACACGCTCGGCGGCGACGGCGATCCGCTCGACGCGCTGGTCCTACTCGAGGACCCCGTCTACCCGGGCGTCTGGGTGCAGGCTCGTCCCGTCGGGGTGCTCTACATGCGCGACGAAGCAGGCGAGGACGCGAAGGTGATCTGTGTCCCCCCGCGCGAGCCTCGATGGGCCGACGTGTGGGACCTCTCCGACCTGACGCCGCAACTGGTCGAGGAGATCCAACACTTCTTCGAGGTGTACAAGGCGCTCGAGCCCGGTAAGGCCTCATCCACCGCAGGCCTGGCCGGCCGTGAGGCTGCGTGGCGGGAGATCGACGAGGCGCGGGCCAACTACACCGCGCACTGAGGTCAGGACTCGGCGCGCGCTTTCAGCTCGCGGACCGTGTTGAGAATGCGCACCTCGGCGCGGCGCTTGACAAACCCCGGCAGCGGAACGACCAACTCGATGCTGAGGTCGTAACGCACCTCGGTGCCGCCATCGCTCATCGGCGTGAAATGGTAGGCACCGTCGATCCGGCTCATGATGTCGCCACGAACCATCTCCCAGCGCAGCACCGTTGGTGCCTCGGTGTAGTCGTAGGCGAGGGTGTAGTGCGTGCTGCGGCCGAGCGCAGAGGCCCGGAACTCGACCTCGTGCGGCCGACCCTGGTCGTCGCGTTCGCGAACGACCACATCCTTCACGTCACGGGCCCACTCCGGATAGCGCTCGAGGTCGGTGGCGATGGCCCATACCGCTTCCGGCGAGGCGGCGATGGTCGTGGTCTGCGAAGCCTGCTCTGCCATGGCTGATCTTTCTAGTCGATTCGACGCCGCGAAGGTTGGACGGGCTTGTCGAGGCGCGGCGAGAAACGCCCACAGCGCACCGCCCAGAGCCCGTTGAGCCCGATCCCGAACATCGGGACAAGGATGCCAAAGGCGAGGGTGTTGACCTCGTTGCCGCTGAGCCCGACAGCGCCCACGATCGCTCCGGCCAGGCCTACGACCACCTGCACGGCGAGCGCTGCGCTCATCGTCGTCTTCACCGACCCTGGAGCGGTGGTGCCCGTCAGGAGAAACAGGTTGGCCACCCCGATCTCGTCGATGCGCGACCGCTCGAGCGCGCGGACGTAGGCCGCCAACCCGGTGAACGCGCCGACAGCGAACAGCACCATCGAGACGACCGCCATGGCGACCTGGGCAGGACGTTCGTCGCGCCAGATGAGCGCAAGGGCAGCGATCACGACGAACACCCCGGTGCCCACCAGATCGGCACGAACCGTCGCTGTTCCCGCAGGCGATGCGTCGTTCATCGTGGCCTCATCATGTCAGCGCACCGAGAGCGCGACCCAACCGCTCGGCCAGCACGTCGTAGGAGAACTCGTCGACGGCTCGCGCTCTCGCGGCGATGCCCATCGCCCGGCGCCGGTCCGGGTCGTCGAGCAACACGGCACAGGCCTGCGCCACCGCATCGACGTCGGACGGCCGGTCGACCACGAGGCCGGTCTCGCCGTGGGCGACCGCCTCGGCAGCCCCACCACTCGCACCCGCGATCTGCGGAACACCGCATGCAGCAGCTTCGACGAAAACGATGCCGAAGCCCTCCTGCTCGAGGCCACCCCAACGTGTCCGGCAGAGCATGGCCGACACGTCGGCGCAGCCGTACAGACGCGGCAGGTCGTCGTTCGACACCCGGCCGAGGAACCTCACGGGCGCATGGAGGTCGGCCGCGAGCCGCCGGAGGCGCTGGTCGTCGCGCCCGCCGCCCGCGATGGCGACCAACAGCTCGGGGTGAGTCGCCCGGAGCCGGGCTGCTGCCTGGATGAGGACGTCGAAGCCTTTGCGCGGGACCAGCCGGCTGACGCCGACGATCACCGACGCATGGCGCGGGAACCCGAAGTGGTCGCGGGCAGCATCGCACTCGCCAGCGTCGAGTGGGCGGAAGCGCTCGACGTCGACACCCGGAGGGACAATGGTGATCGGTAACGGTCGGCCGGCTGCGTGCTCGGCCTCGGCCGCGGGGTAACCGCCGGCGGCGATGACATGGCGCGCTCGCCGGAGCACGTGCCCGAGCGTCTGCTTGGAGATCGGCAGCCGACCTGGGACCGTGACCTCGGCGCCGTGGAGGACGACGTCGTACGGTAGACGCAACGAAGGGCCGACCAGGCCGAGCGGGAGGGCGGGATCGAGCACGACCAGATCGGCACCGACCCGACTGGCCATCTCGTCGATGCGGCGCACCATCCACGGGTGCGGCAGCAGCACCGGTTCGCGGGTCCGCTCGATATGGAACGGTTGCTCGCGATCGAACTCCGCCGCACCCTCGTAGGGGCTGGTCAGCACGGCGAACGAGTCCGGCGGCAAGCGTCGCCACCACTCCCAGAGCAGGGACTGGATCCCTCCGATCTTGGGCGGGAAGTCGTTGGTGACGAGGAGATGCTTCACAACGGAGCGTTCAGTTCGAGAGCGACATCGGGGTGTGGATCGGTGGTGGGCACGAGGTGCCCGAGGCCGAGCCGACGGGCGGCCCAGACAGCGTGCGCACGCAGGGTCGGGTCATCGAGGGCAAGGTAGCGCGCCAGGACGGCGGTCACCCTGGCAGTCGGGATCACCCCGGAGTTCCCGAGCACCACGAGCGCATTTCGACGCACCCAGCGCGGATCGCGGTCGTGGAGGTACCAACTCCCCCAGCGGGCCAGGACCGCCTCGTCGTCGGCATCGAGCAGGTCGAGCACGTCGACAGCGTCACGACGGCCCACCAGTTGCGCATGTGCCAACCGGTGCCGGGCCCCGAGACGGACCGTGGGCGGACAGACCTCCTGGCAGTCGTCGCAGCCATAGATCCGATCGCCGATCACCGTGCGCCACCGGTGGTCGATGATCCCGGGCTTCTGCAGGATCCAGGCGAGGCAGCGCGAGGCATCGACCACACCCGCGTCGACGATTGCCTCGGTCGGGCAGGAGTCGAGGCAGCGGCGGCAGGTACCGCAACCATCGGCGACCGGTGCGGTAGCGAACGGGAGCGGCGCGGTGGTGACGACGCTGCCGAGCACGAACCAGCTGCCTGCCCCCTCGACGAGCAGGTTCGCGTTCTTTCCGAACCAACCGAGGCCGGCCCGGTACGCCACCTCACGATCGACCATCGAGTTGTCGTCGGCGAATGCAACCGCCTTCCACCCGTCGCGCCGGAGGCGATGAGCGACCGCCCACAACCCGGTGCGCAGCGGGCCGTAGTGGTCGGCCTGGGCATAGCGAGCGACTCGGGCGGGTACGGCCTCACCATCGGCGGCGGCGGAAGGCTCGTCCTCGGCGAGGTACGGCCGAGCTCCCACCAGCACTGCCCGGGCGCCGCGGACTGCCGCGCCCGGATCGGTGGAACGAATCGGGTTCTTGTACGTGAACTGCATGCCGTCGTGCAAGCCGAGGTCGCGGCGGCGCAGGATCTCGTCCCTTGCACGGACGAGCACATCGGCCGACGCGACACCGACACGGGTGATGCCGTGCTCGGCTGCGATCGATGTCAACTCACCGACATAGTCGTCACCGAGCGCATCCGGCAGTGGCTCAGATCGCCTCACGGTGTCGAAGCGTAGGCACCAGACCGGCCGATGCCAGCAGCCGCATGGCCCGCAACTCGTCGAGATCGAGCACGACGGCCTCACTGGACCGCGGATTCGACGAGAGCGAGACAGCAACATGATCCGACTCGTCGGCACCGCACAGGTGGGTGACAAGGCAGTCGTCGCAGGCAGCGGTGGCACGCATGACGCAGGTATCGCACGAGATGGAGATCCGCAGGGTGGTGTTGCTCATGGCGCACACGATGGCAGCAGGGTGTGACATGGTTCCCCGACGCTCAGCGAGCGGTCGAGATGTGACCGGTCAGTTCGAGCCATTGCCGACTGGCCAGGGTGTTCGCCCCTCCGGCACGGACATCGTCGAGCACGGCGCGATCGTCGGTCACCACGACCACGGCAACCTCGTCGGCGATGCCTGCGACCGCCTCCCGGAGCGCATCGTCGGCCAACACGCCCGCTGGCGTGAAGCGCACCCTGACGAGGCGTCGAGCCGCCGGCACTCCCGGGACATCGGCGCCGTCGAACACCACGCGAACGTCGGTGCCGAAGCGCCGAGCCACGTCTTCAGCCGACGCAATGCACCGGTCACGCTGCTGCTCGAGGTCGAGGTGGGGCCAGCCGAGCTTGGCGACGTTGTAGCCATCGAGCAGGACCACCACTCCCGGGAGACGCACGAGGTGCTCCGCCGCGTCGCGCGAGGTGCCGTACACGCCGCCCGGCAGCGCCGCCGGACGGCGACGGCTGCGGTCGCGCCGGGACGCTGTCGTCGGGGTGGGCGCCGTCGGGATCGGTGCGACGACCTTGCGTTCGCTCGGCTCGAGCCCGGCGACATCATCGGCGAGCCGCCGGAGGGACGCGGCGAGCGCATCGGCCCGACCCGCCTGTTCCGAGATCGAACCGGCCAGCCATGCCGCACCGGCCAACAGCCGTTCGACATCGGCTCCACCCTCCCGGCCGGCACCCTGCACACGAGCTTCGAGCACGTCGTCGCGGACGCGTTCTGCTTCGACGAGCAGACGTCGCGACTCGACAGCCTCAGCGCGGGCTCGCTCGGCACGCTCGACGGCGGCACGTAGCCGGTCTCCTGTGTGCCGGAGCTCGGTCTGGAGTCGCTTGACCTCCTGATCGAGCCGCTGGAGCTCGTCGCCAGAGGAACGCTCATCGCGCCCGGCTCGAGCCGAATCGTTCGATGGCCGCACTGCTGCCTCGCCGCGGAGGCGGGCCAGCTCGGCGAGGGCCTGCGCAGCCGCTCGTTCGGCCGCCTCACGCTTGCGCTCGGCACGGCGCAGCTGCGCCACCACCGACGGGTCGTCACCCTCCGGCACGACTGCCTCAGCTAGCTCGACCAGTCGATCGCGCCAGCCCGGCGGTCGCTGCAACCACAGCAGGCCGGCCTCACCCACGAGATCGGCCGTCACAACCGAGCCGATCCGGTCGCGGAAGACCGGGTCGCCCTCGATCGCCTGCCGGGCGTCAGCAAGCGCCTTGGCCGGAAGCTTCTGGAACCGGAACAGGGGTCGGAGCTGAGCCGGGTAGGGCATCGCGGGTCGGAGCTTCGCTCCGGCTGCTGCGATACCGATCGCGATGTCGAGCGCGTCGGCAATGAGCTGGTCCGGCACCACCGGTGCCGTGTCGTCGGGCAGCGTCATCGGCCCGTCGGGCCTGTCACGGGTACGGGACCTCGAGCCGGGCCCCGCCATGATCGATTCTGATCACCATCGACACACCGTCGGCCGGCAGCGCCGCGGCGATCCGCTCACCGTCGTGCAGCGAGCACATGGCCGCCACCGTCGGGCCGCTGCCCGACAGCCACGAGCACCACGCTCCCGCGTCGAGTGCTGCGTCGATCGCCGCCCGGCTCGGCCGAGCGAGCTCCAGGCGGCGGTCCTGGTGCAGGCGATCGGCTGTGCCGTCGCGCAGCGCGGCAATGTCGCCGGCAGCCAGTGCGGCGAGCAGCAGCGACACCCTGCCGATGTTGAACACCACATCGGCGAGGGGCACCTCGGCGGGTAGTGCACGGCGCGACTCGTCGGTCTTGGTGACAAACGAGGGGATCCACACCACGATCGCCGGGTCGATCGCCAGGGGCACCTGGACGACCCGTCCCGCCGCAGTGGCGACCACACCACCGTAGAGCGATGCCGCGACATTGTCGGCGTGCCCCTCCAGCTCTGACGTGAGCGCGAGCACCTCTCCACGACGAGCGACGACCTGATCGAGATCGTTGTCGGTCTGCTGGGCCAGCGCCAGCAATGCTCCGCCGACGCGTACGGCGCCACTGAACCCGAGGCCGCGCCCCACCGGGAGCGACGAACGCTCCCAGAGCGAACCGCTGCCTCCTGCACGGTGGAACGCAATGGTTCCGGGGTGCTCCGGGGAGATGGCGACCGCGCCGTCCGGCGGGGCCCCGTCGAGCACGCCCATCTCTACCTCGAGCGAGACGGCCATGCCCAGCGCATCGAAGCCGGGGCCGAGGTTCGCCGACGAGCCAGGAACCCGCACGATCACGACACACCGCCCTCTCCACCGACCAGCTCGGCCCGGGCGGCCTGCGACTCGACGACGAGTCGCTCGAGCGCCGCCGCTGCAGCACCCGAATCGATCGTGGCCGATGCGAGCTCGAGGCCTTCCTCGAGGGAAGCTGCCCGATCGGCGACGACGAACGCTGCAGCAGCGTTGAGCAACACGATGTTGCGGTGCGGACCGTGGTCGCCCGCCATCACCCGCCGGACTGCCTCGGCGTTCTCGGCCGGCTCGCCGCCGACGAGCTCGTCCGGGATCGCCGGGGCAAGGCCGAGCGAGACGGGATCGATGGTCATCGTCCGCACCTGGCCGTCGTGCAGGGCGAGCACCGACGACGGGCCGGTGGTGCTCAGTTCGTCGAGCCCGTTGCCGTGCACCACCCAGGCAGTGATCGATCCGTGGATCCGCAGCGAGGCGAGCATCCGCTCAGCGACCGCCGGGTTCGCCACACCGATCAGCTGCCGACGAACACGTGCCGGGTTGGCCATCGGCCCGAGCAGGTTGAACACCGTTGGGATGCCGATCTCACGTCGGCTCGGCGCCGCGAAGCGGAACGCAGGGTGGTAGCTCGGGGCCAGGCAGAAGCCGATGCCTGCCCGTTCGACACAACGCAGCACCCCCTCCGGAGGTAGGTCGATGGCGACACCGAGAGCCTCGAGCACGTCCGCCGTCCCGCACTTCGATGACGACGCTCGCGCACCGTGCTTGCACACCGGCACGCCGGCGCCGGCAGCGACGATCGCCGACATCGTGCTGACGTTGATCGAGTGGCTTCGATCGCCACCCGTGCCGACGATGTCGATCGCGGCATCCTTCAGGGCCTCCGGCAGCTCCACCACGGTGGCCGCGGCGAGCACGGCGTCGAGCAGGCCGGAGAGCTCCTCGGGGGTCTCCCCCTTGGCGCGCAGCGCAACGATGAAGCCGATCAGCTGCGCGGGAGTGGCATCGCCAGCGAGGATGGTCGCCATCGCATCGCGCGCCTCGGCGGCCTGCAAATCGTGCCGATCGAGCAGACGGGTCAACAGGGCCGGCCAACCACCGTGTCGTTCGAGGAGTGAGCTCATCGGTGTCCGAGACTAGGCCGCGCCAGCACGCGGCCCACTCGTCAAGCCGTCCGTCGACGTTGACGGATGATGCGGCGTCGCTCTCGTTCGGTGGCGCCGCCCCAGACGCCCTGTTTCTCCCGCCGGGCGAGCGCGTGCTCGAGGCACGCTGCGCGGACCCTGCAGTCGGCGCACACGGACTTCGCCTCGTGCGCGTCGTCATCGTCGTCGGGATAGAAAATGCTCGGTTCGAGCCCCCGGCATGCCCCCAATTGGCGCCAGGCGATCTCCGTGGCTGACACGACTGTCGTCCCCCAGATGCTGTGTGGACCCGACCAGACGACCGGGCTGGCCGCGAATCTAGAGTCCGTCGGGCCCGATTTCCAGGGTCTTTTTCCTTGCGGCCGCCCGCCCGGCCGATGGTGCCCGCAGCTCAGCGCCCAGGTTCGGGAGCGATGCCGTATGCCCGAGCGACGAGCTGGATCGGGTGCAGCGGGCTCTCCCCCGTCTGTTCGCTGATCACGGTGTTCGCGAGATGGCAATCGCCGGCGACAGCATCGCCGTCGACTCGGCGGACCTCGTCGCCGAGTCTCGCTGCAAGGGACTGAGCGATGTCGGCGTGCTCGGCACGGGCCCCCCAGGTCCCTGCCATCCCGCCGCACTGCTGCACGACCCGCACACGAGAGCCGGTGAGGCGGAGCAGGTCGCGGCTGCGTAGGCCAATGCCCTGCGCCCGGAGATGGCACGGTGCGTGATAGGTGACCGTCACCGGGACATCGCCGGTGAAGTCGGTGTCGAGCGAGGAGGTCTCGCCGCGGTGGATCTTCATCAGGTACTCGGCGGCATCGAAGGTGTGCTGAGCCACCAGGACTGCGTCTGGGCCCGGGAGGTGGTCGATGTAGTCCTTCTTGATGACGTAGCTACAGGTCGGCTGCGGCACGACAACGTCCTTGCCTTGGCGGACCACCTTCACCAGCGCCGCCAGATTCTTCGAAGCCGTTCGGCGGAACGCGTCGATATCGCCGTTGTGCAGCCAAGGCGCACCGCAGCAGCCGACGCCGTCGGCCAGTGAGCACTCGACTCCGTTGCGCTCGTAGACCTTCACCAGGTCGTGGCCGATATCGGGGCGGTGGTACTCGACGAGGCAGGTCGGGACGACGGCGACTCTCCCCTGCCGTTTGTTGATCCGCACCTTCGGTCGACGAGAGAACCACGTCGAGAACCGCTGACGCGAGAACGGCGGCAGCAGCCGCACGCTCGAGATGCCGGTGGCCCGCTCGAGCGCCTTGCGCACCAGCGAGCCGGTCGGTGCCTCGACGACGCGATTCGCGGCCGGAGCGACGCGAGAGGCCACCTTGCCGACGAGGTCGGTCCGGCCGATCACCTGGGTGGTCAGCATGCGACGAACGCCCACCTGCTTGGAGCTGTGCTGCATCGCCACGGTCCGCAGCATCAGCCGAGGCACGTCGACCGCCGACTCGTGGAGGTGCGGTGCGTAGGGACAGCCAACGGCACAGAGCTTGCAGTGGAAGCACTCGTCGACGACCTGGTCCTGCTGCGCAGGTGTGAGTCGCCCTGCGTCGCGATCGTCGTGGCGGTCGAGGAACTCGAACAGCGTCGGGAACGACGTGCACATGTCGACGCATTTGCGGCAGTTGCCGCAGACGTCGAAGACACGTGTCAGCTCCTGGCGGACGTCAGCTTCGTCGAGATAGGCGATGTGTCGTGGGTCGTACGTCGTGGTCATCGT
>JBBATY010000002.1:0-65448 GCA_040398525.1 Ilumatobacteraceae bacterium | reverse complement strand
CGTCAGCTTCGTCGAGATAGGCGATGTGTCGTGGGTCGTACGTCGTGGTCATCGTATGGTCATCGTGGTGCCGCGGTGATCCGCAGAGCGCAAAGGTATTCGCGACTGCCCCGTCGCGCAGAGCACCTCGCTGCACCGAGCAACCTGCGTCGCCCTCGCTCTCTTCGTGATGCGCCGAGCCGACTCGGCGATTCGTAGGATGGCAGCGTGACCCCGCACCCCGAGTTCCGACGCGACGACATGCTGCGACGGCTCGAGCACGAGGACTTCGACGTGATCGTCGTCGGCGGTGGCATCACCGGTGTCGGTGTGGCGCTCGATGCGGCGACGCGCGGCCTGCGGACTGCACTCGTCGAGGCAGAGGACTTCGCCTCCGGAACCTCGTCGAAGAGCTCGAAGTTGGTCCACGGCGGACTTCGGTACCTCCAGCAAGGCGAGGTTCGCCTCGTCTACGAGGCGCTGCGCGAGCGCCAACGGCTGCGCCGGAACGCGCCGCACCTCGTGGGCGTGATGCCCTTCATGATTCCCGTACTCGGGCGGCCGACACGCCCTGGCGACGAGACCAAGAGCGTGGTCAGCCGCAAGGTGGCCCGAGCCCTCGGCTCGGCGATGTGGATGTACGACCTCACCGGCGGGTGGAGGATCGGCAAGTTGCACCGTCGACTGCGCAAGGACGCGGCGCTCCGGCACATGCCGACCATGCCCGCGGATCGCGTGCTCTCGGCCTACCTCTACTACGACGCCTCGGCGGATGACGCACGGCTCACACTGACCGTCGCGCGCACTGCTGCTCGCCACGGCGCCGCTGTGGCGAACTACTGCCGTGTCGTGGCCATCCGCGGCACAGCAGGCGCGCACGAGGTCGACCTCGAAGCCGACGGCCGACGCTTCACCGCGAGGGCTCGCTGCGTCGTGAACGCAGCCGGGGTGTGGGCCGACCAGGTTCGAGCACTCGACGAGGGAGCCGACCCCGACAGCATCCGGCCCGCGAAGGGCGTGCACCTCACCGTGCCGTGGCACCTCGTCCGCAACGACATCGCCGTCGTGATCCCGGTGCCGAAGGACAAGCGCAGCCTGTTCCTGGTGCCGTGGGGACCGAACGGCGACGGCACGTTCCGGCACACCTTCGTCGGCACTACCGACACCGACTACGCAGGGCCGCTCGAGGACCCGCAGTGCACGGCCGACGACGTCGCCTACGTGCTGCGCGCCCTGAACGCCTCGGTCACGCCCGGTCCGGATGGACCGATCACACCTGATCACGTCACCGGCGTATGGGCCGGACTGCGTCCACTCGTGAAGAGCACCGGCGATGGCCGAACCGCCGACCTGTCCCGCCGCCACGCTGTCACCACCAGCCCGCACGGGGTCGTGACGGTGGCAGGCGGAAAGTTGACCACCTATCGCGAGATGGCCGAAGACACCGTCGATGAGGTGATGCGCCTGCTCGGCCGAAAGGGTCGATGCCGGACCCGCAGGCTCCGACTGGTCGGCGGCGAGCGGGATCGTCCGGTGAGCGATGCCGATCTGCTGGCACGTCACGGTTCGGAGGCGCACCTGGTCGTTGCCGACGATCTTCCCGCCGAGCTGGGGTTCGCACCTCTGGTCCCCGGCCTCGCCTACCGCGCAGCTGAGGCCGTGTACGCAGTGCGCTCAGAGATGGCGCTCACCCTCGACGACGTCCTCACCCGCCGGACCCGAGCCCGCCTGTTCGACCGCGACGCCACCCTGGCTGCCGCGCCCGGAGTGGCTGCCCTGATCGCCCCGTACCTCGGCTGGGACGGGGCCGAAACCGCCCACCAGGTTGCACGATTCCGCGACCTGTGCGCCGCCGAAGCCGCTGCAGGCATGGTGAGCGCGGCCGAGTTGGCCGCAACGGTGCCCCCATCCACCACCACAGCATCGGAGCCTGGTTCATGAGCAGCGCAGACCAACGACGCCGGCCCGTACCCGGGATCGAGCTCCTCGGCACCGCGACCCACCTGGGCACCACCCCGGTCGGCGTTCCCGCCCCGCTGTTGGCTCGGCTCGCCGAGATCTGCCCCACCAGCACCGACACGACAGAACGAGCCGAGGCCAGTCGCGACTGGTGGCCGCTCGCCATGCACTGGGCCCTCGCCGGCGAAGTGCCGCAGATCGCCGCTGCCGTGTGCTCGCCGCGGTCGACCGACGAGGTGGCGCGAGTGCTCGCCGCATGCAACGAAGCCCTCGTCCCGGTGACTGCCGCAGGAGGCAGGAGCGGGGTGTGTGGGGCCTCGGTCCCGGTGTTCGGGGGTGTGCTGCTCGACATGACCGCCCTCCGCGGGGTGATCGGTGTCGACCGGGAGTCCGGCATCGTCGAGGTCCTCCCCGGCACGTTCGGGCCCGACCTCGAGGACGTCCTGGCCTCCCACGACCTGACGGTCGGCCACTTCCCGCAGAGCTTCGAGCTCGCGACCGTCGGCGGATGGGTCGCCTGCCGTGGCGCCGGCCAGTACAGCACCCGCTACGGCAAGGTCGAGGACATGGTCGTGGGCCTCGAGGTCGTCCTCGCCGACGGCACCGTGGTCCACACCGGAGGCGCCCCGGCCGCGGCCGCCGGTCCCGATCTCGGGCAGGTGTTCATCGGCAGCGAGGGCACCCTGGGCATCGTCACCCGCGTCTGGCTCCGGGCCCACCCGCGACCTGCGGCGCAGCAGACGGCTGCCTATGCCTTCGGCTCGTTCACTGATGGCATCGAGGCCTGCCGGCTGATCCTCCGCAACGGTGCCACGCCGGCTGTGCTCCGGCTGTATGACGCCCCCGAGAGCCAGCGCGGACAGGGCGGTGACGGCACGCAGTGCGTGCTCCTCGTGCTCGACGAAGGCCACCCGGCGATCGTTCGGTCCACGATGGACGTCGTCGCCGAGCACTGCGCGGCTGCGGAGGAGCTCGGCCCGGAACGAGTCGAGCGCTGGCTCCATCACCGCAACGACACCAGCGCGCTGCAGGGACTGACGAAGAAGGGGTTCGTGGTCGACACGCTCGAGATTGCGGCGCCGTGGAGCTCTCTCGGCGCGATCTTCGACGCCGCGCGCACCGCGATGCTTGCGGTCCCACATGCACGAGCCGCGACCTGCCACCTCTCGCACAGCTACCTCGACGGAGCCTGCCTCTACTTCACCTTTGCGGCTACCCCGCCGGCGGAGGATGTCGAGGCGACCTATGTGGCCATGTGGGATGCCGGCCAGCGCGCCGTGCTCGCCCACGGAGGCAACCTCTCGCACCACCACGGTGTCGGGCTCAACCGACATCGCTTCGTGCCCGACGCGCTCGGCGCGGCGGCCCACGTCCTCGCCACCCTCAAGCAGGCGCTCGACCCGAACGGCGTGTTGAACCCGGGCAAGATGGGCCTGCCCACACGATTCGGCGAGGTGCCCTGGCCGTGACCGCGTCGACAGGGCGGTGGGACATCGCAGCCATCAAAGCTGGCGCCAGCGTCTGCGTGGTGTTCGCCGTGCCGCTCCAGGTGATTGCGGCGCTACTCGACAACGACTCCGGTGTTGCCACGCTGCTGCGGATCGGCGCGCTCTTCGGGTTCCTGCTCGGTGCCGGTGTGGCTGCGTGGGTCCAGCAGCGCAGCCTCCCTCTGAGCCACGGGCTCGTCACGGCACTGGCCACCTTCGCCCTGGTGCAGGCCTGCTTCATCGTCGGTCGAGCGATCAGCGGGAACGACCTGCGACTCGGTGCAGCTCTCGCCAACCTGGCGCCGGTGCTCGGCGTCGGCCTGCTCGGCGGGTTCCTCGGCCAGCGACTCCAGCGCCAAGGGATCCAACCCTCGATCGTGCGCACCGCGCAACGAACCGACCCAACGGTTGCGAACGACCCGGCAGACCAGGAGGAGACACCGCAGTGAGCATCCTCGTCATCGACATCGGCACCACAGGGGCGCGCGCGGGCGTGCTCTCTGCTGACGGGACCTTGGGCGACCTCGTCTATCGCCGCCTGCCGCCGACCTCGCCAGCCCCTGGCCTCGTCGAGTTCGACGCCGCCGAGCTTGCTGCGGTGACGCTCGAGCTCGCTCGCGAGGCGCTCACGCGGCACGGCCGGCCGGTCGGGGCCGTCGGCGTGAGCACGCAGCGTGCGTCGACGGTGGTGTGGGACAGGGCGACCGGACAACCGGTGGCACCGGGCATCGGCTGGCAGGACCTGCGCACAGTCTTCGACTGCATCACCTTGAAGGCCCAGCACGGCCTCGCCTTTGCTCCGAACCAGTCCGCCACCAAGGTCACCTCGCTGCTCGCCGCTCACGATCCCGACCGCGCCCGCGACCTGTGCTTCGGGACGGTCGACAGCTGGATCGCCTGGGTGCTCACCGACGGAGCCGCTCACGTCACCGATCGATCGAACGCCGCTGTGACGGGCCTCACCCTGCCGGACGCGTCGGACTGGTCGACCCGCACGCTCGAGTTGCTCGGCATCCCCGGCTCGATGATGCCCCGCCTCGTCGATACCACCGGCCCGATCGCGACGGCGACGGCCCTGCCGGGCGCGCCGATGCTGTGCGCGTTGGTCGGCGACCAGCAGGCGAGCCTGGTCGGCCAGAGTTGCGTCCGTCCCGGCGACACCAAGATCACCTTCGGCACCGGCGGGATGCTCGACGTGTGCGTCGGCGAGCACGCGCCGGCCTCCGCCAACCGCAGCCCCGAGGGCACGTTCCCGATCGTCGCCTGGTCGAAGGACGGAACGGTCACCTGGGGGGCCGAGGCGATCATGCTGTCGGCGGGAAGCAACATCGAGTGGCTCCGCGACGACATGGGGCTGATCAGCTCGGCCGAGGAGAGCCACGAGGTCGCCAGCGCGTGCACGACCAGCGACGGGGTCGTCTTCGTGCCGGCTCTGATGGGCCTGGGCACCCCGCACTGGGACTACGGAGCACGAGGCGCACTGTTCGGCCTCACTCGCGGCAGCGAGCGGGCACATGTGGTCCGAGCGGTCCTCGAGGGCATCGCCCATCGCGGCACCGACCTGGTGGAGGCCGCCGAGGCGAGCACGGGCCAGACGATCGAGGTGTTGCGGATCGACGGTGGGATGAGCCGCAACCCGACATTCGTCCAGGCGCTTGCCGACGCGAGCCAGCGACCGGTCGAGCCGGCCCCGGTCGCCGATGCGACCACGCTCGGCGCCGGCTACCTCGCTGGGCTCGCTGCGGGAACCTGGACCTCGTTCGATGACATCGCCGACATGTGGCGTCCGACCGCCCGGGTCGAGCCCCGCGGGCACCTCGATCGGGGCCGTTTCGCCGAGGCCGTGCGCCGGGCTCGTAGCTGGATACCAGACCTGTCGGCGCTGGACTTCTAGTCTTGGCACCTGGAATTGCTCCGCTCCCCTTCCGCCCACCAGGCTGTAGGGAGCGACCGGAAAGGACACCCTCCCTCGTGGACATCGACATGCCCGAATCCCCGGCCCCAGTCGGGTCGGACTCCGACGGGACTGGCGCTCGGCGCCGTCTGATCGGTGCCGGCCTCGCCGGTCTCGTCGGCTCGCTGGTGCTCGCCGGTCGGGCCGGCGCGACTGCCACGCCGGACCAGACCACCACCACCGCACCTCCCCGGCAGCCACTCGATGCCGACAAGCGGCTGCTCGGCGCTGCGCAGCGCGCCGAGTTGGCGGCCGTAGCCCTCTACGACACCGCGCTCGCCGGACGCCAGCTGGTCGGCGACCAGCGCGCTGTGGTGGCGGGCATCCGCGAGGCGCACGAGGCGTACGGCCAGTCGCTCTCCGCCATCCTCGGCAAGGCTGCCCCCGACATCGCCGAGCAGGCCGTCGTCGACCAGTTCGGCGGCGCCTTCGGCGGACCAGTCGGAGCAATGCTCGAGGCAGCGACACTGCTCGAGAATGTCCTGGTCGCCACCCACACCGAGCTCGTCGGGGCGCTCGAGGGCACCGACGGGACCTCACTCGTGGCGTCCATCCTGGTGGTGGAAGCCCGTCACGCCACCGTCCTGGCCGACATGGCCGGCGTCACCGATCCCGATCAACTCCTCGTCAACGAGGCGACACCGCTCGCTCCGACGGAAGGGTGAGAACATGTCCACCGACACCCCCAACCACGACGAACTCCGCCGGCACCTGAGAGCGCTGGGCACACCCCGGCGCACCGAGCGGCTCGCTGTGCGACGCACCGCCGAAGCAGTGATGAGCTCCGAGATCACCGCCGCCGACCGTGTCGCCGCGTTGCTCGGCCGTCGCCGCTTCCTGCACCTCGGCGGCGTGAGCGTCGCCACCGCTGCCGTGCTGGCGGCGTGCGGAGGCACCGACTCGCCGGGTATCGCCAAGATCGGCACCGCACCCACCACCACCGTGCTGCCCGATGCCGTCGTCAACGACGCGGTGCTGCTCCGCACGGCGTCCTCGCTCGAGCACACGGCGATCAGCGTCTACGACCTCGTGATCGACAACGCCGACCTGCTCGACCCGGCCTACAACGATCTCGCCAAGCGCTTCCGTGACGACCACGCCGAGCACGCCGAACTGATGGAGCAACTCACCGTCGAAGCCGGCGGCGAAGCCTGGACCTGTGGGAACCCGCGTCTCGACGAGCTCGTCCTCCCGGCCATCCTGCGGGCGATCACCGGCGACGAAGCCGCTGGCGTCGCGCCGAGCGACGACCCCCGCCGCGACGTGCTGAACGTCGCCCAGGCCTTCGAGTCGCTCGCCGGCTCGACCTACCAGGCGCTGATGCCGGTGCTCTCCCTGCCGTCGCTGCGCAAGGACGCGATCAGCGTCGCCTCGCAGGAGGTTCGCCATGCAGCGATCCTCTCGATCGCGATCACC
The DNA here is from genome assembly GCA_040398525.1 of Ilumatobacteraceae bacterium. Classification (GTDB taxonomy): domain Bacteria; phylum Actinomycetota; class Acidimicrobiia; order Acidimicrobiales; family Ilumatobacteraceae; genus VFMC01. Next base: position 58,653 of record JBBATY010000002.1, on the reverse strand, counting down.
GGTCGACCGGCTGGGTACATGCACCCCGACGAGATCGCCGCAGCGACCGGCCAGGCGCCCGTCGAGATCGAGGGCGATGTGCCTCCGGTGTTCGCGATCCCCGGCCAGTTCGGCAACCTCGGGGCGACTCAGCTCGTCATCGGCGCGCCGAACGAGCTCGGCAACCGGGTGAGCCTCAACGTCGAGACCCCGAGCCTCAACAGCCTCGTCTACGAGTACCTCGGCACCTGCTGACGCCCGCGGCGATCGAGCCGTAGGATGGACCACGACGGTGAGCCACCCGGGTGGCCGCGGTCGGGCGCCGGCACCTGCCGGTGACCCGCTCGAGGAAAGTCGGGACTCCACAGAGCAGAGTGCTGGCGCGAGCCAGGTCGGGGCGACCTGACGGACAGTGCAACAGAGAGCAGACCGCCGATGGACCGGTTCACCGGTCACAGGTAAGGGTGAAACGGTGCGGTAAGAGCGCACCAGCGTGCGGGGCGACCCGTACGGCTCGGTCAACCCCACTCGGAGCAAGATCAAGCAGGAGGTACGGGCTGCTCGTCCGTCCCGGTTCGCCGGGACAGCCTCCGGGTCGATCGCACAGATGGATGGTCACCGCCGCTCCGGCGGCACAGAATCCCGCTTACAGGGTGGCTCACCGTCACCACCCACCACCTGCAACGCAGTCGCTCGGGCCGCCGCCCTGCGATCAGCTCGTCGAGGTGAGCTGACCCAGCTCGCGCAGCCGTTGACGCCGTTCGGGTTCGCCGAGCCCGAACCGTCGCCATGCCCACAGCAGCATCACCGCCCCAACGAGCTCGAGGGGCAGGTTCCACCACCCCCGGGCCACGACCGGTAGCGGATGATCGCCGAACCCGCCGGAGAACGGCCACCAGAACACCTCGTCGGTCGCGAAGGCACCATCGAAGACGAGGTGCAGCATGACGCCGATCGGCAGGCCCAGCAAACGTTTGCGCCAGACGCGGTTCCCGATCGTGGCCAGCATCACGACGACCAGCAAGGCAACGGCTCCGGTGAGGCTGTGCATGACCCAGGCTCCACCCGTCCACACATCGACCACGTCCGGGAGCAGTGCGCCAAGCACGAGGAAGCGGTAGTCGAATCGCGGGTCGGTGAAGACGAAGAACACCGCGAGGACGGCCGTCGAGACGAACCACAGGAGCACGACTGCGCCCTGTCAGACCACGATCAGGCGCCCGCAGTTCGGGCACTCGGGCAACTCGGAGGTGACGGAGCGAACCTGCTCGACCTCGGCCTGCGACATGTCGACATGGCATCCGGTGCACGAGCGGCCCTCGAGCCGGACGAACCCGATGCCACCGTGCCGGCGGCGGACTGCTGCGTACGTGTCGAGCTCGCTCGGGTCGAGCTCGGCGCCGGCTGCTGCTCGGCGCTGCTGCACCTCGGCCTCGACGGTTGCGAGTGAGCCGAGTGCAGACTCCAGTTCGGCCGCTGCGGCGGCAACGGCCAGACGCGCCTCGTGCTCGGCCTCGGCGGCCTTCACAAGGGCGTGTTCGGCTTCGGCCTGCTGTTCCATCGCCTCGAGCTCGAGGTCGTCGACAGCACTCCGACGGGCGCGGGCACCGTCGATCTCGTGGGTCAGTGCCTCTGCCTCGCGGGGTGCGATGACGGTCTTGAGCTGAGCTTCCAGTCGGGCGCGCACTCGGTCGAGGTCGGCGCCATCGCGCTCGGCCTGCTCGATCCGGTTGGCAGCGTCGGCGATCGCCGCCCTCAGCCGATCGGCCTCCGCCAGCACACCTGCCAGCGTCGACTCGGCAGCAGCCAACACCGATCGCTCGGCCAAGCGCTGCCGACGGGCCGCGAGTTGATCGAGCTCACTGTCGACGAGTTGGAGTGCCAGTAGGGCGGGACCGTTCATGCTTAGCCCTTCGCAGGCAGGATCGTGACGTCCTCGGGAATGTCCTTGCACGACACCACCGGCTGATCGGCGGGCACCGAGGGCAGCGGGGCGCGCGGGTCGAGCACGTCAGGGGCGATGGTGGTGGCGGTCGGCAACAGACGGATCACCACGGGCACCACCGTACTCGTGGTGACCGTTGTCGTCGTCGCTGTGGTTCCCGGACCGGGAGATGTGGTCGTAGGTGCGGGCGGCGCCGCAGGAATGCGCAGCGCAGCAACTTCATCGCTCGGCAACGACGCCGCCGCCGGGGCTGCGACCGTTGTGCTGGTGGTGGTCGTCTCGGTTCCCGGGTAGACGAAGTCACCCTCCACCACTTCGAACACGCACTCCTCACCCGGGAGGAACAAGCGCGCAGCCCGGCGTGGCGCACGTGGCGCCGGGAACCAGTCGCTCGCAGCCATCGCCGTGAGCGCCGGCTCTTGGAAGGCCCTCCAGATCCGCGCCGGATAGGTGCCGCCCTGGACGGCATCGACGCCATCGAGCTCGTAGAACTCCGGGACGTTCTCGCGCACCATCGGTGTGTAGCCGTCAGGGTCGCCGACCCAGACTGCGGTCGACAACTCCGGCGTGTAGCCGACGAACCACGAGTTGGTGTTGTCCTGCTGGGTGCCGGTCTTCCCGGCGGCTGGGAACGGGAAGTCGGCGAGGGCCCGTCGGGCCGTGCCCTTGGTCAGCACACCGCGCAAGATGCTCGTCGTGGTGAGCGCAGCCTCGACATCGAGCACCTGCTCACCCGCACTCTCGTGGGTGTAGAGGCGTGTGCCGTCGGCGCGCTCGACCCACTCGACGTAGTAGGGCTCGTGGTGCAGACCGTTGTTCGCCAGGCTCTGGGCCCCCGCCGCCATGTCGAGCGGGCTCATCTCGTTGGCGCCGGTGGCGAAGCTGGCATACGGCTCGACCGGTGCTCGGTCCTGCGCAGCCTGACCGCGATACAGGTAGGGGGAACGCGAGAGCCGGTAGACCGAGTCGACCACGCGGTTCAACCCGACGATCTGCGAGAGCCGGGCATACGCGCAGTTGAGCGACGTCCAGGTGGCCTGGTCGAGGCGACCGAGGCTGCCACGCACACCACCGGTGATCTCGAACGGCTGCTTGGGGTCGCCCGGGTTGGGCAGGATGCAGCCACGACGGCCGTCGATCTGGTCGTCGGCCTGGGCCCCGGCCTGTACTGCAGCCGCCAGGATGAACAACTTGATGCTCGACCCCGTCTGGCGAGGCACCAGCGCCATGTTGATCTCGTTCTCGCGAGGCACGAATCCTCGCCCGCCGACCATCGAGCGCACCGCGCCGGTCCGCGAGTCGAGCGACACCAACGCAGCATCGATACCGATCCTGGTCTCCGGCAAGGTGCTGCGCGCCTGCTCCGCCAGCGTCTGCAGCCGCGGATCGAGTGTGGTGTGGATCGCCAGCCCGCCCCGATACAGCAGGTTGGCTCGCTCCTGTTCGGTCGTGCCGAGGATGTCGGAGCGCTCGATCAGGTACTCGCGCAGCGCCTCGGTGTAGTACGAGGGCGCAATGTCGAGCGTCGGCAACGCCTTCAGTTGCTCGGGGATCGGCCATTTCTCGGCGATCTGCTCGGCGCTCGACGGGGCCACGAGGCCGACGTCGACGAGGCGTTCCACCACCTGCCGGAAGCGGGAACGGGCGCGCTCGGGACGACGGATCGGGTCGTACCCTGACGGCGACCGGATCATCCCAGCGAGGAATGCGCCCTCGAGCATCGAGAGCTCGGACACCGACTTACCGAAATAGACCTCGGCAGCAGCCTGCAGGCCGTAGGCGTTGTTACCGAAAAAGATCGTGTTGAGATAGCGCTCGAGGATCTGCTCCTTGCCGAGCTTCTTGTCGAGCATCAACGCATAGTGCGCCTGGAGCAGCTTGTACCGACCGTCGCGCTGCAGACCGGCGAGGAACTCGTTCTTCACCACCTGCTGAGTGATCGTGCTGGCGCCCTGACGCGGTGCGTCACCCGAGAAGTTCGACAATGTGGCGCGGATCAAACCGCGGACGTTGACGCCCTTGTGCTGGAAGAACTCCTGATCCTCGACGGCCAACACCGCAGCGAGGACACCGTCAGGCACGTCGTCGAGCGCGACAGGTTGGCTGTTCTCGCGCTGAAACACCGCAATGACAGTGCCGAGAGCGTCGTAGACGAGCGTCCGTTGGCTGAGCGACTCGAAGTCGGGTAGCTCGACGGGTAGCTCCTCGTGCGCGTTCGCCACCTGCCACAGCCGAGGTGACACGCCAATGACGACGGCGGTCACCAAGAGGGCTCCACCACCAACGATGGCGCCGAGCCGAGTCAGCCATGCGAACGCCCTCACAAGTGAGACACGGTAGTGCTGGACACGGCAGGGTGGCCGTCACCCCACGGGATTCAGATGTCGCTCAGAGAGCGCGAACGCGACGGGCTTCTTCGCCCTTGCGACCTTCGCCGACCTCGAACTCGACGCGCTGCCCCTCTTCGAGGGAGCGGTAGCCGCTGCCCTCGATATTCGAGAAGTGCACGAAGATGTCTGGGCCGTCTTCACGCGAGATGAATCCATAGCCCTTCTGTGCGTTGAAGAACTTAACGGTTCCTGTTGACATGGCCCTCTCTCCGATTCCCGAGTGGAGAAGCCACGTCCACTCGTCGCACGAGCATACCGACGACCTGACCAATGATCGCATTGTGCAGGAACAATTCACCGAACTTGTTCTGGACATCGATCCGCCTGCGCGATGTCATCCGGCCCGGGGTTGCGGGGCTGCTACCGTTCGGCCGTGCACGACCAGGTGAGCAACGCCGGACACCACCGGGTTCGGCGCCGGTTCACCCAGCGCCGAACGCTGCTGGCGATCGCCCTCGCGCTCGCGCCGATGTCGGCGTGCAGCGACGCAGGCGACGCTGCCCGGACATCGTTCCAACCGCTCGACGACGGGATCCTGAGGGTTGCCACTGCACTACCGGCGCCAGGCTTCTGGGACGGATCCGAACCAGATTCCGTCGATGGAGGGTTCGAGTGGGAGTTGGCGCAGCTGCTCGCTGAGCGGTTCGACCTCGAGCTCGAGGTCATCGCCGTCCCCTTCGCCCAACTCGATGCCGGCGACCTCGGCAGCGCCGATCTTGCGATTGCCCAGATCACCGCAACCGCCGAGCGCGACGAGCGTGTCGACTTCTCGATCGGCTATTACGACACGGCGATCGGGGTGCTCGCGGGCAACGGTGCGTCGATCCCCGACCTCCGCGAGGCTCGAGGCCTTCGTTGGGTCGTGGTCGACGGGACCACCGAGCAGGACTTCCTCGACGAGGTCGTGGTGCCGTCCGCTCCCCCGCTCGTCGTGGCCGACGAGACCGAGGCAGCTCGTGCTATCGCCGAGGGCCGCGTCGACGCCGGGCTCGCCGACCTTGCCACCGGACTCGTCATCGCCGGCGCGTCACCCGCGCTCGAGGTCGTCGCCCAATTCGTCACCCGGCAGAGCTACGCCGTCGCGCTCCCGGCCGCCGGTGCCACGACTACCGCGAACCGCGACGCTGTCGATACAGCACTGCGCACCTTGACGGCCGACGGCACCCTCGACGACCTCGCCGAGCGATGGCTCGAGCCCCGATTCGAACGGAGCCCCGACGGGGTTCCCGTCATCATCGCCCGCACTCCGAGGAGCACGCCGTGAACCTGCTCGACCTCCATCCGCCGCATGGCACTGCGTGGCAGTTGCTGCTCGCCGTGCTCGTCATTGCGCTCGCCCCGCTGCTGTTCGAGCGGCTGCGCATCCCTGGCATGATCGGCCTCCTCGCCGGGGGGTGCATCCTCGGACCCAACGTGCTCGGGGTCGTGAGCGACTCGTCGGGCATCGTGAAAGACCTCGGCACCGTCGGGCTGCTGTACCTGATGTTCCTGGCCGGCCTCGAGCTCGACCTCGGGGTGTTCGCCCGCTACCGCAAGCAGGCCATCACATTCGCACTGCTCACGTTCGCCCTGCCGGTCGCCTTCGGCATGGCTGCGGGCTTCATGGTCGACTATGGGTTCGCCGCAGCCTTGCTGCTCGGCTCGCTGTTCGCCTCCTACACGCTCGTCGTCTACCCGATCCTGCGGAACATGGGGCTTGCCGCGAACAAGGCGGTCGCAGTCTCGGTCGGAGCGACGGTCATCACCGACACCTTGGCGCTGATCATCCTCGCCGCCGTCGCCGGCTCCACCCGGGGCGACGCCAGCGGCTTCGAGCTCTTCCTCAACATCGGCCTCGGCTTCGCGCTGCTCGTGCTGTTCTGTTTCGTCGGGCTCAAGCAGGCAGCCGCGTGGTTCTTCCGTTCGATCGGCCGAGCCAGAGGGATGCGCTACCTGTTCATCCTTGCCGCGATGATGTCCGCTGGCGTGTTGGCAGAGGTGGTCGGGATCGAGTCGATCGTCGGCGCCTTCTTCGCCGGTCTCGCGCTCAACCGCCTCGTCCCCAACGAGGGCGAGTTCATGGAGCGGATCGAGTTCTTCGGCTCGACACTGCTGATCCCGATGTTCCTCGTCTCGGTGGGCACGATCATCGACCCGGCCGTCCTCGTCGACCCGAGCACACTCGCTCTCGGCGGGCTGTTCACCTTGGCCTGTGTGCTCGGAAAGGTCATCGCCGCAGCACTGTGTCGGCCACTGTTCGGCTTCTCCTGGCCCGAGGTCGGCGCGATGTTCGGACTGTCGGTGGTGCAGGCCGCTGCCACGCTCGCCGCCACCTTCGTAGGCCTCGAGATCGGGTTGTTCTCGATGGCGACCGTCAACGCAGTGATGATCGTGATCGTCGTCACGATGCTCATCTCGTCGACCTCGGCACAACGTTTCGGCAGCCGGATCCCGCGGCCGCCGCTCGATACGTCGCGGCTCGGGCGCAGCCTGCTCGTGCAGGTCGATGATGTCGCCGAGCTGCCGACCACCCTGCGGATCGCCCAGCAGCTCGCCGCCGGCGACGGTGGGGTCGTCCGCCCGATCATGGTGGTGGCCGACGGGGCCGCCCACCCCGACGAGCATGTCCTCGAGCAGGCACACCACACCATCGCGGCGACCGGCATCGATGCCGAGCTGACGATCGTGTGCGACACGTCGGTGAGCGACGGCGTGGTCCACACTGCCGCTGCGTCGCAGTCGTCGCTCGTCGTCGTCCCGGCGGCGAGCCAGAGCTGGCTCCCGACCCTGTTCGAGGCATCACAGCACCGACTCGTGTCGTCGTCCCCCGCCCCCACCGTGCTGGTCCGACCGGGCACCAGCGCCTACGAGCGGGTGGTGCTGATGCTGAACGGCGCCCAGGCCGGTCGGCCCACCTCGGCAGCGCTCTACGCCGCACAGGTGGCGGCCCGACTCACCGGCGCGGGCGAGCTCCTCGTGGTGGCAGCGGCCACGCCGGACGACGAGCTCGCAGGCATCTGGCAGCAGGCCACCGTGGTTGCCATCGAGCACACCTCCCAGTGGTGGGAGGCGAACGGGCGACCCACCGACTTGGTGGTGGTGCCCGGTGGGCGCAACGGAGCGCTGTCGACGGCACGCCTGGCCAAAGCGGTCAGTGCGAGTGGGGCGAGTCTCGCCGTGGTGGCCGATCGCACCTCGGTGGCATCGGCCAGTAGCCGCGACGACCAAACCGGCCTGCTGTCGATCACGCGCTCAGGGGTGTGAGCCTCGAATTGCGCCGGCGTGGGCACTGGTGGGCGCAGAGGGACTCGAACCCCCGGCATCTTCCTTGTAAGGGAAGCGCTCTGACCAACTGAGCTATGCGCCCCGAGGTGGGGATTCCAGGCTATCGCCCGTCGACGAGCGCTCAGGTCGCCCGAGCGACGAGCAGATGCTCGAGCAGCTCGGCTGTCGCGGCGGCGACCGGGGTGCGCCGGGCCCGGTGATCGAGCTCGATCAGTTCGCGCCCCAGGGCATCAACGATCGGCACGCCCGCCTCCGAGCACACCAGCGCCGCACCGGCATAGTCCCAGACGCCATGTGCCTCGCTGGCACAGTCGACGTAGCCGTCGAGCGATCCATCGGCCACGAGGCACAGGTCGAGCGCAGCGGCACCGAGCATGCGGAGCTGCCAAGTGCCGAGCGGTCGGGCCGGAAGACCGTTCACACCGACCACGGCGCGCTGCGGGCCACGACAACCGGATCCGGCGAGTCGGCGGCCGTCGCGCCAGGCTCCTCCTCCTCGCTCTGCCCAGTACCTGACACCGCTCGCCTGGTTCACCACGAGGGCGGCCGCAGGGCCGTCGGCATCGACCAGGCACAGCGATGTGGCGAACCAGGGGATTCCTCGGTCGGCATTGGTCGACCCGTCGACGGGGTCGACGATAACCCACTCCCCCGTTCGGCCCTCCTCCAGGCCGCTCTCCTCCGACAGCACGCCGACCCCGGCTCGGCGAAGCACCCCGAGCGCAGCCTCGTCGGCGCGCAGGTCGAGCCGGTACTGACCCTCGCGCCGCCCGCTGAATCCGTGGTCGACCCCCTCGCGCAGCGCCGCGGCCACCGCATCGGCAGCTTCGTGGAGCAGGCTCAGTCGGTCGGTCGTCACGGCCATGCACGGTAGTGTCGTTGCACAGGGCGCAGTGCCCCGCGTGCGGAAAGGATCCCCGTTGGCCGTCATCGACGTCGCCGGTTTCGTGGCAGACCTCAAGAGCCACGCCATCGACCACGGGTTCCATGTCCACGACGAGCGCCACTTCGTCGAGACCTACTCGTTACGCCAACTGTGGGAAGTCGACCTCCATCCGGAGGAGGCCTGCAGCGGGCCGATCGATCTCCACCTCTCGCTCGAGGTCGACCCTCGCGCCCTGCTCGGGTTCGAGGACGAGGTGCTGAAGATGGACGACCCCGACGACGACCCACCCCAGGGTTTCACCTTTCCGCTGCTGTTCACCTGGACGCTGCCGCCGCTGCCGCGCCCCCCGGACCTGCTCGACCTGGCCCTCGAAATCGCCGGGGTCGGCGGCACCGACCTGCCCGTCGAGGTCTCGGCGATCGACTCGTTCGCCAGCGTCACCGACGCACCCGAGCGCAGCCTGTCGCTGGTGGCCCGACTCGCTGTCGAGCTCGCCGACGTCTACACCGGCAACGAGGAAGCGTTCTGCGACACGCTGATCCGGTGCCGCGACGTGAGCCTCTACCTGCTCGACCGGGCTCCGTCATGGCTCGACACCTGATCGTCCACCCCTTCATTCCCCTTCGGGACCAATCTCATCGGAAAGGCAACCACCATGCGAGTCAGTGAGCTGATCGACATCCTGCGCGACTACCCGGGCGACCTCGAGATCGAACTGGCCGTCGTGGCCCCTGTCGACGACGACGAGCCCACCATCACCGTCGACCGTTTCCCTGTCGAGGGCGTGCTGCCGTGGGCCGACGACGAGGACGACGGCGGCGAGCAGGTGATCTGGCTCATCGGTGGCGAGGATGACGACGTCGACGCGTTCCTCGACGCGATCGAAGAGGGCGACGACGACCAGGGCGACTGAGCGCGCTCGGTCGCGTTGGCGCGCCTGACGGTCTCAGCCGCAGATGCGCCGGGCGATGTGCGTCCAGTAGCCGTCGGCCATGCCGAGCGAGGCGACATCGATGCGTTCGTCGTTGCCGTGGAAGCGGTTGCCGAACGACTCGAAGCTGACCTCGGGCGAGAAGATCCCGGTCCCGTAGGCCACCGACCCTCGGTCGCGGAAGTACCGAGCGTCGGTGCCGCCGACGATCAGACCGGGCACCAGGGCAGCCCCCGGGTAGGCGACCTGCGTCGCCGCCGAGACGGCATCCCACAGGATGTTCCCGCGCGGCGACTCTGTCGAGTCGTGTTGCTGCAGGCGGCCGATCGACACATGATGCGCGAGCTCGCCCAGTGCCTCGTGCAGGTGCGCGTCGACCTCGTCTTGGGAGGTGCCCGGCACCGTCCGGATGTCGACCTCGATCTCGACGAGATCGGGGATGATGTTCGTCTTGCGGCCCCCGTGCACCACGTTCGGCGAGAAGGTCGTGTGGGTGTTGGCGTGACAGGTGCGGGCCAAGGGGGCGGGCAGCGACTCGATCGTCGACCAGATGCGCGACGGGTCGAGCAAGCCGGCCTTCAGATCGTCGGGCAGCGGCATCGCCTCGACCTGGTCGCGCCAGACATCGCCGATGCGTGCCTGAGGGCGGTACGCCGCAAGGCGGCGGACCACTTCGGCAGCTTTCACCAACGCGTTGTCGGCACCGAAGGGCATGCTGCCGTGCGACGGCGTGCCGTGCACTGCGATCGTCCGCCAGGCGATGCCCTTCTCGCCGGTGTTCACCACGACGCGTCGGACGTCGTCGTGACCGACGTGCGACCACCCGCCGAGCTCGGTGAGCACGTAGTCGGCACCGACCGCATCCCAGTGCCGGTCGCAGACCCAGCCAGCACCCAAGTGGCCACCTGCCTCCTCGTCGGCCACTCCGAAGTAGATGAGCGTCCCCTTCGGCCGCCATCCGCTGCGTGCCAGCTCGCGGAACGCGACCGCCATCGTCGACGTGACGTTGAGCATGTCGATGGCTCCACGCCCCCACACCTCGCCGTCGACCAGCTCGCCGCCGAAGGGGTCGCGCGACCATCCGGCCGCGTTCACGGGCACGACGTCGGTGTGACCCATCAGGCACAGCGACGGCGCGTCCGGATCGGTTCCCTCGAGTCGGGCGACCACCGAGGCCCGGCCGGGGCGCGCCTCGTAGTACTCGATGTCGGCGCCACACCCCTCGAGGAACCCGCCGAGCAGGTGGGCGTTGCGGGTCTCGTGCCCCGAGTCGGGGGTGCCGTCGTTGACACACTCGTTGCGGATCAACTGCTGGAGCAGTTCGACGCTGGTACCGGTGAGGTCGGCCATTGCCCTATCTGAGTCGACCATGCCGATCGACGCAAGGACCTGCGCCGACGAGATCAGGCGGGGTCGAGCGACGCGACGCGCAGGGTGAACCGCTCGTCGTAGTTGACCATGCCGACCACCGACTCGGAGGCCCCACTGACCTCGTCGCTCCACACCACCGGGAGCCCGTCCGGTGCGAGCCACAGCTCGCGGGATGACGTACCGGTCGTGGCGCCGCTCGTCACCACGGCCACATCGACGACGACGACCTCGACCTGCGAACCGTCGACTGTCGCCACATCACGCCGACGGAACGTCGAGGTGCGGACATCGACGAGCCCGCTCCCGGCGCAGGTGGCCACACCAGCGTCTCCCGGCTCCGACCCTGGTGCGACGAGCCAAGCATCATCCGGACAGATCACCGACCGTTCGTCGTCGGTGCCGAAGAAGCTGTGGAAGCTGCCGTACTGGACGAGCCGCCAACCACCCTGTTCTGGGCAGATCTCGAACCACTCGCGCCGTTCCTCGAGCGGTCGCCACTCGACGCGCATCCCGCATCCACTCTGCGACACGATCACCGCCGACTCGGCAGGGTAGGCACGGACCGGTCTGCTGAGCGCATCGATGCCCTCCTGGCCGTTCGTCAGGTAGCGGTAGACGCCCGGGCTGACGGCTGGAACCGTCGTCGCTGACGGGGCGGACGGGGCTGACGGCTCTTCGACCGACGACGACACGTCTGCACCCGTGGAGGTCGGGGACGCGATCGACGTCGACCCTGCAGGCACCGATGACCCGACCTCGGCCACGACCTCGTCGATGCTGAGCGGTGTCGTCGAGTTCGACCACCGGCCCCAGGCGAACGTGCCCACCACGACGACGATCACCACCGACGCGGCGCCGAGCGCCAGCCGTCGACGACGAGTGCCAGCTCCCCAGGCCGTGCTCCCCACGGCTCTCACACTACGGCAACGACCGGGGCTGCTCCGGGTGCACCTCGAGCACGACGACATCGGCACGGACCAGGTCGAGGGTGTGGTCCTGGAAGCATCCGATCAATCGACGCCGGCCGGTGGTGCCGAGTGCCCGGTCGAGCTCCAGGCGGACTCTGCCCTCTGCGACCGAGAGCACCGACATCGGCGACATACCTGTTCCGAGCCGCGAGCGGCACGCACCCCAGAGCTCGACCACGACCAGCTCAGGTGCCTGGACACCGCGGCGCTGCTCGACGACCACCTCCACCACCGTCGAGCCCTCGGCCATCACATCGCCAGGGCGGCTCTGGGTGAGCTGGCGGAGACCCTCGACCGAGACTGCCATGAGCATCAGGGCGAAGGCTCCGACGACCACCCGATGCGCCCGTGGTCGGTGCGGTCGCGCAACATGCCCGACCGCCACCGTCGCGTCGCCGAGCGGCAGGTGCACCCCGAGACGATCGAGCTCGCCCGGCCCCAGGGTGTTCTGGGCGACTGCGCCCGAGATGCGTTCGACCACGGACGCAAGGAACGACAGGATCGCCCCGGCGCCGAGCAGGATCGGCACGAACACACCTCGGTCGCGCTGTGGTTCGAGCCAGGCGAAGTGCGCCACGCCGACACCGGGGCTCTCCGCAGCCACCTGGGAGTCGGACTGTTCAGGGATGCTTCGCCGGGCCACCTCGTCGAGGCGCTGGTCGAGTCGGGTCAGCTGGCCGAGGATCAGCGTCGTCGAGAACACCACCAACGCTGCAAGGCACATCAGCGCTGCAAGTACTGCCCGGTTCCACTCCCACCGAGCGAGGTCGACCACGACGTACACGGCCGACACGAGCACGATCACGAATGCCACCGACAGACCGACCCGACGGGTCGTCCGCGTGGTCGTGCTCCCCCGGCTCATCGCACCGCCTCAACCGGGCTCGACAACCAGACCTCGCCGGTGCCACCGTCGAGCTCGACGGCACAGCCGACCGGAAAACGAGCCTGCGCGTCCGGGACCGCCACCACCGTCGGCACACCGGCCTCGCGCGCCAGGATGGCGAGGTGCGACAGCGGGCTCCCGGTCTCGCTCACCAGACCGGCGACACGGCCGAGCACTCCTGCAAGCGCTGGCTCGAGATGGCGGGTGACGAGCACGACCGGAGTGCCGTCGTCGATGGCTGCAGCATCGTGGACCACTGTTCCGATCGCTCTGCCCCCGCTGGCGCCAAGGCCTCCCCCTCGGTTCGACGTCGACCGGTCCCCTCTCGTCGGTGCCATCTTCCTCGCGGTGCCGCTCCACTCGAACGAGGCCGGCAGGACCGGGCCGGGTGGCACCGGTCGCTCGATGTCGAGCCGCGCCGGACGTGCACCACCGCTAGCCAGTTGCAGGAGCTCCTCGACACGCAGCCGCCCGAGTTCGTCCGGGCCACTGAGCCGACCGGAGGCGACGAGTCGACCTCCGAGCTCGCCCGCCACGCGCCCGAGCAGTTCCTGGAGCCACCTGGCGCGCAGTCGCAGCGCCTCGCGCGGTCCGAGGTCGGCCGCACCGCTACCGGAGACGGAGCTCCAGGCGGCCGGGCGGCCGGTGGCCACCGGCACTGCGGTCGTACCACCCAGTCTCGGAGGGGTGAGCACGAGCACGATCGGTGACGCAGCGATCAGCGCCGCGTCACCAAGACCCTCGGTTCGACCGCTATGGAGGGCCGCAAGCGCGATCCCTGCGGCCGTCGGCCCAGCCGCGACGTCGGACGGCAGTGTCGCCAGCAGGATCCCAGCAAGCACCTCCTGCAGATGGACGGTGGCGAGCTCCTGACGTGCACCCCGCACGACCTCGCCCAGTTCCGACGAGGTGAGTGTGTCGAGCCGACCCACTCCGGCCAGATGCCGATCGACCGTGACGGCCACTGCCGGCGCCAGCTCCGGCAGCACAGCGCGCAGGCGACCGACACGCCAGGCTGCGCCGAGGCGACGCCCGATCGCTGCCGGCGAGTACCAGCGCCGACGACGTCGGCCTCCGTCGGCGGCTCCGATCAGTTCGAGGTCGACTGCGACCCGTCCGCCCACCGTCGTGACCACCGGCGAGCGAGCGAGTCGTCGCTCCGAGACGGCCCCGGTGGCCCGCAACGCTCCGGCGAGGCCTTCACGGAGCGGGAGGATCCACAGGTCCTCCTCGAGCGGGGTCAGCGCCTCCGGGAAGGTCTCGGCAACCGGGCCGGGACCGAGCAGCACCGTACGAGCGCGACCATGGCGCGTCGCAGCGACCGCGGTGACCGGACGTGTCTGCAGCATCACCACCCGACCCGTGGGGTCGACCAACCATTCGATGTCCTGCGGACCACCGAAGGCGCGCTCGGCGCGGCGCGACATCCGGGCAAGGCGACGACGGAGGCTGCCGTCGAGAGTCGGTACGGAACCGGTCCGATCGACTCGGACCGGCCGGCCGTACCGGGTGATCACGTAGTGATCGGCGATCGCCCGGCCGCTCACCAGCGCCTCCGGGCTGCCGTGCACCACGTCGATCACCATGTGCCGGCGTTCCCCGCTCAGCGGATCGATGCCGAACATCACCCCACCGAGGCATGCCTCCGCCTGGCATTGGACCAGCACCGCCAGCGGGTGGGCTCGTCCCTCCACGTCGCGCACCCGGTCGGCCGAGCCGATCACCGTTCGCAGCGCCTCCTCGTACTGGTCGGAGCTGCACACGTCGAGCACCGACGAGAATCGGCCCGCCATCGACGAGGCGCCTGCGTCCTCGATCGTCGACGACGAGCGCACGACCAGCGGCCGGCCGGGCCCAGCGCCGAGCCGTTCGAAGATCTCGTCGGCTGCTGCAGCGACCTCGGGGTCGGCAAGCCCCCGCGACACCGCCTCGGTCGTCAACACCAAGCCGTCCAAGGTAGGGAACCCGGCCCGAACGGCGCGTGCGAGGTTCGCTGCCTTCGCACCCACCAGATCGGCCGAGACCGCGCCCGGGTCGGAGAGTTCGCAGACGAGCTCCGCTGACGCCACGCCGAGCACGGTACGGACCAGGCGGAACCATCACCAGGTCCGAGTGGCCCTGCCGCCGAGGTCACGCGGACCGCAATCGTCGTACACGAAGGGAGGCCGACCATGGAAGCGCTGCACGTGCCCGGCCATTCGCGACGCCGAACCATTCGCCGGATGGTGATCGGCACCGTCGTCGTGGTCGGTGTGGTCCTCCTTGCGACCGGCATCGTCTACCGGCGTCAGATCGTGGCGCTGCTCACCCATGTGAAGGGTGGGCCGTCCACGCGCTGGGCATACGTTCCTCACTCGCCCGAGCCGTCATTCCGCATGGCGGTCGCCGGCGACACGGGTGACAGCGGCTCACATCTCGACGCCATCACCGCCGCCATGGATGCGCTCGGCGCCGAGGACCCCTACAACGCCTTGCTGCTCCTCGGCGACACGGTCTATCCCGACGGCGACCCCGCACGACTGCCCGAAACGGTGTTCGGCCCGTTCGGCACGACGCTCGGGCGCGGCACCTCACTGCACGCGATCCTGGGCAACCACGACGTGCTCGGTGGCTTCGGTGACGCACAGCTCGCCGCACTCGGCCAGCCCGGGCGCTGGTGGAACGTACGTCTCGGCGAGATCCAGTTGGTGGGCCTCGACTCGAACGACATCGACAACCCCGAGCAACTCACGTTCCTCGACGACGCCCTGCGGAACAGCGATGCCCGTTGGCGGATCGTGGCGCTCCACCATCCCCCCTACTCCGCCGGCTACCAGGGGTCGAGCGAGCGAGCCCGCGAGGTGATCACCCCGATCGTGACGCGCCATGGAGCACAGCTGGTGCTCTCCGGCCACGACCACGACTATCAACGCAGCACCCCGATCGACGGGGTGGTCTACGTGGTGAGCGGCGCTGGGTCAGGGTCGCGGCGCACCGGCGAGGACTGGTTCACCGCAGTGTCGTGGGCCGAGATGCACTTCCTCGACATGGCCGTGGTGGGCGACATGCTCGTCGTGCGCGCTGTCGACCGAAGCGGCATGGTGTTCGACGAGTTCGAGATCGCCGCGTCCGGGGCGGGGTGAGCCCTAGGGATCCGGCGAGGGTACGGCCGTGATGCTGGGAGGCAACGAGGGAGGCGGCGGCGGGCTGGTGGTCACGGGGGGCGGCGACGTAGTGGCCGGTGAGGGCGACGTGGTGACAGGTGAGGGCGACGTGGTGACAGGTGAGGGCGACGTGGTCGCTGGTGGCAGCGACGACGTCGTTGGCGCCGGCGAAGCGGTCGTCGACGTCGGAACGGTCGTCGGAGCTGGAGTCGGTGACGAGGTCGATGATCCACCGGCGAGTGGGTTCGTCGTCGATGTGCCGGCGACCGAGGGCGTCGTCGCCGTGGCGCCATCGGTGGCACCCGAGCGAGCGGACGCTGGCAGTTGCAGGGGCGCCGACTCGATCAGGCCCCCATCATCCCCCACGACCCAGTCGGTGCGCGCCCCGGCCGGCTGCTCGGCGACAACCGTTCCTCCCTGGCCGTCGTCGATGCCGACGCCCTCCTCCACGATCGCGACGGTCATCCCGGCACGAGCGACGAGCTCCACCGCTCCTCGCTCGGTGGCAGTCCTCACCTCGACAGCGCCCTCGACCACGTTCAGCGCAGCGCGTACCGGGTCGACGGCCACCGTTGCCGCCGAGTCGGTGCGCGTCGTGAGCCACCCCGACGGCATCTGAGCCCCGAACTGCATGGGCCCCGGCGACGAGACGACGACCTCACCGACGGGGTCGAGCACCAGTGTCGTGGCACCGAAGGCACCGCGAGCGACTGCGGCCACACCGGCCTCGCCCACGGTCACGGTGCCCGGATCGATGACCGAACCCCCGACAGTGACCGACCATCCGCCGCCTCGGAACGTCACGGTGAGCACACTCCGTCCGGCCTCGACGGTGAACGGGCCGGAGGCCAGCTGCGCCCGGGCGCTCAGTGGGGTGAGGTCGATCGTCGATGCATCGCCGACCCACGCCGAGGCATCACCTGCCTGGTCGGCACTGTCGATCGAGTACCGCCACGAGCCGCTGCCGAGGTCGACCTCGAGCGCCCTGGCAGCACCAGGCCAGTTGACGTCGTAGACGCCCACCACGACGCGGGCGTCGTCGAGGCGATCAACGGCAAACGGTAGCAACGCGTGGCCGGCACCCGAGCTGTAGACCCCGATGGTCACCGGGTCGCCGCCCTCGGCCAGACCTTGCTCGATCCGCCGCACCAGGCCCTCGAGCCCGAGGTCGCGGCCGGCCCGGGTCGCGTCGCCGACGGTCGGCAGGAACTGCGTCGCGAAGAGTTGCGCGATGCGTGACTCGACCGCCTCGTCCTGGGCGAGCTGGCCGGCGACTGGTTCGACACCTGCCACGAAGCGGTCGAGGGAGAACAGCACCATCCCCTCGCACACCCCGCCCGCCATCGACGCGCTGACAGTCTCGATCCAGGCAAGTGCCCGGGCATCGACGGTGCAGGATGCGTCATCCGAACCACAGACTGCATCGGCGCCGAACATCTCCACGGCGTCACCCACCGTGAACCCACGCTCGGAGGCGTAGTTCGGGAACGCCAAACCGTGGACGTCGACCTCGAACCCGCCGGGAGCCGCCGCCGGTGGGCCAGCAGCGAAGCCCGCCATCTCCACGATCGGGCTGGACGAGCCACCACATCCGGTGGCAGCCCCGACGACGAGCAGAGCAAGAGCGGCGCGACGGGGCCATCGGTTGGCGCGGCACCTCGTGGTGATGATGATGGCGGTGGCGGTGGACACGGCACGGTCGACCGTCCCCGGCGGGGTGCAGCCGCGCCACCAGGTCGTGGGCGGAGTGGGGCGGGTGGGGATCGAACCCACGACCCAGGGATTATGAGTCCCCTGCTCTGACCACTGAGCTACCGCCCCGGGGAGCGCCAAAACTGGCACAGCCCGCACGAGGCGGGCTGTGAGTGGCTCCGAGAGCAGGGCTCGAACCTGCGACCCGCTGATTAACAGTCAGCTGCTCTGCCAACTGAGCTACCTCGGAAGGCGCCGCCAAATCTAGCGGCCTCGACCGCCCGTCACACGATCTTCGCGCGCCGAGTCGTTCGATCACTCGCCGTCGAGGAACTCCTTCAGCTGCGAGCCGCGCATCGGGTGGCGCAGCTTGGCGAGGGTCTTTGCCTCGATCTGGCGGACACGCTCGCGGGTGACGCTGAAGGCCCGGCCGACCTCGTCGAGGGTGCGGGGCTGCTCGCCGTCGAGTCCGAAGCGCATGCGCACGATCTCCTGCTCGCGCGGCGGCAACTCGCCCAAGGCCTTCTCGATCGCCTCGGCCAACATCATGCGGGTGGCGCTGTCGAGCGGCGAGTCGCTGCGGGCGTCCTCGATGAAGTCGCCCAGGCTGGCATCGTCACCGTCGCCGAGAGGCGAGTCGAGCGAGAGCGGGTCCTGCGAGATGCGCAGCAGCTCGCGCACGCGATCGGAGGGAAGACCAACCCGATCGCTCAGCTCGTCGAGCGTTGGCTCGCGCTCGAGGTCCTGTTGCATCTGCCGCTGGGTGCGCAGCACCCGGTTCATCGTCTCGACCATGTGGACAGGGATCCGGATCGTACGCGCCTGGTCGGCGATGGCACGGGTGATCGCCTGGCGGATCCACCACGTCGCATAGGTCGAGAACTTGAAGCCCTTGGTGTGGTCGAACTTGTCGACCGCCCGCATCAGTCCGAGGTTGCCCTCCTGGATGAGGTCGAGGAACTGCATGCCGCGCATCGTGTAGCGCTTGGCGATGCTGACGACGAGTCGCAGGTTGGCCTGGATGAGCTCGCTCTTGGCCTGTTGGCCGCCCTCCACTGACGCGAGTAGCCGACTGCGTTCGGCAGGGTCGAGCGACTCGCCGTCGAGCGCGAGCGCAGCGCGGTTGCCCTCGTCGACGGCCTGGGCGAGGCGGCGCTCATCAGCCGGGCTGAGCAGCTCGACCCGACCGATCTCCTTCAGGTACATCCGCACCGGATCGGCCGAACTGACGACCGCGTCGGCGCGCTCGTTGGCGCGCGAGGCACGTCGACGACGACGACGCGCCAGGACCCCCTGCGCCTCGGCGAGCGAGTCGGCGTCGTCGGCCATCGCCCGTGCTGCCGCCTCCTCGAGCGCGTGGTCGGTCTCGTCGTCGATCGAGTGGTCGATGCCGATGCCCAGCGCGGCGAGCTCGCGCTCGACCCGGGCGAGCACATCGCTCGACAGCTCGATCTGGCGCAACACATGGGCGATGTCCTCGGCGTGGAGGACTCCGTCGGCACGACCGCGAACGACCATGGCGTGCCACTCGCTCACGTCCACTCCGGTGAACGGGGGCTCCCCGCCGGAGATCCGCGCCTCGGCGTCGGTCACACGCGCTCCTCGCTCCGTCCTGCGAGCCACCCTAGCAAGCGGCTCGCGGCCTCCGGAGCGGCCTCCACATCGTCGAGTTGCTCGAGGTCGAGCTTGGCGTCGCGGTGAGTATGGACAGCAGCGGTGTCGGTCAGATCGACGGGCCGCCGGAGCTCACGGCGCACCGCTGCACCGATGAGGTTGCACGCCTCGACGAAGGGCACTGCGTCGACATCGGCGACGGCCGCCCGTTCCAGTACCTCACGCGCCTCGGGGTCGGCCGCCGCCAACGCGGCATCGATGCTGCCGTCGGTCTCGGCCAGGGCCAGGAAGGCCCGCCGGACCGAGTCGTCGGCGAACAACTCCTCGATCAGCCAATCGGCGATCTCGTTCCAGCGCTGCAGCAGCAGAGCGACACCGACGAACTCGGCGTTCTCGGCGCTACCGACGCGGCGTTGGGGGGTGACGCGGATCTCGGGCCGGTTGGAACGGGTGACCGCCGCCTTCACGACATCGGCTTCGGGAAGGCCGACGTGGCCGGCCACCTCGATCGCGTAGAGCTTGCGGATGTCGAGGTCGGGATGCTCGTTCACCACCGCCATCGCCTCGCGCGCCGCACCGACCCGGTCCTCGTTCGAGCGCAGCGGTCGGGCCGCGAGCACCCGGTCGAGGCGGAACTTCAGGAACGGCAGTGCCTTGTCGACGGCGTCGCGCAGCGCGTCGGGGTTCGTCTGGCTGAGCTCGCCCGGATCGGAGCCCTTCGGGAAGCGGGCGACGAAGACGCGCAGCTGGTACTTCTGCTCCCACTCGTAGAACTTGGCAGCAGCGCCCTGGCCCGCGCTGTCGGCGTCGAACGCGAGCACGACGTTGCTGGCGTACCGCTTCATCAGGCGGACGTGCTCCTCGGTGAGCGCCGTGCCGCAGGTGGCCACCGCGCGCTTGATGCCCGCCCGGTGGAACCCGATGACGTCGGTATACCCCTCGCACACGATGACCTGGTCGCTGGTGACGATGTCGGCCTTGGCCCAGTGCAACCCGTACAGCGTGCGCGACTTCGCGTAGATCGGTGTCTCCGACGAGTTCTTGTACTTGGCCGGATCGGTCGAGCCGGGCAGGATCCGGCCACCGAAGGCCGCCGCCTCGCCGTTCTCGGTGAAGATCGGGAACATCACCCGCGCCCTGAACGCGTCCTGCATGCGACCGGCTTTGTTCACGAAGGCGAGGCCGGTCTCGCGCAGCATCTCCGGCGACACCCCGAGCCCGCGGCTGAGCTCGTCCCACGCATCGGGCGCCCACCCGATCTTGAACGTGCGCGCCACATCGCCGGCCAGGCCGCGCGACCGCAGGTAGTCGCGCGCTGCACGAGCGTCGGGAGCGTGCAGCAGGCGCTCGTGGTACCAGTCGACCGCCTTGGCCATCACCTCGACGAGCTGTCGACGACGCTGCCGGTCGCGACCTTCGCCACCCGTGGTGTAGCGCAGCTGGATGCCTGCCTTGCCCGCCAGGTGCTCGGCGGCGGCGCCGAAGTCGAGGTGCTCGATCTGCTGGACGAAGTTGAACACGTCGCCGGCCGCGCCACAGCCGAAGCACCGGTAGCGGCCGGTCTCCTCGCGCACATTGAACGATGGCGTGCGCTCGCCGTGGAACGGGCACAGCCCCACCCAGTTGCGTCCGACCCGGCGCAGCGCCATGTACCGCTGCACCACATCGACGATCGAGACGGCTGCCCGCAGCCGTTCGAGGTCTTCGTCGACGATCGCCATGGCCCGAGGCTACCCCGAGGGCGCGCGACGCCTCTCGGGTCAGCGCTCCTGCGGGGGCGGTGGCTCCTCGTGGTGCATCGGCAGGCCGTCGTCGTCGAGCACCTCGATGGTGTCGACATGCGGCTTGGTCTGCAACGACATCACCACCGACACGGTCAGCACCAGGGCGATCACCAGCAACGAGATGGCCGTCGGGATGTGGTATTCGAGGGGCTCCTGGGCGATGATCATCTTGATGCCGACGAAGGCGAGGATCACCGCAAGGCCCTGCTGGAGGTAGCTGAACCGGGCATGCATGTCGGCGAGCAGGAAGTACAGCGCACGCAGGCCGAGGATCGCGAAGGCGTTCGAGCTGAACACGATGAACTGTTCGCGGCTGACGGCCAGAACCGCTGGCACGGAGTCGACCGCGAAGATGACATCGGTCGCCTCGACCAGCAGCAGCACTGCGAACAACGGCGTGGCAACCCGCTTCGCGTTGACCCTGGTGAACAGCTTCTGGCCGTCGAGCTCGTTGGTGACCGGGACGAAGCGCCGCACGAGCTTCAGGAACTTGGAATCCGCTGGGTCCATCTCCTCGTCACTGCCCAGAACCATCTTCACGGCGGTGTAGAGCAGGAAGATCCCGAACAGGTACAGCACCCACGAGAATCGGTTGATCAGCGCCACACCCGCGAAGATGAAGATGGCCCGGAGCACGAGGGCCCCGAAGATCCCCCAGAACAGCACCCGGTGCTGGTACTTCCCGGGCACGCGGAAGTGGGTGAAGATCAGCGCCCAGACGAAGACGTTGTCGACACTCAGGCTCTTTTCGATCAGATAGCCGGAGATGTACTCAGTGCCTGCTGCGCCGCCGAAGGCCCACCACACCACGAAGGTGAAGGCGAGCCCGATCGACACCCAGATGACCGACTCGATCGCGGCTTCCCTGGTCTGCACGTCGTGCGCCTCGCGATGGAATACCACCAGGTCGACGAGGAGCAACAGGATGATGAACGCAACGAGGGCCGCCCAGCCCCAGAGCGGGACGTCGATATCGGCGAACTTCTCGTCCGTAGCCTCCGCTGCGAGCAGACCAGCCAGATGCACGGGTGCTACTTCGTCTCGGTCTTGGAGCCACCCGCACGCGTGATGACCGCCTGCGCTGCGGCGAGCCGAGCGATGGGCACGCGGAACGGGCTGCAGCTCACATAGTCGAGGCCGGCGTCGAAGAAGAGCTGGATGCTCTCCGGGTCGCCGCCATGCTCGCCGCACACACCGAGCTTGAGGTTCTTCTTCACCGACCGGCCCTGCTGCGCAGCCAGTTTCACCAGCGCGCCCACACCCTCTTGGTCGATGGTCTCGAACGGATTGCGCTTCAGCAGGCCCTGCTCGAGGTAGGCAGGCATCATCCGGCTCTCGACGTCGTCGCGGCTGAACCCGAAGGTGAGCTGCGTGAGGTCGTTGGTGCCGAACGAGAAGAAGTCGGCCGCTTCGGCGATCTGATCGGCTCGCACTGCGGCGCGCGGGGTCTCGATCATCGTGCCGATGGTGACGTGCGGCTTGTTCTTCAGCTTCTTGGTGGCTGCGTCGATCTCGGCCTGCACCCATCCGCGGGCCAGCTCGAGCTCTTCGCGGTTGACGGTGAGCGGGATCATCACTTCGACGATCGGGTTCTTGCCCTTCTTGCGCAACGCTGCTGCGGCTGCCATGAGCGCCCGCACCTGCATGCCGTAGAGGCCCGGCTTGATGACACCGAGCCGCACACCGCGGGTGCCGATCATCGGGTTGTGCTCGGCCCACTCCTCGGCGGCCTTCAGCTCGGCCTTCTCGCCCTTGCTGAGCCCCTCGGTGGCCTGCTTGATCTTCAACTCCTCCACCGACGGCAAGAACTCGTGCAGCGGCGGGTCGAGCAGACGCACGGTGACCGGCAGACCGTCCATCGCCTCGAGGATCTCCTCGAAGTCGATCTGCTGGACACGACCCAGGTCGGCCAACGCGGCATTCTCCTCGGCCGGGGTGTCGGCGAGGATCATGCGACGCACCACCGGCAGACGGTCGGGGGCGAGGAACATGTGCTCGGTGCGGCACAGACCGATGCCCTCGGCACCCATCGCGCGGGCCTGGGTGGCGTCATCGCCGGTATCGGCGTTGGCGCGCACGGCGAGCTTGCCCTTGCGCACGGCGTCGGCCCAACCGAGGATGACGCCGAACTCGGCCGGCGGCTCGGCGGCCTGGGTCTTCATCTCGCCGAGCACGACCTCACCGCTCGAGCCGTCGATGGAGATGAAGTCGCCTTCCTTCACCACGACGTCGCCGACGCTGAACTGCTTGCCCTCGATCTTGACGGCCTCGGCGCCCACGATGGCCGGGGTGCCCCAGCCACGGGCGACCACGGCAGCGTGGCTCACCAGGCCGCCACGGGCGGTCAGGATGCCCTGGCTCACCATCATCCCGTGCACGTCTTCGGGGCTGGTCTCGTTGCGCACGAGAATGACCTTCTCGCCCCGGTCATCGGCGTCGACAGCGTCGTCAGCCGTGAAGTACACCCGACCCACGGCAGCACCCGGAGAAGCCGCAAGTCCCTTGGCGAGGACCTTGCCCTTGCCGGCGAACTGCGGGTGGAGCACCTGGTCGAGGTGCTCGGCGGTGACACGCATGAGCGCTTCGTTCCTGGAGATCTTCCAGCGCGCCGCACCCTTGCCCGACCCCTTGGTCATGTCGACCGCCATGCGCAGCGCGGCAGCGCCGGTGCGCTTGCCCACACGGGTCTGCAGCATCCAGAGCTTGCCCTGCTCGATGGTGAACTCGGTATCGCACATGTCCTGGTAGTGCCGCTCGAGGCGGTCGAAGATGCCGAGCAGTTCCTTGTGGATGACCGGGAAGTGCGTGGCCATCGCATCGAGGTCTTCGGTGTTGCGAATGCCGGCCACGACGTCCTCGCCCTGGGCATTCACGAGGAAGTCGCCGTACGGCTTGTTCTCGCCAGTTGCCGCGTTGCGGGTGAAGCCCACGCCGGTGCCGCTGTTGCTGTCGCGGTTGCCGAACACCATCACCTGCACGTTCACCGCGGTGCCGAGCTCGTGGCTGATCTTCTCGCGCACGCGGTAGGCGATGGCCCGCGGACCGTTCCAGCTCTTGAACACAGCCTCCACCGCGCCACGCAGCTGCGCCGTCGGGTCCTGCGGGAAGGCCTTCTTGGTGACCTTCTTGACCACTGCCTGGTACTGCTTGCAGAGGTCCTTCAGCACCTTGGCCGACAGCTCGTTGTCGCTCTTCACCTTGGCGGCGTGCTTGGCGTGCTCGAGTGGGTGCTCGAACAGGCCGCCGTCGATGCCGAGCACAATGCGGCCGTACATCGAGATGAACCTGCGGTAGCTGTCGTAGGCGAAGCGCTCGTCGTTGGTGACGGCAGCAAGACCCTTCACGCTCTCGTCGTTCAGGCCGAGGTTGAGGACCGTGTCCATCATGCCCGGCATCGAGAACTTGGCGCCCGAGCGCACCGAGACCAGCAGCGGGTCGGACGCGTCACCGAGGCGGCGGCCCATCTTCTTCTCGAGCGCAGCGACCTGTGCCTCGATCTCGGCGTCGAGGCCACCTGGCCAGCCCCCATGCATGTAGGCGCGGCAGGCATCCGTCGAGATGGTGAACCCCGGGGGAACCGGCAGCTTCAGCACGCTGGTCATCTCGGCAAGGTTGGCCCCCTTGCCACCCAGGAGGTCCTTGTACTCCATGGGAGAACGACGGTGCTTGTGATCGAAGGCGTAGACGTACGGCACGTCTGTCGAGTCTAGGAGGCGGGCGGCCCTCCGCGCGGCTTCGTTCGCCCGTAGAGTCGAGGTGGTCATGGCTGGCGCGCCGCTGTTCCGTCTCTTCGGCTTCCCGATCCACGTGCGCGCCGGCTTCTTGGTGTTCATCGGCCTCGTCGTGTTCCTGAACGGCTTCGAGCTCGGCATCTGGATCGCCGGGTCGGCAGCCGTGCTGACGCTGCTCCACGAGCTCGGGCATGCGTTCGCGGCGCGGGCCACCGGTGCCAAGGCCGAGATCGCGCTCGACTTCCTCGCCGGGTACGCCTCGTTCGTACCGGTCCGGCCACTGCGCCCGTGGGAGCGCGCCGGCATCTCGCTCGCCGGGCCGGCGGTCCAGATCGGCGTGAGCCTCGCAGTCCTGTTCGCGATGGGCGTCGACCCGCTCGACCACTCGTCCTACACCTCGAGCCCCGCTGCCCTCGCCATCTGGTGGACCGGTCCGGTGATGGGCGCGCTCAACCTCGTGCCGGTGCTGCCGCTCGACGGTGGCCACGTGGTGCAGGCGGCGCTCGACACGGTCATCCCCACGCGCTCGCGCTCGGTGATGCTCTGGTTCAGCATCGTGCTCACCTCGGCTGCTGGGCTGTGGTTCTTCACCAACCCGCGGCTGGTCGGATTCGGGTACTTCGTCATCTTCCCGCTCATCTTCCAGATCCAGATGCTCGTCGCCCGGCGGGCCGAGTCGGGTCGCAGGCGCTCCCCAGCTGCGGTCGGCGAGGCGCACGCGTGGGCGACAGGCGATGTCGGGCGGATCCCCGAGGGCCTGCTGCCCTCACCGTGGTTCCGCGCCTCACAGCAACTCGCGCAGGGCCACCCCGACATCGCACGCGACCTGCTCGTGGCCGAGTTCGCCTCCACGGGACGAGCCGACTGGTGGCCGCCGGACACGGCCCCGCCGGAGCAGCTGGCGGCCCTGGTCGACCTGCTCCCCCGGCCCTACCCCACTGGCCGACCCCACAGCGAGCATGCCCTGGCGATGGTGCTGCTGGGCCTCGGCAACTTTGCAGAGGCCGCGAACTACGCAGCCGACAGCCACCGCCGAGTGCCCACCACCACCACGGCGCTCGTGGTCGCCCGCGCCGCTGGAGCACTCGCAGACCGCGAGACCTGCATCGGGTGGCTCACTGCGGCGGTCGACGTCGGCACCGACCCGCACGGCGCCTCCCTCACCATCGACCTGGCGCCGGAGCTCGACGCCGTCCGGGACGACCCGCGAGTCGTCGAGCTCCGCGGCCGGCTCGAGAGCTGAGCCGCAGGCCTCAGCGGTCGACGAAGCTGCGCTTCACCAGGGCGAGCGCTCGGGTGCCCTGCACCGAGGTGACCGTTCCGGCGACCTCCGAGCCGACGACAAGGTCGGCACCGGGCACCGTGCCCACAGGCACGTCGACGAGCTGCAGCAGGCGGGGCGCCGACGACGCTCGGCTGTCCATCCGCTCCACCAACTCCTGGCCCGGGTAGCAGCCCTTCGCGAAGCTCACCGCGACGTCGTTCAGACCGAGCTCGGCGGGGATGGTCTCGCCAGGGACGACCTCGGCGCCCATGGCCGGCCACCGCGCCTCGATGCGCGCCGCCTCGAGCTCGGCCGAGCCGGCCTCGCGGCAGTCGGGTGCTGGCGTCGCGTCGCCGCACAGGTCGAACCCACCACCCCAGGCGACGACCGCACCGGGAGGCACCTCGAGCTCGCCCTCACCCGGCTCGGGCCGGACAGCGATGCACGCCATCGCGAACGGCTCGACGTCGGCGCGCACACGGATCCGGAACCGCAGGACGCGTGCTGCCACCACCTCGCCGAAACCGGCGTCGGTATCGAGCACGAGCTCGTCGTCGCCGCGACGCGTCACGCGGACGAGCGCGTCGACCCGGCCGGTGGGCTGCAGCAGGAACGCCCAGGTGCTGGAGCCGACCGCAAGCGGCCGCAGATCCTGGCTGAGCTGCGAGTGGAGGTAGGTGACTGCATCGGGACCGCTCACGCGGATCGCATCACGGGACGACGGGCACCAGAACATGGCGCCAGTGTCGCAGCGAAGCAGGTCCAACGCTCCACCCGGCGACCCGACGCCTGCCACACTGGCACCATGGCCGACCTCGACCGTCTCGCAACCCGCACATCCGACGGCATGCGGCGCACACTCGGGCGTCTTCAGGCCCTGATCGCCATCGTCGTCCTCATCACCATCGTCATCGCTGCAGCGACGTTCGCCACCGGCTGGTGGGTGTTCGAAGCCAGCACCGGCTGGATCGTGCTGGGCGGGCTGATCTGCGCGATCCCCGTCGTCGCCGCCATCGTGGGCTGGTTCCTCGTGCGGGCCACGGCATCGGCCGCACCGCGGCTGTTCGACGACATCCGTTCGCTGCTCAGCACCGGACCCTCGGCTGCGTCCGGCGTGTTGATCGACCACGACTCCGGCGTGGCGCTCGGGATGCAGGCGCGCAGCTTCGGCTCGCTCAAGAGCGAGCTGCGGCAGCGGCGCAAGGAGCTCCCGGCACTCTGGGTCGGGGTCCGGGCGATCACCGGGGTGCCTGGTCTGGCTGCCATCGCCGTGCTCGGCACCCTGGCCGTCGGGGCGCTCGGCACGGTGCTGCTGATCGGCGGGCTGATCGACTGACCCGGCGACGGCTCAGTCGGGGTCGGCCTTCGCTGCAGTCATCCGCCGAGCGGCCGGGACCGCAGCCAACAGGCCGGCTGCCTTGTTACGGCATTCGAGGTCCTCGTCGTCGGGATCGGAGTCGGCCACGATGCCGGCGCCCGCCTGGAACGACGCGCCGTGCGGGCCGATGAAGACCGTGCGGATGGCGAGCGCCGTATCGAGGTTGCCGCTGAAGTCGACGTAGCCGACGACGCCCGCATACGGGCCGCGCTTGACCGGCTCGAGCGAGTCGATGATCTCCATCGCCCGAACCTTCGGCGCACCGCTCACCGTGCCGGCGGGGAGCGTGGCGCGCAGCACGTCGATCGGCGTGCGGCCGGCCAGCAACTCGCCGCTCACCTGCGAGGTGAGGTGCATCACGTGGCTGTAGCGCTCCAGAGTCATCAGCTCGTCGACGCGGACCGACCCGAAGCGAGCCACGCGACCGACATCGTTGCGAGCCAGGTCGACCAACATGATGTGCTCGGCGACCTCCTTCGGGTTTTCCTTCAACTCTCCTGCCAGGCGGCGGTCGTGCTCGTCGTCGCGGCCACGACGGCGGGTGCCCGCGATCGGACGGCTCACCACCTTCGACCCGAGCACCTTCACCATCGGCTCGGGCGAGCTGCCCACGATGGTGATTCCCTCATTGCGCAGGAAGTACATGTACGGGCTCGGGTTCACCTGACGCAGGACCCGGTAGAAGTCGAACGGGTCGGCCGCCAGATCGATGTCGTAGCGCTGGCTCAGCACGACCTGGAAGATGTCGCCCGCGAGGATGTGCTCCTTGGCCACCTCGACGGCGCGCTGGTACGCGCCGTCGGACATCGAGCTGCGCACCTCGGGCCCCGCCTCACCGGGCACGGGTGGCTCGACCGGCGGGGTCGGCAGCGCACAGGCCAGCTTGTCGACCGCACGCTGGACCCGCTCGCAGGCGAGGTCATACTCGCGATCGACATCCTCGGTGTCCATGTCGAGCACGGGCACGCTCTCGATGAGGTAGACGCGCTGACGCCAGTGGTCGAACGCGGCCAGCGAGCCGATGATGCTCATCACCGCATCCGGCAGGCGGCGGTCGTCGTGTGGCACGTCGGGGAGGCGCTCGACCTCACGCACCACGTCGTAGCCGAGGAAGCCCATCACCCCGCCCTGCAGCGGCGGCAGTTCGGGCATGATCGGCGCCCGGTACGACGCCACGATCGCATCGAGCGCGGCCAGCATTCCCCGGTCGGTCGGGATCGGGGCGCTGAGATGCTGTCCGGTGATCGTGATGGCGCCGTCGCGCAACGTCAGAGTGGCGACGGGGTCGTGGCCGACGAAGCTGAACCGGCTCCAGCGCTCACCGTGCTCGACCGACTCGAGCAGGAAACCCTCGCCCTCGCCGACAAGCTTGATGAAGGCGGCGACCGGTGTCTCGAGGTCGGCCAACAGTTCGGTCCACACCGGCACGACGGTGTGCCCGACTGCCAGCGCATGGAACTCCTCGCGGCTCGGCCGCATCTGCAGGGCGCGCATCACTCGGGTCCGAACCGGCGGAAGAAGCATGTGCGCTCGCCCGTGTGGCACGCCCCCGCGCCCTCTTGGACGACCTTGAACAACAGCACGTCGGCGTCGCAGTCGTACAGCGCCTCTTGCACGTGCTGCGCGTCGCCACTGGTGTCGCCCTTGCGCCACACCTCTTGGCGGCTGCGACTCCAGTACACCATGCGCCCCTCGGCCAACGTTGTCTGCAACGTGTCGGCATTCATCCAGGCGACCATCAACACCTCGCCGGTCGACGCGTCCTGGGCGATCGCCGGCACAAGGCCGTCGGGGCCGTACCTGACCGTAGCGAACTGCTCGGGAGTCGCGTCGATCCGCACACCGGTGGACATGACGCCATGCTAGGAGCACCCGCTGCTGACCCACGGGTCGGTTCGGCGGCAGGTGGCGACCGGTGTCAGAGATAGAGGCCGGTGCTGCCCTCGACGCGCTTGGCCGCAACGGCATGGATGTCGCGCTCGCGCAACATGATGTAGTCGTCGCCGCCGACCTCGACCTCGTAACGGTCTTCGGGGCTGAACAGCACGCGGTCGCCGATCTCTACCGATCGGACGTTCTGGCCGTAGGCGACGACGTCGGCCCACACGAGCCGTTTCGACACCTGCGCGGTGGCCGGGATGAGGATGCCGCCGGACGAGCGCCGCTCGCCTTCCTTGTCCGGGATGCGCACGAGCAGACGGTCGTTCAACATCTTGATCGGCAGCTTCTCGGTGTCGGCCACGAATGCGAGGGTACCGTCGCGGCCGTGGCGATCGAAACGCACCCTCTCGACCTGCACACCCTCGACGGGGTCCGCCTCGCGGCCGACCTCACCGTGCCAGCCACACCCCCCGGGCCCCGTGGCGCAGCCGTGCTGTGCCACCCCCATCCGCTCTACGGCGGCGACCGCCATCATCCGCTGCTCACCCGCCTGGCCGACCGGCTCGCCGCTGCCGGCGTCGCAGCGATTCGCTTCGACTTCCGTGGTGGCGGAGAGTCCGACGGCACCCATTCCCGGGGCGCCGACGAGCGCCTCGACGTCGTCGCTGCCATCGACTCTGCAGCGGAGGTGACAGATGGCCCGATCTGGGTGATGGGCTACTCGTTCGGGGCGGCCGTGAGCCTCGACGTCGCCGATCCCCGAGCAGCAGGCTGGGTCGCGGTCGCTCCCCCGCTCGCCATGGTCCCGTCCGCACCGCTGGCCGCGACGGACCACCGGCCCGTCCACCTGCTGGTGCCTCGCCACGACCAGTACAGCCCGCCCGAGGCCGTGGCGCCGATCGCGGCCACATGGACCGCGACCGACCTCGTCGTCATCGAGTCGGCCGACCACTTCCTCGCCGGGCACCTCGACCACGTCGCCGAGTTGGCTGCGGCTCCGATCGTCGCCTCACTCGGCTGATCAGCATCAGGCGGTCGCCTCGGCGAGACGACCCATCACGTCGGCGGTGAGCATCGGCAGAACGTCGATCGCCGCGAAGTTCTCGACGACCTGGCTCGGCCGGCTGGCACCGGTGATGACGGTCGACACCCGCGGGTTCGCGGCGCACCAGGCGATCGCCAACTGGGCCATCGAGCACCCGAGCTCGGCGGCGATCGGACGGATCCGTTCGACCTTGGCGAGCGACGCCTCGTTGGTGAACCGGTCGGCGAGCCACTCGTAGCCCGGCAGGGAACCGCGGCTGTCGTCGGGGATGCCGGCTTGGTACTTGCCGGTGAGCAACCCACCCGCGAGCGGGCTCCAGATCGAGGTGCCGAGACCGATCTCGTCGTACAGCCGGGCGTACTCGCGCTCGACCCGCGCGCGCGACAACATGTTGTACTGCGGCTGCTCGACGACCGGCTTGTGGAGGTGGTGCCGCTCGGCGATCTCCCACGCAGCGCGGATCTCGTCGGCCGCCCACTCGCTGGTGCCCCAGTACAGCGCCTTGCCCGCACTGATGATGTCGCTCATCGCCCACACCGTCTCCTCGACCGGCGTGTTGGGGTCGGGCCGATGGCAGTAGAGGATGTCGACGAAGTCGGTCCGCAGCCGCTCGAGGCAACCGTCGATCGAGTGCAGCAGGTACTTCCGGTTGAGAGTGTTGCGCATGTTCACGACTGGGCCGTCGATGCCCCAGAAGACCTTGGTGGTCAGCACGTACGACTGACGCTTCCAGCCGAGCTGCTCGACGACGCGACCCATGATCGCCTCGCTCTCTCCACCGGCATAGGCCTCGGCGTTGTCGAAGAAGTTGCAGCCGGCGTCGTACGCGGCCTGCATGCACTCGAGCGCGGTGTCGTCCTTCAACTGGTTGTCGAAGGTGACCCAGGAACCGAACGACAGCACCGACACCTGCAGGCCGCTGCGGCCGAGTCGGCGGTATTGCATGGGGGAACTCGTCATGGGCTCCACCCTAGGCGACGCCCCCGCTCAGCCGACAGGGCGGACGGTCAGGCCTGCGGCCCGCAGCGCAGCCTTGGCCTCGCCGATCGTGAACTCGCCGAAGTGGAAGATGCTGGCAGCCAGCACGCCGGTCGCCCCACCCGCCACGACACCGTCGACGAGATGCGCGAGCTCGCCCACGCCTCCACTCGCGACCACCGGCACCCCGACGGCGTCGACCACGGCGCGCGTGAGCTCGAGATCGAAGCCCTCGCGAGTGCCGTCGCGGTCCATCGAGGTGAGCAGGATCTCGCCCGCGCCGAGCGCCACGGCCCGCTCGGCCCACTCGACGGCGTTCACTCCGGTCGCCGTGCGACCGCCGTGGAGATAGACCTCGAACCCGCCACCGTGCTCGGGCGCTCGGCGCTTGGCATCGATCGCGCAGACCACGCACTGGCTGCCGAACTCGGCGGCGATCTCGCTCAGCAGCCGGGGCCGCTGCACCGCTGCAGTGTTCACACTCACCTTGTCGGCGCCGGCGCGCAGCATCGTGCGGGCATCGGCGACCGAGCGGATCCCACCGCCGACGGTGAAGGGGATGAACACCTGCTCGGCGGTGCGCATGACGACGTCGACCATGGTGTCGCGCTGGTCCGACGAGGCGGTGATGTCGAGGAACACGAGCTCGTCCGCACCCTCGGCGTCGTAGCGCGCGGCGAGCTCGACGGGGTCGCCGGCGTCGCGTAGGCCGACGAAGTTGATGCCCTTCACGACGCGACCGGCCGTCACATCGAGGCAGGGGATCACCCTGGGCACGATCATCGCGGCTCGCCTCCGCCGAGGGCCACGACCGCCTCGGCCACCGTGAATCGGCCCTCGTAGACAGCGCGTCCGGTGATCACCCCGGCGATCCCGGGCACGGCGCCCAGAGCGCGCACGTCATCGAGGCTGGCCACCCCTCCGCTGGCCACGATCGGCACCGTTGTCGCGGCCGCAGCAGCCGCCAGACCGACGAGGTCGGGGCCGGCCAACATGCCGTCGCGGCCGATGTCGGTGATGACGAAGGCCGCGGCCGTCGGGAACCAGGCGAGCGCGTCGAACAAGCGGACCCCGCTGCCCGCTGTCCAGCCGTGCACGGCCAGTTCTCCGTCGCGGTGGTCGAGGCCCACTGCGACGGGGACGAGCGCTGCGACATCGGCGACCAGCCCTGGAGCCTGGACAGCTGCCGAGCCCATCACGACGCGCGCCACACCTGCGTCGGCGAGCACCTCGGCATCGGCGACGGTGCGAACTCCTCCCCCCGTCTGCACTCGCGCCACACCCGCCAGGGCCCGGGCGATGGCCGCCACGACCGGTCTGTTGCGCGGCGACCCGCTGCGCGCCGCGTCGAGGTCGACGACGTGGATCCAGCGCGCTCCCTGCTCGGCGAACGCAACGGCCACCGCCACCGGGTCGTCGCCGTAGGTGGTCTGACGGTCGTAGTCACCCTGGGCGAGGCGTACGACCTGTCCCTCACGTAGGTCGATCGCCGGGTAGAGCTCGACCGTCATGACGCCACCGCGGCGACCTGGCGGACGAAGGCGCCGAGCAGGGTCAGCCCGTCCCGCCCGGACTTCTCCGGATGGAACTGCGTCGCGAGGACATTGCCCTGTCGGAACGCGGCGTGCACCGTGCCGCCGTAGTCGCACGTCGCTGCGACGACGGAACGGTCGGTTGGCTCGCCGTGCAATGAGTGAACGAAGTACATCCACGGCTCTACGCCCAGTTGGGCCAGCACCACATCGTCGCGATGGGCGTCGGTGACGACCAATCGGTTCCACTGCATCTGCGGACGTGGCACGTCGCCCGAGATCCAGCGGACCGAGCCGGCGATCACACCCAGACCCCGCGCACCCGGGTCCTCGTCGCTGGTGTCGAACAACATCTGCATGCCCACGCAGATGCCGAGGAACGGCCGACCAGAACCGACAGCGTCGAGGACCGCCCGCTCGAGATCGGCGGCACGTAGGGCGTCCATGCATGCTCCGAAGGCGCCGACCCCCGGCAGCACCACGGCATCGGCATCGCGCACGATGCCATGATCGGCCGTCAGCCGAGCGTCGGCCCCCACCCGCTCGAGCGCCTTCTGAGCGGAACGAAGGTTGCCGATGCCGTAGTCGAGCACCGCCACGAGCGGGCGGCGCCCACCGGCGGGCTCGGCCACGTCAGAGCACACCCTTGGTCGAGGGCAGCGCCGATCCCTCGACCCGCACCGCGTCGCGCAGGCATCGGCCGAGGCCCTTGAACACCGCTTCGACGATGTGATGGACGTTGCGGCCGCGCACGAGCTCGACGTGCAGGGTGATGCCCGCAGCCGTGGCGAACGAGGACACGGCGTGCTCGGCCAGCTGTGGGTCGAACGGCGGGCTGCCGAGCGGTAGGCATTCGGGCATCTCGACGTCCCAGAACACGAACGGCCGACCCGAGAGGTCGACGGCGATATCGACGAGCGCCTCGTCGAGCGGGAACCGCCCGCTGGCGAAGCGTCGCACCCCGACCTTGGCGCCCAGCGCATCGCGGAAGGTCTCGCCGAGGGTGATGGCGACGTCCTCGACCGTGTGATGGGAGTCGATGTGCAGGTCGCCCGTCGCCTGCACCCGCAGGTCGAATCCGCCGTGCTTGCCCACCTGCTCGAGCATGTGGTCGTAGAACGGCAGCCCGGTCGATGCCGCGGCTTCGCCCGAGCCGTCGAGATCGAGCGTGACCTCGACCTGGGTCTCCTTCGTGGTCCGTGACCTGGTGGCCGTCCTGCTCATCCGAGCACCTCCTGCAGCGCGTCGAGGAACGCATCGTTCTCGTCCGGGCGGCCGATCGTGACGCGCAGGCAATCGGCCAGACGCGGCCAGCCGGAGCAGTCGCGCACCAGAACCGACCGCTCGAGCAGACCCCGCCACACATCGCGTCCCGCACGCTCGCGCGGCCGGAACAGCACGAAGTTGGCGCCCGAGTGGAACTGCTCGACCGGGAGATCAGCCAGCGCCGTGAGCAGCCGGTCACGCTCGGCCACGATCTCGCCCACCCGCGTCTCCATCTCGTCGACGAAATCGAGGGCGAGACGACCGGCGATCTGCTTCGCCGCGTCGAGGTGATAGGGCAGCACGACCTTGTCGAGCTCGCTCACCAGCCACCTGGGCCCGACGAGGTAGCCGAGCCGGGCACCGGCCATCGACCAGGTCTTCGAGAAGGTGCGCGTGACCGCGAGCGGCCGGGCGTCGTCGACCAGGTCGAGCGCCGACCAGTCCGCGAACTGCACATACGCCTCGTCCACCACGAACAGGCCGGGCACCGCGTCGAGCAGTGCTTCGACGTGCTCACGCGGCTCGACCATTCCGGTCGGGTTGTTCGGCGAGCAGAGGAACGTCACGGCGGGCCGGTGGTCCCCAACTGCGGCCACTGCCGTGTCGAGGTCGAGGGTGAAGTCCGCCGCACGCTCGACCTCGACGACTCGCGCGCCGGAGATGCGGGCCAGGTGGGCGTGCAACTGGTACGTCGGTTCGAAGGTGACGACCGTCCGCCCCGGGCCGGCATAGGTGAGCAGGACCGTCTGGAGCACCTCGTTCGAGCCGTTGGCGACGAACACCTGCTCGGGCGCCACGCCGTGGAGCTCGGCGATCGCCGCACGCAGCGCCTGCGCCGATCGATCGGGGTAGCGATGCCATTCGATGTCGGCCACCTCGGCCAGGAACGCTGCTCTCCAGGCATCCGGCGGCTCACCCGGCGACTCGTTGGTGTTCAGCCGGACACGCACGTCGACCTGCGGCGAGTGGTAGCCCTCGAGTGCCGACAGATCGTCGCGGACGGGCACCGGGGTCACAAGGGTCGAGGCTAGCGACGGCACCGGCTGTCGCCCGTGTCGATTTCCGGGCAGACTCGAGCGATGAGCGCCACCACCGCCGCCGAGCTCGCCGTGATCGCCGAGCACCTCGACCGCACCCGCGACCGTGTCGCCGGACTGGCGGCACCGCTGCAGGCGGGTGATCACGACGATGCCGTGGCTGCCATCTACGAAGCCGAGCGTGCCCTGCGGACCGCACAGCGCCTGCTCGTTCGGGCCTCCGGGCTGCTCGACTAGGACCACCTGCGCGACAGGACATGTCCGAAGGGTCAGGTCCACCACTCTGAGTGAGCTAGACTCGGTCCGAAAAGTGGCAACGGCCCCTCGTTGGGGCCGTCGCCGTGCGACAACCGGACGGCGGATTCCGGTGTCACCCGCAACTCAGGTGGCGGGAACCTGGTTGGTGTGGTCATGGTACACCTCGCCTCTTCGAAATCAAGAGGGAGCCCCGAGGTCGGGACATCTCACTCTCCGTGGCGACATTGTCAAGGTGCAGTCATGGCCGAACGTCGCTTGCGCGGGATCAGCGATGCTGGGCAGAGGTCCTCGAGCACGCACTCGGCACATCGCGGTCGGCGTGCGTCGCACACCCGTCGGCCATGGAGGATCAGCCTCAGGCTGAACTCCCCCCATTCCTCGGGTGGGAGGTGAGCGCCGAGGTCGTGCTCCACCTTCACCGGATCGTCGAGCTCGGTCAGTGCAAGCTTGCGGCTCAGTCGTCCGACGTGGGTGTCGACGGGGAGGCCCGGCAGGTCGAACACGACGCTGCGCACCACATTGCCGGTCTTTCGGCCGACGCCGGGCAGCGTCACCAGGTCGTCGAGCCCGGTCGGCACCTCGCCGTCGAACCGCTCGACCAGTGCCGACGCCATCCCGACCAGGTTGCGGGCCTTGGTCTGGTAGAAGCCCGTCGAGCGGATGATCTGCTCGACCTCGGCCGGGTCGGCCGCGGCGAGCGATGCTGCATCGGGGAAGCGGGCGAACAGCGCTGGCGTGACCTGGTTCACCCGCGCATCGGTGCACTGTGCCGACAGGATCGTTGCGGCCAACAACTCGAATGCGTTGCGATGGTCGAGCTCGCAGATTGCTTCGGGGTATTCGTCGGCCAGTCGCCGCGCCACCTCCCGCGTGCGGGCCCGTGGAGTTCGCGGTCGGCTCATCGACCCAGAGGTTAGGCCGCGCGGACCGATCGACCTGGGGTTCGGACCCCGGTCGACCTCGCCAACGGTAACCTCGCAGCGTGATCCGGGCCGAGGTGCACCACGAGCTGACCGACGCCGATCGGCGCTCGGTGGGCCGGTTGCTCCAGGCGGCCGAACGCCACAGCGGACAGCGTCCGCTCTCGGACCAGTTGTGGCTCGACTTCGTCCACGGCGACCGGCCCGCGGTCATCTCGACGTTGACACGCGACGAGCGCACGATGACCGGCTACTGCCAGGTGTCGCCGAGCCACGGCTCGTGGACACTCGAGATGGTCCTCGACCCCGCCGCGGGCGCAGCCGAGCGCCCCGAGATCGAGCGCCAGCTGCTCATCGCCGCCCTCGACGAGGTCGCCGCGACGGGTGGCGGGCGCGTCCGTTGGTGGGTCGCCGGGAGCGACAGCGGCCGCGGCGATCTGGCAGGCGCGGCCGGGATGCACGCCGAGCGGACGTTGCTCGAGATGCGCGTGCCGCTGCCACTCGCCTCACCGAACGACACGGCACCTGTCCCCACCCGACCGTTCCGCCCCGGCGTCGACGACCGCGCCTGGCTCGAGGTCAACAACGCCGCGTTCCACTGGCATCCCGAACAGGGAGGGTGGGACGCGACCACGCTCGGCCAGCGGATGCGCGAAGCGTGGTTCGACCCGAACGGGTTCCTGCTGCACGACCGCGACGGACGTCTGGCCGCGTTCTGCTGGACCAAGATCCACCACGACATCGAGCCGCCGGTCGGCGAGATCTATGTGATCGCCGTCCATCCGGACTTCCACGGCCTGGGCCTCGGCCGAGCGCTCACCGTCGCCGGGCTCGCCTGCATCGCCGAGCGCGACATCACCACCGCACTGCTCTACGTCGATGCCGACAACGAGCCGGCCGTCGGGCTCTACCGCGAGCTGGGGTTCACCGTCCACAACGCCAACCGGGCGTTCGTCCTCGACGTCGACCCGACGATCAGTGCAGCCGCTGCCGCAGCGGCCGAGTCAGGAGGGACCAGATGACCGATGTGCTTCCCACGTGGAGCGTCGCCGACATCCACGAGTCGTTCGGTGCCCGCTCGTTCGTCGATGCGCTCGAGCGGGCGACGAGCGACGTCGAGCGGCTCACCGCCCTGTTCGACGAGCACGGCGTGCGGGCGATCCCAGCGCGTCGGCCCGATGCCGACGACGGCGCCACATGCGATGCCGTCGTTCGCGCCTACAACGCCACCAGCGAGCAACTCCAGCACCTCGGCGCCTATGTGCACGCCACCGTCAGCACCGACTCGCGACACGAGCAGGCGCAGGCGCTGTCGTCGGAGCTCACTGCCGTGTCGGCACGGGTCAGCCCGCTGCTGGCACGCCTGGCCGACTGGGTACGCGCGCTCGGCCCGGACGACCTCGCGGCGGTGAGCCCCGAGGCCGCCGACCACCTCGGGCCGCTACGCCGACTTGCGGCACGGGCCGAGCATCAGATGAGCGAGCCCGAGGAGGGCTTGTACGCCGAGCTGGCCACGGTCGGCACCGTGGCGTGGGGCCGTCTCCAGGCCGACATCACCTCGCAGCTGTCCACCGAAGTCGCCCTCCCCGACGGGCCAGCGCGCCTGCCCATGCCGGCGGTGCGTGGCCTGGCCACTCATGCCGACCCTGCGGTGCGCCGCGCCGCCTACGACGCCGAGCTGCAGGCATGGCCGCAGGTCTCCACGGCGTGCGCTGCGGCAATGAACGCCATCAAGGGTGACGCCAACATCGTCAACCGGCGCCGGCAGTGGGCCTCCCCCCTCGACGCTTCGCTCTACGCGAATAGCGTCTCGCGCCCCACGTTCGACGCGATGCACGCCGCTGTGGTCGACTCGCTCCCCCTGTTCCGCAGGTGGATGCGCACCAAGGCTCGCCTGCACGGCCATGACGGCGCCCTTCCGTGGTGGGACATGTTCGCACCCCTGCCCACCGCTCCCGCCGGGGTGACGTGGGACGACGGCATCGATCTCGTTCGCAACGCCTTCGCCGGCTACAGCCCGACCCTCGCTTCGCTCGTCGACCGCGCCCTCCACGAGCAGTGGATCGACGCCGCACCTCGCGACGGCAAGGTCGGCGGAGCGTTCTGCATGCCCTTCGTCGACGACCGATCGCTCGTGCTGCTCAACTGGAGCGGGTCGGTCGATTCCGCGCAGACCACCGCGCACGAGCTCGGCCACGCCTACCACAACACCCAACTCGCCCAGCGCACACCGCTGCAGCGTCGCCTGCCGATGGCCCTCGCCGAGACTGCCAGCATCTTCTGCGAGACCCTCGTCGTCGAAGCCGGCCTCGCACACCTCACCGGCGCCGACCGGCTGGCCCTGCTCGACGTCGACCTGATCGGCTCGTGCCAGGTGGTGGTCGACATCCACTCGCGGTTCCTCTTCGAGACCGAGGTCTTCGCCCGTCGGCAGCGGCGCACCCTGGGTGTGAGGGAGCTCGACGAGATGATGCTGTCGGCCCAGGCCGACGCCTACGGCGACGGCCTCGACCAGTCGACTGCTCACCCGCACATGTGGGTGCTCAAGCCGCACTACTACGGGAGCCACTTCTACAACTGGCCCTACACCTACGGGCTGCTGTTCGGCCTCGGGCTGTTCGCCAGGTTCCGCGACGACCCGGACCGCTTCCGTCAGGGCTACGACGACCTGCTGTCGCGGGCCGGGATGGACACCGCCGAGGAGCTGGGAGCTGCGTTCGGGCTCGATGTCACCGAACAGGCATTCTGGCAGGACAGCATCGCGGTGATCGCCGACCGCATCGCCCAGTACGAGGCGCTGGCCGCAGCGATGGGCGGCGGAGCCCCGGCGTGACCAGCCGCTACCAGTGCTCGCGCGACGAGCTCACCGAGCTGCTGCACGGCGAGCCGCGCTACCGCGTCGACCAGGTGTGGTCCGGTCTCTACCAGCAGCTCGCCGAGCCCGAGGAGATGACCAACCTCCCGAAGGCACTCCGGGGCAGGCTCGCCGAAGTGCTGCCACCGGCGCTGCAGCAGGACGTGCGCCGCGTGAGCGACGGGGGCGACACCGTGAAGTACCTCTGGCGCCTGCACGACGGGAGCCCGATCGAGACGGTGCTCATGCTGTACCCCGACCGGGTGACGGTGTGTGTGAGCAGCCAGGCCGGGTGCGCCATGGGGTGCGGCTTCTGTGCCACCGGGCAGGCCGGCTTCACCCGCCAGCTCACGACCGGCGAGATCGTCGAGCAGGTCGCGCGCGCTGCACGCGAGGCGCGCGCCCTCGGCCGGCGGCTCGCCAACGTGGTGTTCATGGGCATGGGCGAGCCCTTGGCCAACGAACCGAATGTCTGGGCTGCGATCGAGCGCATCCACGGCGACCTCGGGCTGTCGGCACGGCACCTCACGGTGTCGACGATCGGCATCGTGCCAGGCATTCGCCGGCTCACCGAACGCCCGCTGCCGGTGAACCTCGCCGTGTCGTTGCACGCGGCCAACGACGACAAGCGCTCGCAGCTGATCCCCGTCAACTCGCGCTACCCGATCGCCTCGTTGATGGAGGCCTGCCGCGACTACCTCGCCGTCAAGGGCCGGCGGATCAGCTTCGAATGGGCGTTGATCGCCGGCGTGAACGACACCGACGCCGACGCCGACGAGTTGGCGCGCCTGTGCCGTCGGTTCCGGCTGCCCGCCCATGTCAACCTGATCCCCCTGAACCCGACGCCGGGATGGCCGACCGTCGGGTCGAGCCCGGCGCGGGTACGCGAGTTCTGCACTCTGCTCGTCGACCGAGGCGTCAACGCCACCGTGCGCCGCAACCGTGGCACCGACATCGACGCGGCCTGCGGCCAGCTCGCCGCCGGCCAGCCCGTTGCGATGGGCCGACGCTCGACCGCGACCAGCTGACTACTGCTCGAGGTACTTCGGGTTCGCCACGGCGAGCTTGTCGCGCACGCTCGCCCACACCAGATCGCGCACCTCGCTCGAGCGGTCGTCGAAGTCACCCGTCCGGATCCGCTCGGCCAACTCGCGGTCGTCGGCACAGCCGAGCTGGGCGAGACGTTCGGCATGGATGCGCGCCTGCTCGTGGCCGATCCGGAGCTCGCGCTCCACCATCGCCAGCACGTTCACCGCAACCCTGGCGTTGAACTGCATGCGGCCGGTCGTACCGGTGAGCACCTCGCGCTCGAGCCACTCGCGCACCGACTCGACGAGCTGCTCGGCGGTGGGGACATCGTGCGGGTTCACCAGCGTCCCTCCAGTGCCAGGAACAGATCGTGCTCGTTCTCGCAGACCCGCCGACCGATGGCCGCCAGCTCGTGGCTGCGGGTGAACCCGGCGAGATGCGCGTTGGCCTGCAGGATGCACATGATGCCCCACTTGAGCGTGCCGAGGACTTCCCACCAGCGCACGACATCGGGGTCGACCGGCCGGCCGCTCGCCTCCTCGTACGCCTCGAACAGCTGCTCGTAGCGACCGATACCTCCGACGGGCAGCGCCGACCCGAACCGCCAGGCCTTCACGCACAGCCAGCCGAGGTCCTCCATCGGGTCGCCGATGTGGGCGAGCTCCCAGTCGAGGACAGCCCGTAGCCCGTCCGGGCCGACCATGACGTTGCCCATGCGGAAGTCGCCGTGCACCACAGTTCTGGCAGTCGACGGCGGGCGGTGGGCGTCGAGCCACCGGAAGGCGAGCTCGAAGGTCGGATGCGGCTGGTCGAGGGCGTCGAGCGTGGCCCGGTACTGGGCGACCTGGTCGGTCTCGACCAGCGTCGGCAACGCAGTCGGCTCGATCGAGTGGAGCCGGGCGAGCGCCTGGCCGAGCTGGGCGGGCAACGCCGCCCGCGCGCCGTCGAACTCGGCGTCGCGCAGGATCTTGCGGGCGATCGTCTCGCCCTCGACCGCGCTGAGCACCATGTACGACGCGCCGACCGGAGTGTCGCCGGTCGCTGCCGCGACCAGCTCGGGCACCGGCACGCCGGCCGCAGCTGCAGCGCGCAGCACGTCCGCCTCGACCCCCATGTCGCGCGTGTCGCCGCCGCGCTGGCGTTGCAGGATGAGCGCCCGGCCGTCGGCGACGAAGCGCCAGGTCTCGCGCGAGGCTCCACCGGACAACCGGGTGAGCCCATCGACCGTGGTCGCGCCGAGGACCTCGGCGAGGCCGGCTGTGAGCTCCTGGGTGCTGGACGACATCACCCGTAGCTTGGTCGATCGGCGCCGACCGACCCGAACCGGGCCGAGCGTCGTCAGCAGTGGGCGCGCACCGTCGGGTACGGATTGACCGCTGCGCCACCGCCCGGGTGGATCTCGAAGTGCAGGTGTGGGACCGAGTACTTCGCGTTGCCCGTGTCGCCGAGGGTGCCGATCACGGTGCCTGCGGTCACCGAGCCGGCAGCAGCCCACGAGTCGAGGTGCGCGTAGTAGTACTTGTTTCCGTCGGCACCGGAGAGCCACACCGAGTTACCACCGAGACGGTTCACCTTCTGCTGGACGAAGCCGTCGACGACGGCGACGAGCGGCAGGCCACGTGCTCCGATGAGATCGACACCCTGGTGGGTGCGACCGCCACTACGCGGGGCACCCCAGGTGTCGGCGAACCCGATGAATCCCTGCACCGGGCACAGCCATCCGGGGCTGCCCCAGTCGCGTCCGCCACCGCTCGGGCGCCCGCCTGATCCGCCACCACCGGTTTGGCCACCACCGGACCCTCCGGACTCGCCAGCGGGCGGCGTCGCCTCGCCTCCGTCGGAGCCGCCCGAGCCCTCATCCGGCGCAGGTGCGGGCGCTGGTACGGGCGCCACTGGCGCCGACCCTCCCCCGCCGCCACGTGCCGGCTGGCCTGCACTGTTCGCGGCCACGAGCGCCGCTGCCTCGCGCGCAGCTTGTTCGTCGGCCTGACGGCGACGTTCGGCCTCGAGTGCTGCCACGGCCTTGCGAACGGCGTCGTCCTTCAGTCGCTGCTCCTCGATCTGCTTGAGGCGCTCGATCTCGGCCAACGCGTCGGCCTTGCGTTGCTCGAGCGAGTCGCGAGCCACCTCGGCCTCGCGTTCGTTGCGCTCGAGCCTGGCCTGGGCAGCAGCAAGGTCGAGGCTGACAGCGTCGTAGACGTCGAAGTCCTCGGCCGAGGCCTCGTTGACGACCTCGATGAGCGCTTGCACCTGGGCCTGGTCGCCCACCGACTCGAACCCGGTGAGGAGCGGCAGCGAACTGGTGCCACTGCGTGTGAAGCGGTTGACCGCAATCGCCTCGACCGTGGCCTGGAGGTCGGAGATCTGACCCTCGAGCGCTGCGATGTCCTGGCGAAGTTGCAGCTGCTCGACCTCGAGTCGGTCGAGCTCCGACTCAGCCTGGAAGAGCGCATCGGCGGCCGCGTTGGCCCGCTCGCGCGCATCGGCGATTTCGCGCGCGGCACGGTCGGCAGCATCGTCGGCGAACCCGATCGTGCCCGGCAGGACCGGCACAACCAGGACCAGACCCGCAAGGAGGGGGATCAGCCTGCGCATCGCGACGCCAGCCTACCAGATGTTGCAGTTGTGTTACGGTCACTTCGGACTGCCGTTCGGCGCCGAGGCGTGGCCATCCTGCTGAGGCTGCCGTCGCTGTTCTCCGCCAATCCGGCACGCATCCCGCCGCCCTTCCAGCGCTCTCCATGACCAGTCCTGCTTCCGAACCGGCCGTCCAGACACCCGCCCTGCGCCTCCGGGGTGTCAGCTTCGTCCGCGACGGCCGCACGATCGTGGCGCCGCTCGACTGGACCGTGCGGCCGCACGAACGCTGGCT
Source organism: Ilumatobacteraceae bacterium (assembly GCA_040398525.1). GTDB lineage: Bacteria > Actinomycetota > Acidimicrobiia > Acidimicrobiales > Ilumatobacteraceae > VFMC01. The sequence goes on along the minus strand of JBBATY010000002.1, from coordinate 15,755 downwards.
CGTCCTCGGGGCCAACGGCTCGGGCAAGACGTCGCTCGTGCGCATCTGCGCGCTGTACGAGCACCCGTCGGCCGGACGGATCCAGGTCCTCGGCCACGAGCTCGGCCGCACCGATGTGCGCGAACTGCGCCGTCGGATCGGGTACATGTCGGCCGCCATGGCCGCACAGATCAGGCCGGACCTGTCGTGCTCCGATGTCGTCAAGACAGCCCGCTATGCGGCCCTCGAGCCGTGGTGGCACCGCTACGACGAGCTCGACGAGGCGCGCGCCCGTCACTGCCTCGAGCAGATGGGCGTCGGGCGTTTCGCCGAGCGAGAGCTCGGCACGCTGTCGTCGGGCGAACAGCAGCGCGTCCTGCTGGCACGAACTCTGATGAACGAGCCGGGCCTGGTGCTGCTCGACGAGCCGAGCGCCCGGCTCGACCTCGGCGGGCGCGAGCAGCTCGTGCAGGCCCTCGCCGAGCTGACCACCGACCCCACGGCAGCGCCGGTCGTCCTCGTCACCCATCACCTCGACGAGGTTCCCCCGGGCATGACCCACGTCCTCCTGCTTCGTGACGGCAAGGTGGTCGCCAAGGGTCCGATCGACAAGGCTCTCAGCCAGTCCGCGCTCAGCGAATGCTTCGGGCTCCCACTGGTGCTCGAGCGCCGCTCCGACGGGCGGATGGCCGCCTGGGCGGTCAGGTCGGGCCGCTCGTGATCAGGTCGAGCAGCCGGTCGCGGCCCGACTCGATCTGATCGCCGAGCACCCGCTCCATCACGCCCGCCGTCCAGAGCGAGCCGCCGTAGTGGAGGCGCATCTCGAGGCGCGAGCCCTCCGTCGTCGGCACCACCCGCGCATCGAGCACCCACGGCGAATGTGAGCTGCGGGCGATCTCGACCCGCTCGAACCGCACATGGCCCGCCTCCGGGTCGTGCTGGCTGCGCACCATCCGCAGGCGCTTGGAGCGGGCGAGCGGACCCACCCTGGCTCGCAGCTCGACCATCCAGGCGGGGCGCCCGTCCGTCGGATCGGCCGGCTCGACCTGGTGGATGAGCGCCATCCAGCGGGGGTAGTCGGTGAGCTCGTCGACATGGGCGAACAGCACCTCAGGCGCACAGGGCGCCTCCATCGTGGCCATCACGTCCATGGCAGCAGTATCGCAACAGGCGTGCGCGTCCGCACGTCTCGGGACGTGGCGCTGATCACTGCTCGGCCGGCCGCGGCTGGCCGCCGAACGCCCGCGACAACAGCGGCCCACGCGCCTTCAGCAGCCCCGCCAGGTCGTCGCCCTGATCGAACTGCGGCACCCAGGGAGCAGCGAGCTCGACGTCGTCCGACCCGGGCTCGGCAACGTCGTCGATCGCGTCGTCCGCTGTCGCAGTGTCGCTGTCGCCCTCATCTGCCACTGCCACCTCGTCGTCGGGGGTCTCGCCTCCCAGGTCGCCGAGCCGTAGCTGCTCGGTGTCGTCGCTGCGCACGGGCCGGCGCCGCGGCGTCGACGGCGCAGACGGCCCAGCATCAGGGGCGGCGGGACGGAACAGGCGCGGCACCGGGTCGCGACGATCGTCGAGTGACCATCCGCGTGGTACGACCATGGCATCGGCGTGACGTCGGCACAGCACCCCCGAACGCGCACCCTGCGCAGCAGCGAAGGCATCGAGCCATACGGCGCGCGCCTCGGCGTCGAACCCATAGGCAACCTCGGCAGGATCCGAGCAGCCGGGTCGTTCGCACAGCCGCGTCACGGACCCGAACCGTAGCCGACCAGGCCAGACTGCCCCCGAACGCGGCACGGCCCCGCTGCGCGAGCGGGGCCGTGGGCGTCTGGTGGGCGATACCGGGCTCGAACCGATGACCTCCACGGTGTGAACGTGGCGCTCTAGCCGACTGAGCTAATCGCCCGACAGGCGTTCGAATCTAGCAGCGCGGCACGGCGATCACCACGCCGGACCCGGCGGCCGCCCGACATCGAGGCTGACGCGAGGGCCCATGCCAGCGCTACGTCGGCATCGACGTCGCGGCCAGGTCGAGCAGGCGTGCGAGCGAGGCATCGTCGACCTCACCGACCTTGGCCACCGCGACGAGCCGACTGCTCGGGCGCTCATCGCCCCAGGGTCGGCCACGCTCCAGACGAAGCCGCGAGCCGACTCGCTGCACCACCGTGCGCACCTCGGGTGCATCGTCGAGCGCCACCACACCCTTCACTCGCATCACACCGTCGGGCAGCGATGCCAGCGCCGCTTCGAACAGCGACCGGTGGAGCGGGCCGCCGGTCCACCCGAGCGCAACGTGGCCCTCCAACTCGGGCTCGGCCGGAAGGGTGGTCGCTGCTGGGGTGTCGACGGCACCGAGCAGAAGTGACAACGGCACCTTGGCGCCGGCGGTGTGCAGCTGGGCCGCCCCAGGGGCCCGCTCAGCGATCCAGGCCGCAACCTCGCGCCGGGTGGCGTCGTCGATCAGGTCGGTCTTGTTGAGCACGACGAGATCGGCAGCAGCCAGCTGACGGAGCACGGTGGGGCCGACCAGTCGGTCGCGCGCCCGCCGCCGCACGGTCTCGGCGTCGCACACCACGACGACACCGTCGAGCCTGAACCCGGGGAACATGGCGTGACGAGCAACGGCGGCAGCATCGGCGACCCCACTCGTCTCGACCACCACGAGCTCGGGCCGCTCCGCTCGGTCGAGCACCGCGAGCAGGGTGTCCATCAAGGTCGAGCTCATGCCGCAGCACACGCAACCGTTGGCGAGGGTGAGCACGTCTGCCTCGCGAGAGGTCACGAGCTCGTCGGCGACGGCAACCGCACCGAAGTCGTTGACGAGCACGAGTGTGCGCCGGCCTGTCCCCGTGGCGAGCAGATGGTTGACGAGGGTCGTCTTGCCCGCACCGAGGTACCCGGACACCACCAGCACCGGGATGTCCGGATCCGATGCGGCCCGATCGCCCGCTGCGGACGGGTCGAGAACATTCATGATGTCGACGGAGCCGGGTACACCACGCCGCCGACGACCGTGCCGCGCACACCGATGTCCTTGATCGACATCGGGTCGACATCGAGCGGCGACTCGTCGAGCACGGCGAAGTCGGCCCACTTGCCGCACTCGATGCTGCCGATCACATCATCGAGGTGCAGTTGCTCGGCAGCCCCGATCGTGGCCGCCCAGAGCGCTTCGTAGGCGGTGATCCGCTCGTGCTCGCCCAGCACGGCACCCGACGACGAGACCCGGTTGACCGCACACCACATGGTCATCAGATGGCCGATCGGGGTGACCCCCGAGTCGCTGTGGAACGACAGCGTCACGCCCTCGCGCAATGCGGTCCGGCAGGCCCACATCCCGCGCGCCCGCTCGGGGCCCATCGTCAGGTCGCGATGCTGGTCACCCCAGTAGTAGATGTGGTTGGTGAAGATGTTGGCCCCCACCCCGAGGCGGGCCATTCGGCGGTACTGGTCCTGCGTCGTCGTCTGCGAGTGCTGCACCACGTGACGATGGTCGAGCCACGCGCATTCGCCGAGCGCTGCGTCGACTGCGTCGAGGAAGGCATCGACCGCACCGTTGCCGTTGCAGTGGCAGTGGACGTTGAGCCGGGCCTTGGTGAACGCGGTGACGGCCGCAGCCAGGTCCTCCGGGGTGCTGAGCAGCAGGCCATGGTCGGTGCCCGTGTAGTAGCCCGGCCAGCGCACCACGGCGGTCCACCCCTGGATCGACCCGTCGATCACCAGCTTGATGCCCTGGTTGATCAGCCGGTCGGTGTCGCGCTCGCGCAATGCGATCGCAGCCTTGGCGACCGCATCCCAATCGGCCGACGTGCCCGGCATCGATGGCAGGTTGTAGAGCACCATCCGCGCCGGGAACTCCGGGTCGTTCACCACCGACTCCCACGCCGCACGAGCCTCGGGCATCAAGAGGAACGGGCCGACGAGCTCGGTGGAGGTGGTGACACCGGCGTTGCGGCAGAGGGCGCCGTGAAGTCGCACCACCTGCGGATCTCCGTTCATCGCCATCAGCCGGCGCGACACGTCGCGGGCGAGGTTCATCGCCGGTGCCTCCTGCAGTTCGCCGTCGGGCTCGCCGTCAGAGCCACGCGAGACACCGGGGGTCGTGACGTCGCGGGTGATGCCCTCCTCGCGGAGCAGCACCGAGTTCACCGTCGCTAGGTGGCCGCTCGCGTGGCGCACGAACACGGGCCGGGTGGTGGACACTGCGTCGAGGTGCTCCTTGCTCAGGCGCGGCTGACCGGCGAAGAAGATCGGATCGAAGGAGTTGGCGATCAGCGGCTCGCCGGGCGGCAGCGCGGCGTCGACCGCGCGTAGCGCAGCGATCAGCTCGTCGTAGCTGCGGACTCCCTTGGCGACACCTCCGTCGGGGTGGGGGAAGTCGTAATAGCCGACGTACGGCATCAGCGCCACGAGCGCGTCGGCCGTGTGCCCGTGGGCTTCGACGAAGCCCGGCACCAGCACACGGTCGGCGAAGCGGTCGTCGACGGTGGCCTCGCCCCACGACAGGCACTCCTCGAGCGTGCCGACTGCGAGGATCCTGCCCTCGCGCACAGCGACGGCGGTGCCGTCCGGGTTCGACGGGTTCATCGTCACGATGTGCCGTGCGGTGTAGATGGTGGTGGTCACAAAGCCTCCTGCCGAGCACGAATGTCAAGCAAGAACTTACATTAGTTGTCCCGAGGTGCGAGTCAGGGCGAGAGCAGTTCGACCGCACGGGTGAACATGCGCGGCACCGACAGCGCAATCCGCTCCCATTCGGGGTCGTGGCGCTTCCCCGTGCGGTGCAGCATGACGTTGAGCCCGCTGATCACCCCGAAGCGGTAGCCGGCCAGGGCCCGATAGAACGCGAGGTCGTCGAGTCGCAGTGGCCGGCCGACCACCGCGGCGTACCAGCCGACGAGCTCGTCGAAGTCCGGCACCCCGGCGAGGCCGGCGCCGTCGGCCCAGCTCTCGGCGTCGTTCATGAACATCAACCAGCCGAGGTCGAGCAGCTGGGCGCCGATGCCGCTGATCTCCCAGTCGAGCACGGCGACCACGCTCGGCCCCTCGAACAAGATGTTGTTCGTCTGGAAGTCGCCGTGGAACACACCTACGACCGGCTCGTCGGGAAGCGACGCCAGCAGCAGCTCGCGGGTCCGCTCGCCGAGCGCCACCCACTCCGGCTCGGCCGCCTTGGCGAGGATGGGTGCCCAGAACTCGATCTCGTCCGCCAGGTCGCGCGGCTCCTCCCAGTCGGCCAGCACCGCCGTGTGATCGACCAGATGGACCTGCGCCAGGACCTCGACGGCTGAGCGGAGGACGTCGGCGCACAGGACCCGGTCGAACACCGGCGCCGGGTCGCGCACCTGGTACGTCTCGCCGGGCAGCAGGCCAACCATGAAGTACGGCACCTCGAACCACTGCTCGTCCGCGTCCCACCAGACGACGTCGGCGACCGGCACGCCACTCGCCCGCAAGGCTCGCAACAGGGGCACCTGGCGGAGCACATCGGTGTTGCCGCGACGGCGCACCCCCTTCGGCGGCATGCGCACCACGAGCCGGTCGAGCACACCGGTCGCGTCGCGCACGGTGAAGCCGAACGACAGCCCGGCGTGGCCGGGCATCGGGCGCAGGTCGGCCACGGTGACGCCCTCGTGGTAGTGCACATCCGCCCACCGCTCGAGCTGCCCCTGGAACGTCTGTAGATCGACGCCGGCCATCAGGGTGCCACCCGCTCGACGCACGCCGTGCCCATGCCCTGGCGGTCGCGGAAGCTCTCGGTGCCGGTGGGGCACTGTTGATCGAACGGCACGAGGACGCGCACGACGGCATCGTAGGGCTGCGAGCACAGCACCTCGACCGCTTCGAGCGAGGCTGTGAGCGTCACGCAATCACCGGAACGCAGGATGTTGTCGGGCCCGGCCGTCGGTGCCGGCGAGGTGAACAGCCTGCCGATCACCAGCAGCGCAATGCCGGCGAACGCCATGCCGGCCATGAACCGCCAGGGCACCCGGGCCGGCGTGACGGAGACCGGCACGCGGACCGAGTCGCGCGACCCGGCTGCATCCGACCACGCGCTGCTGCCCGTCGACGCAACCGCTCCCTGCGGGTCGCGACCCAACTGCATGTCGTAGTCCCGGCGGCGAGCCGGGTCGCCGAGCACCCGCCACGCCTCGTTGACACGGGCCATGCGTTCGGCAGATCCGGCACCGTTGCGGTCCGGATGGGCGTCACGCGCCGCTCGTCGATATGCAGCCCGCACCTCGGCCGGAGTTGCCGCGGGACCGACGCCGAGCACCTCGTAGTGGGTCATGACGCGAAGCTGCCGCCACAGCGCCAGTACTCACCGGCGTGGCGGTCGAGGAAGCCGTGGTCGACGAGGTAGCGCCGGAGCGCAGCCGTGTCGGCGTGGCGCCGACCGATGATCAGGTTCACCATCGACTCGCTGTAGCGCGTGCCGGGCTCGAAGTCCTGCGCGAGCCAGTCGAGCACCACCAGCCGCTTTCCGAGCCGAGCAGGGATGACGACGATCCGACCGTCACGCACGAACGGCGCCAGCGCGCGGCTGCGCTCCTCGTCGGTCAGTGCCTCGAGCGCTCCGAGACCCTGGGCGAAGCCACTCACGGCGATCAGTACCCGAGGTCGACGTACACCGGGCCGAGCAGCTCCTCGCCGGCGCCGAAGCGCTTCACGTTCGCCGTGATCCGCTCCGACAGCAACGGCACGGCCATCGCAGGCGTGTTGCCGACATGGGGCGTGATGATGCAGTTGTCCATCGACCACAGCGGATGGTCGACCGGGAGCGGCTCTGGGTCGGTGACGTCGAGCCCAGCACCACCGATCTGACCCTCCTGCAGGGCCCAGACCAGGTCGTCGGTGACGATGTGGCGACCACGCGCCACGTTGACCACCCACGCGGTGGGCTCCATCATCTCGAACTCGTTGCGCGAGAGCATGCCTTCGGTCTCGTCGGTGAGCGCCAGCGCGAGCACCACGAGGTCGGCGCCGACGAGCGCATCGATGTAGCGGTCGGCCTCGACCACCTCGTCGACCCCGTCCATCGAGCGGACGCGGTTGCGCACGACGGTGATCCGGCAGTCGAACGGGGTGAGCAGCCGGATGAGCGACTCGGTGATGCCGCCCCCACCGAGGATCGTGACGTTCGAGCCGAAGAGGTTGGCGCCGCGCGGCCCCTTCCAGGTCTGGGCCCGCGTGTAGTGACCGAGGCCGCGCATGCCGGCCAGGGCCAAGGTGAGCGCCAGCTCGGCGACCGGCTCGGCATAGACACCCTTGCCGCACGTCCACTGGCGGTCGGGGTCGACCAGGTGGACGAAGTTCTCGATCCCGGCGAACGGCAGCTGCACCCACTCGAGGTGGTCGGCGCCGGCGAGCAGCTCCTCGAGCGCACCGGGGTCGCGTGGTGCCCCCCACACCAGGCCTTCGGCATCGGCCACGGGCACGATCTGACCACCCCCGGCGACGATCGCATCGGCCATCCACGACGGCGACCCGTCCGGCGCCAGCGCGATGCGGGGCGGGCCGTCCTGGGCGTGTCGGGAGCCGATGGAGGTGGTACTTGGAGGCATGGCGCCGAGGTTAGTGCAGCGGTCCGTGATCGAGCCGGGACAGCACGCTGCGACCGAAGCGCTCACACTCGTCGAGGTGCGGGTACCCCGAGAGGATGAACGCATCGATGCCGAGCGCCCGGTACTGCTCGAGCTTCGCGAGCACCTGGTCCGGGTCGCCGACGATCGCTGCGCCGCAACCACTGCGTGCTCGGCCGATGCCGGTCCAGAGATGGTCCTCGACGAAGCCGTCGAGATCGGCGGCGTCGCGCAGCTCGGCCTGGCGGCGCACCCCGACCGACGCGCTGTCGAGCGACCGGGCACGGATGCGCGCTCCTTCGGCGTCGTCGACCGCGGCCATCAGGTGCGCCGCAGCGGCGCGGGCCTCGGCCTCGGCGTCGCGGACCACCACGTGCACCCGGTAGCCGAAGCGCAGTGTGCGGCCGTGGCGAGCCGCTCGGGCGCGCACATCGGCGATCGTCGCCGCCACGGCGTCGATCGTGTCGGGCCACATCAGGTAGACGTCGGCCTGCTGCGCAGCGACCTCGCGAGCCTCGTCGGACAGCCCTCCGAAGTACAACGGTGGGCATCGCCCCGACACGGTCTGCACCCGGGGCGGATCGAGCTGCAGGCGGACGAAGTCGCCGTCGACGTCGAGGGGCTGACCCGAGAGCAGGGCACGCAGCGCCTGCATCGTCTCGAGTGTGCGCTGGTAGCGCGCCGGGCCAGCGAGGGACTCGCCCGGCAGGTCGGACGAGATGATGTTGACGGTGAGTCGCCCCCCGAGCATCTGATCGAGCGTGGCCAGCTGCCGGGCGAGTTGCGGCACCCACAGCTCCCCGCAGCGCACCGCCACCAGCAGCCGGATCCGCTCGGTGATCGCCGCCACTCCGCCGGCGAACGCCACCGAATCGATGCCGAGCGAGTAGCCCGACGGCAGCAGGATGTTGTCGTAGCCGAGCCGCTCGGCAGCACCGACGATGTCGCTGCAGTGCGGCCACGAGCTGCGCAGCGCCGGGTCGACCACACCGAGCTGCGCGTAATCGTCGTCGCAGAGCGCCGAGAACCAGCTCACCTCACACGGAGTGCTCACACCGCACCTTCGTGGTCGCGGTCGCGCTCATGGCAGCGGCACACCGTCCGAGGCGACGATCAACTCGTAGAGGTCGCGCCGATCGAGACGGACGCGCGTCGCGGCAGCGAGCTCGACCAGGCGCTCCGGACGCTGGGTGCCGATGATCGCAACCGGTCGGGCCGGGTGGGCAAGCACGAACGCCACGGCGGCCGCAGCGCGAGTGACCGACTCACGCTCCGCGAGCCGGTCGAGCACGGACAGCAGCTCAACGGGCAGCCCCTCCCCCGTGGCGAGACGACCACCGGCCAACGGGCTCCAGGCCAGGGCTGCGAGGCCGGTCTCCGTGCACTGGTCGAGCGTGCCGTCGCGCAGCGGTTGCACGCGGGCGGCCGACATCTCGAACTGGTGCGCAGCAAGCGCGAACGGCAGGTGCGCTCGCAGCGCGGCCACCTGCGACGGCGTGTGGTTCGACACCCCCACCTCTGCGGCCAGACCGCGTTCGCGCAGACTCGCGAGAGCCTCGGCAACGGCCGCCGGGTGGGTGAAGAGGTCGGGGCGGTGCACCTGGTAGAGCTCGACGTGGTCGACGCCGAGCCGGCGGAGGCTCGCCTCGCACGCCTCGACCAGATAGCCCGGATCGCTCACGTAGGGCACCCCGGGCACGATCCCACCCTTGGTGGCCAGCACCATGCGGTCACGCAGCCCCGGCCGATGCGCCAGCACCGCACCGAGGTTCTCTTCGCACGTGCCCCACCCGCTGCCACCCCAGTCGAGGCCGTAGACGTCGGCGTTGTCGACAAGGGTCATCCCTGCGTCGAGCGCAGCTTCGATCAGGTCGGCCGCACGACCGACATCGGCATCGACGAACCGCCAGCACCCGAACGACAGCGGCCCGCACGACAGCGACCCGATCCGCCGGCTCGCGCCATCGACCAGCGACTCTCCCGACCCGTCCACGGGTCGAACCCTAGTCGGCGTCGGGGTAGGCCGGGTCGGCCGACTCGCATGTCAGGCGACGACGCCGAGGATGCGGTCGGCGGCACGCTCGCCGCTCTCGAGCGCACCCTCCATGTACCCGGTCCAGGTGGCAGTGTGCTCACCGGCCAGGTGAATCGGTCCGCACGGCTCGCGCAGCACCCGCCAGTAGGCAGTCACCTGACCGGGCCGGTAGACGGCGTACGCACCACCGAAGCCGGGTGCGGCGCTCCACGCCTGCGAGAACCCGCCGATTGGCTCGGCCCCGAGTCGGTACATCGTCTCGATGTCGTCGGCAACGACGCGCATCCTCGCCTCCTCGTCGAGCTCGGCCAGGCGACGGCCGCCGTCGCCGCCGGTGTAGGCCATCAGCACGCCTACTCCGCCCGGCTGAGCGGCGGTCGGCTCGTAGATGCGCTGGGAGCGAAGATCGCAGCTGGCGTAGCCGGGGGGCCACCCGCGTGCCGGGTACTGCAACGCCGTCTTGGTGATCGCGCCGTAGCCCAGCTCGGCGATCGCCTCGGCCAGCCGAGTCGGCAGGCCCGGCTCGAACTGCACGCCGCGCAGCGCAACCAGCGAGCAGGCGAGCACGACACTGTCGGCGACGATCGTGCGACGGTTCGTGCGCGCCTCGACCCCATCGCCACGCCACGACAGCGCGACCAGCTGCTCACCGCACGAGATGGGCCGGCCGAGCTGTTCGACGACGTCGGCGGCGTAGCGCTCGACGATGCCACTCACACCACCACTCACCCGGTGGGCGAGGACCACCTCACCGGCACCGATTTCGCGCATGTATGCCCGCTGCTGGCCGACGAACAGCGACGAGACACCGGACTGCTCCTCGGCGAACTCGCCCTGGCTGTTCCGGCGGGCGAGCAGTGCCGACAAGCCGTGGAGGCCGGCCTCGTCGGCGACGTCCTGCATCGATCGGGCGTCGTAGTGAGCGGCCTCGGGATGGAGCTCGGGGGACGACGCGTCGACGATGCCCTCGGCGATCGCCTCGAAGGCCTCCTCGTAGCGGTCGAGCTCGTCGAGCAGCCCGGGCTGCAGGGCGGTCGCCTGCTCGCCGTCGAGCAACCGGCCGTCGGCGAACAGCATCCGCCGGATCATCGTCCACTGCTGGCCCTCACCGAGCTCGTCGATCCCGTACCGCTGCATCAGCGACCGCATCCGCAGATGGTCGGTATCGACCCACTCCGCGCCGCTCTCGACGTACTGCCCGCCGACGAACCGGTCGCGCACCGTGCGCGCCCGACCACCAACGCGCTCGCTCGCCTCGATCACCTCCACCTCGGCCTCCGCTGCGCGCAGGCGCGCTGCAGCCGACAGCCCAGCCAAGCCAGCTCCGACGACGAGCACCCTCATGGCGAGGCTGCGCCTCAGCTACCGGTGAGGGTGGCCGCGATCTGCGACGACGACTCACCCGACTTGCGCAGCACGTTGGCCAGGAACGCGAGCAGGGCCATGGTGAGGAGGAACAGCACCACGGCACCGACCGCCCAGAACGGCTTGATCTCGCTCTTGGTCGCGCTGACGAGCGCCACTGGGAACGTCGACGAGGCACCGCTGATCAGTGTCGAGATGATCGTGTTGTCGAGGCACAGCGTGAACGACAGCAGACCACCGGCGATGAGCGCCGAGGAGATCAGCGGCAGGGTGATCTGGCGGAAGGCACGCCCAGGAGGTGCACCGAGATCGCCGGCTGCCTCTTCGAGCGACTCGTCGACCCCGGCGAGGCGAGCGCGGACGATGAGCGTCACCACTGCGCTCGCATAGAGCGATTGCCCCACCCACAGACGAATCATCCCGAACGGCACACCGAGGACATCGTTGGTGAACGGTCCACCGACACGCTGCATCCATCCGGCCAGGGCGATGGCATCCATGATCTCCGGCGTCACCAGGATGAGGAACAGCAACGCCATCATCACCTTGCTCCACCGGCCCGGATGACGAGCCAGGGCGATGCCGCACAGGCCGCCGAGCACCACCGCGACCACCGTCGCTCCGAACGCGGCCAGGAACGAGCCCCGGAGGCCGTCGCCCACTCCGGCCTGCTCGAAGATCGAGCGGTACCAGTCGGTGCGGAACCCGTTGAGGAAGACGGCGATCGCAATGGCTGCGGGGAACGACCAGCGCGACAGATGCCGGTTGCGCGTGCCGGTGATGCGGGCCACCACCCGCGGCAGAGCGATGCCGATGGCGATGAGCACGACGAACGACACCAGCACCGGGGCGAGCTCGGGAAAACGGAACAACCCGACCATCGGTTGCCCCGATGGCGTGCGTCCGGGCTCACCTCCCCACCAGACGGTGCTATAGCTGCCACTCCAGATCGAGAACGACGGCCCGTTGTTGAACGAGTGGCGCACCACCAGCAGGATCGGCACGAACAAGAACACCAGCACGAGCACGGTCCAGACCACCAGTGCCGGGCGGAGCAGGTCGGGAAGGCCGCTCGGCCTGGCGACCTGCCGCTCGGCCCGGGCGCGGCGGTACCAGTCGACCAACGGACGACCCAGACCAGCGATCACCCGCACAGCCTTGAGCGCCAGGAAGAACACCGCCAGCGACAGCAGCACCATGATGATCATCAGCACGGCCATCGCCGAGCCCTGCGGCCAGTTCTGCGAGCCGCGGAACTGGCTGTCGATCAGTGCCCCCACCATGAAGCCGTCGGTGCCCCCGAGGATGGTGGCCGTGACGTAGTCGCCACACATCGGGATGAAGGTGAGCAGCACGCCCGCCGCCACACCCGGACCGGCGAGCGGCATGGTGACCGAGAAGAAGGTCGACAGTCGGTTCGCGCCGAGGTCCTTCGACGCCTCGCGCAGCGCCGGGTCGATGCGGTCGAGCGCCACGAACATCGGCAGGATCATGAAGCCCACGTAGTTGTAGACGATCGCCAGGAACACCGCCGTGCGCGTGTAAAGCACGTCGATCGGCCCGTCGAGCACGCCGATGTCCTGCAGCCACCTCGACAGCTCACCGTTCGGCGCCAGCGGGATGCGCCAGGCGATCGTGCGCATCAGGAAGCTGGTGAAGCTCGGCACGATGACCGCGGCGAGCAGGATCCCCCGCCAACGCGCGCTCACCTTGAACGCCAGGAAGTACGCGACCGGGAAGCCCACGAGCAGACACAGCAGCGTGGCGAAGACAGCGATCTCGAGCGTGGCTCGGAACACGTCGAAGAACAGCTCCGAGAACACCTCGCGGTAGTTGTCGAAGCCGAGCGACGACAGGTCGACCGGCACCAACTTGGTCGAGTCCTTCGCGCCGAACGAGTACAGGACGATGATCGCGATCGGCGCGACGAAGAACAGGGCGTACCAGACGAACGACGGGATGGCGAGACCCCATGAGGGGCCTCGCCATCCACGTCGCGACGGAGCAGGTGCAGCGGCAGTCACGGCTGTCAGCCGGCGGCCTTGGCCTTCACCTTGTCGTAGATCTCGACCAGGCGGTCCTGAGCGCTGTTGACGGCACCGGTCTGCATGGTGGCCACCTGGTCGGCGGTGAAGAAGATCATCTCCGGGCGAGGTGCGTCGGGCGCCAGCTCGGCCATCAGCTTGTCGATGTCCTTCATGCCGCTGTGGTAGCCGTGGTAGAGCAGGTCCTTGATCGAGACCTCCGGCGTGAGCAGCCAGTTGATCCAGGCGTGCGCGGCTTCCGCGTTCGGCGCACCGGTGGGGATGGTGTAGGTGTCCATCCACAGCTCGGTGGCCGGAGCCCCGAGGCCCCACACCCAATCTTCGGGGTTGCCGCCGGCGTCGGCGATGCGGTTGTAGGCCTGACGGGCGTCACCGTTCCATGCGGCCGACAAGGCGTACTGCCCCTCCGCCAGAGCAGTCGACGGGTAACTGTCGAACGCCTTGATGTGCGTGGCGAGCTTGTTGACCAAGAAGTCCTCGCACGCGTCGAGGTCCTCGGCCTTCTCGGTGGTCCAGTCGATGCCGTTGGCCCAGAAGTACATGCCCGCAAGGTTCGGGGCGGTGTCGAGCACCGAACAGGCACCGCTGCCTTCGGTCATGCACGCGTCGAGGAAGTCGGCCCAGGTGTTGATCGGCTTGGTGATCTTCGTCTTGTCGTAGAACCAGCCGGTCGAGCCCCAGTTCTTGCAGACGCTGTACTCGTTGTTCGGGTCCCACGCGCGGCCCAGGTAGATCGGGTCGACGTTGACGATGTTCGGCAGCAGAGCCTGGTCGAGCTTCTGCAGCAGGCCCTTCTGCACCATCTGCGGGATGTACGGGCCGGTGGGCACGACGATGTCGAAGCCGCTCGACGAGCCCGATGCCGACAGCTTGGTGATCAGGTCCTCGTTGCTCGGGTAGTAGTCGACCTTCATCGTCACGCCGATGGTCGACTCGGCGAGGGCGCCGATGATCTCCGGGTCGTTGTAGTCGCCCCAGGTGAACATGGCGAGCTGCCCGCTCGCCTTGTTCACCACGTTGCTGTACTGGCTGAGGAGCTCGGAGCTACCGCCACCGCCACCGCCGGCAGCCGTGGTCTCGGTCGCCGTGCCGCCACCCTCGTCGTCGCCACCGCATGCGGCGATGATCGCCATGCCGGCGGCAGCGCCGCCGACCTGGAGCAGGGCTCGACGCGACAAGGCATGCCGGAAGCTCGTCGGGGCGAGCATGCGAAGAGGCTGGTTCGGAGTGGTCATTGGGTATCTCCCCTGGTGTTGTTCACGGTGGTCAGGACATGGTGGTGGTGCAGGCTCGAGATGCCTGCCGGAGGCAGGGGGGTCATTCGTCGACAGCCCCTGCGTGGGCGGGCTCCTCGAGCACGAGATCCGCCTGTGCGGCGGAGAACATGTAGACGTCGTCGGCGCTCCAGGTGGCCCACACCGGGTCACCGACGTGCAGGCGCACCGCATGAGTACGAGGGGTGAGCACGAGGATCGTTCGGCTCGAGGTGCGCACCACGTACTGCAGCACATCACCGAAGTGCGACACCCCGGCGACCTGGCCGGCAACGACGTTCGTGCTCGTCCCGGGATCGCTCGCCTGCAGAACGAGGCTCTCGGGGCGGATCGCCGCAAGCGCAGCCTGCCCAGGAGGAACCTTCTCTTCTGGCTTCGACACCACGAACACGGTGCCATCGTCGGCGCTGACCCCATCGGCAGTGGCAGTACCGGTCCAGAAGTTGTTGCGGCCGATGAACCCGGCGACGAAGGCCGACGCGGGGCGCTCGTACACCGTCTCCGGGTCGGCGAGCTGCTCGATGTGGCCTTCGAGCATGATGGCGATCCGGTCGCTCATGCTCATCGCCTCTTCCTGGTCGTGGGTGACGAAGATGAACGTGATGCCCAGCCGGCTCTGCAGCAGCTTGAGCTCGATCTGCATCTCCTCGCGCAGCTTGCGATCGAGCGCTCCGAGCGGTTCGTCGAGCAGCAGCACGCTGGGCCGGTTGACCAGCGCACGGGCGACCGCGACACGCTGCTGCTGGCCGCCCGACATCTGGCGCGGCTTGCGCTCGGCCAGCTTGGTCATCTTCACCATGTCGAGTGCCTCGGCCACCCGGGCGGCGATCTCGACCTTGGGCACACCCTTCTGGCGTAGGCCGTAGGCGACGTTCTCGGCGACGGTCATGTGCGGGAACAGGGCGTAGGCCTGGAAGACCGTGTTCACGTCGCGCTTGTACGGCGGCACACCCTGCACGTACTCGCCGCTGATGCGGATGAAGCCCTCGTCGGGCTGCTCGAAGCCGGCGAGCATGCGCAGCGTCGTGGTCTTGCCGCAGCCGCTCGGGCCGAGCAGTGACAGGAACTCACCCGGCTCGACGACGAGGTCGAGGTGGTCGACGGCCACCATGCTGCCGAAGCGCTTGGTCACACCCGACAGCTCGACGCTGCCACGTGCTCCTGAAGCCGCACCACTCGATGCAGGCTGGGCCACCGCTGTCTCCCCCAGGTCGTGGCCGACGGCGCACCGTCGGTTCGGTCGGATCCCGTCACCGGCCGTCATCGTCGACGGATCGGTGCTGTTGTTCTAACACATCGGGCGACCCGACGGCCGCTCAGCTGCCGAGGTTGGCCATCACGTGCTTGATACGGGTGTAGTCCTCGAAGCCGTACGACGACAGGTCCTTGCCGTAGCCGGACTTCTTGTAGCCGCCGTGGGGCATCTCGGCGACGAGCGGGATGTGGGTGTTGATCCACACGCAGCCGAAGTCGA
>JBBATY010000001.1:258662-299110 GCA_040398525.1 Ilumatobacteraceae bacterium | reverse complement strand
TGCTGGAGCGGACCCACGGTGGGTGTGCGTTTGTATGCTGGGGGGCACCACAGCCGAGTGATGACTTGGGGGGAGTGGGATGGGGCTTCAGCGACATTTGGTGGTGAGTTGCGGAGCGGTCCTTGTCTCTGGAGTCGTCGCGGCAGCGGTGCCTCTGCTCGTGGTGCTGGGGGTGGCTCAGTACCGCGTGCCGATGGTGGTCGAGTCGATGAATCTGCTCGTCGTCGGAAGCGGCAGTGTGGAGCGACTTGCGTCGATCGGGTCGACGATCGCGATGGCGATGCTGTTCGGCTTCGTTGCCTCTGACTCTGGGGAAACCCGTCGCACCACTGTTGTGACGGTGGCACTCGGCATCGTGTACATGCCTTTGGCCAGCAGTGTTGCGCTGTTCCGTGGATTCAGGAGCCTCGGTCTCGGCAGTGCTGTGGCTGTCTCGATCGTGTCGTTGGTCGGGTTTCCGCCGGTCTTGTTCGGCTCTGGCGGCGACCTTGTCGACAACAGGCTCGGGATGGTCATGGCGGCGGCTCGTTTGGTGATGGTCGCGTTGCTGGTGGCGTCCACGGTGACGTGGTCGGCTCGGCGGGCCGGGCGTACACTGGCGAGCGATGCCGCTCTATGAGTACCGCTGCCGCACGTGTGACCAGTCGTTCGAACTTCGCCGTTCGATGAGTGAGTCGAACGAGCCGGCACCGTGCCCCGAGGGCCACGTCGACTCGGTGCGTCTGCTGTCGGTGTTCGCCAGTGTCGGCGGTGCCGCCGGCGCAGCGTCGGCCCCTGCTCCGCAGGGCGGCGGTGGCTGCGGGTCGGCCTGCGGCTGTCACCACTGATCTGCGTCGGGTCGAGCGCTCAGCTGGTGCGTAGGCCGGCCAGCTCGGCCGTGAGGTTGGCGCGGGCGCGGCGTTCGCGTTCGGCGCGCATGGGCGTGGTGCGGAACAGCGGGTCGTGCTCGAGCAGGCTGTGCAGCACTGCCGACCGCCCGGTGCGCCACCCTGTGTCGTCGACGTGGGCGTACTCGGCGCGGACACCGGCCACGTAGGCGCGGTAGTCGTTGGGGTCGGCGCCGAGGATGGCCAGGTCGGCATCGAGCAGCACGGCGGTTTCGAGGGCCTCGGCCGAGACGACATTGGCGTCGACATCGCCGGGCCCTGGTGCCGACGGCCCCAGGTGGGCCGTGGCCTCGATGAGCTCGACCACGCGGCGGACACGCGCTGCCGGCCACCCGGCTGCGTCGAGCACCTCGGCCGCCCAGACGGCGCTGTCGTGCTCGTTGGTGGCCGACCGCGGGTCGTAGACGGCATCGTGGAACAGCGCGGCGGCGCGCATGGCACCTGCGTCGCAGCGCCCGTCGGGGTCGACCTCGGCGAGCAGCCGGTCGACGTGGCGCACCACCCACATCACGTGGGTGGCCGTGTGGTAGCGGCGGTGGGGCTCGCGGTGGCGGGCCATCAGCCGCTCGAACACCTCGTCGAACGGGGCGGTGCTGTGCTCGGCGACGACGCGGCGCCACGTGCGGCGGAGCTCGACCTCGGGTGCGGTCACCCCGCCAGCGTAGGGCCGTGAGCTGGCGGAGGCCCGGCCGGGCTGCGACGATGAGGAGGTGGCGGTGCTCATCGACGAGCCGCGGTGGCGGCATCACGACCGGTTGTGGTCGCACCTGGTGAGTGACACCAGCTTGGACGAGCTGCATGCCTTCGCCCAGGCCGTGGGCCTGCCCCGGCGAGCGTTCCATGGCGACCACTACGACACGCCGGCGGACTACTACGACGAGATGGTCGCCGCCGGGGCCGTGCCCACGACCAGCCGCGAACTGGTGCGCCGGCTGCGCGAGGCGGGCCTGCGCCTGACGCCTGCGGCACGTCGCAACGGCAGCGGCTGAGCCGGCCCTCACCAGCGGGCCGGTCGCCCGGCGAGCTCGCGTGGGCACTCGACACCATCGGGGCCGATCACGAACCACTCGAGCAGCACCACACCGTGCACGGCGGCCGTGATCTCGGCCAGCTCCCAGCGCGCGATGTCGCAGTCGGAAGCACCGCCGTCGGGGCGGATGGTGGCCACGATGATGGACGCCGGGTCGCCTCCGGCGAAGCCCGCCAGGCTGCACGCGCCGCCGACGGTGTCGACCACGGCGAGCACGGAGTCGTTGTCGGGCGGGTCGACCACCGAGACGATGGCGTGCCCGCGCCGCTCGTCGTCGAGCAGGATGCACAGGTGCTCGGCGCGCTCGGGCTGCGAGCGGGCGATGTCGATGACCGCGAGTGCCGCCTCGGCAGTGAGGATGGGGTCGACCCCGGCGCGGGGTGTGGGATGGGTGCTGAGCCGGCTCGGCGTGGGCATGACGTCCTCCTGGACAGGGGCCGCGGCCGGCGAACCGGGCGGCAGGGGTACCAGGGGAAGTGGGGCCGACCCTAGGGAAGGGGTGTCGCACGGAGCGGGGAGCGTGACCTGGCTACCCTCGTGCCGTGACCGAGCCAGCCCGTGCCCTGTTCGAGATCGACGGTGAGCAGGTCGTCGCCACCGAGCTGAGCCGGGGCCCGTGGGACCCGCGCCACTGCCACGGCGGCCCGGTGTCGGCGCTGCTCGCCCGGGCCGTCGAGGGGGCCGGCGATGCGCAGGACAGTCCCTGGCAGGTGGCCCGATTGACGATCGAGCTCACCCGGCCGGTGCCGGTGCTCACCCCGATGCACCTCACCACCGACGTGGAGCGACCCGGCCGCAAGGTGTCGCTCGTGGCGAGTGTGCTCACTGCCGATGGCGTCGAGGTGGCCCGGGTGCGCGCCCTGCGGATTCGGGCCGCCGAGGTTCCCCTCGTCGCGGGTGCCAACCTCGGCCGCGACGAGATGCCCGCTGGCCCGAGCGGCGGCCGTCTGGAGCGACCGTCGTGGGCGGCGAGCGAGCTGGTGGCCTTCCACTCGCACGGCTGCGACCATCGCTTCGTGGCGGGCTCGTGGGCCGAGCCCGGCCCGGTGGCGGTGTGGGTCCGCCTCCGCCATCCGGTGGTCGAGACCGAGGTGCCGACGGGCCTGCAGCGTGTGGCTGCAGCTGCCGACTTCGGCAACGGGGTGTCGGGCTCGCTGCCCTACGAGCACTACGTGTACATCAACCCCGACCTCACCGTGCACCTGCTGCGCCCGCCGGTGGGCGAGTGGGTGGGGATGCGCACCACCTCGTGGTACGGCGCAGCCGGCGCCGGCCTCGCCGAGTCGGCGTTGTTCGACGAGGCAGGCCGTCTGGGTCGCAGCTGCCAGAGCCTGTTCGTCGACACCCGCTGACGCTGTCGGAACCGGAGCGGCGAGCGTCGGGATGACGGCACGAGCCGTCGCTGCCTACGATGCGGCCATGGCGAAGCACCCCGGCGTGACGATCTACCACAACCCGAATTGAAACTCGTCGAGCAATGCCGTGCGCATTGCCGAAGAGCTCGGCGTCGAGGCCGAGATCGTGCTCTACCTGAAGACCCCGCCGGATGCGGACACGCTGCGCGGCATCATCGCCAAGCTCGAGGACCCGGTGACCGACCTGGTGCGGCGCGACAGCCTGTGGACCAAGCTCGGCCTGACCGATGCCGATGCGGCCACCCCAGAGCAGGTGGTGGCCCTGCTCGTGAAGCACAAGCAGCTGCTGCAGCGCCCCGTGGTGGTGACGGCGAAGAAGGCGATCGTCGGCCGCCCCAAAGAGCGCGTGCGCGACCTGCTCAGCTGAGCGCGCTCGCTCAGTCGGCCATCCAGTTGCCGTGGAACCCGGCCGGCACGCGCCTGGGCAGGTGGATGCGCGCCACGGGGCCGGCGCTCAGGTCGCGAGCATCGAGGATGCACAGGTCGGTGCGCTCGG
Organism: Ilumatobacteraceae bacterium; assembly: GCA_040398525.1. GTDB lineage: Bacteria > Actinomycetota > Acidimicrobiia > Acidimicrobiales > Ilumatobacteraceae > VFMC01. Next base: position 295,282 of record JBBATY010000001.1, on the reverse strand, counting down.
TGGCCCGGTCGGTGGCGTAGACCATGATCCAGCCGTCGGTCTCCCACGATCCGTCGGGATCCGGGGCGAATACCGGCTCGCCGAGCACCGTGCCGGCACCGAACGGCACCACCAGCGTGGTCTCCGTGTCGAGGTCGAAGCGGATCAGCGCGTCGGAGTGGAGCGCATCGGTGCCGTCGGTGGTGGTGGCTGCGTAGCCGTAGCGGTGGCGCAGGCCGAGCAGGTCGTCGTGCAGGCGGGGGAAGGCTTGCGGATGGTCGTCGATCAGCTCCTCGCGGCAGGTGCCGGCGACGAGGTCGATGGTCCACTTGGCCATCCCCGCACCGGGCTGGGAGCTCGGGCCGGCCTCGTCGCTGCTGCGTGCCTCGAAGTCGAGGTCGATGCCCGGCATCCGTCCGCCGTAGGCGACGATCGTGCCCTCGTCCTCCCAGGCGTTCAGGAAGTGGAAGACGAAGCACGGATCGATCTCGAACCAGCGGATGTCGGCACCGTCGCCGTGGCGGGGCAGCACCCCGATGCGTGCCCCGTGCCGGGGCTGCCACATGCCCTCACCGGTCATGTCGAACGTGGCCGGCAGGTCGAACACCAGCGAGTGGTGGCGGGTGGTGAGGAAGTCGTGCATCATCACCGCGCGGGGCAGTTCGACGACCGTCGAGTGCACGAGCCCGCCGTGGCGATCGGCGACGTGGTAGCGCAGGTGCGGCGGGCCGCCGAACGGGTCGTAGCCGAAGAACATCAGCTCGCCCGTCTCCGGGCACCACTTCGGGTGAGCGGTCATCGCCCCGGCCAGGCGTCCGTCGTAGTCGTGCAGGCCGACGGTGTCGAGCTCGCGGGTGATCTCGCACGGCCAGCCGCCCTCCCACAGCCCCAGGAACTTGCCGGCGTGGCGGATGATGTTCGTGTTGGCCGCGTTCTTCAGCACGCCGCACTCGGCCAACAGCTCGGCGGGTGGGAACTGGATGTTGAGCAGGCCGCCGAACAGCGAGTGGCCGGCAGCGCGCTCGTGGCGCAGCGCCGGGGTCTCGACCCAGCGGTTCTTGTAGCGGGCCCGACCGCCGTCGAGGTAGACCGCGTGCACCATGCCGTCGCCGTCGAACCAGTGGTAGCGCCCGAGCGGGGCGAACTGCGGGTTGGCCCCGTTGCGCATGTACACACCGCGCAGCTGCGGCGGGATGGTGCCGGTGACCGGCAGGTCGTGCACGTCGAGCTCGTCGTGCACGGGGGCGAACAGACCGGAGAGGAACTGGCTGGTGCCGGGAGCGTCGTCGAGCGCCGTCATGGCCCAACGCTAGACCGGCGGGCGGGTGCTGTGGCGCAGATGCCTCGCGGCGTGGCTCCGGACCCGGGTGTTCACCGGGACGCTGCCTAGAGTTCACCGACGTGCCCGAGACCGCTGCCACCACCCGCTCGGGCTGGCGGCTGTTGTGGTCGGTGCTGCGTGAACAACGCCGCGGCCTGATCGTCGGGGTGGCTGTGGGGCTCGCCTGGAGCGCCGGCAAGGTGGCCGTGCCGCGCCTCACCCGGGTGGCCATCGACCGTGGGGTGATCGGACGCGAGTCGCTCGCGTTCTGGGCGGGGATGATCGCGGTGGCTGCCGTGATCGCCGGCATCTTCGCCGGCTGGCGGCGACTGGTCGCCTTCCGCGAGAGCCGGCTCACCGAGACCCTGCTGCGCGAGCGGATCTTCGCCCACGTGATGCGCCTGCACGTCGGCTACCACGACCGCACCCAGACCGGGCAGCTGATGAGCCGCGCGTCGAGCGATCTATTGCAGATCCAGGGCTTCGTGGTGATGATCCCGATCACCACGTCGCAGCTGGCGATGGTGATCGCCGTGATCATCGTGCTGCTCACCTCGCAGCCGCTGCTCGCCCTGGTCGCGCTGGCGCCGCTGCCACTCGTCAACCTGCTCGCCCAGCGCTTCTCGCGCACCATCCACCCTGCCGTCCTGGCCGTGCAGGCTGAACAGGCACAGCTCGCCACGGTGGTGGAGGAGAGCGTGGCCGGAGTGCGCGTGGTGAAGGGCTTCGGCGCCGAGCCCGTGCAGGCTGCCAAGCTGCGCGTCGAAGCCGACGACATCCAGCGCGAGTCGATGGGGGCGGCCCGGGTGCGCAGCGCCTTCCTGCCGGCGCTCGACCTGCTGCCCAACCTCGGCCTGATCGCCGTGCTCGGCATCGGCGGCCATCGTGTGCTCGACGGCGAGATGACCTACGGCGAGATGCTCGAGTTCATGCAGTACATCGCGTTGCTGGTGTACCCGCTGCGCAACCTGGGCATGACCGTCGCCTTCGCCCAGCGTGCGGCCGCCGCGTTGCTGCGCGTCGACGAGGTGCTGTCGGCGGTGCCCGAGGTGGCCGATCCTGAACGGCCGCTGCCGCTGCCGACCGCAGGCGCGGTGGGCGGGGTGCGCTTCCGCGACGTCGTGTTCGGGTATGACCCGGCCGCGCCGGTGCTGCAGGGCTTCGACCTCGACATCGCCCCCGGCACGTCGGTGGCGCTGGTGGGCGAGACGGCGAGCGGCAAGTCGACCGTCGCCCGGTTGCTCACCCGCTTCTACGACGTGCAGCAGGGCCGGGTCGAGCTCGACGGCGTGGATGTCCGCGACCTGTCGTTGGCCGACCTGCGCCGCTCGGTGGGCATCGTGTTCGAGGACACGTTCCTGTTCAACGACACGGTGCTCGGCAACATCGCCTTCGCCCGGCCCGACGCACCACTCGCCGACGTCGAGCGCGCCGCGCGGCTGGCAGGTGCGCACGAGTTCATCGAGCGTCTGCCCGAGGGCTACGCCACGCCCATCGGCGAGCGGGGGTTCTCGCTCAGCGGCGGCCAGCGCCAACGCATCGCCATCGCCCGGGCGATCCTGGCCGACCCGCGGGTGCTGGTGCTCGACGACGCCACCAGTGCGGTCGACCCGTCGAAGGAGCACGAGATCCGCGAGGCGATGGCCACCGTGATGCAGGGCCGCACGACGATCGTGATCGCCCACCGGGCCGGCACGATCGCTCTCGCCGACCGGGTGGTGCTGCTCGACGGTGGGCGGGTGGCTGCAGTGGGCACGCACGACGAGCTGCTGGCCACCAGCGCGCGCTACTGCGAGGTGCTCGCCGCGCTCGAGGCCGACACCGACGACGACGCCGAGGTGGTCGGCTGATGTGGGCGTCGGCCGTGACCGAGGAGACGATCGATCGCGACCAGGCGCGCAACGTGATGCGCCGCTCGCTCGAGTTCGCCGCTCCCTACCGCCGCACCATCTGGAAGGCGATGGCCTACGTGACGCTGGTGACGCTGTGCACCGTGGCCGGCCCGCTGCTGGTGCTCGTCGCCACCGACCACGGCCTGGGCGACCGCAACGCCGCCGTGCTGAACGCCTGCGTGGCCGCCTACGTGCTCGTGGTGGGCATCAGCTACGTGGCTGCGCGCAAGCAGTACCTGGCGATCAACACCGCCGGTGAGGGGTTCCTGCGCGACCTGCGCGTGCGCGTGTTCGACCGGTTGCAGGCGCAGTCGATGGCGTTCTACGACCGCAACAAGGCCGGCGTGCTGGTGGCGCGGATGACCGCCGACATCGAGAGCATGGCCGAGCTGATCCAGTGGGGCCTGCTGCAGTTCGTCAGCGCCGCCCTGTTGCTGGTCGTGACGATCGTGGTGATGGCCGCCACCAGCTGGCAGCTGCTGCTCGCAGCGATGCTCATCCTGCCGGTGGTGATCGTCGCCTCGATCCGGTTCCAGCGACAGTCGCGGCAGGCCTACCTCGACGTGCGCGACAAGGTGGGCCAGAACCTGTCGAACCTGCAGGAATCGATCACCGGCGTGCGCGTGATCCAGGCCTACCACCGCGAGGGCGAGCAGACCCGCCGCTTCGTCGGCAGCAACCGGGCGCTCTACCGCTCGCACGTGCACGCGGTGAAGGTGAGCGTCTGGTACTTCGGCTTCGTCGAGTTCGTCGGTGTGTTCGCCGTGGCGCTGATGGTCGGCGCCGGCGGGTGGCTGGCGCACCGCGACGTGGTGAGCGTCGGCACCGTCGCTGCGTTCGTGCTGCTGATCGGCAACCTGTTCGACCCGATCCAGCAGCTCTCGCAGCTGTGGAACACGGTGCAGTCGGCCGCCGCGTCGCTGCACAAGCTCTACGGCATCATCGACGCCGAGCCCGACGTGGCCGAGCACCCGCGCCCCGTCGACCTGCCGGCCACGGGAGTGCTCGAGGCGCACCACCTGTCGTTCCGTTACGACGGGGCCGAGCGGCGTGCGTTGGCCGAGGTGTCGCTGAAGATCGCGCCCGGCGAGCGGCTGGCGCTGGTGGGCCCGACGGGTGCCGGCAAGAGCACGCTGGCCAAGCTGCTGGCCCGGCTCTACGACCCCACCGACGGCTACGTCACCTTCGGCGAGATCGACCTGCGCCTGGCCTCGATGCGTTCCCTGCGCGAGCGGATCGTGGTGGTGCCTCAGGAGGGCTTCCTGTTCGGCGGGACGGTGCTCGACAACATCCGCATCGCCAGGCCGGACGCGAGCGACGACGACATCGCCGCCGCGCTCGAGTCGATCGGGGTGCTCGAGCGGTTCACCGAGCTGCCCGAGGGCCTGCACACCGAGGTGCGCGAGCGCGGGTCGCGGCTGAGCGCCGGCGAGCGGCAACTGGTGTCGCTGGCTCGGGCTGCGCTCGTCGACCCGGCCGTGCTGGTGCTCGACGAGGCGACGAGCAACCTCGACCCGGGCACCGAGGCTGTCGTCGAGCACGCGCTCGAGTCGTTGATGGGTGGGCGCACGGTGATCGTGGTGGCGCACCGGCTCTCGACGGTCCGCCGGGCCGACCGGATCGCCGTGGTCGACCATGCCCGCATCGTCGAGTTGGGCACCCACGACGAGCTGCTCGCCCTGCAGGGACGCTATGCGGCGCTGGCCGACGCCTGGCAGCGCTCGCAGCCGAACACCTGAACCGGGGTGGTCGATCCGCAGTCAGCTCGCCGGTGGCAGACGGCTGGCGAAGAACGCCCAGGCGACCTCGGCGAACTCGATGTCGCGGTTCTGTGCGCCGGTGAGCCGGTTCGGCTCGATCAGTACGGTGCGGCTCGCAACAGTGTGTCCGGCGCTGTCGAGGCGCCACCACTCGACCGGTGCCGACCCGGCGTAGACGAGATGGTTCGCCGGCCCGGCATCGCCGGGGTCGAGGTCGACGACGCTGACGGTGGGTTCGACACCGACGAGGCCGTTGATCTCGAGCCATCGGTCGCGCGTCGCCTCGGCCGAGACCACGCGGCCGCGGTTGCAGGCGCCGCCGATGTCGGCGACGCAGCCCCCGTCGTAGGGCATCTGGATGTCGGCCGTGCCGTGGACGAGGACGATCGGCACCGGCTTGCCGGGGCCGATCGTGCACGGCCCGGGCAGGGGGCGCTCGGGGAGGTTGCCCGAACCCGCTGCGACCGCACCGACCAGCTCGGGCCGGTGGAAAGCGAAGGCGAGCGTCATCTGCGCGCCGTTGGACCCGCCGGCCATGAAGACCTGTTCGCTGGTGAGCCGCAACTCGGCGCGCACCCGCTCGGTGAGCGTGGCGAGGAAGGCGATGTCGTCGGCGCCGCTCGCGACGGTGTTGTCCGATCGGCAGTCGACCCAGCCGCGGTTGCCCGCCCGGTCGCGTGCTGGCAGGCCCTCGGGGTAGACGACGACGAAGCCTTCGCGGTCGGCGACGGCTCGGAACACCGACAGCGGGTGCTCACCTGCGTCGGCCACGCCGAGGCCTTCGCCGCCGCCGCCGTGGAGCACGACGACGACGGCGCGGGGCTGAACGAGGCCAGCGGGCACGTGGACGCGGTAGCGGCGTTCCACACCGTTCACGTCCAGGCTCGAGTCGCTCAGGCCGGTGGGATAGGGCAGCGCAGCGACGGTGGGCAGTGTGGTCGCCGTCGCTGGAACGCTCGTGGAGGCCAGGGTCAAGGTGGTCGGTGCGACCGTGGTCGGGGGCGTGGTGAGTGGCGCCGCTGACGTTGTCGGCGCCGCTGTGTCCGGAGCCTCCGAGGTGGACGATGCCACCGTGCTCGGACTGGCCGTGGTGCTCGGGTCCGACCCCGTGGTGCACGCGACCACCAGGGTGGCTGTCAGGGCTGCGAATGCAGCGGTGCGGATGGGGCGCACGCCGCGCACGGCTCAGGCCCGGTCGAACACCAGCACGAACTCGAGCAGGCCGTTGTCCTTCACCACGGCGAACCCGTTCGACGGGTCGGGGATGGCGTAGTCGCTGAACAGGATCGGGATGCTGCCGAGCACACCGATGCGCCCGCCTTCGTACTTGGCCTCGACGGGGAAGGTGACGCTGCGCGTGGTGCCGCGCAGGGTGAGGTCGCCCGTGGCGGTGGCGGTGAGCGACTGGCCTTCGGCGGGCACGGTGCCGAAGTCGATCGGCGCGGTGAGCACGAAGGTGGCGGTCGGGAACTGGTCGACGGTCATGATGCGCGTGCGGAACTGGCCGTCGCGGCGGTCGGAGTCGCTGGTGATCGACGCCATGTCGACGGTGAAGTCGGCTGCGGTGGCCTGTGTGCCCTCGATGGTGAGCGAGCCGGTGACCTGGTTGGTGCGCCCTGCGGCCTCGACGTCGACGCCGCCGAGCACCTCTTGCACGCGGTAGCCGAGCGTCGAGTCGGCGGTGGCGGTCCAGGTGCCGCTCGGGTCGTTCGACTCCGGTGCGGGCGTGGCCGGCGGGGCTGTCGTTGCTGCGGCCTCGGTGGTGGGGGCCGCAGTCTCGACGACGGCCACGGTGGTGGTGCCGAGCGCCGCGTCGAGATCGCCCGAGCCGAGCGCGTCGGGGGCGTCGTCGCGCAGCACGAAGATCCACAGGCAGAACGCGCCGACGACCAGGACGACGACGGCCAGGATGGCAGTGAGGATCTTGCGGGAACGGCTCATCGGCATACCTCCGGAGGTGGTCGTCAAGTGTCGCACGGCATGCGGCGACCTGCGTTGGCGTGGGCCGATGTGACGGGCGGCTCCCGTGGCCGACGGCCCTGCGGCGGTAGACTGGTACTTGTTGTGAGCAACCATCCCTTCCGCCCTCTCCGCCACCGCTCCGTGCGGCTGCTGTGGACGGCGGCGGTGGTTTCGGACACCGGCACCTGGGTGCAGCTGATCGTGGTGGGCAGCCTGGTGGCGGCCAACACCGGGTCGGCCATCCAGACGGCGCTCGTCGCCCTGGCCACCTTCGCCCCGCAGGGTCTGGCCTCACCGGTCGGCGGCCTGCTGGCCGACCGCTTCGACCGACGCGTCGTGTTCCGCAACGCCCTGCTGGTGCAGGCGGCCATCACCACCGTGCTGGCCATCGTGCTCGGCGCCGGGGTGCGCGAACCTGCGGTGCTCGCCGGGCTGATCCTGCTCGCCAGCGCAGCCGGCGCGGTGGGCGCTCCGTCGTACTCGGCGATGATCCCCGACCTCGTACCCCCGGACGAACTGGTCGCCATGGTGTCGCTCGGCATCTATTCGTGGAACGCGGGGCGCATCGTCGGCCCGGTCGTCGGCTCGCTGCTCGCCGTGGCCATCGGCCCGGCGTGGACCGTGGCGGTGAATGCCGCCACCTTCGTGGTGCTCGCCACGGCGGTGTGGCTGGTGCGCCAGCGCTTCATCCCCCTCGGCGCCGACGGCACCGTGGCGGAACGTCTGCGCGGTGGCTGGCAGGCCCTGCGCTCGACCCCCGGCTGCTGGTACGCCGTGGTGCTGCTGGTGGTCTACAACATCACCGCCGTGCCGTTCATGGGCCTGATGCCCATCTACGCCCAGGCCGTCCACGGCGGAGGCACCGGCCTCACCGGTGCGCTCAGCTCGGCCCAGGGCATCGGCGCCATCGTCGGTGGCGTGGTGCTCACCGTGCTCAGCCGCAATGTCCGCCGCTCGGTGCTGCTCGCCTCGATCGCCGCCACGCTCTGCGTGGTGTTGACGGTGTTCGCCCTGGCCCCTACGCCTGCGTCGGCCGTCGCCGTGGCAGTGCTGCTGGGTGCCGCGGCGGCGTCGATGTTCGTCACCACCTCGGCCATCATCCAGCGCGACGCCCCGCCGGCCAGCCGCGGCCGGGTGATGGCGATGATGCAGGCCTCGATGGGCTTCTCGTACGGCTTCGGGCTGCTGTTCATCGGGGCGCTGGGCGATCTCACGTCGTTGCGTGTGGCCTATGTGGTGGGCGCCGTGTCGATGGCGATCGGATCGCTGATCCTCGCCCGTCGTGCCACCGACTGGCGTCAGGTGATCGACGGAGTGGCCGCGCCGACGGTCGAGCCGTCGCTCGCCACAGCACGTTGACCGGCTGCTGGCTAGGTTGGCCCGATGCCCCGTGAACGGATCTACACCAAAGCTGGCGACGACGGGACCACGGGGCTGTTCTACGGCGGTCGGGTCGCCAAGGACAGCACATTGCCCACGGCCTACGGCACGGTCGACGAGGCCCAGGCCGTCATCGGCTTGGCCCGCGCCCATGCCGGGCACGACAGCCGGGTGGCCGAGCTGCTGGTGCCGATCCTGCGCGACCTCTGGGTGCTGATGGCCGAGCTGGCCACGCTGCCCGAGAACCGCGAGAAGCTCGAGCCCGGCATGTCGAGCGTGTCGGTCGACATGGTCGAGCGCCTCGAGCGCACCATCGACGCGCTCGACGAGGAGTTCACCCACCCCACCCAGTTCGTCGTGCCCGGCGAGAACGTCGTGTCCGGCTACCTCGACCTGGCGCGCACGGTCGTGCGGCGAGCCGAGCGCGTCTCGTTGCCCGCTGCGGCAGCGCCCTCGCAGGTCGTGCCCTACCTGAACCGGCTGTCGGACCTGTTGTGGACGATGGCCCGCTGGCACGAGGGCTCGAGCCTGGCGGCACGCGACGTCGCTCCGGCCTGAGCCGGTCGGCCCGCCGGATGCGGCCGGTTGTCTGCCGCATCCGGCAGACTTGGCCACCATGAACGTGAACGTCGACGTCGTCCGCTCCTTCCCGCGCACCGCCGAGGCGGTCGGGGTGCCGGTGGCCACCTCCGGTGCCGTGCCCCGCCAACTCGGCCTCAGCCGTGCCGCGCTCGCAGCCCATGGCTTCGAGGGCAAGGAGGGCCAGGTGCTGGTGCTGCCCGCAGCGTCGGGGCCCACCCACATCGCCATCGGTGTGGGCGAGCCCGGTGCCATCGGGGTGAACGGGCTGCGCAACGCCGCTGCCGCACTGGTGCGTGCTGCCGGCAAGCGCACGGTCGTGGCCACCGCGTTGACCGATCTTGCCGGTGTGGCCCCCGAAGCGGCGGGCCAGGCGGTCGCCGAGGGCGCTCTGCTCGCGGCCTACAAGTACCTCGGGCTGAAGACCGACCGCTCGGGTGCGAGCCCGCTCGCCTCGCTCGTGCTGGTGGCCGGTGCCGGTCGTTCCGCAGGTGTGCGCGCCGGTGCCGACCGCGGCGTCGTCACCGCAGGCGCGACGTGGCTGGCGCGCGACCTGGCCAACACCCCGCCCGCCTACCTGACGGCGCGCACGATGGCCGAGCGGGCCGTCGAAGTGGCCGCGGCCAGCGGTCTGGGGGTCGAGGTGTTCAACCGCGACCAGCTCGAGGCGATGGGCTGCGGCGGCATGATCGGCGTGAACAAGGGCAGCGTCGAGCCGCCGCGCATGGTGCGCCTCACCTACACCCCCAAGCGCCCGACCGGCCACCTCGTCATGGTCGGCAAGGGTGTGATGTACGACTCGGGTGGCATCAGCTTGAAGCCGAGCGACGGCATGCACGCCAAGATGAAGATGGACATGAGCGGTGCAGCCGCCGTGCTGGCTGCGATGAGTGCGCTGCGCGACGCCGGCTGCAAGGCGCAGGTCACCGGCTACCTGATGTGCACCGACAACATGCCGTCGGGCAGCGCGCTCAAGCTCGGCGACGTGCTCACCTTCCGCAACGGCAAGACCGCCGAGATCCACAACACCGACGCCGAGGGCCGGCTCATCCTGGCCGATGGGCTGTCGCTCGCCGCCGAGGCCAAGCCCGACGCGATCATCGACCTGGCCACCCTGACCGGTGCTTGCGTGGCGGCACTCGGCCCCAAGTACGCCGGTGTGCTGGGCAACGACCAGCCGTTCATCGACCGGGTGCGTGCTGCGGCCGATCGGGCCGACGAGAAGATGTGGCAGTTGCCCCTGGCTCGCGAGTACCGCAAGTTGCTCGACTCGAACGTCGCCGACATGAAGAACATCGGCGGCCCCTACGGCGGGGCGATCACCGCGGCGCTGTTCCTGTCGGAGTTCGTCGGCGACACGCCGTGGGCGCACCTCGACATCGCCGGCCCGATGGACGTCGACGCCGACGAGGGCTGGATGTCGCGTGGCGCCACGGGCTACGGCACCCGTCTGCTCATCGAACTGGCCACCACCTTCGGCACCAAGTAGGCGCCACCACTCCGGTCAGCGCAGCGGACCGGGGCCATTGCGGCGGATGCGACGCACCCGTCGGATCACCACCACTAGGGCCACCGCGAGCACAGCGACCAGCACCAGCGTGACGGTGCCCGAATGCTCCTGGGCGACGGCCGCGCCCTGACCGAGCGTCGTCGTGGTCGTGCCGTCGAGGGTGGCTGCCAGCATCGTCCCTCACGCTAGCGAGGCCTCGGCTGCCGTGGCCACGACCTCGGCGGCCACATCGGTGGCCACATCGGTGGCGACCGGAGGTGGCACGCCGAGGCCGAGCAACTGCCGCTCGAGCGCGTCGACGGCGTCGCCCGCCTCGAGCATGGCGGCCGCCAGGATGCGGGCCCTCGACACCTCGGCCTCGTGGGTGACGGCGGCGCGCAGCCAGCCGCGATGTGCATCGCGCAGGTGATCGGGCATGCGGGCCAGGTGGCGCGCACTGACGGGCGGCAGCCGGCGGCGCACGGCGAGACCTCCGTCGACCGGTTGGGCTGCGCCGAACAGCACGCAGCGGTGCAGCGCACGAGCAAAGGGGTTGAGCGTGCCGCGGGTGTAGCCGAGCCCGAGCGCCTTGGCGGTCTGCTCGAGGTCGAGCTCGTAGCCACCGGGGTAGTGGTCGAGGCCGTCGACCACGCGGCGCAGCAGCCAGGTGGCCGTGGGGCCGAGCACGTTCAGCCAGAACATCTCCACATACGGCGAGCGCGGGTCGTAGCCGATCGGGTCGACGACGTCGTCGTGCCAGGGGACGATGACGAGCGTCGGCTCGTCGAGTGTGGAGTCGATGATGGTGGACTGCATGGCAGCTCCTGCGGTCGGGGACGGCGACGAGGGGGACACCGTCACTGATGGCGTCGAGTCACCGGCGGACGGGAAACCTGGGCCACACTTGCGGCGTGACGATCGAGCTCGCCAGGCAGTGGGTGACCGAGTCGGCCAGGGTGGTGGTGCTCACCGGTGCCGGCATCTCGACCGATTCGGGCATCCCGGACTTCCGCGGCCCCAACGGGTTGTGGACCCGCAACCCGGCGGCCGAGAAGGCCTCGACGCTGCAGCACTACCTGGCCGACCCCGAGGTGCGCAGGGCCGCGTGGGAGAACCGGGTGTCGAACCCTGCATGGCACGCGCAGCCCAACGCAGGGCACCGCGCGCTCGTCGAGCTCGAACGGAGCGGCCGGCTGCATGCGCTGGTCACCCAGAACATCGACGAGCTGCACCAGCGTGCCGGCCACAACCCGGTGAAGGTGATCGAGGTGCACGGCACGATGTGGTGGAGCCGCTGTTGGACGTGCGGCGACCGTCGGCCGATGGCCGAGACCCTCGAGCGGGTGCGATCCGGCGACCCGGACCCGAGCTGCCTGGTCTGTGCCGACGAGGGCCGCATCCTCGGCCCGGACGACGGCATCTTGAAGAGCGACACGATCTCGTTCGGCCAGGCGTTGGTGCCCGAGGTGATCGACGCGGCGATGCGCGCCGCCGACGAGTGCGACCTGCTGCTGGCGGTGGGCTCGACGCTGTCGGTGTTCCCAGCGGCCAACGTGGTGCCACGCGCCCGAGCAGCAGGGGCGCGGGTGGTGATCGTCAACGGTCAGCCGACGCGCATGGACCGCTACGCGGACACGGTGCTGCTCGGTCAGATCTCCGAGCTGCTGCCGGCGATCGTCGCGGGGCCCGGCACCGACGGGTGAGGCACGTCCGGCCGGTGAGGCAATCCCGACCGGTCCGGTAGGCTTTCAGGCATGCCGACGTTCCGCGACCTGCTTGCCGCCGCCAAGGCGGAGATCATCGAGATCGACACCGGTGCCGCTGCCGAGCGCATCGCCGCCGGGGCCGTGGTGCTCGACGTGCGCGAGCCCGACGAGTACGACCAGGGCGCCCTCGCCGGGGCGATCCACATCCCCCGCGGCCACCTCGAGGCGCAGATCGAGAACCGCCTCACCGACAAGTCGGCCGAAGTGGTCGTCTACTGCGCAGGTGGTGTGCGCAGCGCGTTCGCCGCGAAGACGCTGGGCGAGCTCGGCTACACGAACGTGCTGTCGATGGCCGGTGGCTTCGGCCGCTGGAAGGACGAGGGCCGCGCGTGGAAGGCGCCCGTCGTGCTCAGCGCCGACCAGCGCAACCGCTACCAGCGCCACCTGCTGCTGCCCGAGGTCGGCGTCGAGGGCCAGGCCAAGCTGCTGGGCGCCAAGGTGCTGATGCTCGGCGCCGGTGGCCTCGGTTCACCCGCTGCGCTCTACCTGGCCGCTGCCGGCATCGGCACCATCGGCATCGTCGACATGGACGAGGTCGACGCCTCGAACCTGCAGCGCCAGATCCTGCACAACATCGACCGCATCGGCGATCGCAAGGTCGACTCGGCGAAGAAGACGCTCACGCTGCTCAACCCCGACGTCAACGTGGTCACCTACGACACGCGCCTCGATGCGTCGAACATCATGGACATCATCGCCGGCTACGACGTCATCGTCGACGGCGCCGACAACTTCCCCAGCCGCTACCTGCTGAACGATGCCAGTGTGAAGCTGGGCATCCCCGTGGTGCACGGCTCGATCTTCCGCTTCGAGGGCATGGTCAGCGTGTTCCATCCGCTCGAGGGCCCCACCTACCGCGACATGGTGCCCGAGCCGCCGCCCGCCGAGCTGGCCCCCAGCTGCGCCGAGGCCGGCGTGCTGGGTGTGCTGCCCGGCATCATCGGCAGCATCCAGGCGCTCGAGGTCATCAAGCTGATCCTCGGTCTGGGCGATTCGCTGGCCGGGCGCATCCTGGCGGTCGACACCACCGAGATGACGTTCCGCACGTTCAAGCTGCAGCGCGACCCGGACAACCCGGTCACCTACGCCAACCGCGACCGCATCGTCATCAAGGAGCTCGACGGGCTCTGCGCCCCAGGCCTGTCGCACTGACCTCGGTCAGGTCGTCGACTGACGAGTGACACCGACGTTCAGGCGGTGGCGACCTCGAGCTCGTCGGGGCGGGTGAGCACTTCGCGCTCTTGGATCAGCACGCCGGTGATCACCAGCGCGGCACCCAGCAGGTCGATCCAGGTGGGGATCTGATCGAGCGCGATCGCCCCGACGATCATCGCCGTCACGGGCAACAGCGCCAGCAACAACGCGAAGCGGCGCACGGGGATGCGCCGCAGCACGTGCTGGTCGATGCCGTAGCCGACCACGTTCGACAGCAGCCCGACCAGCAGGCCGGCCAACAGCCACGACGGGTGGCCGATCGCCGTGCCGAGGCCGGAGGCGCCGAAGGGCAGCAGCACCAGCACGCCGAAGGCCATGCCCAACGCCAGCCCCGACAGGCCACGGTCGAGCGAGGCCACCGTCCGCCCGATCATGATGTAGCCGGCCCACAGCGCCGAGGCGAGGAAGACGAACAGCAGACCGAGCGGTTCGCTGTCGATCTCGACGCCGGAGAGCACCACCACACCGATCACGGCGAGCAGCAGGGCCAGCGTGTTGCGGCGGGTGCGGGTGAAGGCGGCGGCGACGGCGATGGGGCCGATGAACTCGATGACCACCCCCTTGCCCAGGTCGATGCGCTCGATGGCGAAGTAGAACGTGACGTTCATCAGTGCAGTCGTGGCGCCGAACACCGCTGCCAGGCCGATGTCGCGTCGGCTCCAGCCCCGCTGCTGGCGCCAGGTGAACGCCAGCAGGATGGCGGCCGCGCCGATGACGCGCAGCAGCGCCACCGTCCCGGCCGACAGGTCGTCGAACAGCGAGATGGCGATGGCCGCACCCGTGTACTGCGAGATCCCCGACAGGGCGAACAACGCCTCGGGGGAGAACCGGTCGAGCCGGCTCGATTCCGGTGAGCTCAAGCGGCGACTTTCAGTCGAACAGGTCGGGGTCGGTGCGGCAGATCTCCTGCCACAACGGCTGGAAGCTCAGCCAACCGGCGAGATGGCTCGCCGTCTGCTCGCGGGTGTAGACGGCGTCGTCGTGGGGGATCAGCTGCGGGGTGCCGGCGGCCATCGCCAGCAGCTGCGCCTGGCACGAGCGGTCCATCGACAAGAACCAGAAGGCGGCCTCGTCGACCGTGGTGCCCACGGTGAACAGGCCGTGGTTCTGGTGGATGGCTGCCTTGCCGGAGGTGAACTGCGACACCAGCTCGCGCCCGTCCTCGACCGCCAGCTGCACACGGCCGCGCTGGGCGGTGACGACGACATGGTCGTCGTAGAAGATGCACGAGTCCTGGGTGATCGGGTCGAGCTTGATGCCGAGCGAGCTGAACGCCTTGCCGTGCACGCTGTGGCTGTGCGCAGCGGCGACGACCTCGGGCCGCGCGGCGTGCACGGCTGAGTGGATGACGAACGCCGCACGGTTCACCGGGTGCTTGCCGTAGACGACATTGCCGTCGTGGTCGACGAGGATCAGGTCGCTCACCCTGATGTGGCGGAAGCTGATGGCGAACGGGTTCACCCAGAACAGCTCGGGGAACTCCGGGTCGCGCACGGTGATGTGCCCGGCCACACCCTCGCCGAAGCCGACCCGGCCGAAGACGCGCAGCGCGCCGGCCAGCTTCTGCTTGCGGTGCAGACGCTCTTCCTCGACCGTGGCGAACGGGGTGGGCAGGGCGAGCCCCACCTGCTTGGGGGTCAGCTCGATGCCATCGATGGTGCGAACGTGCTCGGTCGTGGTCATGGCCGAAGTGTACGCATCACGTCGTCGTCACAGCGTGGCGAGTGCGGCGTTGGCGATCTGCTCGGGCAGCAGATCGAACCGCCGGTAGAGGTCGACGATCGCGCCCGACTGGCCCCACGCGTCGACGCCGACGGGGTTCACCCGCTGGCCGAACACCGAGCCGAGCCAGGCCAGCGCATGGCTGGCCGCGTCGTGCACGGTGACGATCGGGGCGCGACGCTCGTCGGGGCGCAGCAGGGCGGCCACGTGCAGATCGTCGAGCCGGGCGCGGCGCGCCGAGCGACCGGCGGCGGTGAGCTCGTCGCGCCAGGCCCGGTAGATCCGGTCCGGTGAGGTGAGGTCGACCACTGTGGCGGCCACACCCTCGTCGGCCAGCACCCGTGCGGCGTGCACCGCCTCGGGCACCACGGCGCCCGCTGCGGCGAGCACCACCCGCGGTGCGTCCGGGTCGGTGGTCAGCACCTCGTCGGGCTCGACGAGGCGGTAGCCGCCCGCCAGCACGTCGGCGCGCAAGCGCTCGTCGCCCAGGCGGGCGCGGGCGGCGGCGAACGGCGACTGGTCGGTGGGTCGCGTCGACAGGCGCAGGTACAGGCTCTCGCCGTCCGGTGCGCCGAGACGGTGCACACCGTCGCACAGCAGCCAGTCGAGGGCCTGTGCGTAGCACGGCTCGGCATAGGTCATGCCCGGCAGCTCGAGGCCGATCGACGGGGTGATCGTGCTCTGATGCGCGCCGCCTTCGGGGGCCAGCGTCACGCCGGCCGGTGTGCCCACGACGATGAAGCGGGCCCCGTTGTAGAGGGCGTAGATGAGTGCGTCGAGGCCGCGGCACACGAACGGGTCGTACACCGTGCCGATCGGGATGAGGTGCTGGTCGTGCAGCTCCTGGCCGAGGCCGAGGGCATGCAACGCCAGGAACAGGTTCATCTCGCTGATGCCGAGCTCGATGTGCTGGCCGCGCGGGCCCTGCTGCCAGCGCAGCAGCCGGTCGCCGCCCAGGAAGTCGGGCTGCTCGACGGGGTGGTAGACGCCGAACTTGTTGATCCAGCCGCCCAGGTTGGTGCTGATGCTCACATCGGGCGACAGCGTGACCATCCGCTCGGCGACGCCCTCCACGGCGCCGAGGCCGGTGAGGATGCGGCCGAACACCTCCTGGGTGCTCACCGGCTTGGCGCCGACGGCGCCGCCGACCGAGTGCGGCACCGGCAGATCGGGCCGTGGGGCCGGCAGGACGTTGTTCACCTCGCCACCCTGGGCGGCGCACAGCCGTCCGGCAGGCGTGTCGGGGTCGAAGCGGTCCCACTCGGTGGCCGGGGTGAGGCCGATCTCGGCGCGCACGGCGTCGATCTGTGTGGGCGACAGCAGGGCTGCGTGGTTCAGCGGGTCGCCGGCGATCGGCAAGCCCCAGCCCTTGATGGTGTAGGCGAACACGACGCTCGGTCGATCGGTCACTGCGTCGCACTCGCGATAGGCGTCGAGCAGCACGCCGAGGTCGTGGCCGCCGAGGTTCTGCACGAGGGGGACCAGCTCGTCGTCGCTGATGTCGGCCACGAAGCGGCGCACATCGTCGTCGGCGTCGGCCAGGAAGGCCGGGCGCAGGTCGGCGCCGCGCAGGGCGAACAGGCTCTGGTAGCGCTCGTTCGACATCTCCTCGATGTGTCGGCGCAGCGCGTCGCCGCCCGGCCGGGCGAAGGCCTCCTGCAGGCGGCGGCCCCACTTCGCCTCGACGACGTGCCAGCCCGAGCCCTCGAAGAACTCGATCAGCTTCTTGATCTTCTGCCCGGGGATGACGCGGTCGAGGCTCTGACGGTTGACGTCGACGACCCACATCACGTTGCCGAGGCCCTCGAGCGCGGCATCGGAGATGGCCTCCCACACGTTGCCCTCGTCGAGCTCGGCGTCGCCCACCAGTGCGATGAACCGGGCCGAGGGCTTCGCGCCGAAGTGCGAGTCGACGTAGCGGCGGGTCATTGCGGCGAACAGCGGCGCCACCACCCCGAGGCCCACCGAGCCGGTGGAGAAGTCGAACACGTCGGGGTCCTTGGTGCGGCTCGGGTAGCTCTGCAGGCCGCCGAACTCGCGCAGGCGGAACAGCCACGAACGGTCGAGCTCGCCCATCAGGTACTTGATCGAGTGGAACACCGGCGACGAGTGCGGCTTCACCGCGACCTTGTCGTCGCCGCTGAGGTGGCCGAACCACAGCGAGGTCATGATGCTGACCATCGAGGCGCTCGACGCCATGTGGCCGCCCACCTTCACGGCGAACTCGGCCTCGCGGCCCTCGGGTGCGGGCGGGAGGGGTCGCTCGCGGTTGGCGTGGTCGACCATCCGCACCGCGAGCCACAGCACGCGGCGCTGGATCTCGTCGAGGGTGTCGAGGTCGATCGACCCGGGGCCGTGACCCGTCGGATCGGCCTGGCCCGGGGTGACGGAGTGAGGTGTGACGGAGGGCACGAGCCGATGGTAGGGGTGTCCGCGGGCTGCGAACAGGTGCCCGTAGCACCTGTCAGACTGCCGACGTGAACCGACCGATCATGCCGCCCCAGATCGCGCCCCCTGCGGCCAACTACGTGCACGCCGTGGTGTCCGAGCAGGCCTCCACCTGGCTGCACACGTCGGGTGTGGTGCCCATCGCACCAGACGGCTCGGTGCCCACCGACCTGGCCGATCAGGCCGAGGTGGTGTGGGCCAACATCGAAGCGATGCTCGCCGAGGCCGGCATGACGCCATCGGACATCGTGTCGGTCACCACCTATGTGGTGGTGGGCGAGCCGCTCGGCCCGGTGATGGCCGTGCGCGACCGGGTGCTCGACGGCCACCGCGCCGCGAGCACGTTGGTGACCGTCCCTGCGCTGGCCCGGCCGGAGTGGCGGATGGAGATCGCCATCGTCGCCTCCCGCTGACGGCTCGAGACCGGGCCCCGGACGCGGCGACGCCGCCGAGGGTGCCGGCTGGCACCGACGGCGGCGTCGGGATGGGGGAGCGGTGGAACGGTGGAGCCGTGCTCAGCCGACCGTGAAGGTGGCGTACTGCTGCATGGTCTTGTTGCCCAGGATGTCGGCCGTGGAGATGTACACGGCATAGGTGCCTGCATCCGCGTTCGCCGGCAGGGTGACGGTCTGGGTGAAGGTGGCCTCTGTGGCCGACTCCGAGGTCCGCTGCGAGAACGTCCCGCCGTAGGCCTCGATGGGCAGTGGGCCGTTCGGGCCATACACCCACACGACGGCGTAGGCGACGTCGTTGGTGTCGTTGGCGTTCCAGGTGAACGTCACCGGCGAGCCGGCGGTGGCGGTGGCGGGGAGGTCGAGGCCCGAGATCATTGGCGCCTGGTTGTCCGAGTTGCCACCCACCACGTCGACGACACCTGGGCCCTGGTCGGCGGGATCGAGCCAGGCCGCGTTGCCGAA
Organism: Ilumatobacteraceae bacterium; assembly: GCA_040398525.1. Classification (GTDB taxonomy): domain Bacteria; phylum Actinomycetota; class Acidimicrobiia; order Acidimicrobiales; family Ilumatobacteraceae; genus VFMC01. Next base: position 276,852 of record JBBATY010000001.1, on the reverse strand, counting down.
GAAGTCCTGCGCCGAGACGAACAGCGAATAGGTGCCCGACACCGCGTCGGTCGGCACGTTGCAGGTGATCGACCAGACGCCGTCGGACGTGGTGCCCGAGGTGAGCGTGGCCATGATCGCGAAGCCGCACCACCTGGTGATCCAGCCGGGCTCGCCGCCGATCTTCACATTCGGCGATTCGGTGTTGATGCCGCTCGCGTCCTTCAGCGAGAACGACGCAGTGAAACTGCTGCCGGCGGTGACCGATGAGGGCACGTCGACCCAGCTGATCGTCGGGCCTGCCGAATCGTTCGTGCATGCCCCGGCGACCCGGTCGGCGGGGTCGGTCGCGCAGGTGTTGGCACCGGCGCCGGGGCTGACCGTGTCGGTGCCGGTCCCGCCCTTCAGCACGTCGTTGCCGACGCCGCCCAGCACCTGGTCGTTGCCGTTGCCGCCGTCGATGCGGTCGTTGCCGGTTCCGCCGTCGAGTCGGTCGTTGCTGGCCCCGCCGTCCAGTACGTCGTTGCCGGCCCCGCCGTCGAGCCGGTCGTTGCCGGCCCCGCCGTTCAGCACGTCATTGCCGCCGTTGCCGATCAGCACGTCGTTGCCGCCGAGACCGCAGATCACGTCGTTGCGCGACGTGCCGCGCAGCGTGTCGTTGCCGGCGGTGCCGGTGATGGTGCAGGCCGGCGCCGTGCTCGTGGCGGCCGACGTCGGGCTGGCCACGAAGCCGATGCCGACGGTCGTCGCCACGAGGGCGGCATAGGCGAGGGCCCGGCGGCGGCTGCGGCCGGTGCGAGTGGGGGGTGTGGTTGGGGACATCGGGGGCCTCGTTTCTGGAGCGGTCCGGGCGACCGGGTGGAGTGCCCCTACTACGGAACGGTGAGCAGACGCGGATGACGAGTCGCGCCGATCACCCGGACCTCGCGCCGATGCGCGCACCGCGCCCGAGTGGGTGGGTCGGCGGGGTGGGTCGTACGATCGACGGCGATGAGCGACGACAAGCGCACCGACTCCGGCATCGAGGTGAAGCCGCTGTACACGGCGGACGACCTGGCGGGCTGGGACCCGGCCGACAAGCTCGGCACACCCGGAGCACCCCCGTACACCCGTGGCGTCTACCCGACGATGTACCGCGGCAAGTTGTGGACCATGCGCCAGTACGCGGGCTTCGGCACGGCGGCGAGCACCAACGAGCGGTTCAAGTTCCTGCTGCAGGCCGGCCAGACCGGCCTGAGCTGCGCGTTCGACCTGCCCACGCAGATGGGCTACGACAGCGACCACCCGCGCGCCGAGGGCGAGGTCGGCAAGGTGGGCGTGGCCATCGACACGCTCGACGACATGCGCACCCTGCTGGCCGACCTGCCGCTCGACAAGGTCACCACCAGCATGACCATCAACTCGACGGCAGCCATCTTGCTGCTGATGTACGAGCTGGTGGCCGAAGAGCGCGGTGTGCCGGCCAGCGCCATCAGCGGCACGATCCAGAACGACCTGCTCAAGGAGTACATCGCCCGCGGCACCTACGTGTACCCGCCGCGGCCGAGCATGCGCATCATCACCGACATCTTCGAGTACTGCGCGAAGCATGTGCCGCGCTGGAACACCATCTCGATCAGCGGCTACCACATCCGCGAAGCCGGCAGCACGGCGGTGCAGGAGATCGCGTTCACGATCGCCAACGGCATCGCCTATGTCGAGGCCGCCAAGGCTGCCGGGCTCGACGTCGACGACTTCGCCCCGCGCCTCAGCTTCTTCTGGAACGCGCACAACAACTTCTTCGAGGAAGTGGCGAAGTTCCGTGCCTCGCGGCGCATCTGGTACAAGCTGATGACCGAGCGGTTCGGGGCGAAGAAGGAGGCCAGCAAGCTGCTGCGCTTCCACACCCAGACCGGCGGCAGCACCCTCACCGCGCAGCAGCCCGAGGTGAACATCGTGCGCGTGGCCGTGCAGAGCATGGCTGCGGTGATGGGTGGCACGCAGAGCCTGCACACCAACGGCTTCGACGAGGCGCTCGGCCTGCCCACCGAGCAAGCGGCGCGCATCGCCCTGCGCACCCAGCAGGTCATCGGCTACGAGAGCGGCATCGCCGACACCCCCGACCCGCTGGCAGGCAGCTACTTCGTCGAGGTGCTCACCGACGAGATCGAACGGCTCGCCTGGGAGTACATCGAGCGCATCGACGACATGGGCGGCGCCGTGTCGGGCATCGAGGCCGGCTTCCAGCAGGACGAGATCGAGCAGGCGGCCTACGAGTACACGAAGTCGATCGACGACGACGAGCGAGTCATCGTGGGCGTCAACAAGTTCACGGTCGACGACGAGCCCGAGCCGTCGGTGTTCCCCATCGACCCTGCCCTCGAGCGTGGCCAGCGCGAGCGGCTGGCGGCCTACAAGGCCAACCGCAACGAGGCCATCGTGCGCGCCAACCTGGCCGAGGTCGAGTACACCGCGCAGACCGGCGAGAACCTGCTCTACCCGATGAAGGACGCGCTGCGTGCCGGCGCCACGCTCGGCGAGGTCAGCGACGCGCTGCGCCGAGTGTTCGGGGTGTACCAGCCCGGCCGATGAGCGAGCCGCCGCCCGACGGGCTGCATGTCGGCGCCGATGGGGTGACCCGTTGCTGGTGGTGCGGCGACGACCCGTTGTACGTGCAGTACCACGACAACGAGTGGGGCCGCCCGGTGCGCGACGACCATCGCCTCTACGAGAAACTGTGCCTCGAGGGCTTCCAGTCGGGCCTGTCGTGGCTCACCATCCTGCGCAAGCGCGACAACTTCCGCGCTGCCTTCGCCGGTTTCGACCCGGCGGTGGTGGCACGGTTCGGCGAGGCCGACGTCGAGCGCCTGCTCGGCGACGCCGGCATCGTGCGCCACCGCGGCAAGATCGCCTCGACGATCAACAATGCCGCCCGGGCACTCGAGCTGATCGACGAGTTCGGCAGCATCGCCACCTACCTCGACGGCTACGTGCCGTCGCCGGGTCCGGCACCAACATCACTCGGCGACATCCCGGCGAAGACCGCCGAGTCGACGGCCATCTCGAAGGACCTCAAGCGGCGCGGCTGGTCGTTCGTCGGCCCCACCACCGTGTACGCGTTCATGCAGTCGATGGGTCTGGTGAACGACCACCTCGCCGGCTGCGCGGCCCTGACGACCTGACGGCCCGCGCGGTCGAGCCCAACTGCGCCGTCCGCGCCCGTCCGCACCCGGCCGCGGTTTCCGCCCCCGGCCACGTTGTGCCCCGTCAGTGGCGTTCGAGAGCTCGAACCGTTCGAGCTCGGAACAGGAGGAGCGTGGTGCCACGAGCACGACGTGAACTGGTGCGGGGTGCGGTGTGGGGTGCGGTGCTGAGTGCGTCGCTGATGGCGCCCTCGCCGATGATCGCGGCTGTTGCCGCTGTCGACTCAGGGGCCGAGCCGATGCGCGTGGTGCGCGCCGAGTCGAGGGCGCTGTCGGCGCCGGCGCTCGACACGCACCGTCATCAGGGTCCGTCGCCCGACTGGTTCGGCGGAACTACGTTGGTGCAGGTGATCGACCATCACGGTGCTGTGCATCCCGTCGTCGGTGATCGTCGGCTCGCGGGCTGTCGGTGGTGGGAGGCCTGGTGCAAGGCGCCGGTCCAACGCTGCGCCAAGACCGGGTCGCAGTGGGCCATCGTCGGCGCGATCGGAGCAGGGGTGGCTGGTGTCTGGACCGGGCCGACTGTTGCAGTCGCCGCAGGTGCCGGCGGTGTCGGTGGTGCCATCTCCGGCTGTGTGGCGGGGATCTTCAGATGGTGACCGAACCGAGCCGGACGAGCCTGTGGCCGAGCTTCGTCGTCGGTGCCCTGTCGCCGTTGCTCGGCCTGCTCGTCGGTCGCGTGCTCGGCCTCGAGGGCTGGGCGTCGTTCGGTGTCGCGTTGTTGGTCGCCGTCGTCGTCGGTGCCGTCGTCGGGAGGCTGACCGTGCAGCTCCGCCGCCGTCGACAGCTCTGATCGCTGCCAGACGATCGTCGCTGCCCAGCGTCCCGTCGAGCACTGCGCCGCCTCGTGGCCGTCGTTCTCGTCGCGGTTTCCGTTGTAGACGACGGGAAACCACGACGGGAACGCTGACCAGCCTGTCAGGCGATGCCGAGGCGTTGTGCGGCCTCGGCCTTGAGGCGCTTGTAGTCGAGCTTGCCGTTGGGGGCGCGGCCGATGGTGTCGACCACGACGAACTGCTTGGGTGATTTGAAGGCCGCCAGGTGGGCCCGCACGTGGGCGACGAGTGCGGCGTCGTCGAGTGCGGCGCCAGCCTCGAGCTCGACGAGCGCCGTGATCGCTTCGCCGAAGCGCTCGTCGGGCAGGCCCACCACGGCGGCGTCGTGCACGCTGGCGTGGGTCTTCAGCGCCTCTTCGACCTCCTCGGGGAACACCTTCTCGCCGCCGGTGTTGATGCACTGGCTGCCCCGGCCGTAGAGCTTGAGCGTCCCGTCGGCCTCGACCTCGGCCCAGTCGCCGGGGATGCTCCAGCGGGTGCCCTCGAACGCGACGAACGTCGCGGCGGTCTTGGCCTCGTCCTTGTAGTAGCCGATCGGGGTGCGGCCGCGCAGCGCCACCCGGCCGCGCTCGCCGCTGCCCGGCAGCACCTCGCGCCCGTCCTCGGTGAGGACCTTGGTGTTCGGGCCGAGCGCGAACTTCGCCGTCGTCGCCGCAGCTGCCCCGGCCGCAGCCGATTCGGCCGTGGTGGTGTTGCTGGCCATGCCGATCGCCTCGCTCGAGCCGAGGCTGTCGATCATGATCAGGCGATCGTTGTGGCGCAGCAGGCCGGCCTTGGTGTCGGCCGCCCAGATGACGCCGCTCGAGATGATCACCCGCAGCGACGACACGTCCCAGCGGCCCGGTTCGGCGTCGAGCGCACGCAGGATGGGCTTGGCGAACGCATCTCCGACGATCGACATGCTGTTCACCCGCAGCCGCTCGACCGTGTCGAGCAGTTCGACCGGGTCGAAGTGCCGGCCCTCGAGGGTGACCACCGAGCCGGCGAGCACGAGGTTCCACATCGCGTTGAACGCGCCGGTGCCGTGCATCAGCGGGGCCGCGGGCAGGTTGCGGGGGCCGGGCTTGGCGACGCGGGCGTCGAAGTCGTCCCAGCCCGGCGCTGCCGGCAGCGGCTGCTTCGACGGTGCGTCGAGGCTGCCGACGATGTCGTCCTGGCGCCACATCACGCCCTTGGGCATGCCGGTGGTGCCACCGGTGTAGAGGATGTAGAGGTCGTCGGGGCTGCGCCCCCACGGGGCTCGCACCCGGCCGGGTGCCGACGTGGCCGCCTGCTCGTAGGGGATCGCCCACTCGGGGCACGGGCCGCTGCCGTCGTCGACCCAGATCCACGTGCGCACCCGTGGGGTGCGGCTGCGCAGCGAAGCGCAGCGCTCGGTGAACGTGCCGTGGAACACGACCGCCACGGCGTCGGAGTTGTCCCACAGGTAGGCCAGCTCGTCTTCGGTGTAGCGGTAGTTGGTGTTCACCGGCACCAGGCCGGCTTTGAACATGGCGAACATGCTCTCGAGGTACTCGGGGCAGTTGTACAGGTAGTGGGCGACCTTGTCCTGCTTGGCGGCGCCACCGGCCAGCAGCGAGGCGGCGATGCCATCGGCGCGCCGGTCGAACTCGGCCCAGGTGGTGCTGCGGTCGCCCTGCAACTGGGCGATCGCATCGGGGAAGCGGTCGGCGTTGCGCTCCCAGATCTCGGCGAGGTTCCATCCGGCGGTCGTGTCGCTGCTCACGCCGGCACGTTACGGCGCGGACCGGTTCGCACCCCAATACGGACGCAGGTCACGCTGACCGGCGACGACGACCCTGAGTAGGGTTCGGGCATGGACTTCGAGCTGCCCGCCCCCGACGACCCGCGCCGCCTTGCGGTGCGCGACTGGCTGGCCGCCAACCCTCGCCCGACGGGCCGCCAACTGGCCGAGGCCGGCTACGTGGCCCCGCACTGGCCGCGCCCGTGGGGCCTCGACGCCGACCCGATCCACCAGCTGATCATCGACGACGAGCTGAGCCGGGCCGGTGTGCGTCGGCCGGTGAACCCGATCGGCATCGGCTGGGCCGGGCCCACCATCTTGTTCGCCGGCACCCAGGAGCAGAAGGACCGCTACCTCGCCCCGATCCTGTCGGGTGAGGAGTTCTGGTGCCAGCTGTTCAGCGAGCCCGGCAGCGGCAGCGACCTCGCCAACCTCGGCACCCGTGCCGTGCGCGACGGCGACGAGTTCGTGGTGAACGGCCAGAAGATCTGGACGAGCGGCGCCCAGTACGCACGCTTCGGCATCCTCATCGCCCGCACCGATCCGGACGTGGCCAAGCATCGCGGCATCTCGTACTTCGTGTGCCCGATGGACGCCCCGGGCATCGAGATCCGCCCGATCACCGAGATGACCGGTGGGCACACGTTCAACGAGGTGTTCTTCACCGATGTGCGCATCCCGGCCGCGAACCTGGTGGGCGACCTGAACGACGGGTGGCGCCTGGCCAAGGTCACCCTCGGCAACGAACGGGTCTCGCTGTCGACCGGTGGTGTGCTGTGGGGCAACGGGCCGACCGCGCTCGAGCTGCTCGAGTCGATCCGCGAGCTGCACCCCTCCGGCGTGGACGACCCGTTGCTGCGCCAACGCATCGCCGACGTCTACATCGAGCACACGCTGCTCGACCTGATCCGCCTGCGCACCCTCACCGCTGCACTGAAGGGTGAGGCCCCCGGTCCCGAGGCGAGCATCCGCAAGATCCTCGCCGACGAGCACGGCCAGCACGTGATGCTGCTGGCCCGCGACATGGTGGGTGCGCACGCGATGCTCACCGGCGGCGACGGCAGCGACGCATTCGTGCCCGGCACCGACACCAAGGGCCTCGGCCCGGAGAAGCCGGCAGGTGGGCTGGCGCACCCGGGCTGGTACGACGGGTTCATGTTCAGCCAGGCGCTCACCGTCGGCGGCGGCACGGGCGACGTGCAGCGCAACATCGTCGCCGAGCGGGTGCTCGGCCTGCCCCACGACGTCGATGTCGCCAAGGGCCTCAGCTGGGCCGAGGCCCAGCGTGCCGCAGGCAGGGCCTCGTGACCACCGGGCTGGTCGAGGCCGCCGAGGGCCTGCACGAGCTGATCGAGGCGAATGCCGACCGGGCCGAGCGCGACCGTCGTCTGCCGCCCGAGGTGGTGGCCGCGCTGCGCGACGCCGACCTGTTGCGCATGTGTGTGCCTGCCGTGTACGGCGGCCCGGAGGCCGACCCGCTCACCCAGGTGCGGGCGATCGAAGCGGTTGCCGCCGCTGACGGCGCCGCCGGGTGGTGCACGATGATCGCCTCGACGACGTCGTCGATGAGCCTGTTCCTGCCACCCGACATGGCCCGCCAGATCTTCGGCGACCGGGCCAGCATCGCCGGCGGGGTGTTCGCCCCGAGCGGCACCGCCAGCTCGGTCGAGGGCGGCTGGAACGTGCGCGGTCGGTGGCAGTGGGGGAGCGGCTCGCAGCACTGCACCTGGCTGCTCGGCGGCTGCACCACCGACACCGGCGAGTTCCACCTGATGTTCATGGACCCCGCCGACGTCACCATCCACGACACGTGGCACGTCACCGGCATGAAGGGCACCGGATCGCACGACTTCACCGCCGACGGGGCGTTCGTGCCGCTCGGCCGCTCGGTCCAGCCGTCGGTCGGCCCCCGCCAGGTCGACGGAGCGCTGGCGGCGTTCCCGAACTTCAGCTTGTTGGCCGCCGGCGTCGCCGCCGTGGCGCTCGGGGTGGCCCGCCACGCCATCGACGAGTTCATCGACCTGGCCCAGGGCAAGCGACCGCTGTACAGCTCGCGCACCCTGGCCCAGTCGGGCACCGTGCAGTCCGAGCTGGCCAAGGCCGAGGCCACGCTGCGGTCGGCGCAGGCGTTCCTGCACGGCGAGCTCGCCGCGGCGTGGGACGCGGCGCAGACCGGCGGCCGGATCGACGTGGCGACACGGGGCCGCATCCGCCTGGCCTGTGTGCACGCTGCCCGCTCGGCGGCCGAGGCCACCGACACCGTCTACACCTACGCCGGGGGCACCGCGGTGTACGAGTCGAGCCCGCTGCAGCGCTGCATGCGCGACGTGCACGTCGCCACCCAGCACCTGATGGTGTCGCCACGGCTCAACGAGACGCTCGGCAAGCTGCTGTTCGGGGTCGACATCGACGCCTCGCAGCTCTGATCGCCCGTCCCGCCGGCCGGCCGAACGGTCAGTGGCGCAGCTCGCCCAGGTCGGGCGAGATCGCCTCGGGCGGGCCGACGATCAGCGGATCGGGCTCGCCCACCAGTGCGGTGTCCTTGTCGTCGTAGGGCAGCACGCTCAGCACGTGGCGCATCGCGTTCACCCGGCCGCGCTTCTTGTCGTTGCTTCGCACCACCGTCCACGGGGCATGGCGCGTGGAGGTGCGCCGGAACATCTCGTTCTTCGCGGCCGTGTAGTCGTCCCACCGGTCGAGTGAGGCGATGTCGTTGGGGCTCAGCTTCCACTGCCGCACCGGGTCGATGCGGCGGATCGTGAAGCGGGTGATCTGCTCGCGACGCGACACCGAGAACCAGAGCTTCACCAGCGTGACCCCGGAGTTGACGAGCATCCGTTCGAACTGCGGCACCGAGCGCATGAACTCGCGGTACTCGGCCGGGGTGCAATAGCCCATCACCCGCTCGACCGCGGCGCGGTTGTACCAGCTGCGGTCGAAGAACACGATCTCGCCGCGTGACGGCAGGTGCTCGACGTAGCGCTGGAAGTACCACTGGCCCCGCTCGCGCTCGGTGGGTGCGGGCAGGGCGACGGCGGTGGCACCACGCGGGTTGAGGTGCTCCATGAAGCGCTTGATCGTGCCGCCCTTGCCGGCCGCGTCGCGTCCCTCGAACAGCACCACCAGCCTGTTGCCGCTGTCGCGGATCCACGACTGGGCCTTGAGCAGCTCGATCTGCAGGCCGCGCTTGACCTGCTCGTACTCGGTGCGGCTCATCCGCTCGCTGTAGGGGTAGCCCTCGCGCCAGGTCTGCATCGGCAGGCCGTCGGGGCCGAGCAGCACCGGGTCGTCCACTTCGTCGAAGGTGCCCTCGACGGCATAGCCGTTGGTGACGATCTCCTCCGGGGTCATCGTGCGCAGCGCGTCGATGATCCGGTCGAGGTCGGCGGTGCGATGGTGGGCAGCGAGCTCGTCGTGTGCCGGCACACCGCCGACGCTAGGCGCGAACCGCACCGCTGTGCAGCGCGTTCACCGCAAGTTCATGTGCCGGCCGTGGTGGCCGCGACAGCCGTGGGCGGCCAGGTCGCCTCACCTCGCTGGGCGGCGCCGAGGGCGTCCCAGGTGGCGGCGTCGTCGTTGCCGAGCGCCCACAGCGCCACACCGTGGAAGTCGTTGCGGTAGGCGAGCATCGCCCGCCGATGGACGCTGCGGGCGTCGGGCGCGTACACCACGCGGGTCACCGTGCACGTGACGGCGACGCCGTTGCCGTCGTCGCCCGTGAGGGTCTCGGAGTACTCGAAGGTCACTTCGGCGGTCGTGTCGTCCCACGTCGGGGTGAGGCCGCGGCTCGCGAGCTCGCGGCCCATGCGCGCGATCGAGATCGGTCGGCGTTCGCGGTCGTCGCCGGCCGGGCAGGTGCCGGCGCGAGCGGTGACCCACTCGTAGCCGTAGGTGGGGATGCCGAGGTCGAGCTTGGCCGGGTCGACGAGCTGGGCTGCCGACTCGACCACCCGCTCGACCCAGTCGATCGGCGCCACCGGGCCCGGCTCGGCGAAGGAGTAGTCGTAGGCCATGATGCGGATCCGGTCGACCAACTGGCCCATCGCTGCGTAGTCGTAGACCCAGTAGCCGCTGGCGCCGGTCCGCTCGTCGTCGTACTGCGGTGGGACCGCCACCATCAGCGACACGCCGGCCGGGCGCAGGCGCGCGGCGAGGTCGGTGAGCAGGGCGATCCATGCCGGTCGGGTGGTGGCCCACGTCGAGCGGTCGTCGACGAACGCGAACCCCTCGTAGTCGAGCTCGAGCGCATCGAAGCCGCCGGCCTCGACCAGCTCGACGAGGGCGTCGACGTGGCGTGCCCGGCTGGCCGGGTCGGCCAGGATGGCGGCCATCTCGCCGCGCTCGGTGTCGTCGAACACGGTGGCCACGAGCGGTGCGCCGTTGCTGGCTGCCGCCCGGCGGTAGGTGTCGAGCACTCCGTCGGCGACTCCTTCGTAGGCCACGACCTGGTCGACCCCGCGCGCCGAGTAGGCGACGAGCGACACCTCGCCGAACAGCTCGGCGTTGTCGGCGAACGAGGCGAGCGCCGAATCGGGCTGCCAGTACGGGGCCCAGCCGCTCACCACGATGGGCGGGCCATTGCGGACCCGCTCGCCGCGCGGCCAGAACAGCCCGACGGCGACCACGGCGAGGATGCCGACCAACGCGATGGCAGCAGTGGCCAGCACGGTGCCGGTGACACCGGACCGAACGGGCGGCTCGCGGGTCTCGCTCGTCGTCCGGGCCATGATGGGCGAGCGTAGCGGTGGGGTGCTGCACGGCTCCGGCACCGGCCGCGCCCGCTACGGTCGGCGGTGTGAGCCTGCACCCCGTCCCTCCGCCGGAGATGGAGACGATCCGCCTCGATCGTTCCGGCCATCTGCTCACCGTGACGATCGACCGGCCCGACTCGCCGATGAACGCCGTCGACGCCGCACTCCACGCCGACATGGCGACGCTGTTCCGCTGGTTGAAGACCGAGGGCGAGGCCCGCGCCGTGGTGCTCACGGGTGGCGGCAAGCGGGCCTTCAGCGCTGGAGGCGATTTCGACTGGTTCCCGCAGTTGCGCCACGTGGAGCGCCTCGACGGCCTGCGACGCGAAGCCAAGCAGATCATCTGGGACCTGCTCGACGTCGAGGTGCCGATCGTCTGCGCGCTGAACGGTTCGGCCGCGGGCCTCGGTGCCTCGGTGGCACTGCTGTGCGATGTGATCGTGATGAGCGACCGGGCGGTGATCGTCGACCCGCACGTCAACGTCGGCCTGGTGGCCGGTGACGGTGGTGCCGCGGTGTGGCCCTGGCTGCTCGGCCCGCTCGCCGCCAAGCGGCACCTGCTGCTCGGCGAGCCGCTCACCGCGGCCGAGGCGCTACGGCTGGGCGTCGCCGCCGAGCTGTGCACTCCCGACGAGGTGGCGGCTCGCGCCCGTGCCTGGGCCGAGCGCCTCGCCGCCCAGCCACCGCTGGCTGTGCGAGGCACCAAGCTGGCCGTGAACGCCCACCTCAAGCGGGCCCTGCTCGACAGCTTCGACCTGTCGACGGCGCTCGAGATCCCCTGCCTGCTGTCGCACGACCACGCCGAGGCCATCGACGCGCTCCGTGAGGGGCGCCCACCCCACTTCGAAGGGAGATGACATGGACGCGATCGACGCGCTCATGACCACCCGCGCGATGCGTCGGTTCAGCGACCAGCCGGTCGACGACGACGACATCCTCACGTGCCTGCGCGCTGCCCAACAGGCTCCGAGCGGCGGCAACGTCCAACCGCAGCAGTACGTCGTGGTGCGCGACCCCGCCACCCGGGCCCGCCTCAGCGAGCTCTACCGCCAGGCCTACGACCGGTACGAGCGCTCGCTCCCCGAGCCGAGCGCTTTCCCCGACGAAGCACAGGCCGACGCGTGGCGACGCACCCGCGACGCCAGCCGGCACCTGGCCGAGCACCTGGGCGAGGTGCCGGTGATCGTGCTCTTCCTGCAGCCGCTCATCCCGTGGGGCTCCACCGACGACGAGGGGCCGATGGACATCGGACGCCTCGATGCGAGCGTCTACCCGGCGGTGCAGAACTTCTGCGTGGCTGCCAGGGCGTTGGGGTTGGGCACGGCGCTCACCACGGTCATCCGCATCCGCGGTGCCGAGGCGCTCGAGGCCATCGGGGCCCCGGCCGGCCGCTACGAGGTCGCGGCGCTCACCCCACTCGGCCACCCGACCGGTCGGTTCGGGGTGGCCCCTCGCAAGCCGGCCGCAGCCGTCACCCACTGGGACACCTGGGGCGCCAAGCGTCGCTGAACGCGTGGCGCCACCTCGGGCGCAGCGCTCCGACCAGGCGGCGCACCGTGCCGACGTGGTATCCCATCGGACCATGACGGCTCTCGACTCTGCCACCGCCACCGACCGCCTCGTCGTCGATCTGCTCGACCCCGAGCTCTACCGCCGCAACCCCCACGACGTGTGGGCGTGGATGCGCGCCAACGAGCCGGTGTACCGCGACCGGCGCAACGGCCTGTGGGGCGTCACCCGCCACGCCGACCTGAAAGACGTCGAGCGGCGCAGCACCCTGTTCGTGTCGGGCCAGGGCTACCGCGCCATCTGGGCCCCCGACGAGATCAACATGATCGCCCAGGACGACCCCCGCCACCGCCAGCAGCGGATGCTGGTGCAGGGCTACTTCACCGGGGCGGCCATCGCCCAGCGCCGGGCCGAGATCGACACGCTCGCAGCCGAACTGGTCGACGCGATGATCGAGCCGGGCTCGACGCCAGAAGGTGTCGAGGTCGTCGAGGCGCTGGCCGGGCAACTGCCGGCCCGCCTGACCTGCCGCCTGCTCGGCTACCCCGAGGAGATGTGGCGCGACGTCAAGAGCTGGAGCGAGCGGCTGATGCGCATCGACATGCGCGAGCGCGACGGCCACACCTTCACCGAGTTCATCGACGCCAACATCGAGTTCGCCGCGGCCCTGATCGCCGTCGCCGAGGACCGCCGTCGCAACCCGCAGGCCGACCTGATCAGCGAGTGGGTGCACGCCACGATCGACGGCCAGCCGCTCCCGCCGCAGGCGATCGTGCACGAGGTCGGGTTGTTCATCAGCGGAGGTGCCGAGACCACCCGAACGGCCATCAGCCACGGCCTGCGTGCGTTCGTCGACCACCCCGATCAGTGGGACGCGATGGCCGCCGACCCGTCGCTCGTGCCCGGCGCCGTCGAGGAGGTGCTGCGCTGGGTGACGCCGCTCAACAACATGTTCCGCCGCGTCGCCATCGATGCGCACATCGGCGACCAGCCGGTCCGTCGCGGCGACCGGGTGATCCTGCTTTACCCGTCGGCCAACCGCGACGAGGCGGTGTTCGCCGACCCGTTCCGCTTCGACATCCGCCGCAACCCGAACCCGCAGATCGCCTTCGGCTTCGGCACCCACCTGTGCATCGGCACCCACGTCGCACGGGCCACGCTGGCTGCGGTGTTCGGCCAACTGGCGCAGCGGGTGACGGGCCTGCATGCCGTCACCGAGCCCAACGTCGAGCCGAACATCTTCGCCCGCGCCGTGCGCCGCTTCGACCTGGGCTTCGTGCCGCGCTGATCGCGGCGCAGCCCGGGGTAGGGTCCACCCCGTGCGTTCCCCCACCCCCCTGCGGCGGACCGCGGCCTCACTGTTGGTGCTCGTCCTCGTGGCGTGCAGCAACGACGACGCCGGCGACTCGTCGACCATCCCCACCCCGGCCGAGGCCTGCCCGCGGCGCGAGGCCGTGACCGGTCGACCGCTGCGCATCGCCACCACGGTGGCGCCGCTCACCAGCATTGCGGCCAACATCGCTGCGGGCACACCCACGGTCATCACGGGTGTGGTGCCCGAGGGCACCAACAGCCACACCTACGAGCCCCCTCCCAGCGTGGCCGCCACGCTCGAGCAGGCCGACATCGTGTTCCTGAACGGCCTGGGCCTCGAGGACCCGACGCGCAAGCTCGCCGAGGCGAATGCGGCCGACGGGGCGGTGCGCTGCGAGCTCGGCTCGGCGGTGCTGCCGCGTGAGCAGTGGGTGTTCGACTTCTCGTTCCCCGAGGACGGTGGCAAGCCCAACCCGCATCTGTGGACCAACCCGCCGATGGGCCGGCAGTACGCCGAGGTGATCCGCGACGCGCTGACGGCGGCCGACCCCGCCAATGCCGCCACCTATGCGGCCAACTTCACCGCCTTCGCCGCCAAGGTCGACGCCCTCGACGCAGCGATGTCGGCCGCCTCGGGCACGCTCACCCCCGAGCAGCGTCAGTTGCTCACCTACCACGACGCCTACGCGTACTTCGCCAAGCACTACGGGTGGACGGTCATCGGGGCCATCCAGCCGTCGTCGTTCGACGAGCCGTCCGCGAAAGAGGTGGCGGCCCTCATCGAGCAGGTGCGCAGCACCGGCGTGCAGGCCATCTTCGGCAGTGAGGTGTTCCCGTCGTCGGTGCTCGAGCAGATCGGCACCGAGACCGGCGTGCGCTACGTCGACGTGCTGCGCGACGACGACCTGCTCGGCGAGCCGGGCGACCCCGAGCACTCGTGGCTCGGCCTGATGCGGTTCAACTACACGACGATGGTCGAGGCCCTCGGCGGCGATCCGTCGGTGCTCGCCACGGTCGATGTCACCGACGTGGGCCCCGACACGGCGGTCTACCCGCAATGACGGATGCGGCAGTGCCCGGGCCCGGCAGGTCCGAGCCGTTGATCGAGCTGCGCCACGTGTCGTGTGCCTACGGCAGCACGGTCGTGGTCGACGAGGTCGACCTGCGCGTGCAGCCGGGGGAGTTCCTCGGCATCGTCGGCCCCTCCGGCGCCGGCAAGACCACCCTGCTCAAGGCGCTGCTCGGTTCGGTGCGGCCCGTGCACGGCCACGTCGATCGCGCCGCAGGCGTGCGCGTGGCGTCGGTGCCGCAGCTCGAGACCGTCGACTGGAACTTCCCGGTCACCGTGGCCGAGGTGGTGGCGATGAGCCTCACCCCTGGTCGTCGCTGGTGGCCGCGCATCTCGTCGGACGAGCGCGAGCGGATCGAGCAGACCCTCGAGCGCCTCGGCCTGGCCGGCCTCGGGGCGCGCCACATCCGCGAGCTCTCGGGCGGTCAGCAGCAGCGCGTGTTCCTGGCCCGTGCCCTGGTGCAGGAGCCCGACCTGCTGGTGCTCGACGAGCCCACTGCCGGCATCGACGTGCGCACGCGCCACGAGGTGCTGCACGTCCTCGCCGACCTCAACGAGGCGCCGCCGGCGGGCCGGGGCATCGCGGTGGTGCTCACCACCCACGACCTCAACGGCCTGGCCGCGCACCTGCCGCGCCTGGTGTGCTTCAACCGCACGGTGCTGGCCGATGGCAGCCCTGCCGAGGTGCTCACGTCGGAAGTGCTCGAGCGCACCTTCGGGGCGCCCATGGAGGTGCTCGCCCACGGTGGCCTGCCGGTGGTGCTCGACCACGGCGACGAGCTGCTGCGGGCCCGGATGCGGAAGCTCTCAGCGTGACGGCAGTCGATCTGTTCGAACCCTTCGGGTACGGGTTCTTTCGCAACGGGTTGGTGATCGCAGGCCTTGCCGGAGCGCTCTGCGGCCTGATCGGCGTGTTCGTCGTGCTGCGCGGCATGAGCTACATCGGCCACGGCCTCAGCCATGCCGTGTTCGGCGGCGCAGCGCTGGCAGCGGTGCTCGGCATCAACTTCTTCCTCGGTGCCGGGCTCTGGGGCCTTGCATCCGGCCTGATGATCGGCCGCGTGTCGCGCCGGCGGATCATCGGCGCCGATGCCGCCATCGGGGTGATCACGACGGCGTCGTTCGCGATGGGCCTCGCCCTGCAGGCCCGGTTCGGACAGGCGCGCCAGAGCATCGACGCCGTGCTGTTCGGCAACGTGCTCGGCGTGTTCCGCGGCGACATCATCGCCGTCGCCCTGGTGGGGGCGCTGTCGGTCGTGGTGGTCGTGCTGCTGTACCGGCAGCTGCTGTTCACCACCTTCGACCCCGATGTGGCTGCAGTGAGCGGGGTGCGCGTCGGCCTGATGGAGGCGGTGCTGATGGCGATGCTGTCGGCCACCATCCTCGTCACCGTGCGTGTGGTCGGGGTGCTGCTCATCTCGGCGATGCTGGTGCTGCCCGCAGCAACGGCCCGGTTGCTCACCAACTCCTTCGGTCGGATGCTGGCCCTGTCGCCGCTGCTCGGGGCGTCGATCGGGGTGGTGGGGATGTACGCCAGCTGGTACGCCGACGTGCCCAGCGGGGCCGTGATCATCCTCGTCGGCACGGCCGTGTTCCTCGTGGTCTACACCTCGGTCGGGGTGCGCAGCCGCGCCCGGGTTGCCGGGCTCGACCACCACGCCGCTGCGGCCTGACCGGCCAGCAGCCGGCTCACCCCTCGAGCAGCCACTCCGGACCCGTCGGGGTGTCGCGCACCTCCACGCCGATGGCGCCGAGACGGTCGCGGATCAGGTCCGACAGGTCGTAGCGCTTGTCGGCGCGCACCACCGTGCGCAGCTGCAGGATGATGTCCATGTAGGGCCCGGCCACGGCCCGCGGATCGACCAGGCCGCGCACGGCTGCGTCGCCGAGCCGGACGATCATGCTGCGCAGCGCGGCGTGGGCGCGGTCGGTCTCGTCGCTCTGCAAGGTGTCGGCCGACCAGTTGCGGATCGCCGCCTCGAGCCCGAGCGCTGCTCGGGCCGCGCCACCTGCGTCGTTGACGGCCAGCGCCGCATCGAAGGCGGCCTCGGCTGCCGAGGTCTCGGCCGCCAGCGAGGTGGCAGGCACTGGCGCGGCCTGCTCGGGCTCGGCGTCGACTGTCGCGGCTGCAGCGGCGGACGGTGCCCCCACGGCCACCGCACCGCGGGCCGGGTCGCGCAGCGCGTCGATCGGCACCGTGGTGCCGCTGACGTGCACCGTGCTCACGCTGCGCACACGCACCGTCACCGTTCCGTTGCCCACCACCGTGGCGGTGTCGGCATCGAGGTCGAGCACGACTCCCGTGTGCTCGTCGACGCCCAGGACGTGCACGTCGGCGGGCAGCATCGCCTCGAGCACCTGCAGCCGGTGCTCGCCGAGGTAGCAGAAGCGGGTGTCGTGGTGGCCGCCCTCTTTGTTGTCGTAGTGCGGGATCACGGCCACCGGCAGGTCCAACTCGGTGAGCACGTCGAGACCCTCGAGCCACGACGGCTCGTTGCCCACTTTGTAGATCTCGTACACCGGCACCGTGTAGCGGCCGAGGGTGAGCGCAGCTGCGGAGGCGAAGGTGACCGCGCCTCCGTGGCGCAGCTTGGTGCGCACCAGGTCGGGCACCTGGGTGCCGGCCCACTGCCGCAGCGCGTAGGTGGGGCTGCCCGGTCCGGCGAACAGGTAGTCGGCCGCCCGCACCCGGTTGAGCGCCTGCTCGACCACCAACGGATCTTCGCCGTGCACCCGGGTGAGCCCAGCCACCTCGATCGGGTGCCCGACGCTCTGACGGAAGTACTCCTGGGCACGTGTGGCCAGCTCGGGCGCGTTGGCCTGGAAGCCGTATGGCGTGTCGAGCACCACGGCCCGGGCGTCGTGGCCGAGGCGGGCGATGAGGTCGCGGTGGTGCTTCATCATCGTGGGCGCGGTCTCGCCTGACCCCATGATGGTGAGCAGACGGGGCAGCTGGTGGGTGCTCATGACAGGAAACCATTCTCGAGGTGCTCGACGATCACGTCGGCGCACTGCTGGGGGAACTGGGCGTGGAGATCGTGGTGGGCGGGCCGGAACCACACCACCCGGCCGTGGGGTAGCGCAGCCAACGCGGCCTCGACGGCGAGGTGCTTGTTGTGGGCCCAGGCCACATCGCCCGAGTCGGCGGGCAACAGCAGCACGGGCCGGGTGATGTTCGGGTACATGGCCGATGGTCGGTGGGCCCACAGCTCGCGCAGGATCTGCAGGTGCCGAGGAAGTGTCAGCCAGGCGCGCACGGTGCCGTCGGCGAGCACCTCGAAGTTGGCCAACGACCCGGCGATGCCGCTCTCGGGCCAGTCGGCGTGCATCGCCCGAACCCCTGCCTCCAGGCGGGCGGCGGCGAGGCCGCTCAGGTCGGGCGGGCGGAGCCTGGTGGCGCAGTCGTCCCAGTCGGGGAAGACCTCGGCCAGTTCGATCATCCCGCCGTCGACAGCCACGGCGCCGACTACACGATCGGGCAGCTGATGCGCGGCATGCACGACGATGTTGCCGCCCCACGATTGGCCGACGAACACGGCCCGCTCCTCGCCGAGCGCGTCGAGCACATCGGCGAGATCGGCGCAGATCGTGTCGAAGTCGTACCCGTGGTCGGGCTTGTCGCTGTGGCCGTGGCCACGCAGGTCGACGGCTGCGCTGCGGTAGCCCTGTGCCGCCAAGGCCTCACCCACCCCGTCCCACATGCGGGCGTTCGACGCCAGCCCGTGCACCAACAGCACGAACGGTCCGGTGGACTCGGCCGGTGCGGGGCCGCGGCGGATGATGCGCAGCCGCGTGCCGTCGGTGGT
>JBBATY010000001.1:243603-258562 GCA_040398525.1 Ilumatobacteraceae bacterium | reverse complement strand
AACCTGCTCGCCGCCTCGGGCGTCGGTCCGCAGGACCGGGTGGCCTTCCTCGACAAGAACGGCATCGAGCACTTCGAGGTGTTCTACGGCGCGGCGCTGCTGAACGCAGTCGCGGTGGACGTCAACTGGCGCCTGGCCGCGCCCGAGGTCGAGTACGTCGTCAACGACGCCCAGGCCAAGGTGCTGGTGGTGGGCCCCGACTTCGTGCCGGTGCTCGATGCGATCGCACCGTCGCTCACCCACACCACCACCATCCTCGTCATCGGCGGTGCACCTGGCCGCACCGACTACGACGACGCCCTCGCCGCGCAGCCGGCCACCGATCCGGGTGCGGCGAGCGCCCTCGACGATGTGGCGTTCCAGCTCTACTCGAGCGGCACCACCGGCCGGCCCAAGGGCGTGATGCTGAGCAACGCCAACTTCTTCAGCTTGCTGCCGCTGGCCAAGGAGATCTGGGAGCTCACGCCGGACTCGGTGAACCTGGCGGCGATGCCGCTGTTCCACATCGGCGGCGGTGGCTGGGCCACGGCGGGCATGTACGAGGGTGCCACCACGGTGATCATGCGCGACCTCGATCCGGCCCGACTCGTGTCGTTGATCGGCGAGCAGCGCATCACCCACGGCTTCCTGGTGCCGGCCGTGCTGCAGTTCATGTTGATGATGCCCGGCGTGGCCGAGGCCGACTTCTCGAGCCTGCAGGTGCTGGTGTACGGCGCCTCGCCGATCAGCGAGGACGTGCTCGCCCGCAGCGTGCAGACCTTCGGCTGCAAGTTCTGGCAGGCCTACGGCCTGACCGAGACCACCGGCGCGGTGGTGAACCTGCCGCCGAGCGACCACGACGTGAACGGCCCGAATCGGCACCGTCTGCGCAGCTGCGGTCTGCCCGGCCCCGGCGTCGAAGTGCGCATCGTCAACACCGACACCTTTGCCGACTGCGAGCAGGGCGAGGTCGGCGAGATCTGGATCCGGTCACCCCAGGTGATGAAGGGCTACTGGAACATGCCGGAGGAGACCGCCAAGAGCATCGACGCCGACGGCTGGTTCCGCAGCGGCGACGCCGGCTACCTCGACGCCGACGGCTACCTCTACATCCACGACCGGGTGAAGGACATGATCGTCAGCGGCGGCGAGAACGTGTACCCGGCCGAGGTCGAGAACGTGCTGATGGGCCACCCGGGCATCGCCGACGTGGCCGTGATCGGTGTGCCGCACGAGAAGTGGGGCGAGACCGCGAAGGCGATGGTGGTGCGCAAGCCCGACGTCGAGGTGAGCGAGCAGGACATCATCGACTACGCCCGCGAGCGCCTGGCCCGGTTCAAGTGCCCCACCAGCGTCGACTGGATCGATGCCCTGCCCCGCAACCCCAGCGGCAAGATCCTGAAGAAGGATCTGCGCGCCCCGTACTGGGAAGGCCGCACCCGCAACGTGAACTAGGGCCAGCGGGCGTGGCGTCAGGCACTGCGCAGACGAGGTCCGATCGCCAGCGGTGCCAGTTCGTCCACAGAGCCCACCGGTGGTGCGCAGTGCGGGAGCAAGTCGTGGAGCAGTTGATCGGGGTCGATCACCGCCTCCGGAGCGTGCACTCCCGGAGCGATCGGTCGCTCGAGCAGTTGGCGGATGGCGAGGACAGCCGGGATCGCGGTGATGCCGTCCATGCCCTGGGGTGCAGCTGCGAGATGGCAGCCGACCGAGGTGGGGACGCCGTCCTTGGTGCCGGTGAGCAGTACGAAGAACTCCGGAAGGCCACCATGGTCGGCGACCCGTCGGGCGCCGAACCAGGCGCGTAGTGATCGCAACGCGGCAGGTCGAGCAATCGCCGACGCCGCTGTGTGATGGTCGAGCCGTCCGCGGTCGAGGTCGCGTTGCAGGCCTCGCAGGAACGCCAGCGTGGTGGGTTGCAGGAGCATCAGGCACGCGCTGGATCCCGTGAGGCCCAACGAACGCTGGAGCGTGAGCGGCTCGGGGTGGCCGACGACGTAGCCAGTACCCAGAGCGCGCCCGGGGTACTGCAATTGGACGGGGCGCAAGGGTGGCTGACTGGTCATCTCGCCACCCTCGACAACGGCGACGCGGCCAGCGATCTGTTCCATGAGATGGATGGCTGCAGCTGCTGGCCGGCCGTCGACGGTGACGGCCTCGTCCGTCGCAGTGTGCGTCGAACCGGGCACCGGGATGTCGAGCGGCCAGGCGGTGTGGCAATCGTGGACTGCATCGAGATGACGAGCGGCGCGGGCGGCGAGGAGGTTGGACACGCCGGGGCTGGCCCCCATGCCGATGACGGCCCCGACCCCGGCGGCACGGGCTCGCTCGTTCAACGCCAGCATCGCTGCCGTGGGCGCCGGGTCGTCGCAGATGTCGACATAGGTCGTGCGAGTGTCGATGGCCGCCTCGACTGCGGGCACGCCGAGGCGGAAGAACGGTCCTGCGCAGTTCAGCACCAGGTCGGCGTCGTCGAGGAGGTGGCGTAGCGCCGTCGGGTCGAGGATGTCGACGGCTTCCACGTGCACATCGACCGTGCCGCCTCCGAGCTGTGCGAGCGAGCGGGACGCGGCATCGGTGGTGGTGTCGGAGCACACCAGTCGATCGATCCCGGGGATGCGGCTGAGATGGCGGGCTGCCATGGCACCCATGCCGCCGCCAGCGCCGAGCAGGACCACGTTCACGCCGTACCTCCAGTCATCTGTACATCTGTACAGGGTGGAGCGTATCGGCGTCCTGTACGTTCGTCCAGCGTGACAGTGGCAGCTGAACAGAGCTCTTCCGGGCAGCAGACGGTCCGAGAGCGAATCCTGGCGGCCACGCTGGAGCTCATTGCCGAAGACGGCCTCGATGCGGTTCGGCATCGTCGCGTGGCGGAACTGGCGGGTGTGTCGCTCGGCTCGACGAGCTATCACTTCGCCTCGCGCGACGACCTGATCGCCGGAGCCTTCCTGCACTTCCTGACGACGGCCACAACGACGCTCGACGAGTTGCGGCCGGTCGGCCCTCTGTCGCTCGGCGATGTCGAGGTCGTCGTCGATCTGCTCGTGCACGTGATCGACCGTGAGTTCGAACAACCGCTGCGAGTGCGTGCCGAGTACGAGATGATTCTCTATGCGGCCCGCCACGAGTCGGTGGCGCTCGAGCTCCGTCGGTGGGAGGCCGCACAGTCCGAAGCGCTCGCCGCCATGCTGGACGCAGTGGGCGTGGTTCGGCCGCTCGAGCATGCGCGCACGCTCATCGCACTCGTTCGAGGCATCGAACTCGAGCGCGTCGGTTCGCCGGATGCGTCGATCGACGTGCGCCGCCGAGTGAGCGATGTCGTCGCCGGACTTCTTGCGGTGTCGACCAGGTGACGACGGCGGGTCCGGGCATCCGCCAGCGAGAGGAACGGTCGCGAGCCGCGAGATCGGGTCTCGAGTCGACCCGATCTGACGGCCACCGGCGGCCGCAGAACGAGGTCGGTAGCCTGCTCGCATGAGCAGTTGGAACGAACAGATCATTGCGGAATTCAGGGCCACCGGCGGCAAGGCGGCGCAGTTCGGCGACAACCCGCTCGTCATCTTGCACACCATCGGCGCCAAGACCGGCGAGGTGCGCGAGATCCCCCTGGTCGCTCTGGTCGAGGGCGACACGCTCTCCGTCTTCGCGTCGAAGGGTGGCGCACCCACGAATCCCGACTGGTACTTCAACCTGAAGGCCAACCCCCGCATCACGGTCGAGTACGGCACCGACACCTTCACCGCCGATGTCGTCGAGCTCGCACCGGCCGACGCTGCAGCGAAGCTCCAGGCTCAGGCCGTGCTCATGCCGCAGTTCGGCGAGTACGTCACCTCGGCGGCGCCCCGCGTCATCCCGGCGTTCTCCATCACCCGCGTCTGATTCCCAGCGAACGGAGAGTCTGCCGGAGCGATCTGCAAGCATGAAGTGCAGCGATGTGTATAGCTGCAACGGAGCGAAACGTATAGACTCAAGGATGTGCTGGAACGTCGGGTCGGTTCTGTGGTCCTCGAAATGCTCGAGACATTCCGCCTGGTGCACCTCGGTGGTGCGCGCCAGAGCGGCAAGACCACGCTGATCCGCGACCTGCTGCCAGCTACGGGTGGGAGCAGTGTCACGCTCGACGATGAGGCGCTGCTGCTGCGTGCACGCGATGACGCTGCCGGATTCGTCGCCTCGCTCGATCGGCCGGCGCGGATCGACGAGTTCCAGCGGGCGGGCGAGGGTCTCCTCCTCGCGGTGAAGGCGGCCGCTGATGTCGATCGACGGCGCGGGCAGTTCCTCCTGACCGGATCGGCCGGTTCGATCTCGATCGGTCGCAGTGCCGAGACGTTGGCAGGACGCGTTGGTCGCGCTGTGCTCTGGCCGCTCTCGCAGGGTGAGCAGCGCGGTGAGCCCGAGGTGTTCCTGGATCGGCTCGCCGAGCCGGAGTCGTGGCCGCCGCCGAGCACTTGGCGGTCCGCAGTGCGCGATGACGTCCTCGCCGCGGTCGTGCAGGGCGGCTATCCCGAGGTCGTCACCGAACGCTTGACATCGCGCGGCCGTTCGCGGTGGTTCGACGCCTATGCCAGCGAGACCATCGACCGTGAAGCCGTCCGATCTCTGGTGGAGCGGACGCCTGGTCCGGAGTTCCGTCGCTTCCTGCGCGCACTCGCAGCGCGCAGCGGCCGCGAGCTCGTGATGACCGACCTCGCCCGTGACGTCGGGATCAGCCGGATCACCGCGACGCGGTACCTGGCGCTGTTGGAGGCGTTGTATCTCGTCCATCTGCAGCCTGCGTGGGCGACGAATGCGACCACTCGGGTGAAGCGAGCACCCAAGGTGCATCTCGTCGATTCCGGCCTGGCAACATCGCTGCTCGGTCTCGGCGAACGCGACCTCGGAGCGCTCGAGCGTGATCGTGAACTCGGGTTCTTGCTGGAGAGCTTCGTCGTGACCGAACTGTGCAAGCAGTCGAGCTGGTACGACCGCGCCGTCGACATCCTGCACTACCGCGACCGCAACGGGCCCGAGGTGGACATCATCGTCGAGCAACGTGCGACGGGCGCGATGGCCGGCATTGAAGTGAAGGCAACGATGACCCCACGTGCCGAGCACGCTCGCCACCTGGCGATGCTGCGTGACCGGCTCGGAGACGCGTTCACGGTGGGCGTGGTGCTGCACCTCGGCGCGGCTGTGCTGCCCTTGGGTGACCGGCTGTGGGCGGTGCCGGTGCCTGCGGTATGGACGCGTTGGTGACCCGCCAGCGCCCACCACTCACCGTCGGATGCGGCCGGAACTGCGGCCTTCGAGGCGCGGGTAGCTGAGGGGATGGTCGCGCAGCAGGGGTTGGCGTTTGCGGAAGCCGGGCTGGCTGCCGACATCGCTGGGGAAGTGGCCGAAGCGATCGGGCCACAGCACCTGCTGGACGACCGGTAGGTCGTCGGTGCCGTAGTGCTCGAACCAGGCCGACATACGCGACCGATCGGCCAGCACCCAGCGGTCGGGCACGTCGACGATGCGCACGTCGGTGCAGCAGGTGGCGAGATCGCCGGTGCCCGAGCCGAACCGGCCTTCGCGTCGTGCCTCCACCACGGCGTGCACCAGGTGATGGGCGGCATCGAGCGATGGGCCGAGCACGACGAGTTCGGGCTGGCCGAGCGAGGTGAGGCCTGCGGTGTACGACCAGGGCTTCGAACTCGGCGTGCTGCACGTGCAGCCCGGGACCGAACACGGGCCGTAGCCGACGTGGCGGACCACGAAGCCGTAGAGGGCGATGATCTCTTCGCAGGACAGCGGGGGAGCCTGGCGGCTCGATGGCGTGGGATCGTTGAGGTTCGCCATGCTGGCCACTGTGAACCTGGGGTGTGGCACGGATGATGACGTCTCTGCCTCAGATACCCGCTCACTACACTCCGGCTTGCGGCGTGGGGCCGCTCTGGGGAAATGAGGCAGTGATGACCAACCCGAACCTTCCGGGCCGACTCGGCAATCCCGACCTGACGCTGGCCGACGATCCGCGGGCCGATCCGCGGATGGTGGCAGCGATGATCCCGATCGGGCTCGCCGAGCGCACACCCCCACAGCCAGTCACGGTCGACACGCCGCTCGATCAACTCCACGAGTTCAACGGCATCGCCGAGTCCGGCTACGACATGCTGTTCGGGGCGCTGACCGTCGGCCTCGAACCGGTGGCCGGCGTCGTGCGGTCCGTCGAAGTGATCCGTGGCGTCGACGGCAACGACATCACCCTGTACCTGCACCGCCCGGAGCAGGCAGCGGGCCCGCTTCCCGGCCTGCTCCACCTGCACGGCGGTGGCATGACCATCCTCGAGGCGTCGGGCGCGGGGTACCAGCGCTGGCGCGACAAGCTGGCGGCCACCGGCATGGTGGTGTGCGGGGTCGAGTTCCGCAACGCCAGCGGCAAGCAAGGGCCGTTCCCGTTCCCGGCCGGCCTCAACGACTGCACGTCGGCACTGCTGTGGTTCGCCGAGCAGCGCAGCCGCCTCGGTGTCGACAAGATCGTCGTGTCGGGCGAGTCGGGCGGCGGCAACCTCACCCTCGCAACCACGCTGCAGGCCAAGCGGCAGGGGCACCTCGACCTCATCGCCGGCGTGTATGCCCAGTGCCCGTACATCTCCAACGCCTACGAGTCGCCCGTGCCCGAGCTGACGTCGCTGTTCGAGAACGACGGCTACTTCCTCAGCTGCGAGCAGATGGGCGTGATGGCGATGCTGTACGACCCGTCGCGCGAGAGCGCCACGAACCCGCTCGCGTGGCCGTACCACGCATCGCTCGACGATGTCGCCGGGTTGCCCCCGCACGTCATCTCGGTGAACGAGCTCGACCCGCTGCGCGATGAGGGCCTGGCCTACTACCGCAAGCTCGCCGCTGCCGGAGTGCCGGTCGTGGCACGCACGGTGAACGGCAGCTGCCATGCCGGGGACTGCCTGTTCGAGGCGGCGATGCCCGAGGTGTTCCACGCCACGATCCGCGACATCAAGGCCTTTGCCGACTCGCTGTGAGGCGTCTGAGCGCCGAGGGTCGGATACCGTCGGCGGCGTGATCTCGAGGCGCGCGCTCCTGACGAGGCTCGGTGCCGGTTCCGTTGCTGCAGTCGTCGTTGCCAGTTGTGGTGGCAGGGGCTCGACCGCGGTGCCGGCGAGCACTGCGCCTGCCACGACGGTGCCTGCAACCCCTGCGCCCACGAGC
The DNA here is from genome assembly GCA_040398525.1 of Ilumatobacteraceae bacterium. GTDB lineage: Bacteria > Actinomycetota > Acidimicrobiia > Acidimicrobiales > Ilumatobacteraceae > VFMC01. The sequence continues at coordinate 251,392 of JBBATY010000001.1, read as the reverse complement.
GACCGGGACCTTCCGCTGGCCGGTGTGGCGTTCGACGTGCGCACCGAGCCTGGTTGAGGCTGTTGCCTCGAGTGGGTCGTGTACCTGCAAGAGCACGGGGCCGAGGTCGAGTCGCGCGAAGACCCGGACCGGGCCACCTTCGTGGCCGAGGCAGGCGTGCCCGACGTGGTGGGCTCGTGCCACACCGCCGTGGTCGAGGGCTACGTGGTGGAGGGACATGTCCCCGTGTGGGCGATCGTCGAGCTGCTGCGCGACCGGCCCGAGGCCATCGGGATCGCGCTGCCCGGCATGCCTGGTGACTCGCCCGGGATGGGCGGCGACGCGGCGGCATGGGAGCGCCTGCCGGTGGTGCTCATCGGGCGTGCCGGCGACGTGAGCCCCTTCGCCTGACGCCCCGCTACCGTGACGGCCGCGCCCGTGCGGTGCGAGGGAGGAGTGCGTCGTGAACGGAGCCGAGAGCCTGCTGCGGACCCTGGTCGACTCGGGGGTCGACACCGTGTTCGCCAACCCGGGCACGTCGGAGATGCACCTCGTGGCCGCAGTCGACCGCGTGCCGGGCGTGCGTCCGGTGCTCGGGTTGTTCGAAGGTGTCGTCACCGGGATGGCCGACGGCTACGGCCGCATGGCGGGTCGCCCTGCGGCGACCCTGCTGCACCTCGGGCCCGGGCTCGCCAACGGCCTCGCCAACCTGCACAACGCCCGCCGGGCGGCCACCCCGATCGTCAACATCGTCGGCGACCACGCCACCCACCACCTGCAGTACGACGCCCCGCTCGCCTCCGACATCATCGGCTTCGCTCGCCCCGTGTCGGCCTGGGTGCACGCCTCTACGAGTGCCGGACGGATCGCCGCCGACGGGGCACGTGCGGTGCAGGCGGCCCGGCAGGCACCGGGCCAGGTGGCCACGCTGATCGTTCCCGCCGATGTGGCCTGGCTCGAAGCCGGGCCGAGCGCGCCGCCCCTGCCGGTGGCCGGCCCTGCCCAGGTCGGCGACGAGATCGTGCGCTCGACGGTCGAGGCGCTGCGCAGCGGCCGTCCGACGGCCCTGCTGCTCCGCGGTGCAGCGCTGCGCGGCGAGGGCCTGGTGGCTGCTGGCCGCATCGCTGCGGCCACCGGAGCACGCCTGTTGTGCGACACGTTCGCCCCGCGTCTCGAGCGCGGTGCCGGGCGTGTCGTCATCGAGCGGTTGCCGTACTTCGCCGAACAATTGGTCGAGACCCTCGCATCGGTCGAGCAGCTCGTGCTGGTGGGGGCCGCGCCGCCGGTCGCGTTCTTCGCCTATCCGGGCAAGCCCAGTTGGTGCTCGCCCGAGGGCTGCGCCATCACCCATCTGGCCCACCCGCACGAGGACGGGGTCGGGGCGCTCGTGGCGGTCGCCGACGCGCTCGGCGCCTCGCACGACGGCTTCCCCCTGGCCGCACATCAGGTGGCCGACGGTCCGTCGGGTCGGTGGGACCAGTTCGGCATAGGCCGCAGCATCGCCCGCCACCTGCCCGAAGGGGCGATCATCTCCGATGAGGCTGCCACCTCGGCGCTCGGGCCGGCCCTCGCTCTTGCCACGGCTGCGCCCCACGCTGTGCTGTCGCTCACCGGTGGGTCCATCGGGCAGGGGCTCCCGCTCGCGACCGGTGCCGCAGTGGCCTGCCCCGATCGCAAGGTGGTGTGCCTCCACGGCGACGGCGGGGCGATGTACACCCTGCAGGCGCTGTGGACCCAGGCGCGCGAGGGCCTCGACGTCACCACGGTGGTGTTCGCCAACCGCAGCTACGCCATCTTGAACATCGAACTGATGCGCGTCGGGGCTGCTGCTGGGCCGGGGGCGCTGTCGATGCTCGACATCGGCAACCCTGCCCTCGACTGGGTGCAACTCGCCGGAGGCATGGGTGTCGAGGCCGTCCGCGTCGACACGCTCGAGGCGTTCGACGACGCCTTCGCCGTGGCGATGCGCGAGCGCGGCCCTCGCCTCATCGAAGCCGTGCTCTGAGCGCTGCCGTCGCCCGCTCAACCAGGAGCGCGCAGCGACCCGAACCGGGTGGTGCCGGCAGGTAGACGGTCGAGCGCCCCGGTGGGCGGTACGGCGACGGCGGTGCCGTGCTGCGCGGCCAAGGCCGGGGTAAGGGTGCCGTCGGCCTGCACGAGGCCCGGCCCTGACCGGCCGCGTCGTTCGATGTCGAGCGACACCGGGGGTCGTCGCATCGCCTCGACGAACCCGGCGAGCGTGGGGAAGTCGCCGATCGGCGTGCCGAACAACATGCCGGTGCCCGTGACGTAGACGTTGCCGTCGACCACCGTACGTGGGATGCCCCGGCCTGGTTCGGCCTGGTGGAAGATCGTCTGGATCGGCCGCAGCGCCTCGAGGTTCCACTCGGTCACGCACATCGCCACCACGGCGCCGCAGTAGCCGTTCTGGGTCGGGTGGGCGATGACGTTGTTGAGCATCAGGTCGATGCGGGGCATCCAGTCGAGTGTCGGAGGCAACGGTCGCACCATGTCGCGGTCGCTCGGGTACGAGTTGGCGCACAGCGGCTTGGCCGGGTCGGCGCAGCCCGGCTTCGACCGGTTGTCGGGGAAGGCACCCATCGGCTCGGTGCCGCCGACGAGGGTGTTGTTGACGATCTTCGCCCCGCCGGCCCCAGCCACGATGAGCGCCCGACCACCGCCCTGCGAGCGGACGTAGTTGTCGGCCATCAGCAGTCCGTCGGAGAGCTCGAAGAACACGCCCCACCCGGTGTTGCCGACGATGCGGTTGCCGACGATGGTGACGTTCGCGCTGCTCTGGTCGAACCACAACCCGTCACCGTTGTTGTCGGCGATCAGGCTGTCGGCCACCACGACGTTGCGCGTGCGCGATGTCTTCAGCGCCCCGGACTGGGGGAGGCGGTAGAACTCGTCGTAGGGGTCGTTGCCCGTGATGCGCACCCAGCGCATCGTGAGGTCGTCGACGAGCGTGGCCGATACGCCCATCCAGTTCGGCCGCGCGACGGTGACGTGCTCGAGCGTCGCGCCACGCACGATCACCTTGCGGTCTTCGTCGCCGGAGTACTGGATCGCCTGGAACGCAGCGTCGTGCACCTCGACGTGCCGGAGCACGCTGCCGTGCGCTGTCGGGTCGACGAAGATCACGCCGTAGTCGTCGGCCGAGTTCGAGAAGCGCATGATCCGCAGGCCCTCGAGCGACGAGCCCGCGCCCGAGATGCGGATGAACTGGTCGCGGGCCGAGACCTCGACCGGGCCCGACTGGGCGTCGCCGGCCGACAGGTAGATCCGCTGTGCGTTGCGATCGACCCAGAACGTCCCCGCTCGCACGTCGTTGCGTGCGGTGACCTGGCGGAGCATCCTGTCGCCCACCCAGGCCTGATCGGGGAAGCGGCCGACGTACGGCGGGTTGAGGCCCAGGGTGTCGGTCGAGAAGGGGATGCCGCTGCCGTCGGTGACCGGCTGTGGTCGGTACGGCGCCCAGACCAGCGACCCGGTCGTGGTCCACTGGGTGATCGGTGCAGCGCCGTTGAACACAGGCACCTCGCCGGGGAACCCGACGATTCGTACCTGTCGGCCCTGCGGGACCCGGAGGTTGCCCTCGCGGTAGAGGCCGCCGCGGACGACGATGGTGCCAGGACGACCGCCGCCGAGGCGGTCGATGGCCTCGTCGACCGTGGCGAGCGGTCGGGTGATCGTTCCCGGGTTGTCGTCGGAGCCCCAGGTGGCCACCACCAACTGGTCCGGCGCACCCGGGTCGAAGGTGTACATGATCGGCAGCGACGCGCCTGCCACTGCGGCGGTCACCTGCTTGACGACCGTGGCCGAGCGACCGAAGCGGTCGGTCACCGTGAGCCGCACCCCTCGCGTGCCGGCCGCTGCGTACGTGTGGCTGGTGCGGATGCCACTGCCGGCGGTCCAGTTGCCGAAGTCCCAGTCGTAGGTGAGGCCCTCGCCCGTGCTCGCCGAGGCGTCGAACTCGACGCGGAGGTCGGCGGCTCCGAAGGCGAAGTCGGCGGTTGGGCCTGCGGGTGGTGGGGGCGGCACGACAGTGGTCGTGGTGGTCGTGGACGTGGTGCTTGTCGTGGACGTGGACGTGGTGCTTGTCGTGGTCGTGGTGCCGGGCAGCGTGGTGGTGCTCGACGGCGGGGGAGGTGGAGCCGATCCGACGACCACCAGGTCGTCGACGGAGGCCGGTGTCGTGGCTCCGGCGCCCGAGACGTAGAACCACAGCCCCGCTGCCCCAGCCCCTGCCAGCCGCGTCGCGGTGCGGTCGGTGCCCGACAGTTGCCAGTCGGGCTCGGTGGCGGCGTCCGGCCAGACCTTCAGACGTATCGCCACCTCGCTGGAGCCGGTGACCGTGGCGCGCATCTGGTACCAGGTGCCGGCCGTGACGGCGAAGGGGAGCTGCACCTCCGGGCCGACCGCCGTGACGGCCTGCGTGGCGCCGGTGACTCGCACCAGGCTGATCCGGCCCACACCACCCGGCAGGGCCCGGAGACGGGCGCGGTACTCGTTGCCGTTCGCCGCGCTGCGCAGCCGCAGGCCGATGTACGCGCCGCTGCCCGTTGTCGGGATCGATTCGAACCTGATGCGGACGGAGGCCTCGACGTCGCTGAGACTCGTGCCGAGCAGTGCTCGACGGTCTTCGCCGCGACCGATCGAGACCCGGCCGACCGACCCGTCGGCAGAGAAGGCGACGGCCTCGTCGAGCACATAGGGCCCGCCGAGCTCGGCGCTGCCCCAGCTACCGGACAGGGTTCGGCTGAAGGTGTCGTCGACCACGGCGGCCTGGGCGCCGAGCGTTGGCGGAGGGGATGCAGCCACTGCTGCGATGCACGCGCATGCGACCAACCCGGCGGCGACCACGTTGCGTGAGGTTCGTCGGCGTCGCATTGAGGCTCCCTTGACGTTGACACGCTAGTGAGCCGCCCGTCGCGAGGAGCCGAGACGTTCCGAAGATCGTCGAAATGGGCCGTTCGGCCCACTGTCGTTCAGCGCGGAGCGATGGTGATCCGGCGCAGGAGCCGCCGGTGGCCTTCGTAGCCGCCCGTCGCCGCATGGACCACGGCGCGGTTGTCCCACATGGTCACCATCCCGGGGTTCCACCGGTGGCGGTAGACGAACTCGTCGCGGCCGATGTGGGCGTAGAGGTCCCACAGCAGCGCCTGCGCCTCGTCGTGGGGGAGGCCGTCGATGTCGATGGTGTACCCGGGCGAGACGAACAGCGCTCGTCGTCCGGTCTCGGGATGGGTGAGTACCAGCGGGTGGAGTTGGGTCTCCATCGCCGACTCCGACCAGACGATGTCCATCGAGCGGCCGACGTCGTCCTTGCCGTAGCGGCCCTGCGGTGCGTAGCCGCGGCGCGCCGAGTGCACGCCCATCAGCCCGTCGACCTGCTCGCGGGTGGGTGCGTCGAGCGCCTCGTAGGCGAGGTGCTGGTTGGCGTAGAGCGTGTCGCCGCCGGTGGGCGGGATCACGATGCCGTAGAGCATCGTCGCCGAGGGCGGGGTCGGCAGGAAGCTCCAGTCGGAGTGCCAGTTGTCGGCGAAGATCGGTGACTGCTCGTCGGCCTCGCGGCGCACCTCGACGATGTGCGGGTGGTCGGGGAGGCCACGCAGGTAGGGGTCGTCGCCGAACACGCCGAACCGGAGCGCCACCCGTTCGAACTGCTCGTTGGTGAGGTGCTGGTCGGGGAAGGCCACCACCAGGTGCTCGAGCCACGCGGCGCGGATCTCGGCAACGAGCTCGTCCGACAGCTCGCCGGCCAGATCGACACCGTGGACGAGTGCGCCGCAGGCCTGGCCGCTGGGCTCGATCTCGATCGTCATGGCCCGAGTGTACGAGTCGGCCGCTGGGCGTGGCTCCATGACGAGTGATGCGCTCGAGTGTCCCAGGGTGGGCCGCCGAATATCGACACCATCAATACGGCTTGGTAGGGTCGCTGGCAGCACGGCGTCGCATCCGGGTCGGCCACGGCAGCCTCGGGCGACGGCGTCATCCGACACGGCCCGACGACGGGCCCGACCGAGAGAACGGAGCGACGATGGGCGACATCAAGCTGGGGGCCTTCCTGTTCGGGGGTGTCGAGATGACCGACGCCGGAGCAGGCCTTCCGAACCCGATGGACCGTCGCTACAGCAACGAGGAGTGCTGGAAGGCGACGCTCGACTACGTCGAGGCCGGCATCGCCGCCGACCGTCTCGGCTACGACAGCTTCTGGACCACCGAGCACCACTTCCAGTACGAGGGGTACGAGGTCATTCCCAACGGCCTGCTGATCTCGATGTGGATCGCGGCGAAGACGCAGCACATCAAGCTCGGAGCGATGTTCAACGTCGTGCCGCAGTGGCACCCGCTGCGCCTCGCCGAGGACTTCGCCACACTGCACAACATCTCGGGCGGGCGGGCCGTGCTCGGCGTGGGCCGGGGCACGGTGCCGCGCGAGTTGCTGCACCTCAACCCCGATGCGGTGTCGGTCGGCTCGTACGACAACCCCGAGGCCCAAGCCGACGACTCGCACAACCGCGAATGGTTCGAAGAGGCGATGGAGATCGTGCGCCGGGCCCTCAGCCAGGAGCGCTTCTCGTTCCAGGGCAAGTTCTTCCAGATCCCCGTGCCCGGCATCCCCGACCGGGGCACCACCGTGCAGGACATCACCTTGATCCCGCGCCCGATCTACCCCTACGAGATCTGGCAAGCGGTCACCAGCCCACCCACCCTCGACTACGTGCCCGTCGTCGGCCACGGAGCGGTGTTCTGGAACCAGCACCCGATGTTCATCAAGCGCATGTGGGACCGCTACGGCGAGGTGTACGAGCAGCACCACGGTGTGCGCCTCGGCACCGGCGACAAGCGGATGCTCGTGCGCATGGTGCGGGTCGAGGACACCCACGAAGAGGCGATGCGCTCCGCCCGGCCGGGCCACGACGAGTTCTGGAAGTTCCTCGGACCCTACGGCTGGAGCCGCGGGTACATGGGCGAGGGTGGTCGTCCCGCCGACGCCGGGCTGATCCCGACACTCGAGCAGTCGCGCGAGCAGAACATCATGCTCGTCGGCTCGCCCGAGGAGGTCGCCGAGCAGGTGTCCGACCTGAAGGCGCTGCTCGGGTTCGAGCACCTCACCCTCTTCCCGCACCTCATCGGCGACTCGTACTCGAAGGCCGTCGAACAGATGGCGCGGTTCAAAGAGGAAGTCCTCCCGCTGGTCTCGTGAGCCTGGGCGAGCACACCGGGCCCAGCGCACCCCCGGTCGACGGCTTCGAGCACCTCGGCCGCGCCCTGCGCGACCTGCGGCGCGAGCGCGGCCTCACCCTGGTCGAATTGGCAGCGCGGTGCGAGCTGTCGCAGCCGTTCCTCTCGCAGGTCGAGACGGGTCGGGCGCGGCCGTCGATGGAGTCGGTCTTCCGGCTCGCACGAGCACTCGACACCACTCCCCAGGCGCTGTTCCGCGCCCCGGACCCGAGCGGTGCGGGCCCGATGCTGGTGCGGCAGGGCTCGGCACAGGTGCCGGTGCTCGAGCGCGGCGGTGCCTCGATCGCCCGACTGCTGCTGCCCGGTGAAGCACCGTTCCACGTGCTCGAGTTCACCGGTCTGCCGACCGAGTTCGAGCAGCCGTGGAGCCACCCCGGGTTCGAAGCGGTCTACGTCGTCAGTGGTCGTGTCGAGCTCGATCTCGACGGCGATGTGCAACTGCTCGAGCCGGGCGACTTCGCGTCGTATCCGTCCGAAGTGCCGCACCGTCACCGATCCGTCTCCGGAGCCGACGCACGTCTGTTGCTGATCGAGGCGACGGCTGCACCCTCCCACCGGG
>JBBATY010000001.1:118445-243503 GCA_040398525.1 Ilumatobacteraceae bacterium | reverse complement strand
GCCGGGCGCGCTCGCCCAGGCGACGTCACCGCATCCGCTGGGCTCCCGGGTGCACGATGTGTGAGCTCGATCCGGGGAAGAAGATCGACACGTGGCCGTCGTCCCAGCGCACCCGGTAGTGCTGGGTGTCGGCCTCGCCGAGCACCTCGAGCACTTCGCCCGTGCGGGGCGGGTGCCCGAGGTGGTCGCTGTCGACCACGATCTGGTCGCCGACTCTGGCGTGGATGTTCATGGGGCCTCCTCGTCGATCGGGTCCGGTCGCTGCCGCACCGGGCACCGTGAGCTTCGCCAGCTGTCGGCACGTTCGGCACGGGTCGATGCGCTCGGCTCGCTGAGCCGACCGGCCCGCGCGGAGATGCCGCTCGTCAGCCGGCGAGCTGGCGACGCCGGCGATCGGTGCCGACCTCCACGTGTCAGCCCTGCACGGCGCCGGTCGTCGGCTCGTCGAGCATCCGCTCGAGCTCGGGGAACAGGAATCGCCGGGCGATCTCGTCGGCGGTGCCGCCCTCGGGCTCGTAGGTGGTGTGCACCCCGTCGGGCAGCAGGCGACCCACCTCGCCCGACTCCATCAGCCAGCCGGCCATGTCGATGACGGCGACCCGCCCCGTCGCCTCGCCGTCGTCGAGTCGATCGAGCAGGCGGTTGTAGGCATCGACGCGGGCCCGAGGCGCGTGCGCGTCGTCGGCGAGCAGTGTGAGCCACACCACCAGGTCGACCCCCGAACCGCGCAACTGCGCCGTGAGCGCCTGCATCTCGCCGAACAGCCAGGCCTCGTACGCCGGGTCGTCGATCGTGGTCCAGGCGTCACCGAGCGCGGGCACCTGCCGCTCGGCGACGTCCCACCGACCGAACGCCACCAGGGCCACGTCGACCTGTTCCTCCGCTACACCCGCGGCAAGGTCGGCGTCCCAGTTGCAGCCCTTCTCGTCGGTGGTCCACACCGCGCTGCCCGTCGATGCCGAGCGCACCCGGCCACCCCTTCCGAGCGGGCATCCCATCTGGGTCCACCACCCGGCCACCACGAAGCGTTCCGTCGGTCGGATGCCGAGCACGAGCGGGAGCCCGGTCGAGTCGCTCACCCAGGCGTACCGCACCGGAGCCGGTGCCGGCGGCGCCGAGGTGACGTCCGGCTCGGTGCCGGCATCGCCAGGCGGCTCGGCTGCCGTGCCGTCCGCCGAGGTGGGGGGAGCTGTCGGCGTCGGAGCGGTGGTCAGCTCGGTGCGCCGGGCATCGACGAGCTCGCTGGCCCGCTCGGCATCGAACGTCACCTGCGCCGACGTGGCAGGGACGACCACCGCAGCAGTCACCAGAGCGCCGAGAGCGGCGGCGGCAACCAGCAACGGACGTCGACGCAGCCGAGCCCCGGACCGGATCGGTCGTTCGAGGAACCGCCCCGATGCTGCAGCGAGCGGCAGTGTGACGGCCACGGTGAGCCACGGTGCGAGGTGCGGGTCGATCCCGGCAGCGCGCAGGCCGACGAGGATCGGCCAGTGCACCAGGTAGACGGCGTACGAGACCGATCCCAGCCAGGCCAGCGGTCGGACGTCGAGCAGCCGACCGACCCGCTGCGAGGCGGCAACAGCGGCCACCGTCGCTGCGGCGACGACACCGGCGACGAGCAACCCGCCGCGGGCGTAGGCAGCTGAACCGAGCGAGGTGACGGCTGCCGCCACCATGAAGGCCAGCACCCCGAGCGCTGCGCCGAGGTCGGCACGCCGGGTCGAGCGCTCCCGCCGACCCCGCACGACGACGGCCGCCAGCGCCCCGGCGACGAGCTCGCCGCCACGGGTGAACGTCGAGAAGTAGGTCGTCACCGGATCGGCCCACGACCACGCAACGGCGACGACGGACAGCGCGAAGCAGCCGGCGAGGAGCGTGCCGAGACGGCGTCGCGAACCAGCCCAGGCGGCGAGCAGAGGCAGGACGAAGTAGCACTGCTCCTCGATCGACAGCGACCAGAAGTGCAGCAGTGGCGAGGCCTCGGGCGACACCCCGTACGCCTGGGCCTCGACGATTCGCCTCCAGTTGGCGGCGTGGAGCGCCGACCACACCACGTCGCCACGGATCGCGTCGGTGAGCCAGCCCGCTGCGGCCCACACTGCCAGTACCAACGCGAGCACGACCCACGAGGCCGGCATCAGCCGCCGCAACCGTCGGGCCCAGAACAGCTTCAGCGCAACGCGTCCGGTCCGTTCGATCTCGTCGAGCAGCAGCGTCGTGATGAGGTAGCCCGACAGGGCGAAGAACAGCGTGACCCCGAGGAACCCGGCCGGGAGCACCCCGGGCCACAGGTGGTAGGCGACGACGGCTACCACGGCCAGGCCACGTAAGCCGTCGAGGCCACCGATGCGCCCGGGCCCACCGAGGCTCGGAGCGGCGACGGCCGGGGGAGGCGACACGGTGGCCGTCACGGCGGGCCACGCTATCGCTGCCGATGGCTGGCGAGCCCGTCGTCGCTATCGTCGCAGGCGATGGACGCGGCCCCAACCTCCTACGAGCTCGACACCAAGCTCGCCGCACTCGTGGCCGGCCTCGAGCGCCTCGGGCGTGTGGTGGTGGCCTTCAGCGGCGGAGCCGACAGCGCGTTCCTCGCCGCCGTCGCGTCGCGAACCCTCGGTGGAAGCGCTCACGCCGTCACCGCCGTGTCACCGTCGCTCGCCGGCGACGAGGAGGCCGACTGTCGCGCCCTTGCGGACGAGTGGGGCCTGCGCTGGACCCCCGTGGTCACCCACGAGATGGAGCGAGCCGCGTACCGCACCAACGACCTCGACCGGTGCTTCCACTGCAAGGCCGAGCTGATGGACGTGGTCGGACCGATCGCGGCTGCCGAGGAGGCGACGGTGGTGCTCGGGGTGAACCTCGACGATCTCGGCGACCATCGTCCGGGCCAACGCGCTGCAGCCGAGGCAGGCGCGCAGTTCCCGCTGGTCGAGGCCGGCTTCACCAAAGCCGACATCCGCGAGGCATCCCGCCGACTGGGCCTGCGCACGTGGGACAAGCCTGCCGCCGCGTGCCTGGCGAGCCGGATCCCGTACGGCACCGAGGTGTCCGTCGGGCTGCTCAGCCAGGTCGACCGTGCCGAGTCCGCCCTGCGGCGCCTCGGCTTCCGTCAGCTGCGTGTGCGGCACTACGGCGACACCGCGCGGATCGAGCTCGACGTCGCCGAGCTACCGCGAGCGCTCGACGTGCGCAGCGACCTGGTCGCGGCGATCCGAGCCTGCGGGTACCGCTACGTCACCGTCGACCTCGAAGGCTTCCGGTCCGGAAACCTCAATCCGCCGCGGCCTGTCTGAGTGGCGTAGGGTCGAGGGCCATGAAGCTCTCGATGATGATCAACTACGCCGGCGGGTTCAAAGAGGCGGTGCAACGAGTGGTCGACCTGGAGAAGGCCGGCCTCGACCAAGTGTGGATCGCCGAGGCGTACAGCTTCGACGCGATCAGCCAGGTCGGTTACCTGGCCGCCAAGACCGAGCGGGTCGAGATCGGCACCGGAATCGTCAACGTCTACTCGCGCACGGCCGCACTGATGGCGATGACCGCCGCTGGTTGCGACTACGTGAGCGACGGTCGGTTCATCCTCGGCCTCGGTGCGTCCGGGCCGCAGGTGATCGAGGGCTTCCACGGGGTGCCCTACGAGAAGCCGATGGTGCGCATCAAGGAGTACATCGAGGCGTGCCGGATGATCTGGAAGCGCGAGGAGAAGTTCGACTACCAGGGCGTCACGTTCCAGGCACCGCTCCCCGAGGGTCAGGGCACCGGGCTCGGCAAGCCGCTGAAGCTCATCAACCACCCGCTGCGCAGCGACATCCCGATCTGGTGGGCGAGCTTGAAGGGCCTGAGCGTCACCGCCACGGCCGAGCTGGCCGACGGCTGGCTGCCGATCATGTTCATCCCCGAGAAGTTCCAGAACGTGTGGGGCAAGGAGCTGAAGGCCGGTGCCGCCAAGCGCGACCCGAACCGCAAGCCGCTCGACATCGCTGCCGGCGGCATGCTGGCGATCGACGAGAGCCTCACCGGCGACGCGCAGAAGAAGATCCTCGACTACGGCCGTCCGAACATGGCGCTCTACGTCGGTGGCATGGGCGCTCGCGGCAAGAACTTCTACAACGACATCGCTGTCGCCTACGGCTACGAGAAGGAGGCCGTCGAGGTGCAGGACCTGTACCTCGAGGGCAAGAAGGACGAGGCTGCTGCGGCGCTGCCGGGCGAGTGGCTCGAACTGGCCAACTTCGTCGGCCCGAAGAGCTACATCAAGGAGCGGGTCGGTGCCTTCAAGGAGGCCGGTGTGACCGTGCTGTCGGTCAACCCGGTTGGCCCGAACGCGGTGCAGCAGATCGAGATGCTGCGCGAGATCGTCGACGACGCCTGATCCTGGCCCAGTCGATCAGCGGCTGAGCGACCAGAGCCTCACGGGCTCGGAGAACCCCTTCAAGCTGCGCCTGCCCGCGGGCTCGAAGCCCCGGCCGGGCGCTGCTTCGACGATGGCGTCGTTCACCAGCACCTCGCCGACGATCGCCTGATCGGTGATGCGTGAGGCCAGGTTCACCACTGGCCCGTAGAGGTCGCCGCCACTGGTGACGACCTCGCCGTGGGCGAGGCCACCGCGGGCGGGCACCCCGGCGCGGGAGGTCAGCGCGAGGGCGATCGCGCAGGCCGCATCGGCGTCGACGGTGGTGAACATCACCTCGTCGCCGATCAGCTTCACCAGCCGGCCCCCGTGGCTGGTCACCAGATCGTGGGCGGTCGCCTCGAACGACGACACCAGCCGGAGCAGCTCGGCCGGGCTCGCGGCCCCGGCGCGCTCGGTGAACCCAGCGAGGTCGACGAACCCGACGCTGAGCGGCATCGTCGTCAGGTCGTCGTGGCCGGCGAGGGCGCGACGGCTGGCGCGCACCGACTCGGCCAGGTGGGCGCGGAACAGCGGGTCGAACAGCCCGGTCGCCTGGCGGGCGAGCTCGATGGCCTGCACGCCGATCTGCGCGCGCTCGAGCTCGTCGAGTTCGGTGCGTTGCCCGGCCTCGACGTCGCGGAGGAACATCTCGCCGGCTGCCTCGGCCACCCGGCGGATCGACGAGCCGACCACGCGGGTGAAGTGGAGCAACTCGTCGTGGCTGAACAGGCCGCGCGCCAGGGCGAACAGCTCGAACACGGTGATGTCGTCGGTCGTGCACACCGGGTCGGCGAGCGGTGCCGGCGCGAACCCGGCGGCGATGCGCAGCTGTGTCGCCGTCTCGAGGTCGAACCCGGTGCGGCGAGCGAGCTCGGCCACCGTGAAGCGTTCGCCCGGGAGCAACGCGAGGTCGCCGGCCAGTCCGGCCAGGTCGCCGGCGCGCTCGGCGTCGACCATCTGCTCGATCGGGATGCCGAGCGACGTGAACCAACCGAGCAACGCGCGGCGTTCGTCCGCTGTCGGCGCCGACGGATCGAGCAGGCCGTGCTCGACCCAGCGCGGCTCGTCGTCTGCTCGGTCCATGTCGTGGAACGTACTCGCCCCTACAGTCCTGGCATGGCAAACGTCCTCATCACCGGGTGCAGCAGCGGGTTCGGCGAGCTGGCAGCACTGACCTTCGCCGACCGTGGCCACAAGGTCGTGGCCACGATGCGCACGCCCGGCAAGTCGGCGGCCCTCTCGGCGCGGGCCGACATCGTCGAGTTGGCCCTCGACGTCTGCGACTCGGCGAGCGTCGAGGCTGCCGTGCAGGGAGCGATCGAGCAGCTCGGCGGGCTCGACATCGTGGTGAACAACGCCGGCATCGAGGTGTTCGGCTCGGTGCACCTGTTCGCCGACGACGAGGTGCTCCGGCAGTTCGACACCAACGTCACCGGTGTCGTCCGCGTCGTGCGCAACGTGGTGCCGCACTTCCTCGCCCGTGGGGGCGGCACGATCGTCAACGTGGGGTCGGTGGCCGGTCTCGTGGGAGCGCCCTACGGCGGTCTGTACGCGGCGAGCAAGCACGCGCTCGAGGCGCTCAGCGAGGCGATGCACTTCGAGCTCTCGCACCGCGGCATCCGGGTGCGCCTGGTCGAGCCCGGACAGTTCGCCACGTCACTCGGAGCCAATGCGGTCATCGCCCGGGCGATGCCCGAGGGCTCCGAGGAGTACGCCCGGTGGCAGCGCTTCCGCACCGCGCAGCGCTCGTTGGTGAGCGGCGAGCCGGCTCCTGCGCAGATCGTCGCCGACGTCATCTACGCCGCAGCCACCGACGATCCGGGCCGCCTGCGCTACCCGGTCGGAGCCGATGCCGAGATGATCATCGGCGTGAAGGGCTCGATGAGCTTCGAGGACTTCGACGCCACGATGCGCACCGTGCTCGACTGGCACGAGTGACACGGTCGGCCCGGGCGGGTACCGTCTGGGCCATGACGAACTTCGGGGGATCGGTCGAGTCTGGTTGGGAAGCCGTCGAGGCGGCCTTCCGCGGCAACTTCGAGCGTGGTGAGGAGACGGGTGCCGCAGTCGCGGTGTACCACCGCGGCCGACAGGTGGTGAGCCTGTGGGGTGGGGTGTTCGACGAGGGCTCCGATCAGCCCTACGACGACAGCACCCTGCAGCTGGTGTTCTCCACCACCAAGGGCATCGCGGCCATCGCCGTCGGCATCTGCGTCGGGCGGAGCCAGCTCGACTACGCCGAGAAGGTCAGCACCTACTGGCCGGAGTTCGCCGCCCACGGCAAGGGTGACGCCACGGTCGCCCAGCTGCTCAGCCACCAGTGCGGCCTGTTCAGCGTCCAGGGCGAGATCAGCCTCGCCGAGGCGCTCGACTGGGGCACGATCACCGCCCGCCTCGCCGACACCGAGCCCGAGTGGCCGATCGGCACGGCCCACGGCTACCACGCCCTCACCTATGGCTGGTTGGCCGGTGAGCTGGTGCGTCGCGTCGACCCTGCCCATCGCTCGATCGGGCAGTTCGTCGCCGACGAGATCGCCGGGCCGCTCGGCCTCGACATGTGGATCGGTCTGCCCGCCGAACACGAGGATCGGGTGTCACCGATCCAGGGTTCGCCTCTCGCTGCGCAGACCGACGACCCGGTCGTGAAGGCGATGATCGAGCAGTTCATGGGCCCCAACACCCGCGGTGGGCGCGCCCTGTCGCTGAACGGTGCGTTCAACCTCGACGGCGGCAACGCCTTCAACCGGCGCGACGTCCACGCGGCCGAGATCCCGGCTGCCAACGGCATCACCAACGCCCCATCGCTCGCCCGCATGTACGCAGCGACGATCGCCCCGATCGACGGTGTGCAGTTGCTCACCGACGAAGTCCGCGAGATCGCCCGCACCACTGTCACGCCGGACAACGAGCCCGACTCGTGCCTCATCATGCCCACCACGTTCGGCATGGGGTTCATGACCCACGGCCCGTTCACGCCGTATGCAGGGCCCGGCTCGTACGGGCATCCGGGCGCTGGCGGTTCGGTCGCCTTCGCGCAGCCCGAGCGCGAGCTGGCCTTCGCCTATGTGATGAACCAGCCTGCGGGGAACCTGGCCAACGACGCCCGCGCCCAACACCTCGTCGACGCAGCGACGTCGATCATCGACGCCCGCTGACCCTGTCGCTCAGATCGTGGCCCGCAAGCGCCGGGTGAGCACGAGGTAGGTGACGCCGCCGAGGCCTGCGGCACCTGCGCAACAGGTGATCGCCCATTGCACGCCGATGGCCTCCGACAGCAGACCGGCCACCACGCTGGCGATGCTGATCACCAGCGTGACGATCGCGAAATCGCCGGCCAGGACGCGCCCCCGGATCGAGTCGGGCGAGCGGAGCTGCAGACCGTAGGTGCTCATCATCCACTGCGCTCCACCTCCGAGGTGGGCGCAGGCGACGAGCACTGCGCACACGATGATGCCCGGTGCCCAGGCAGCGCCCACGTAGAGCACCGAGAAGGCCACGCCCGCAGCACCGCAGACCAACAGCACCCGGCGCACATCGCCGCGCGTGAAGCGCGCAGCGATGATCGGACCCAGCCCGGCGCCCACCCCACGGGCCCCGATGAGCACGCCGCGGCCGCCGTCGCCGGCGTTGAAGACGTCGCTGGCCAGGACGGCGAGCTGGCTCACCACGCCGGCTCCGATCCCGAAGGTCGCCTTCGACGCGAGGAGGGCGAGCACCACCGGATCGCGGCGGGCAAAGCCGACGGCTTCGACCATGTCGGCGAGGGGCCGCACACGGCCACGGGTGGTGGACACGTCGTGCGACTGCATCGGCCGGCGGATCATCGCGAACAGCGCGGCGGCGAGCACGAAGCTGGCGGCGTTCGCGATGAAGCAGGCGGTGCGGCCGAAGACCTCGCTGAACACGCCGCCGAGCGCAGCACCCACGGCGAGCATCACGCCCCAGGTCGACCCGAGCAAGGCGTTGGCCCGGCGCAACTCGTCGTCGTTGCGGGCCAGGTTCGGCACAGCGGCCTCGACAGCGGGCTTGACGAATGCGGCGAGCGCCGAGATCGACCCCTGGAACACGAACACCGCCCAGATCCGGTCGGCGTCGGCGAGCAGCAGCCCGAGCGCGGCCAGGGCCTGGGCGACCGAGACGACCACCAGGACGAGGCGCCGGTCGAAGCGGTCGGCGACCGGGCCGCCGACGGGAGAGAACAGGAACGACGGCAACGAGAACGACACCAGCACGAGCGATACGAGCAGCTCGGACCCGGTGGCGTCGTCGACGAGGCCGGCAAGGGCGACGAATGCGAACCAGTCGCCGAGGAAGCTGACGACCTGGGCGACGAACAGGATGCGCAGGTCGCGGTTGGTCCGCAGCAGCTCGAGCATCAGGCGCCGGCGTTGCGGGGGCGGGTCGCGTGTGCCGCGAGGACCCTGGTGAGCACACCGGTGACCCGCTGGGCCGTGGGGAGGTGGAGGTACTCGTTGGGGCCGTGGGCGTTGGCATCGGGCCCGAGCACACCGGTGATCACGAACTGCGCGTCGGGGAAACGGTTGCCGAGCATGCCCATGAAGGGGATCGTGCCTCCCTCGCCGAACGCGCGTGCGGGGTTGCCGAACTCGGCGATCGAGGCCTCGTCGAGTGCGGCCTCGAGCCAGGGCGCGAACGAGGGTGCGTTCCAGCCCGGGCCGGCGTGGCCGCCGATGAACTGCACCCGCGCACCGTACGGCGGGTCGGTGGTGAGGGCGTGCTCGATCGCGGCGAGAGCGGCGTCGGGATCGCACGTGGGTGGAAGGCGGAAGCTCAACTGGAGCGCCGTGTGCGGGCGCAGCACGTTGCCCGCCCTGTCGACGGGAGGGATGCCGTCGACGCCGGTGATGCTGAGCGTCGGCTGCCAGGTGGTCGCCAACATCTGTTCGGCGGGGTCGTCGGTGGTCGGTCGGGCGCCTGGCACCCACGGGAAGTCGCCGCTGATGGGGAACTCCGCTGCGGTGACCTCGGCCTGACGTCGACGGTCGGCCGGCACGTCGACATGGAGCTCGGGCAGCAGGATGCGTCCGCTCACTGCATCCTCGACCCGGTCGAGCAGGCTGCGCACGATGCGGAACGATGAGGGCACCAGTCCGCTCGCCGAACCAGAGTGCACTCCTTCGGTGAGGATGTCGACGCGCAGTTGGCCGGCGGCGAGCCCACGCAGCGACGTGGTGACCCAGAGCCGCTCGTAGTCGAGGCATCCCGAGTCGAGGCACAGCACCAGGCTCGGGGTGCCGAGCCGGTCGCCCAGCGCGTCGAGATGGGCGGGGAGGTCGGGGCTGCCGCTCTCCTCGCTGGCCTCGATCAGCACGATGCAGCGGTGGTGGGGGAGGCCCGCCCGTTGCGCCGCCTCGATGGCCAGCAGTGAGGCGAACGCGGCGTAGCCGTCGTCGGCGCCACCGCGGCCGTAGAGACGGTCGCCCTCGACCACGGGCACCCACGGGCCCAGACCCTCGCGCCAGCCGGTCATCTCCGGCTGCTTGTCGAGGTGGCCGTAGAGGAGGACCACGTCGTCGTCGGATCCGCCGTTCGCCGCAGGCACCTCGATCACGATCAGCGGCGATCGTCCGGGGAGCTCGCGCACCTCGATCTGCAGACCGCCGATGGCCCGCGCTGCACACCAGTCGCGCACCAGGGCGACGGCGGCGTCCATGTGGCCGTGCTCGCGCCATGCGGCGTCGAAGGCCTGCGACACATTGGGGATCGCGATGTACTCGTGGAGGGTCGGCACGATCGACTGCGACCACACCCGAGCGATGTGATCGTCGAGCAGCGAGGTCATCGCGTCAGCCTCGCAGGCGGGCGACGCGGTCGATGGCGTCGAGGGCCTCGTCGAGGATCCGCCGAACCAGTTCGCCGGCGGGGGGAAGGTCGTCGATCGCCCCCACCCCCTGGCCGCACGGCATGAACTCGCGGCGCACGTCGACCTCGGTGCCCGTGGGTGCCCCGAGGTGGTTCACCCCGGCCTGCATCGACGCAGCGGCTTGCTGCGGGAACGGCGCGAGCTCGTCGGGGTGCTGCTCGTAGTGCGCCGTCCAGTCGTTGCGCACGACCCGGCAGGTCTTGCCGGTGAAGGCCTTGCTGATGACGGTGCCGTCCTCGGGCAGGGCGAGCAGGGTCTCTTTGTAGCCGTTCACCGCGCGGGCCTCGGGGGTGGCGATGAACCGAGTGCCCATCCACACGCCGTCGGCGCCGAGGGCGAGCGAGGCCGCGAGGCCGCGTCCGTCGTACAGGCCGCCCGCGGCGACGACGGGCACTGCGTCACCTACGGCGTCGACCACCTGCGGAATGAGCGCCATGGTGGCGACGAAGCCGGTGTGCCCGCCTCCCTCGGTGCCCTGTGCCACCACGAAATCGACGCCGCTCGCCACGGCCGACACTGCGTGTCGAACCTTGCCGCACATGCTGCCGACGAGCACGTTGTTGGCGTGCAGCAGATCGATCACTTCGCGGGGTACGCCGAGCCCGGCGACGAAGATGCTCGCCCCGCCGTCGATCACCGACTGGATGCCTCGTTCGACCTGGCCGGGCATGGCCGTGAGCAGGTCGACGCCGAACGGCTTGGCCGTGGCCGCACGGACCTTGGCCATCTCCTCGGGAAGCTCGTCGGGCCCCATCGTCGAAGCACCCAGGGTGCCGATGCCGCCGGCCTCGCTCACCGCAGCGACGAGCTCGTGGTAGCTGACGCCACCCATCCCGGCGAGCATGATCGGGTGGTCGATGCCCAGCATCTCGGTCAGTCGTGTGCGCATGGTCGAACCGTAGCCAACCTGCGCGCCCGAGGCACGAGGCGTGTCGTCCGGGGCGGCCCCACCCACTGGGTACAGTGACGCCATGCTGACGGCCGAGCAGGTTTCTCAGTTCTGGGACGAGGGGTTCCTGGCGATCGAACGCCTCGTCGACGACACGGTCGTCGACGAGCTGCGTGCCGCATACGACGACATCGTCGGCTTCCGGGTCGAGTCGCCGACCGACCGCTGGCTCGGGGGCATCACCCGCCAGGTGCTGGTGCCGTCGATGGTCCACCCGCTGTTCGACGAGAACCCGGCTCTCGAGGCCGGTCGCGAGGTGATGCGCGACCTGTTCGGCTGCGCCCACGCCAACCGCATCTACGACATGCTCATCGACAAACCGCCGAAGCACCCACACGACACGCCGTGGCACCAGGACGCGGCCTACCTAGAGAAGCCGGTTGCCCGTCCCGGCTTCCGCATGCCGCTCATGTCGATCCAGTTCTGGGTGGCACTCGATGAAGTCGACGCCGACAACGGGTGCATGCAGTTCGTCGCCGGCCGCCACCGCGAGGGCACGGTGGCCCATCATGTCGTGTCGGGCCATCCCGACGACGACGGCCGACTGCTCGGAGTCGACGACCCCGCCGAGCTCGGCATCGACGACGCTGTCGCCTGTGGGCTACGTCCCGGTGGGGCCACCATCCACACCGTGATGACACCGCACTACACGGGCCCGAACACCACGGTCGATCGCCCGCGTCGGGCCTACATCTTCAACCTGCTCGCGGCCGAGACGGTCG
Organism: Ilumatobacteraceae bacterium; assembly: GCA_040398525.1. Taxonomy (GTDB): domain Bacteria; phylum Actinomycetota; class Acidimicrobiia; order Acidimicrobiales; family Ilumatobacteraceae; genus VFMC01. Next base: position 231,558 of record JBBATY010000001.1, on the reverse strand, counting down.
ACACGCGCCTGCAGGAGACGATCCGCGAGAACTACGTCCGCGACATCGCCGACGCGACGTCACGTGGTCTGTCGGAACGGCCCCGGCCGGCGTAGGAAGCCCCGGTGCCAACGTGACGGAGTGAGCACGATCGCTCGCGGTTCGTCCTCGAACATCCAACGAGCGAAGTTGCGCCGGGTCCACGCCGACATGCCCACGAGCCTGATCGCCCCCCGGGCCCCGCGTCGGTGGGCGAGCGCCCGGCTGAGCACCACCGACATGCGGTGGTCGGCGAGCAGGTGGTGGCGCACCGCCCTGCGGTAGTGCCGTTCGACCTCGTCGACCCGACCAGGTTCCGCAGCCGCGATCGCTTCGGCGGCCAGTCGGCCGGTGAGCAGGGCTTGACCGATGCCCTCACCGGTCATCGTGTCGGTGGCCCGGGCGGCATCGCCGACGAACAGCACGCGGCCGTGGCTGAGCACCGCCGTGTCGACCGCCGCCGGGATCGGCCAGGCCGTGTGGCGGCCTTCGAGCTCGACGCCTGCCCCGAGGGCCGCAGCGATGTGCGGGCGCTCGATCAGGCCCTCCCAGAGCTGCTTCATCTCCTTACCGGTGTGCCCGGCCCGCCGCAGGACGCCGAAGCCGATGTTCGCCCGTCCGCCCGGCAGCGGAAAGCTCCACGCGTAGCCGGGGAGCAGGTCGGGTTCGAACCAGACGTACAGCCGCTCGGCAGCGGGGCCGGTGACATTCCTGGCGTACTGACGGAAGGCGTGCCACTCGCCGAGGTAGCCGGGCTCGGCGAGGCCCAGCAGCTTGCGGGTCGGCGACCACATCCCGTCGGCAGCGACGACGAACGACGCCCTCAGCGGCTCACGCCCCTCGACGTCGACCACCACACCGTCTGACTGGAGGTGCAGCGCGGTGACCGCATGGCCCTGCACGACCTCGACACCAGCGGCGGTAGCGAGCTCGACGAGTGCCGCGTCGAGCTCGACCCGTGGCGTGGTGGCCGCGTAGATGCCCTGCCCGGTGGGCAGTGGCACGCGGACCTCGCGGCCGGAGGGTGAGCGCAGCCAGGCCGCCTCGACCGTGCACCAGTTGGGCACGGCAGCGGGGTCGAGGCCGAGATCATCGAGCTCGCGAAGTGCGAGCGTGGTCAGGCCGTCGCCGCAGCATTTGTCGCGTGGGAACACGGCCTTGTCGACCACGGTGACCTGTCGGCCGGCCCGGGCGAGCGTGATGGCAGCAGCGGTGCCCGCTGGCCCCGCACCGATCACGACGACATCACGTTCGTTGGCCATCAGCGAGCGAGGCTAGGCCCGCGACCCCCGCAGCGCACGGTCGATCCCGAGTGGCACTCGTCGCCACTGCCCGGCGTAGCATGCCCGGGCCGTCGATGGGACGGCAGTGGCCGCAACGCAGGGCGTGGCGGCGCAACGGTGCCGAGGAGGTTCGCATCATGAGTCGTCTGTGTGAAGGCCGTGTGGCCATCGTGACCGGGGCCGGCCGGGGCATCGGCCGCGAGCACGCGCTCAGCCTGGCCGCCCATGGGGCCAAGGTCGTCGTCAACGACCTCGGTGGCAACGTCGACGGAAGCGGTGGCGACCTGAGCCCCGCCCAGCAGGTGGTCGAGGAGATCAAGGCGATGGGCGGCGAGGCGGTCGCCAACGGCGACAGTGTCGCCTCGTGGGAGGGCGCGCAGCGTCTCATCAACACGGCGATCGAGACCTTCGGCGACCTGCACGCCCTGGTCAACAACGCGGGCATCCTGCGTGACCGGGTGCTCGTCAACATGACCGAGGAGGAGTGGGACGCAGTCATCGCCGTCCACCTGAAGGGCACCTTCGCCCCGAGCCGGTGGGCAGCGGCCTACTGGCGCGAGCAGTCGAAGGCCGGCCATCCGGTCGACGGCCGGATCATCAACACCACGTCGGTGAGCGGCATCTACGGCAACCCGGGCCAGACCAACTACGGCGCTGCGAAGGCAGGGATCGCCTCGTTCTCGATCATTTCCGCGCTCGAGTTGAGCCGCTACGGCGTCACGGTGAACGCCGTCGCCCCGGTGGCCCTGACCCGGATGACCGAGGGCCTCGGGCCGGCACCCGAGACCGACGAAGAGCGCGAGATGCGCTCGCCGCGTTGGATCGCGCCGATCGTCACCTGGCTCGCCTCGGCCGAGTCGAAGGGTGTCACCGGTCGCGTGTTCGAGGCCAGCGGTCAGACCTTGGCCATCGCCGAGGGCTGGTCGCGCGGCCCGCGAGCGACCCCGCTCGACGACCCGACCCAGCTCGGCCCCGTGGTGCAGGACCTGGTCGCCAAGGCCCGGCTCAACGCCGGCATGGACGGCGAACCCGGCCACTGGCCGCAGGGACGCTGAGCACCCCGCCCGGACCTGTTCCGGGCTCGCCGCCACAGTTCAGCGGGGCGGCACCACCACGATGTCGATGACCCTCGCGTAGGGGTCGTAGCTGCGCACTGCTTCCCGCGCGCGGTCCGCCAGAGCTCCGGTGAGGAACTGGTCGACCTGCTGGTCGAGCAGCAGGCTGACCCGGACGTCGGCGTCGTGGCGGTTCACGCTCACGATCGGCTCAGGGGCCTCGGGCAGTGCCCGAGTGAGATGCAGTCGGACCGAGGCCTCGTAGGCCGCGCAGACGGCTCGTTCCGCAGTGTCTGCCTGCTCGTACAGCGACTCGGTGTGCAGATCGGCCGGATCGACGCGGATCACCCCCACCCGGTGTCGAGCTGCACAGATGGCCCCCATCTCACCCATCGTCGGCTCGACGCCGACGCCGCGGGCGATCACGGCGACGTCGACGCTCGACTCGAGCGGGCAACCCTCGTGGACCTCGAGACCGTGATGGTGGAGGCCGCGGCACGGGCCACCGGCGTCGTCGTGGCAGGACGCGACGGTGTGGCCCTCGTCGAGCAGCGAGGCCTCCACCGCCTGCGCGTCCTCGGGCCGGCTGGCGAGCAACAGGATCCTCATGCACCCCATTGAGCGTTGAGGCGGAGGTGCCAGGTAGAGACCTTGGTCCTGATTGGACCATGATGTGCGACGCACCGTCCGGCACGGCCGGCCGAAACGAAGGGGAAGCTCATGCCGTTGAATCCAGCAGCCGTCGGCGCCACCGGCGATGTCCGCACGATCTCGTGGACCTCGAAGGACGCCCTCCTCTACGCAGTCGGCATCGGCGCCGGCCAGGCCGATCTGCAGTTCTCGACCGAGAACACCCGCGACACCCAGCAGGTGGTGTACCCGACGTTCGCAGTTGTTGCCGGCTCCGGCTCGGCCTCCCCGGGTCGCAGCTCGCTCAGCCAGATCGGGTCGTTCAACCCGGCGCTGCTGGTGCACGGCTCACAGGCGGTCACCCTGCATCGTCCGATCCCCGTCGAAGCCACTGCGAGCGCCCAGGATCGCGTCGTTGCCATGTACGACAAGGGCAAGGCCGCGGTGGTGGTCGTCGAGAACGACGTCACCCTCGAGTCGGGCGAGGCGCTCTACACCACACGCTCGGCGATGTTCATCCGTGGCGAGGGTGGTTGGGGCGGCGACCGTGGCCCATCGGGGCCCCAGAACGAGCCGCCCGCCGACACGGCAGCGGATCACGAGATCGTCATGCAGACCCTTCCCGACCAGGCGTTCGTGTACCGGCTGTCGGGCGACCGCAACCCGCTGCACACCGACCCGTCGTTCGCCGCGATCGGCGGCTTCGACCGGCCGATCCTGCACGGGCTGTGCACCTACGGCTTCACCGGCCGGGCACTGCTCACGGCGCTGTGCAGCGACGACGTGGCCCGCTTCCACCACATCGAGGGCCGCTTCTCGTCGCCCGTGCTGCCCGGCGACGCGCTCACGGTCCGCATCTGGCGCACCGGCGACGGCGAGGCCGTGTTCACCACATCGGTGGCCGACCGTACGGTGATCGACCAGGGCCTGGTGCGCTTCAGCTGAGCCCGCTCAGGGCAGCGTCGCCAGCAACGCGCCGATCTCGCCGACGGCGTCGACCAGCGCGATGTCGCGGCGCTCGCCGCTGCGGCGGTCCTTCAACTCGATCACGCCGTCGGCCAGACCCCGGCCGACGACGACGATCACGGGCATGCCGAGCAGCTCGGCGTCGTTGAACTTCACGCCCATCGACAACCCGGAGCGGTCGTCGAGGATCACGTCGATGCCCGCCTGCTCGAGCTGGGCGGCGAGTGTCTCCGCGGCTGGCAGCTGGGGGTCGCCGGGCTTGCCGGTGGCAATGAGGTGCACCTGGGCGGGAGCGATCTCCTTCGGCCAGATGAGGCCCTTGTCGTCGCAGTTCAGCTCGGCGATGGCGGCGACGGCACGTGACACACCGATGCCGTACGAGCCCATCGTCACCACACGGGTGGTGCCCTGCTCGTCGAGCACCGTGAGCCCCAGCGCCTCGGCGTACTTCCGGCCGAGCTGGAAGATGTGGCCCATCTCGATCCCGCGAGCGATCTCGAGTGCTGCCCCGCAGCGCGGGCAGGGGTCCCCGGCGAACACCTCGGCGGCCTCGATCACACCGTCGGGCGTGAAGTCGCGGCCCATCACCAGATGCGCAACGTGCTTGCCCGGGAGGTCGGCGCCGGTGATCCAGGCCGTGCCGTCGACGATGCGCGGATCGACCAGGTAGCGGATGCCGCTGGCGTTGTGCAGCCCCAACGCCCCGGGGCCGATGTAGCCCTTGGCGAGCGCCGGGTTCGCGGCGAAGTCGGCCTCGGAGAACGGCTCGATCTCGGCGGGGCCCACCTGGGCCTCGAGGCGCTTCAGGTCGACGTCGCGGTCGCCGGGCACCCCGATCGCCAGCGGCTCGGTGCGGCCGTCGGGATGCTTCAGCTTGACCACGAGGTTCTTCAGCGTGTCGGCAGCGGTCCAGTCGCGGTCGGCTCGGCGCAGCTCGGGCCGCGCGTTGAACAGGTCGACCAGTGTCTGGATGGTCGGGGTGTCGGGTGTGTCCATCACCTGCGCGGCGGGCTGGTCGGCCCACGAGCACGGTGACGGTGGCGCCACCTGGACAGCCTCGGTGTTGGCGGCGTAGTCGCACGCCGAGCATTTGACGTAGGTGTCCTCGCCCACTGCGAGCGGCACCAGGAACTCCTCGCTGGCCGAACCGCCCATCGCACCGCTGACCGCCGAGACGATGACATAGGGCAGCCCCATGCGGTCGAAGGTGCGCTGATAGGCCACGCGGTGCTTGTCGTAGCTGGCCTGGAGGCCGGTCTCGTCGAGGTCGAACGAGTACGAGTCCTTCATGACGAACTCGCGGCCGCGCAACAGCCCGGCCCGCGGTCGCGCCTCGTCGCGATACTTCGTCTGGATCTGGTAGATGACGAGCGGCAGGTCGCGGTAGCTCGAATAGAGGTCCTTCACCAGCAGGGTGAACATCTCCTCGTGCGTCGGGGCGAGGAGCATGTCGGAGCCACGCCGGTCGACCAAGCGGAACAGGTTGTCGCCGTAGTCGGCCCAGCGGCCCGTGGCCTCGTAGGGCTCGCGGGGCAGCAGTGCGGGGAAGTGGACCTCCTGGAAGCCCTCGCGATCCATCTCGTCGCGGACCAGATCCTCGACCTTGCGGTACACCTTCCAGCCGAGCGGCAACCAGGTGAAGCCACCGGGCGCGGCGCGGCGGATGTAGCCGGCCCGCACGAGCAATCGGTGGCTCGCCACCTCGGCATCGGCGGGGTCCTCGCGGAGGGTACGGACGAACAGGGTCGACAAGCGCAGCACGGGTCGCAAGGCTACTCTCCGTCCGCCTCGGCCGACCGGGGGATATACTCGTTGCCGTCCTTGAGTTCTCCGAACATCACAAGGCGTGGGCCACCGGCCCACGCCTTTGTCACTGATGGGGGGAGTTCTCGACCGACGAGCACGAACCGACGAGCCCGGAAGGAGGCGAGATGAGCAACGAGACGACCCTCGAACGAGTGCGTCGCATGGTCGCGCCCGTCGTCGCCGACCTCCGTCTCGATCTCTACGACGTCGAGTTCCGCGGCGGCACGCTGCGAGTCACCGTCGACACGCCCCCCGGCTCGGCAGGCGGGGTCGACCTCGAGACGCTCACGCTCGTCACCAAGATGCTCTCGCGCGACCTCGACCACGACGACCCGATGCCCGGTCACTACACCCTCGAGGTGACCAGTCCCGGTCTCGAGCGGACGCTGCGCACTCCGACCCACTTCCAGCGCGAGGTGGGCAAGACCGTGGCGATCCGCCTGCGCGACGTCGTCCAGGGCGAGCGGCGCCTGCAGGGTGTGCTCGTCGCCGCCGACGAGCAGAGCGCGACCATCCGTGCCGACGACCTGACCGACCGCGTCGTCGCCTACGACCAGATCGACCGAGCCCGCACGGTCTTCGTGTGGGGCCCGGCACCCAAGCCGGGCAAGGGGCCCAGCAAGACCAAGGCGGCGCCAAAGGCGCAGGCCAACCCAGTCGACACCGGCGACGCCGGTGCTCCCAACGCGACGTCACACCAGGAGGCGCAATGAGCAACCTCGACATGGCCGATGCAGTACGCATGCTGGCGAACGAGAAGAACATCTCGGTCGACGCGCTGCTGCAGGTTCTCGCCGACGCACTCGCCCTCGCCTACAAGCGCCGTCCCGGCGCGGCCGAGGAAGTGGTCGTCGAGGTGAACCCCGACACCCTCGAGTTCACCTTCATCGCATACGACGTCGACGAGAACGGCGAGTGGATCAACGAGCGCGACGACACGCCGAAGAAGGAGGAGATGGGCCGCATCGCGGCGCAGACCTTCCGCCAGGTGATGAACCAGAAGATCCGCGAAGCCGAGCGCGATCGCAAGTTCGAGGAGTACGCCAACCGCGAGGGCGACCTCGTCACCGGCATCATCCAGCAGACCGACTCGCGGTACACGCTCCTCGACCTCGGTCGCGTCGAGAGCCTGTTGCCCCAGGCCGAGCAGGTGCCGTACGAGCGGCCCGAGCCGGGAGCACGCGTCAAGGCCTACATCGTCGAGGTCCGCAAGACCGCGAAGGGCCCGCAGATCGTCGTCAGCCGCACGCACCCCGGCCTCATCAAGCGCCTGTTCGAGCTCGAGGTGCCCGAGATCGCCGACGGCATCGTCGAGATCAAGGCGTGCGCTCGCGAGCCAGGCCATCGCACCAAGATCGCCGTCTGGAGCAACGACCACAACGTCGATCCGGTCGGCGCATGCGTCGGGGCCCGGGGTGGTCGGGTGCGAATGGTCGTCAACGAGCTTCGCGGCGAGAAGATCGACATCGTCCCCTTCAGCGAGGACATCCCCGACTTCGTCGCCAAGGCGCTGTCGCCGGCCAAGGTCAAAGATGTCATCATCAGCTCCGACGGCACCCAGGCCCAGGTCATCGTGCCCGACAACCAGCTCAGCCTGGCCATCGGCAAGGAAGGCCAGAATGCGCGTCTCGCCGCCCGGCTGGTCGGTCTGCGGATCGACATCCGTGGCGAGAACCAGCTCGATGAGGGCCCCGACGACACCGAGTACGCCGAGGGCGAGTGGGTCGAGAACGAGGCCGGTGTGATGGAGTTCCGCGCCGCCGACGGCTCGGTCGTCAGTGCCGCGGAGTGGAGCGGCCAGGTCGAGACCGATGCAACGACGGCAGCGCCGCCGGAGACCGTGGAGGGTGGCGACGGACCCGACGCCTGACCCCGTGCTCCGCGAGCCGCTGCGCACCTGCATCGGGTGCCGCGCCACGCGTCCGCAGCGCGAGCTGCGGCGCTGTGTCGTCGACGCCGACGGCTCGGCGCGGACGAGCCGTACCGCAGCCGGGCGTGGTGCATGGGTCTGCTCTGCAGCGTGCGCAACCCGTGCGGCACGCAAGGGCGGGTTCGCCCGGGCCTGGCGCCGATCCGTCGACGCAGCAGCGCTCGAGACACTGGTCGACTCATTGGTCACCACCCACGAAGACATGAGACAATCGCGAGCCGCCGGACATCGGGCCGGAGCGCCGTCGCCGACGAAAGGCTGAATGAGTTTGCCCACCAAGAAGATCCGCGTGCACGAGCTCGCCAAAGAGCTCGGGATGACCAACACGGAGTTGTTGAACCTGTGCAACACGATGGGCGTCGAGGCCAAGAGCCAGTCGTCGTCGATCATCGAAGCCCAGGCCGACCGGCTCCGTCGCCGCGCCGAGCGCGATGGTCTGACGCGGCCTGAGCAGCCCGAAGAGGCCAAGCCGACCAAGAAGGCTCCGGCCAAGAAGGCCACAGCGACGAACTCGGCCGAGGCCGAGCCGGCCGACGTGGAGCAACCAGCCGTCGAGGCACCGCCAGTCATGAAGCCAGCGCCCCAGGTCGAGGCCCCGACGGTCGTCGTGCAGGCCGAACCGGTCGAGCGGCCTGCTCCGAGCGCTGAGGTGACGCCCACGGCCGACGTGCAGCCCGCGGTTGCTGCGCCGCCGACGGTCACCGCGCCGCCCGCGGAGACCGACGAGCCGCGGCGCATCGTCAGCACCCGGCCGACTCCGGGCGACACCAGTCGCCAAGCACCTGTCGCCGCCCGTCCGCTGCCGCCCACGGCCCCGCGTCCGGCTGGCCCACCGCCCGCTGCGCGTCCGTCCGCACCGCCTGCCGGCGCTCGTCCCGGTGGGCCCAGCGCTCCGCCGCCTCGCCCTGGTGCCGGGCCCGCGGCGCCGGGCGCACCCGGTGCGCCGGCCCGCCCTGTGTCGCCGAGCGGGCGACCCATCCCGCCCCCGCCGGGCGCGCGTCCGATGTCGGCCAGCGGCCGTCCGATCCCGCCGCCGCCCGGCTCTGCCCGTCCGTCGGCTCCCGGTGCGCGTCCGGGCGGTGCTGGCTATGCGCCGCGTCCAGGCGGCCCGCGTCCAGGTGGCCCCGGTGGTCCCCGTCCCGGTGGTGTCGGTGGCCCGCGGCCCGGTGGCCCACGTCCAGGTGGCTTCGGCCCCCGGCCTGGCGGCCCAGGTGGTGGTCCTGGCGGCCCCGGTGGTGGTCGGGGCCCTGGTGGTCCCGGTGCGCCGGCAGGCGCACGTCCCGGTGGCGCTCGGCCCAGCGGTCAGCGACGAGCCCCGCGCAAGAAGAGCCGGGCGCGTCGGCGTCGCGACTTCGAGGCGCAGGGCCCACAGCTCGGTGGTTCGTACACGCCGAGCTCGGCGCCTGTCCCGGAGGGCACGGTCGTCATCGAGCGCGGTGTGTCGGCGCAGGAGTTCGCGCCGAAGATGAACCGCACGGCGGCCGACGTCATCCGCTTCCTCATGTCGAACGGCGAGATGGTCACCGCCACGATGACGCTCAGCGACGAGCAGATGGAGCTCTACGCGCTCGAGATCGGCGCTGACCTGCTCCTCGTCGAACCCGGTCAGCAAGAAGAGCTCGAGCTCCAGGCGATGTTCGACGACTCCGACGACGACGACGAGACCTTGCAGGTGCTGCGCGCTCCGGTGATCACCGTCATGGGTCACGTCGACCATGGCAAGACCACGCTGCTCGACCGCATCCGCAACGCGAACGTCGTCGCCGGCGAGGCCGGAGGCATCACCCAGCACATCGGTGCGTACAAGGTGGAGGCGGCCGGTCGCGAGATCACCTTCCTCGACACCCCGGGTCACGAAGCCTTCACCAAGATGCGCGCCCGTGGCGCCCAGGTCACCGACATCGTGGTGTTGATGGTGGCAGCCGACGACGGTGTGATGCCGCAGACGGTCGAGGCGATCAACCACGCCAAGGCGGCCGAAGTGCCGATCGTGGTGGCGCTGAACAAGATCGACAAGGACAACGCCGACCCGCAGCGGGTGATGGCTCAGCTGTCGGAGCAGGGGTTGGTTCCCGAGAGCTGGGGCGGCGACACGATCGTCGTCGAGATGGCAGCCCAGCAGGGCCTCGGCGTCGACGATCTGCTCGAGCAGCTCGCGACGGTGGCCGAGCTCGAGGAGCTCACGGCCAACCCGACGGGTCGGGCGAAGGGCATCGTGCTCGAGGCCAACCTCGACACCGGCCGTGGCCCGGTGGCCACCATCCTCGTCGACAAGGGCACGCTGAAGGTCGGCGACCCGATCGTGGCCGGTGCGGCCTGGGGCCGTGTCCGGGCGATGATCGACGACACCGGCAAGCAGGTGAAAGAGGCCGGGCCAAGCACCCCGGTGCAGGTGCTCGGCCTGTCGTCGGTGCCCAACGCCGGCGACGAGTTCCGCGCCGCGCCGGACGAGAAGACGGCGCGCACCGTGGGCGAAGCCCGCGAGCAGCGCCAGCGGCTCACCAACCAGCGCGGCGACGCCCGTGTGCAGCGTGGCGTGAAGCTCGAGGACATCTTCAGCCAGATCCAGCGCGGCGAGGTCGCCACGCTGAACCTGGTGCTCAAGGCCGACGTCCAGGGCTCGCTCGAGGCGGTCACCGAGAGCTTGCGGCGTCTCGAGCGCGAGACGGTGAAGCTGGCCTTCGTCCACCGAGCTGTCGGTGGCATCACCGAGAACGACATCACGCTGGCGTCGACCACCAATGCCACGCTGATCGGCTTCAACGTCCGTCCCGACCGCAAAGCCCGCGAACTGGCCGACGCCGAGAGCGTCGAGATCCGCACGTACGAGATCATCTACAAGCTGATCGAGGACATCGAGCGGGCCATGGTCGGCCTCCTTGCGCCGGAGTACGAAGAGGTCGTCACCGGCGATGCCGAGGTGCGCGAGATCTTCCGTGTGCCGAAGATCGGAGCCATCGCCGGATGCATGGTGCTCAACGGCACCATCACCCGTGGGTCGAAGGTGCGCTTCCTCCGCGAGGGCGTCATCATCTGGAAGGGTGCGATCCAGTCGCTGCGCCGGTTCAAAGACGATGTCCGCGAGGTCCGCGAGGGTTTCGAGTGCGGTATCGGCCTGACCGACTTCCAGGACCTCAAGCCGGGCGACGTCATCGAAACCTTCGAAGAGCGCGAGATCGCTCGGACCTGATGTGGGCGCCCCGCTGATCCTGGCGAAGGGGCTCGTCAAGAGGTTCGGTGCCTTCGAGGCGGTCCGCGGCATCGACGTCGAGGTGCAGCCGGGCGAGGTCTTCGGCTTCCTCGGCCCGAACGGGGCCGGCAAGAGCAGCACGATGCGGATGATCGCGTGCGTCTCGCCGGTCTCCGGTGGGGTGTTGCGCATCTTCGGCCTCGACCCGGCCGTGTCCGGGCCGGCCATCCGCGCCAAGCTCGGCGTGGTGCCTCAGCTCGACACGCTCGACACCGAGCTCAGTGTGCGCGAGAACCTGTTCGTCTACGGGCGCTACTTCGACCTGTCCCGGGCGGAGTGCCGGCGCCGGACCACCGAGCTGCTCGAGTTCACCCGTCTCTCCGATCGCGCCGACAGCGTGGTCGAGCAGCTGAGTGGCGGCATGAAGCGACGACTGTCGATCGCCCGCGCCCTGATCAACGAACCCGATCTGCTGCTGCTCGACGAACCGACCACCGGGCTCGACCCGCAGGCGCGTCACGTGCTGTGGGAACGGTTGTACCGACTGAAGCAACAGGGCGTCACCCAGGTGCTCACCACCCACTACATGGACGAGGCCGAGCAACTCTGTGATCGCTTGGTGGTGATGGACGAAGGTCGCATCGTCGCCGAGGGCTCACCGTCCGAGCTGATCCGTGTCCACTCGACCCGTGAAGTGCTCGAGCTCCGCCTCGGGCCCGACGCCGGGGCGGCGGTCGACGTGCTGGGAGGTATCGGGAGGCGGATCGAGGTGCTCGCCGATCGTGTGCTCGTGTACGTCGACGACGGCGAGGCGGCCCATGCCGAGGTGCACCGTCGTGGCGTGCATGCCGAGAGCGTGCTGGTCCGCCGTTCGAGCCTCGAGGACGTGTTCTTGATGCTCACCGGACGTTCGTTGGTGGACTGAACGTGGCCCTGTCGACCCCTGGCCTGCTGCGGGTGATGGAGGGCCACGTCGTTGCGTTCCGTCGGCTCTGGCGGCTGAACGTGATGGCCTCGTTCGTCCAACCGATGCTGTATCTGCTCGGCCTCGGGGTGGGAGTGGGAGCGCTCGTCGACCGCAACGCAGGGTCGAGCGATGTGCTCGGGTCGTTGCCGTACGTGGCGTTCGTGGCACCAGGTCTGCTCGTGACCACGGCGATGTCGGTGTGCTCCGACGAGAGCATGTGGCCGGTGATGGGTGGGCTGCGGTGGCAACGGCTCTACCACGGCATCGCTGCGACGCCCCTCGGTGCGCGCGACATCGTCGGTGGCCACGCCGTGTGGATGGCCACACGCGCCGCGCTCGCGGCCACGGCGGTCTCCCTGGCGCTGGCCCTGTTCCCTGCAACCCGCAGCTGGGGCCTTGCCCCTGCGGTGCTGGTGGCAGCCCTGGTGGGCGTCGCGTTCGCGATGCCGATCATGGCGGTGTCGATCGGTGCCGAGCTCGACGGTGTGTTCGCCGCGCTGCAGCGCTTCGTGCTGGTGCCGTTGTTCTTGTTCGGCGGCGCGTTCTACCCGCTCGACCAGCTGCCCGGCGTGGTGCAGTGGCTGGCCAGGGTGGCTCCGCTGTGGCACGGGGTAGTGGTGGCCCGCGGCCTCACGACGGGCGGTGTCGACCTGCTCGCGGCTGCCGGCCACCTGGCGTACGTCGCTCTGTGGGCCGTGGTCGGGGGCGTGGTGGCGGTTCGGCGCCTGTCGTCGAGGCTGTGCCCGTGAGGTGCTGCCGGTGCTGCTGAGGATCATCCCGGCCGAACTCGTGGCCCGTCGACCGCAGCGGATGGTCGAGCGGCACGTGCTCGCCTACCGTCGCCAGTGGCTGTTGATCGTGAGCGGCTTCTTCGAGCCCCTGCTCTACCTGCTGTCGATGCGCGCCGGGCTGGGGGAACTGGTCGGCGGGGTGTCCGTCGGTGGTCGCGAGGTCCCCTACGACGCGTTCGTGGCCCCTGCCCTCATGGCAGCATCGGCCATGAACGGCGCCGTGTTCGACTCGACGGGCAATGTCTTGCACCGCCTTCGCTACGCACGCATCTACGACGCTGCGCTGGCGACGCCGATGCGGCCGGTCGACGTCGCTGTGGGCGAGATCACCTGGGCGTTGCTCCGCGGCCAGATCTACGCGATCGGGTTCCTCGCCGTGATGGCTGCGATGGGGCTCACCGAGTCGTGGTGGTGCCTGGCGGCGCTTCCGGTCTGCGCACTGATCGGCCTCACCTTCGCCGGCCTGGGGTTCCTCGGCACCACCTACATGCGGGGCTGGTCCGACATGGAGATCGTCGACACATTGATGATGCCCATGCTGCTCTTCTCCGCCACCTTCTTCCCGGTGGCCGCCTACGGGGGCTGGAGCTGGCTGGTCAACCTCTCGCCGCTCTACCACGGTGTGGTGCTCGTCCGCGCGGCGAACGCCGGAGTGTGGACCTGGTCGTTGGTGGTGCACGCCGCAGTGCTGGTGGTGATCTCGCTGGTCGCGCTGCGCCTCGCCGCCCGTCGCGTCGAGCGGCTGCTGTGCCGGTGAGCGGGCCATCGGCCCATCGCTCGGTATCGTGCCCCCATGACCGATCTCGACTTCTTCTGGGACCCCGTGTGCCCGTGGGCCTGGATCACCTCGCGATGGGTCACCGAGGTGCAGCGTCAGCGCGACCTGTCGGTGCGGTGGAGGTTCATCTCGCTGGCGATGCTCAACGAGCACCGCACCGACGACTGGTACACCCCTGCGTATCGCGCCGTGCACCTCGCCGGGTTGCAGTGCCTGCGCGTCGGCGACGCAGTGCGCCTCGCGCACGGCGAGGACGCAGTCGGTCGGCTGTACACCGAGTTGGGTGAGCGCTTCCATCCCCAGCAGCGACGCGACAGCTTCCTCGCCGACCCGAAGGGCTTCCTCGCGGAGGCGCTCGTGGCAGCGGCATGCGACCCCGCCCTGGCGACCGAGGCCGACGAAGCCGGCCACGACGCCCACATTCGCGCCGACACCGACCTGGCGCTCGCTCGTGCCGGCAGCGACGTCGGCACTCCCATCATCACCTTCCATCCCGGCACCGAACGTGAGGCGAGCTTCTTCGGTCCGGTCATCGCCCGCATTCCTCGCGGGGCCGAGGCAGTGCGCCTGTGGGAGGCCGTCGAGACCATCGCCACCACGAGTGGCATGGCCGAGTTGAAGCGCTCGAACCGCGACCGCCCGTCGTTCGACTGACCGCCTGTCACGGAGACTTCCACCATGAGCCGACCCCGCCGCCGCACAGCACCATCCCAACACCGCTACCCGCGCACCGCGAGGCTCAACGAGTCGCTGCGCGAGGTGATCGCCGACGAGCTCACCCGCATCGACGACGAGCGTCTCGATCTCGTCACCATCACGGCCATCGACGTCGACCCCGAGATGAACCGGGCCATCGTGTACTTCGACTCGCTCGCCGGCGAGGAAGGCGACGAGGTGATCCTCGAGGTGCTGGCCGAGCACCGTGTGCGCATCCAGTCGGCCGTCGGCAAGCAGGTCCGGGCGAAGAAGACCCCGATCCTGTCGTTCCGGCCCGACCAGGTCATCCGCGCAGCCGAGCACATCGACCGCATCCTGGCCTCGAGCGAGACGTTGCCCGAACGGCCGCCGAGCCCGGACGTGGATGACGACGTGGACGACGACGGGGACGATGGCCAGGCGTAGGCCGCCAACGGTCCACGGCCTCGCCGTCGTCGACAAGCCAGCAGGCGTCACGAGTCACGATGTCGTGGGCATGCTCCGACGCCGCCTCGGCGAGCGCAGGGTCGGCCATGCCGGCACCCTCGACCCCGACGCCACCGGTGTGCTCCTGGTCGGCGTCGGCAACGTGACTCGTCTGCTGCGCTTCCTGACGGCCCTCGGCAAGACCTACACGGCCGAGGTGGTCTTCGGTGTGGAGACGAGCACCCTCGATGCCTCGGGCGAGGTGACAGCAACCCACGCGATGTCCGGACTCGACCCCGCACTGGTGCGACGCCTCGTCGCTGAGCACCTCACCGGACCGATCATGCAGGTTCCGCCCATGGTGAGTGCGTTGAAGGTCGGTGGCCGCCGGCTGCACGAGCTCGCCCGCGAGGGGATCGAGGTCGAGCGCGAGGCCCGACCCGTGACGATCCACCACTTCGGGATCGAGCCGACTAGCGACCCGCTCGTCTACCGCATCGAGGTGTCGTGCTCGTCGGGCACCTACATCCGCACGTTGGCAGCCGACCTCGGCCACCTTGCCGGTGGGGGCGCCCACCTGCGCGACCTGCGTCGCACGGCCTGCGGGAGCTTCACCGAGGCCGAGGCCCTGCCACCGGATCGGGCCGTGCTGTCGAGCCCGGCCGATGCGCTACGCGACTACCCGCACGTGCTGGTCGATGCCGAGACAGCCACACGGGTGGGGCACGGCCGATCGCTGCCCACCTGGCCGGGGGAGGGCCCGTGGGCGGTCTGTGCCTCCGATGGTGCCCTGCTCGCGGTGTACGAGCGCGGCCCGACGGGCGATGCCGTCCCCGCGGTCGTCCTTCCGCAGGGAGCTGCAGCCGCCGAGTAGGGCACCGGTCACGGACTTCGTCGTTCGTCGAGCCTGCCGATAACGTCGCTCACCGTGCTCGTCGTGACCGATCTGTCGACGCCGGTGTGGCCTGCCGCAGGCGGCGCTCGCGTCCGGTCGGTGGTCACCATTGGCGCCTACGACGGGGTGCACCTCGGCCATCAGGCCGTCATCGGCGAGGTGCGGCGCCGGGCAGCGGCACTCGGTGCGCGCCCGGTGGTGGTCACCTTCGACCGTCATCCCGCCTCGGTGGTCCGCCCGGAGTCCGCTCCTCGGCTGCTCACCGACCTCGACCAGAAGCTCGAGCTGCTCACTGCGACCGGTGTCGATGCCACCGTGCTGGTGCCGTTCGATCAGCACCAGGCATCGGAGACCCCCGAGCAGTTCGTCGAGCGGGTGCTCGTCGGCTGCCTCGGAGCACGCCAGATCGTGGTGGGCGAGGACTTCCACTTCGGCAACCGTCGTCGCGGCAACGTGGCGTTGCTGCGCAGCCTCGGAGCGCACTTCGACTTCGACGTCGAACCGGTCGAGCTGCTCGGCCGCACCGACGGTGTCGGCGAGCCGGTGAGCTCGACCGCCATCCGTCGAGCGCTCGCCGGCGGTCAGGTCGAGCTCGCGGCGCAGATGCTCGGACGGCCGTTCCAGGCGCGTGGCCCGGTGCACCAGGGCGACCAGCGTGGCCGGACGATCGGCTTCCCGACGGCCAATGTGGCGGTGCCGGCCAACATCTGCCTCCCGGCCGATGGTGTGTATGCCGGCTGGTACCTGCGGCCTTCGGGCGAGCGTCAGGCGTGCGCGATCAACCTCGGTCGTCGCCCGACGTTCTACGAGCATGCCGAGACCTCGTTGCTCGAGGCGCACCTGATCGACTTCGCCGGCGACCTCTACGGCGAGCAGGCCCGGGTCGAGTTCACCCACTTCCTCCGCAGCGAGCGCAAGTTCGACGGCATCGAGGCCCTCGTCGGCCAGCTGAAGCACGACGTCGACCACGCCCGCGAGTTGCTCGGCCTCTGACTCCTCAGGACGCGGCTGCCCCTGTGGCGACCCGTCCGTACCCGGTGGTGCGCTGCTCGGCGTGCCGGCCGAGCCGTTCGGAGAGCTGGGCAAAGCGTTGCGGGGTCATCTCCTGGCCGTGGGCGGCGCCAGCCGCACGCGAGATGTTCTCGTTCATCAGCGTGCCGCCGAGGTCGTTGCACCCGCTCTGCAGCAGCTGGATGGCACCGTTGACGCCGATCTTCACCCAGCTGACCTGGATGTTCGGGATCGAGCCGTGGTAGACGATGCGCGCAATGGCGTGCATCAGCAACGTCTCGCGGAAGGTCGGCCCGCGGCGGGAGCGGTGCTGCAGGTAGATCGGTGATGCCATGTGCACGAAGGGCAACCCGACGAACTCGGTGAACCCGCCGGTCTCGCGCTGCAGCTCGCGGGTGACGAGGAAGTGGCGAGCCCAGCTCTCCGGATGTTCGATCGAGCCGAACATGATGGTGACGTTCGAGTGCAACCCGACACGGTGGGCGGCCCGGTGGCAGTCGAGCCATTCCTGGGTGTCGATCTTGTCCGGGCAGAGCACGGCGCGCACCTCGTCGTCGAGGATCTCGGCCGCAGTTCCCGGCAGCGAGGCCAGGCCGGCGTCCTTCAGCCGCAGCAGGTACGACTCGAGGTCCTCGCCGAGGCGCCGGGCGCCCTCGGTGACCTCGAGTGCGGTGAAGCCGTGCACGTGCATGTCGGGCACGGCCTGCTTCACGGCGCGAGTCACGTCGATGTAGTAGTCGCCGTCGAAGTCGGGATGGATGCCGCCCTGCAGCGTCACCTCGGTGGCGCCGAGGTCCCACGCCTCGCGGGCTCGCTCGGCGATGTCGTCGAGGGTGAGCAGGTAGGGCGTGCCCCGCAGGTTGAGGCTCAGCTTGCCCTTCGAGAACCCACAGAACCGACACTTGAACGTGCACACGTTGGTGTAGTTGATGTTGCGGTTGTGAACCCAGGTGATCGCGTCGCCGACGGCTTCGCGGCGCAGCTGGTCGGCCAGCTCGGCGATGGCCACCACCTCCGGGCCGCGGGCGCGGAACAGCGTGACGATCTCGTCGAAGCCGAGCTCGTGGCCCATCTGCACGCCGTGGAGGATCTCGTCGATCGCCGAGCCGGGTCGGGTGGCACTCCGCCCCGGAACGAGGGTCGGAGGCTCGCTCGTCGCGCCGCTGTACCACTGCGTGCTGCGGTGGCCGACCAGCACGACCTCGGCGCCGTCGTGCACCACATCGGCCGCCGTCACCTTCTCCGGCCACACGGCACCCGGGTCGTCGCGACCGAGGCCCTCGGCATCGCTGCGGTCGAGCACGGGGAAGTGGAGCGCCGGGTCGAGCCAGACCTCGGGTCGCCGCGCGAACTCCGGGTAGATGGTGAGGCGCGGTGCGAGTGCGAAGCCGCGGGCCTCGGACACCTCACGCAGCCGGTCGAGGTCGGGCCATGGCCGCTCGGGGTTGACGTGGTCGGCGGTGACGGGGGAGACGCCACCCCAATCGTCGATGCCGGCATCGAGCAGCACTCCGAAGTCGTCGCTCAGGTTGGGCGGGGCCTGGAGGTGGATCTCGGGCGGAAGCACGAGGCGCGCCATCGCAAGGGTCCAGAGGTACTCGTCGGGCGGGCAGGCCCGCACGCGCTGCATGCCGGTGCGCAACTTGGGCAGGAAGTTCTGGACGATCACTTCCTGGACGTGGCCGTGCCGGGCGTGGCTGGCTGCGACCGCCTCCATGGCTGCGATCCGGTCGACGCGGTCGTCGCCGATGCCGACGAGGATGCCGGTGGTGAAGGGGATCTTCAGTTCGCCGGCCGCTTCGAGCGTCGCCAGGCGTCGGCTCGGCACCTTGTCGGGTGCGTTGCGATGGCAGTCGAGGTCGTCGCGGAGGCTCTCGAGCATCATCCCTTGGCTCGGCGACATCGGGCGCAGCAGGGCGAGCTCGTCGGCGTACAGGGCGCCGGCGTTCGCATGAGGCAGCAGCCCGGTCTCGTCGAGGACCAACTGGGCCATCGCTGCGACGTAGTGGACCGTCGAGTCGTAGCCGTGCTCGCGCAGGAAGGCCCGGGCCACCTCGTAGCGCTCCTCGGGGCGCTCGCCGAGCGTGAACAGCGCTTCGTGACAGCCACGTCGTGCACCTTGGCGGGCGATGGCGAGGACGTCGTCAGGCAGCAGGTAGGGCTGCTCGAGGCGCGCCGGGGGTTGGGCGAAGGTGCAGTACCCGCACTGGTCGCGGCACAGTTGGGTGAGCGGGATGAACACCTTCGGCGAATAGGTGACGCGTGTGCCGTGGTGGCGGTCGCGCACCTCCCGTGCGGCAGCCATCAGCTCGGCGAGCGGGAGATCGAGGAGGTCGTGGTGGCTCATATCGGTTCCCTTGGTGGTGGGCAGTGGAGAGTGGTCAGCGGCGGGGTCGGTGCTCATGGCGATGGCCAGACGACGATCTTCGACGAGTCGTAGACACCTGCGGCGAGCCCGACGTCGACGTAGCGGTCGACGCTCGGTGCCGTCCCGCCGAACAGGCCGATGTCGGCGTACGACGTGACCTCGGCGACGAGCAGGTCGGGCTCGGGCACGCCGAGGGCCGTGCGGGCGTTGGTCTCGGTGACGATGCGGGAGTCGACCGCCCACCGGGAGCGCTCGCCGTCGGGCGAGAGGAACATCGCGTTGCCGTTCGCATTGATGTAGCCGACCGCGATGTCGGCAGCGGCTTGCGGATCGGAGACGGCATCGGCGAGGCCGCGCATCGCTGCCCGCATGAAGTCCTCTGCAGCGGTGGGGTGGGCGGCGACCCAGTCGGCGTTCGAGACGAGCACGCCGAAGCTGCCCGGCACGTCGTAGTCGGCCGGATCGAAGAGTTGGTAGGGCACACCGGCAGCCGTGAGCTGGTTCGGCTCGTTGCTCTTGTACCCGGGGAAGCCGACGATGGTCGGGATGGCGATGTGGGCTGTCGGGTCGAAGCCATCGAGCAGGACGGTCCGGTAGTCGTCGCCCTCGCGCAGACCCGCGCCGAGCAGCATGGCAGCGACGCTCGGGGTGATCTTGCCCTTCACGCCGATGGTGCTGCCGCGCAGGTCGTCGAGCGAGTCGGCGGCGCCATCTTTCACGATCAACGCATCGATGCCTGTCTTGCCCTCGACTGCCACAGCGACGAACGGGGCATCGTTGGCGATCGCGTAGTCGACCATCTCGCTGAACGACCCTCCCGACGCGAACTGTGCATTGCCGGCTGCGATCTCGGGGTAGTTCTGTGTGGTGAAGCTGGCGCGGACGTCGACGTCGAGGCACATCTGCTCGAAGTAGCCGCGCTCGTCGGCGACGAGAACCTCGACGATCGAGGCTGCAGCGGCGAAGTCGAACCCGGAGAGGTAGGTGATCGTGCCGGCAGCACGGTTCGCTGCGCATCGGTCCTCGGGGAATGGCTCGCCAGCCACGACGGGGCCTACGGCTCCCGCTGGGGTGGTGTCGATGGAAGGCTCGTCGTCACCGCAGGCCGCCAAGGCGACCACGGCGACGACTGCTGCACTCAGTGCACGGCGCGTCATGGCAGGGCTCCGAACTGACGTTGGATGATGTGCCAGAGCACAGCCGAGGCACTGTGCCGATGCGAGAATTGTGCACCGTGCCCCGCACTGCCGTGCGTGAGGAGCACGTTAGCAGGTGGTCCTCGAACAGCAACGAGCGCACGGTGGGCGCTCTCAGATCGTTCGGGTGCCGCCCGACGGCTCGTCGATCCGGTTCGCTCAGTCGTGCTCGAGGGCGTCGAAGAGGGCCAGCACATGGGCCGCCGAGATGCCGACGCGGTGCCCGGTGCGCGAGATGAAGCCGAACTGAACACCGGTGGCGCTGTCGCGCGCAGCGAAGAACTGCTCGTGTCCGTCGTCGTCGACGAGCACCTCGGTGAGCAGGGCTGCGTCGGCGTCGGCGAGGCACGACCGCGCGTACCGTGCGTTCAGCACGTCGATCGCGATGTGCTGAACGCCGCTGCCATGCCGGCGGAGGTAGGTGGCCGCGGCAGGGGAGGCCTCGGGACCGACCAGGACCAGGGCGACTCCGCCTGCCCCGAGCGCCACCACTCCTGGCACGTCTCCGCCGGCCAGGGTCTGGCGGTGGAAGCCGAACTCGCCGGTGAAGCTGTCGACGGCGGCTTCCAGATCGTCGACGGCGACGACGACATGGTCGATGCGCGTCGCCACCGTGTCGATGCCCGAGCGCGTGTCGCCCTGATCGGCCACCTTGTCGGGGGCGGCGCCGGGTCGGTGGGTGACGACTTCGATCCGATGGGTCTCGGCAAGCAGCACCCGGAAGAGCTGTTCAGCGAAGTCCGGGTCGACGCCGGCGTCGATGGCCAGTTGCCGGCGCGAGGTGATCACCTCGCGGACACGGGCCGGCTGGATGACGGCAGCACCGGTCGAGCGCTTGAGCTCGGCGACCTCCTCGCAGACGGCGAGTCGGGCGGCAACGACACGGACGAACTCACGGTCGAGCTCGTCGATACGTTCGCGGAGCCGGGAGAGGTCCGAGGTCATGGTGTCACGGTAACAACCGGCGCTGGGAGACATGCCAACGCAGAGCGCTCCGCTCGATGGCGCCGACGAGCACGAGCCCGAGGGTGCCGAGCGCCGCAGCGCAGAAGATGGTCGCCCACAGCGGGTCGGCGGCGTTGTTCGCCGCTGCCCGGCGGCCGATCGCGCCCAGCCCTTCGTCGGCGAAGTTGCTGCCCTCGACCAGGTAGGCGACGATCAGCGAGATGCCGAGTGAGTACCGGGCCGCGGCGAACGCGGTCGGCAGAGCGGACGGCAGCCGCAGCCGCCAGAGCACCTCCCAGTGCGCAGCGTCGACCGACGCGAGGAGCTCGCGAGTGGCCGGGTCGGCGCCGCGCATCCCCGCCACCATGGCCATCACCAACGGTGGGAGGCACACCAGGGTGGCGATGAACAGCACCGGAGGCGAGCCGTAGCCGAGCCACAGCACGACCGACGAGATGTATGCCGCGAAGGGCGTGACCTGGACCAGCACGAGGATCGGCTGCGATGCCTGCTCGAGCCAGGGGCTGGCCGCAAGGACAGCGCCGATCGGGACCGACAAGGCGGCGGCGAGCAGGAAGCCGACGAGCGCGTGCCAGGCGGTGGTCCACGAAGCGGCGAGGAAGTCTCCCGGCGCGCGCCCGAGGTAGGCCAGGATCTGGCTCGGGGCGCGCAGCACGAACGGTCGCACATCGCCGAGCCGCACGAGTGCTTCCCATGCAGCGAGGAAGAGGGTTGTCCCGGCGATCGGGGCGAGCAGTGTCGACGAGCGCATCGAGCGGGTCATCGCTGCATCGCCCCACGGAGCTGCTGGCGAACGTCGGCGCAGCAGGCGTTGAAGTCAGGGCTGTCTTCGGTCTCGGTCGTCCTCGGCCGGGCGAGGTGGACTGCGACGTCGGCCGTCAACCGAGCCGGTCGGGGACCGACGACGAGCACGCGGTCCGACAGGGCGACAGCCTCGGGGATCGAGTGGGTCACCAGCACGACGGTCGCCGGGTGGCGCACGAGCAGGCGCGACAGCAGCGAGCGCATCTCCGTGCGTGTGATCTCGTCGAGTGAGGCGAATGGCTCGTCCATCAGGATCAGGGGCGCACCGAGGGCGAAGGCCCGCACCAGGGCGACGCGCTGTTGCATCCCGCCCGAGAGCTCGTGAGGGAGTCGGTGCGCGAAGGAGCCGAGGCCGGCCTCGTCGAGCAACTCCATCGGGTCGGGATGCTGGTCGGGGTTCGTCCGGCGGTTGATGTCGAGCAGCAGACGGCTGTTGCCGGCGACGGTCCGCCAGGGCACCAGGCCGGGGTGTTGCGGCACGACCGCGATGCGCTTCGCGGCGCGGGCCTGGGCCGGGGGAGCGCCGTCGATCGACACAGTGCCGCTGCTGGTGGGCTCGAGCCCGGCGATCATCCGCAGCAGGGTCGACTTGCCGCAGCCCGACGGGCCAACCACGCTGACGAAGGATCCGGCAGCGACTTCGAGGTCGATCCGCTCCGCCACCTCGAGAGCGCCGAAGCGCTTGCTGACTCCGTCGAGGACGATGCCGGCGCTCATCGCTGGGCGTCGTCAGGCCCGGTAGGGCTCGACGAGGCGTTCGATGTGCTTGGCCAACACGTCGGTCTCGATGTTCACCACGGCCCCCACACCTTTCACGCCGAGGGTCGTCACCTCGGCGGTGTGTGGGATCACCGCCACTCGGAAGGTGTCGTCGGTGAGGTCGAATGCCGTGAGGCTGATGCCATCGACGGTGACCGAGCCCTTCTCGACCAGGTATCGCATATTGGCTGCCGGGATGCGCACGCACAGGTCCGGAGCCGGACTGACGATCGATCCCACGCAGTCGACATGGCCGAGCACGATGTGCCCTCCGAGGCGGTCGCCGAGTGCCATTGGGCGCTCCAGGTTCACCCGGTCACCGGGTTCGAGCATCCCGACGTTGGTCCGCGAGAGCGTCTCGGCACTCACATCGGTCGTCCACCACCCGGTGTCGTCAGCCCGTCCCTGCTCGACCAGCGTGAGGCAGCAGCCATTGACCGCGATCGACGCGCCGGTACCCGACCCCTCGAGCACCGTTGTGGCAGCAATGGTGAGGCGGATGCCCTCACCCCATTCAGTGACCGCGTGCTCGGTACCGACGACGGTGCCGAGCTCCTCGACGATGCCTGTGAACATGGACCGGAGTGTAGGTGCGCCGGTATGTCGGCCCGATGGTCGGCCCGGTGGTCGGCCCGGTTCGCGGCACGGACGGTCAACAGCAGTTGGCGGCCCGCCTGGAGGCCGGTAGCCTCTCCGGGTCCGTCAGGGACGCCTTCGGCGCCTCTCGCGTGATGCTGGGACCCACCTGGTGTGCCAGCGACCTCCGACTCAGGAAGGCACCATCATGGTCGACAAGCAGGCCACCATCTCGACGCATCGCAAGCATGACTCCGACACCGGCTCGCCCGAGGTCCAGATCGCGCTGCTGACTGCTCGGATCAACCAACTCACCGATCACCTCAAGGTCCACCAGAAGGACCACCACAGCCGACGCGGCCTGCTGATGATGGTGGGTCGCCGTCGTCGCCTGCTCGACTACGTGAAGAACCTCGACATCGATCGCTACCGCGAGATCGTCGCCCGCAACGGCCTGCGCCGCTGACATCGTCGAACCGGCGGACCCGAGGGTTCGCCGCGGTGTCCACCTGTTCGGGGGATGCCGCTGGTAGCATTCGGCCGACATACATCAACCGAGCGGACCATCGGATCGGTTGTCAGTCGCCTCGGCCGAGGTTCCCGGATCACGCACTGCGTCGAGCCGGTTCGAATCCGGCCCTGCCGACTGGGAACCGGCCTCCGCTCCAACCGTCGAGGCGCGGGATACAACGCGCCCGACCGAAAGGAGAACGTGATGGCTGAGGCCATTCGCGTGTCGGCACCCATTTCCGGGACCGACAAGACCCTGACCCTCGAGACCGGGAAGCTGGCTCAGCAGAGCCAGGGTGCCGTGGTCGCGTCGATCGCCCGCACCACCGTGCTGGCCACCGCCAACGCGGCCAAGGACGTTCGACCGGGTACCGACTTCTTCCCCCTGACGATCGACGTCGAGGAGCGGGCGTACGCCGCCGGCAAGATCCCCGGCTCGTTCTTCCGTCGTGAGGGCCGTCCCACCGAGGACGCCATCCTCACCTGCCGTCTCACCGACCGTCCGCTGCGCCCGGCGTTCCCCGACGGGTTCCGCAACGAAGTGCAGGTCGTCCTCACGATTCTCGGCGCCGACCAGGTGAACCCCCACGACGTGCTCAGCATCAACGCTGCCTCGGCGTCGTTGATGATCAGCGGCATCCCCTTCGACGGCCCGATCGGCGCCGTTCGCATCGCCTTCAGCCAGAGCGGTGAGTGGATCCCCCACCCGACCTACGAAGAGGGCGAGTCGAGCACCTTCGAGCTCGTCGTCGCCGGCCGTCAGCTCGACAGTGGCGACGTGGCGATCATGATGGTCGAAGCCGGCGGCACCGCCAAGAGCTTCGACTACTACGCAGCGGGCGCCCCGAAGGTTGACGAGTCGGTCCTCGCCGGTGGCCTCGAGGCCAGCAAGCAGTGGATCAAGGAGTCGATCGCGCTGCAGCGCGAGCTCGTCGCCGGTGTCGTCGCCGCTCACGGCCCGATCGTGCCGATGCCGTACACGGTGTCGGTCGACTACGCACCCGAGGTGCTCGATGCTGTCTCCGGCATCGCCGGGCCGGCGCTGTCGAAGGCGATCACGATCAGCGGCAAGGCCGAGCGCAATGCTGCCACCGATGCCGCCGCGGCCGAGGCGATCGCCGCCCTGTGCGGTGAGGGCCAGCAGTTCGCAGGTCGCGACCGCGAGGTCAAAGAGGCCGTCCGCAGCCTCACCAAGAAGCTGGTTCGCAAGCGGATCGTCGAAGAGGGCAAGCGCATCGACGGCCGCGGCACGCGCGACCTGCGCCCGCTCAGCAGTGAGACCGGCCTGCTGCCCACCGCCCACGGCACGGGCTTGTTCCAGCGTGGTGAGACCCAGGTGATGAACGTCGTCACCCTCGGCATGCCGCGCATGAACCAGCTGCTCGACACGCTGAGCCCGGAGAGCCACAAGTACTTCCTGTTCCACTACAACATGGCCCCGTGGGCCAATGGTGAGACGGGTCGTGTGGGGTCGCCGAAGCGTCGCGAGATCGGCCACGGTGCGCTCGCCGCTCGTGCGTTGCTCCCGGTGCTGCCGAGCCTCGACGATTTCGCCTACACGCTGCGCCTCGTGGCCGAGGTGCTGGCGTCGAACGGGTCGACCAGCATGGCGTCGGTGTGCTCGGGCAGCCTGGCGCTGATGGACGCCGGTGTTCCGGTGAAGGCGCCGGTCGCTGGCATCGCCATGGGCCTGGTGTACGCCGAGGGCAAGTACACGACCCTCACCGACATCCTCGGCGCCGAAGACGCCTTCGGCGACATGGACTTCAAGGTGGCCGGCACCGCCGATGCGATCACCGCGCTGCAGCTCGACACCAAGATCGACGGCATCCCCGCCGACGTGCTCGCCGCGGCGCTCGACCAGGCCAAGGAGGCCCGCGAGCAGATCCTGGCGAACATGAACGCCTCGATCTCGGCCCCGCGCGCCGAGCTCGCAGAGTCGGCGCCGAAGATCGTGTCGATCACGATCCCGATGGACAAGATCGGTGAGGTCATCGGGCCCAAGGGCAAGGTCATCAACACCATCCAGCAGGAGACCGGAGCCGAGATCGCGGTCGACGACGACGGAGCTGTCGGCATCGTCACGATCGGCGCTGTCGAGGCCTGGCGGATGGAAGACGCGAAGGCCCGCATCATGGCCATCGTGTCGCCGCCGACGGCCGACCTCGGTGCCACCTACATGGGCAAGGTCGTGAACATCACCAAGTTCGGTGCGTTCGTGAACATCCTCCCCGGCCGTGACGGCCTGGTGCACATCTCGAAGCTGGGCCGCGGCAAGCGGATCAACAACGTCGAAGACGTCCTCGAGCTGGGCCAGGAGATCGAGGTGGTCGTCGAGGAGATCGACGAAAAGGGCAAGGTCAGCCTCACCCCGAGTGCTGCGTGGCTGGGTGCTCCCGCAGGTGGCGACGATGCAGCGGGCAACGGCGAAGCTCGTGCACCGCGCGAGCGAAGCGGAGGTGATGTCGAGACCGTCTCGTTCGCCGACAGCTTCGACGCCGAGCTCGCCGGTGAGCTCGGCGACCTCGGGCCCGGTGGCGAGTCCGGCGAAGGCGGCGGACGTGGCGGCGACCGCAACGATCGCGGCGACCGCAACGACCGCAGCCGTCGCCGTCGTCGCTGAGACCTGGCGCCTTCGACGGTGAACCACTCGTCGTGACCGATCTGCGCATCACCCACCTCGACCACGGCCTCCGCGTCGTCACCGAGCACGTGCCTGGCACGCTCTCGGTGGCCGCAGGGGTCTGGGTCGGGGTGGGGGCGCGCGACGAGACCGACGCCCGCAGCGGGGCGAGCCACTTCCTCGAACACCTGCTGTTCAAAGGGACGGCGACCCGCTCGGCCATCGACATCTCCCGGGCGATCGACCGGTGCGGCGGCGATATCAATGCCTTCACCGGCAAGGAGTACACGGCGTTCGTCACGCGGGTGCCCGAACGCCACGCCACGGTCGCCGTCGATCTGCTCGGCGACATCCTCACGGCGCCGGCGCTGCGTGACGACGACGTCGACACCGAGCGCCAGGTCATCCTCGAAGAGATGGCGATGGACGACGACAGCCCCGACGACGTCGCCCACCGAGCATGTGCCGAGGAGCTCTTCGTCGGCCACCCGCTCGGGCGGGAGACGGCCGGCACTCGTCCGTCGATCGAGGCGATGGAGGCGGACGAGATCCGCCAGTTCTTCGCCGACCACTATCGCGCCGGTTCGATGGTGGTGTCGGTGGCGGGGCCGCGGCCCCACGACGAGATGCTCAGCCTCGTCGAGGCAGCCTTTGCTGCGCTGCCCGACGGCGATGGGCGCCCCGCGCGAGGCGCTCCCGACGGGACGGGGACCGGACGCACGATCCACGACGACACCGAGCAGGTCCATCTGGTGTGGGGCGGACGTGGCTTGGCGCGTGACGACGACGACCGCGAGGCGCTCGACGTGGTGAACCATGTGCTCGGCGGGGGCTTGTCGAGCCGCTTGTTCGATGTCGTGCGCGAGCAGCGCGGGCTGGTGTACGGGATCGCCTCGTTCGCGACGAGCTACGCCGACTGCGGAGCCTGGACGATCAGCGCGGGCACATCACCGCACCATGTCGACGAGGTGCTCGAGTTGGTCGCCGAGCAGCTCGACCTGCTCCGCCGCGACGGCATCACCGCCGACGAGCTCGAGATCGCCCACGGTGCGCTCACGGGCACGTTCGCACTCGGTCTCGAGGACACCGGATCGCGGATGAGCCGCAACGGCGCCCTGCTGTGCATGCGCGGCCACATCCCATCGGTCGCCGATCAGATCCAGCGCTGGCTCGACGTCGATCTCGACGACACCCGACGCGTGCTGGAGCGGGTGTTCAACGTCGAGCCCATCATCGTCTCGGTGGGGCCGCGCTGACCGGTCCTGCTAGATTCCGCACCGTGCGGGAGCGTCGGGAGCGATTCCTAGCGGCCTGGTTTGCCGCGCTGATGGCGATGGTCACGCTGGGCGTGGCGCCGGCTGTCGCGTCGGCCCAGTCCGAGCCGCCGGCGGATGTGGCGGCCGAGGAGATCGAGGGGCCGGTGCGCGTTGCCGTGCGCCTTCGCGAGCCGTTCGTCATCCAGGAAGACGACGGCACCTATCGCGGCTTCAGCATCGAGCTCGCCGAGGAGATCGCCCGTCGTGCCGGTGTCGAGATCGACTTCGTCCAGGTGCCCGACGTTCGGGCTCAGATCGCCGCGGTGCAGTCCGGAGAGGCCGATGCGGCCATCGGAGCGATCAGCATCACCGCCGAGCGGGAGCGCGTGGTCGACTTCAGCCAACCGATGTTCGAGTCCGGGATCCAGATCGGCATTGCCGACACCGCCAGCGGATCGAGCTTCACCGACATCGTGCGCAATGTCCTCTCGCCCGGCCTGCTCACCCTGCTCGGCGTCCTGGTCGTTGCCACCCTCATCACCGGCACAGCGATCTGGCTGCTCGAGCGGCGCCGCAACGAGCACTTCGGTGAGCGCGGCTGGTCCGGCTTCTTCGACGGCATCTGGTGGGCCACCGTCACGTTGTTCACCATCGGCTACGGCGACAAGGTGCCGTCGCGGGTGGCGTCGCGGATCGCCACCATCTTCTGGATGCTGTTCGGAGTCCTGCTCGTCGCCACGCTCACGGCCGAGGTCACGTCGAGCCTGACGGTCGAACGGATCGAGGCCAACATCACCAACGTCGGAGACCTGTACGACCGCAGTGTCGTCACGATCGAGGGCACCACGTCGGAGGCCTACCTGCGTGCCAACGGCATCGAGCCCGAGCTGATGGCTGACTCGGCCGAGGCGTTCCGAGCCGTCGCAACAGGCGACTACGACGCGATCGTGTTCGACCGGGCGATCCTCGAGTACCTGCTCGGCGAGGTCGACGGGGTTCGACTCGCTGGTGGGGTGCTGCAGGCGGAGTCGTACGGCATCGCCTTCCCGAACGACAGCCCTGTCGTCGAACTGGTGAACCAGGCCCTTCTCGAACTGCGCGAGGACGGCACCTACGACCGGTTGCGCGACAACTACTTCGGCGGCTGAGGCCGCTCGGCGCTTCGCCGGCGTGGTCGAGCGGGCGACCGGCGCGGCTACCCTCAGCTGGCATGGCGATCCGGGTCGGTGTTGTAGGTGCAGGTGGGCGGATGGGCCGTGAGGTGTGTGCCGCCGTGCACGGTGCCGACGATCTCGAGCTGGTTGCCGCGGTCGATCCGGCTGCGAGCGGCACGGTGCAGCACGGCGTCACCGTGGCCGCCGAGCTGCGGGCCCTGGCCGACGCCCAGGCCGAGGTCGTGGTCGACTTCACGGTTGCGAGCGCAGCCCGGGTGACGCTGCCGTGGGTGGCGATGCACGGGATGCACGCCGTCGTCGGCACGACGGGCTTCGAGGCGGCCGATCTCGAGCGCTTCCGCGAGGTGTTCAGCGCCAGCAACTGCCTGATCGCGTCGAACTTCGCGATCAGCGCCGTGCTGATGATGCGCTTCGCCGAGTTGGCGGCGCCGTGGTTCGACACCGCCGAGATCATCGAGCTGCATCACGACGCCAAGGTCGATGCTCCGTCGGGCACCGCTGTCAGCACCGCCGAACGGATGGCAGCCGCCTCGGCTGACTGGGCGGCCGACCCCACGAGGCACGAGGTCTACCCCGGGGCCCGTGGCGGGCTCGGCCCTGCAGGTATCCGGGTGCACTCGGTGCGGATGCGAGGCATGGTGGCCCACCAGGAGGTGATCCTCGGTGCTGCCGGCCAGACGCTCACGCTGCGACAGGACAGCTACGACCGCATGGGGTACATGCCCGGGGTGCTGCTCGGATGCCGAGCTGTCGGCGACCATCCGGGCGTGACGATCGGCCTCGACGGTTTTCTCGGCGTCTGAGCACCGTCGCCGGGCCTGTCGCCCATCGGTTCAGTCGCGCACCTCGTCGATGATCCCGTCGCCGGACGCATCGTCGCCGGACGCGTCGTCGCCAGCAGACTCGATGATGCCGTCCGGTGTTTCGAGCTCGTGCAGCACCTCGGGTACGTCGCGTCGAACCTTGTTCGCCGACTGGATGGCCGTGACGAGGAACAACCCACCGACCACCCACCACTGGTAGTCCTCGATCGCGTTGAGGAACCAGCGGATCTGGTCCTCGAAGATCTGCCCGCCCCACCAGAGCAGGATCAGCTTCAACACGATGCCCACCGCGAGCAACGCGATGAACTTCGGAGGCGGCATGCGCCGGTGGCCTGCCATCAGACAGACGAAGTTGCTCGCCGGCATCAGCAGCACGAGCGCCCACCCGGCACGGTCGACGGCACGCTGGAACCAGTGGTAGACACCGGGCATCTCGCCGACCTGGCCCTCGGTCCACTCGATCGCCTTGCGGCCGTACCAGCGGCCGAGGAAGAACAGCGTGACACCCGCCAGCATCAGGCGGACGAAGCCCAGCACCGCATAGAGCGACCAGTTGCCGTCGAAGTACGGCACCGACCCGAACAGGTTGCGGTTGCGCGACGACAGGGCCAACACCCAGGCCGGACGCTCGTCCACCCATGCCGGGCCGATGTTCGAGCCGATCGTGCCCAACGTGAACAGCACCCCGCCGAGCACGAGGACGAATCGACGCGCAGCCGGCCGGACGACGATGTCGGGCGGTGCCGTGAGGACCCGGGAGGACGGCATCGGCCCCATGCTAGGGCCGCCGCGAGGCCCTTCGGAGCTTTCGTCCCGCGCGTTCGTGGGGCGAGTACGGTCGAGACTCATGAAGCCGTCCACACGTCTCGCCGTCCTTGCTGTCGTCACTGCGGGGTCGTTCGGGCTCTTGGGCTGTGCTGCCGATCCATCCGATTCGGGGGTGACCGGCCCCACCGGGCCGACCGCCTCCTCGACGATGGCCCCGGAGTCGAGCGCCCCTCCGGCGACGTTCGCTCCGAACGGGGAGTCGGTGACGGTGCAGGCGATCGACAACTCGTTCCGTCCGGATCCGCTCGAGGTGGTTGCGGGTACCGAGGTCGTGTTCGAGAACCGCGGCCGCAACGACCACAATGTCCTTCCCAAGGGCGATCCTGCGGCAGCAGCGTGGGGAGTGCAGAAGGAGCAGTTCGCCCCCGGCGACAGCTATGCCTTCGTGTTCGGGGCCCCGGGGACCTACGCCTACTACTGCTCCATCCACGGCACCGACGAAATCGGTATGGTGGGGACAGTCGTCGTCACGGAGCCGTGACGGCAGCGATCCAAGGGGGACTCATGGCTCGACGGACAGTTGCGGCGTTGGCCGCGTGCGCGCTCATCCTGGCTGCATGTGGCAGCGACGACAGTGGTGATGGCGCCGCCACCACGGCGGCCGGAAGCGAGACGACGGCTGGCGCTGCGCCCACGACCGCCGCCCCGGAGACCACCGCCGCCCCGGAGACGACCGTGGCTCCCGACGACGGGGTCCTCAACGTCCCCGACGAGTTCGCCACCATCCAGGAGGCCGTCGATGCTGCGGCGCCCGGCGACCTCGTGCTGGTCGCACCCGGCACCTACAACGAGGCCGTGAACGTCACCACCGACGAGATCGTCATCCGTGGCGTCGACCGCAACACCGTGGTGCTCGACGGGAAGTTCGAGCTCGACAACGGCATCCGCGTCCTCGGCGCAAGTGGTGTGGCCATCGAGAACATGACCGCGATGAACTACACCTCGAACGGGTTCTTCTGGACCGGCGTGGTGGGCTACCGCGGCAGCTACCTGACCGCCTACCGCACCGGCGACTACGGCGTGTACGCCTTCGATGCGGTGAAGGGTCAGCTCGAGCACATCTACGCAGCCGGCAGCCCGGACGCAGGGTTGTACATCGGGCAGTGCTACCCGTGCGACGCCGTGATCGACATGGTGGTCAGCGAGCACAACGGCCTCGGCTACTCCGGCACCAACTCCGGTGGCAACCTGCTGATCGTCAACTCGGTGTTCCGCAACAACCGAGCGGGCATCGTTCCCAACAGCGGCAGCTACGAGCTGTGCTACCCGGAGCGGGAGACGACGATCGTCGGCAACATCGTCCACTCGAACAACCAGGCCGACACGCCTGCGATCGATGTGGCCATCCTCGCGATGGGCAACGGGATCCTGTCGGCAGGTGGTGTGCGCAACGTGATCGAGCGCAACCTGGTGTTCGACCACGACAAGACCGGCATCGGCATGGTGCCGTTCCCCGAGGACGGCGCCAACGACGATCTGCCCACCAAGGACGAGTGGTCGGTGACCTGCGATGTGGCCAAGGAGCAGGCGCCGACGCCGCCGGAAGGTGGCTCGATCCTGTGGGACTCGTACGAGAACCGGGTGATCGGCAACGTCCTCGAGGACAACCGCGAGGGCGACATCGTCGTCGCTTCGGTCGGCACCGACCTGGCGTCGCTCGGCAACTGCGCCAGTGGCAACACCTTCACGATCAGCTTCCCGACGGCCATCGAGGCAGTGGCCCCCTGTGATGCGACAGGGACGGGCAACTGGGCTGACGGCGTCTACAACGTCGCCGCCTGGTTGGTGGAGGAGCGGCCACCGTCGGTCGACTGGAAGACGGCGACCCTCCCGCCGCTCACGCCGCAGGAGAACATGCCGGACGCGGCCACCGCTCCGGCGAGCCCGGCCACGAACGTCCCGTACGCGGTCGACCTCACCGCCATCAAGGTGCCCAGCAAGCCGGCGTGAGCACGCGACGCGGACTGCCCCTGCTGGCCGTCATCGGCCTGCTCGCTGCAGGCTGCGCTGGCTCATCCGGCTCGGAGACGATCGAGCATGCGCACGGTGCGGTCATGGCCCCGGCGATGGTGCTGGGCGTGCCCGACCGGGTGATCGCCGGCCCCCAGGGGCGTGAGGGCCAGTTCGTGGTCGAGTGCGCCTACAGCCATGCCGCGCACGACGATCCGATCCTGTACCCCGGGGTGACCAATGCGAGCCACCTGCACGTCTTCTTCGGCAACACGGGCACCGATGCGTCGTCGACCGTTGCCAGCCTCGACGCTGGTGAGACCACCTGCCAGCAGCGACTCGACCGCGCGGCCTACTGGGTGCCCGCACTGTTCCGCGACGGTGTGATGGTCGAGCCCGTGCGCAGCCTGGCCTACTACCGCGCAGGTATCGACGTCGATGCCGAGCAGGTCGAGCCGTATCCGCACGGGCTGATGATGATCGCGGGTGACGCGGGCGCGACTGCCGAGCAGCCGGTCGAGATCGTCGCCTGGACGTGCGGCACCGGCATCGAGCACCGCAGCAGCCCGCCGACCTGCCCGGAGGGCACGAACCTGCGCATGGTGGTCACCTTCCCCGACTGCTGGAACGGGTCCGACCTGGGGTCGGCCGACCCCCGGGCACACGTGGCCTACAGCAGCGAAGGCACGTGCCCGAGCAGCCACCCGGTGCACATCCCGCAGCTGCAGTTCAGCGTCGAGTTCGACCACACCGGGCCGACCGATGGCCTCGAGCTGGCATCGGGAGGCCAGTTCAGCGGCCATGCCGACTTCGTGAACACCTGGGACCCGACCAAGCTCGCCGCCGAGGTGTCGCTCTGCATCCACCGCGAGCTGGTGTGCAACGTCACCAGCGACCGCTGACCGCTGGTCAGAGCCGGCCGGAGGCGATCACGCGCGCCAGGAAGTCGCGTGTGGCCTGTTCGCGCGGCTCGGTGAACAGCGCAGCCGGCGGGCCCTGCTCACGGACGGTGCCCTGCTCGAGGAAGCACACGGTGTCGGCGATCTCGCGGGCGAAGCCCATCTCGTGGGTGGCGATGATCATCGTCATCCCGGTGGTGCGCAGCTCGCGGATCACGTCGAGCACCTCGCCGACCAGCACCGGGTCGAGCGCCGCGGTCACCTCGTCGAGCAGCATCAGTTCGGGCTGCATGGCCATCGCGCGCACGATCGCCACGCGCTGCTGCTGGCCACCGGACAACTGATCGGGGTAGGCGTCGGCCTTGTCGGCCAGCCCGAAGCGGCCGAGCAGGTCGCGCGCGGCCGCCGCAGCATCGCTCGTCCGACGGCCCAGCACCTTCGTCGGGGCGAGAGTGATGTTCCGCAGCACGCTCATGTGCGGGAACAGGTTGTAGCTCTGGAACACCATGCCGATGCGACGGCGCACCGGGTCAGGGTCGAGGCCGGGTGCGCTGATGTCGACACCGTCGAGGTGGATCGCGCCCTCGTCGATCGGTTCGAGCAGGTTGACGCAGCGGAGCAAGGTGCTCTTGCCCGACCCCGAGGCGCCGATCAGGCAGACCACCTCGCCGGACGCCACCTCGAGCGATACGTCGTCGAGGACGACGCGATCGCCGAAGGCCTTGCGGACACCGTCGAGGTGGAGCTTCATGCCGACGCCCGTGATGTGGTCCGGCGGCACATCACGCCACCGCCGTCGCCGAGGTGCGCCGCCGCTGCCGGGCGAGCAGGTGGTCGGTGATGCGGGTGAGCGGGATCGACACGCAGAGGAACAGCAGCGCGGCCGCCACCACGGGTGTGGAGTTGAAGATCTCGGCCTTGATGTTGTTGGCCTTGCGCAGCACTTCGACGATGCCGACGACGCTCACGAGGGCAACGTCCTTCTGCAGGCTGACGAGGTCGTTCATCAACGCCGGCACCATGCGGCGGACCGCCTGTGGCAGCACCACGCTGCGCATCGTCTGCCCGGCCGACAGCCCGAGCGAGCGGGCGGCGGCCCGCTGGCTCTCGTGGACGCTCTCGATGCCGGCGCGGAACACTTCGGCCACATAGGCCGAGTAGCACATGACCAGAGCGACGGCCGCCCAGACGATGAGCTTGGTGTACCAGGCGCGCTCCTGGAACAACCCGGGCACGCCGAACCCGATGAGGCTGATCCACAGGATCACCGGCACACCACGCACCACGTCGGTGTAGAGCGTGGCGAACAGCCGCAGCGGGTAGAGCGCCGGGGTTCGTGCATTGCGGGCCATGGCGATGAGCAGGCCGACCAGCAGGATGCACGGGGTACAGATCAGGAACAGGCGGATGTTCAGCCAGAACGGCCTGATCAGCTCGGGGAGCGCCTCGCGGAACGTCTCGGCGTCGAAGAACTGCTCGCGGACCTTGTCCCAGCCGGGCATCCGGGGGACGACCACGACCAGCGCGGCCACGACGACGGCAGTGCTGGTGGCCGCGATCGCCAGGCTGCGCCGACGTTGCGCCCTGACGTAGGCGGCCCGCCGACCGGCGACGGGACGCGCAGATGCCGGCAGCGAACTGCCGGCATCTGGTGTGGGACGCGAGGGGGCCGGCAGTGAGCTGCCGGCCCCCTCGGACGTCTCGGTCATCGGTCGATCAGGACGCCGCGATGATCGGGGCCTCGGTGTACTCCGACATCCACTCGACGGTGATCGCCTCGAGCTCGCCGCTGTCGCGGATGGCGGCGAGGGCGAGGTTGACGCACTCGGTCAGCGCGCTGTCCTTGGCGAGGAGCAGACCGAACTCGTCGGTGCCGCTGCCCTCGATCTGCCCGAAGACCGTGGTGCCCTCGATCTCGACGGCAGTGATGTACAGCGCGGTCGGCAGGTCGCTCACGATGGCGTCGATCTGCTTGGCCTCGAGGGCCGCCTTGGCGGCGGCGTTGTCGTCGAACACGAAGATCTCGCCCTCGGGCTGGATGACATCCTCGACGTACTGCACCGACGTGGTGCCTGCGGCGACGCCGATGTTCAGCGGCTTGAGGTCGGCGATGCTGGCGGCCGAGGCGGCCGGCGAGTCGGCAAGACCGAAGATGGCCTGGGCAGCCGTGTAGTAGCCCTCGCTGAAGTCGACCACTTCCTTGCGCTCATCGGTGATCGTGTACTGCTGCAGGTTGAAGTCGAAGTCCTTCAGGCCCGGGCCGATGACCGTGTCGAACGGCGTGCGGATCCAGGCGACGGCGTCGCCTTCGAAGCCGAGCTCGCGGGCCACGGCCAGCGCGACAGCGGCCTCGAAGCCCTGGCCGGACTCCGGTGCGTCGTCGATGACGTAGGGCGGGAAGGCAGGCTCGCCGGTGGCGATGGTGAGCACACCGTCACCCACGGTCTTGCCGGCTGCGCACTCGGCGGCGGCGCTGCCGGCAGCGGCAGTGGTCTCGGGGGCAGCCGACGTCTCGGGCGCTGCCGTGGTGGCGGGGGCAGCCGTCGTGGCGGGCGCTGCCGTGGTCTCGGTGGTGGTCTCGTCGTCGCTGCCGCACGCGGCGAGCAGCACGATGCCGGCCAGGCTGGCAAGGGCCAGTCGTCTCATGATGGGGGTCTCCTTCAGGGGTTCACGGGGGAGGACGACAGCGTAGCCAGATCGGGAGATTCCTGACTCATCGAGTCGGGAATTCGGACCTCCTTGACCTGAGACAATTGTGCTCGTACTGTCTCACGCGTGTCGCCCGCCGAACGCCGCATCCTCGACGCCGCCAAGGAGTGCTCGGCCCGGCTCGGCCTCACCAAGGTCACGATCGACGACATCGCTGCTGCAGCGCAGGTGTCGCGGGCGACGCTGTACCGGATGTTCCCCGGCGGCAAGGACGTGCTGTTCGACGCGTTGCGGGTGCGCGAGCTCGAGGAGTTCTTCACCCAGCTGAGCGCCCGTCTCGACGATGCGGTCGATCTCGAGGATCTGCTCGTGCGGGTGGTCGTGTACTCCACCAACGAGCTGCGCGACGACTCACACCTCGCGCTGATGCTGGCGGCCGAACCGGGCGAGACGCTCAGCAACCTCACCGTCGAGGGCCTGCCGCGCATCATCCGCATGGCCACGCTGTTCATCGTTCCGCGTGTCGAGCCCTACGTCGACCGTGCCACGGCGGCACTGCTCGTCGACGTGCTCGCCCGACTCGTCATCTCCTACTTCCTGGCGCCGTCCGCGTTGGTCGACCTCGGCGAGGCCGAGTCGGCACGACGGGTCATCCGCGCCTACGTCCTTCCCGCCATCCAGACCGAACCGTCCATCACAGGAGCACGGCCATGACCGTCACCCACAATGACAACACCAGCATCATCGGACGCGCCGAGATCGACGACATCGACGCCATCCTCGCCGTTCCGATGACCGACCCGAACGAGGTCGAGCACGTTGTGAAGAACAACGCCGACTCGATCTTCACCTGGGACTACTCGCTGGCTCGGCCGGCGCTGCGCAAGCTGTACGAGAAGGCCAAGACCGGGCAGTGGAACGGCACCACGGACCTGCCCTGGGGCACCGACGTCGACGTCGAGCGGACCGTGGCGGCCGACCAGGCAGTGCTCGGCACCGGCTTCGACCCCAACGCCTACATCGGCACAGCGGTCGAGAAGTGGGGCGAGAAGGAGTGGCTCGAGTTCGGTATCGAGAGCCGCAACTGGACGCTCAGCCAGTTCCTGCACGGCGAGCAGGGGGCGCTGATCTGCACCGCCAAGATCGTCGAGACCGTGCCGTGGTACGACGCCAAGCTGTACGCCAGCACCCAGGTGGTCGACGAGGCCCGCCACGTCGAGGTGTTCGCCCGCTACCTCGACGAGAAGCTCGGCGGTGGCTACCAGGTGAACTCGCACCTGCGAATGTTGCTCGACGACATCATCAACGACAGCCGCTGGGACATGACCTACCTGGGCATGCAGGTGATGGTCGAGGGCCTGGCCCTGGCGGCGTTCGGTTTCCTCCACCAGACCACGGGCGAGCCGCTGCTCAAGCAGCTGCTCCGGTACGTGATGAGCGACGAGGCCCGCCACGTGGCCTTCGGGGTGCTCAGCCTGAAGGAGGTCTACGACGGCATGTCCGACGTCGAGATCAAGGACCGCCAGGAGTTCGCCTTCGAGGCCGCAGTGCGGATGCGCGACCGGTTCATGAGCCAGGAGGTGTGGGACCGGATGGGTGTCGACGTGCGCCAGATCGGGCCGATGGTGCTCGCCGACCCGACCCGCCACCTCTTCCAGTCGATGCTGTTCTCGAAGATCGTGCCGAACTGCAAGAAGCTCGGCCTGCTCGACCGCAACGACCACTGGCTGCGTCGGCGCTTCGAGGAGATGAACGTCATCCAGTTCGAGGACTGGGCCGACACCGGCGAGGAGTACTCCGCCTTCGCCCTCGACGCCCCGGCGGCCGGCTGACCAGTGGCTCGCGCATCGGTGTCATCTACGATCACCGGGCGATGACACAGCAGTCGGACCCATTCTTCCGTTCCTTCCACGCGCTCCGCATCAAGGGGTTCGCCGCCGTCGAGACGGTGGCCGAGGTCGCCGACCTGCCGTTGGCCCTCGTCACCGAGCACCTGCGCGACCTCGAGTCGCGCGAGTGGGCGCAGTTCCGCGAGGCCCGCCAACTCTGGCAGCTCACCGCCACCGGTCGCGAGGAGCACAAGATCGCCCTCGTCGAAGACGTCGGCCACACCCACATCGCGGCCAAGCTGCACGACACCTACCATGAGTTCCTGCAGCTCAACTCGGCGTTCAAGGAGCTGTGCGGCGACTGGCAGCTGCGCAACGGCGCCCCCAACGACCACACCGATGCCGCCTACGACCAGGCGGTCGTCGAGCGGTTGGTGGCGCTCGACGCGGCGGCCGCGCCGGTGGTCGACGCGATGGGTGAGGTGCTCGCCCGGCTCGCCCCCTACACCGTGCGGCTGGAACGGACCTGCCAGCGGGTGGTGGCCGGTGAAACGAAAATGTTCACCGGCGTGATGTGCGGCAGCTACCACGATGTGTGGATGGAACTGCACGAGGACCTGATCCTCACCCAGGGCATCGATCGCTCGGCCGAGGGGAGCTTCTGATGCCCCGCTTCGGTCGCGTGCTCACGGCGATGGTGACCCCGTTCGACAACGACGGACGCCTCGACCTCGACACGGCCGGTCGGCTCGCCCGCTGGCTGCAGGAGCAGGGCAACGACGGGCTGGTGGTGGCCGGCACGACGGGCGAGGCTCCCGTGCTCACCGACGACGAGCGCCTGGCGCTGTTCGCCGCGGTCATCGAGGCAGTCTCCATCCCGGTCGTGGCCGGCACCGGCACCAACGACACCGCGCACTCGGTGCACCTCACCCGCGAGGCCAGGGCGCTGGGAGCAGCCGGTGTGCTCGCCGTGTGCCCGTACTACAACCGGCCGTCCCAGGCCGGGATCGAGGCGCACATCCGGGCGATGGCGGCCGCCTCCGATCTGCCGGTGATGGTGTACGACATCCCGGTCCGCACCGGCCGCAAGATCACCACGGCCACCCTGTTGCGTCTGTTCCGCGAGGTGCCGAACGTCGTGGCGTTGAAGGACGCCGCAGGCAACCCCGGCGAGACGGCGACGCTGATCGCCAATGGTCCCGCCGACCTCGAGGTCTACAGCGGCGACGACGGCCTCACCCTGCCGCTGCTCGCAGTGGGCGCAGTGGGCACTGTCGGTGTGGCCACGCACTGGACCGCTGGCGACCACCAGCAGATGTTCGACCTGTACGCCGCGGGCGATGTGGCCGGCGCGCAGCTCGTGAACGCACGCATGCTGCCGAGCTTCGCGTTCGAGACCGGTGACGACGCTCCCAACCCGATCCCGACCAAGGCGCTGCTGCGCCACCTCGGCATCCCGGTGGGCGAGGCCCGGCTGCCGATGGGCCCGGCGCCGGCATTCGTGGTCGAGCGCGCCCCACAGGTGCTTGCCGATCTGCAACGCTGGCGCGATGCCTTCCCCCACCGCCCCGATCGCTGAGTCGTGAGTAGCCCCGTCCGTATTGCCTTTCTCGGCGGCCTCGGCGAGATCGGCCGCAACTGCATGGCCGTCGAGCACGATGACCGCATCCTGCTCATCGACTGTGGGCTGATGTTCCCCGATGCCGACATGCACGGCATCGATCTGGTGCTGCCCGACTTCACCTACCTGCGCGACAACGCCGCGCGCATCGAGGGGTGCGTGGTCACCCACGGCCACGAGGACCACGTCGGTGCGCTGCAGTACCTGCTGCGCGAGCTGAGCTTCCCGGTGTTCGGCTCGGCCGTTGCCCTCGGCCTGGCCCGCAACCGCATCGAGGAGGCCGGCCTGCTGGGGCGGACCGAACTGGTCGCCGTGAAGGACTTTGAACGGCGTCGCATCGGCCCGTTCGACGTCGAGTTCATCCCGGTCACCCACTCGGTGCCCCACGCCCATGCGATCGCCCTCCATACGCCGCAGGGTGTGGTGCTGCACTCGGGCGACTTCAAGCTCGACCTCACCCCGGTCGATGGTCGCCGCACCGCGCTGTCGCGCATCGGCAGCCTCGCGACGAACGGGGGCATCCGTGTGCTGCTGGCCGACTCGACGAACTCCGAAGAGCCGGGGTGCGCCCCGAGCGAGACCAGCGTCGGCGACGTGCTCCACCAGCTGTTCCACCGCCACGCCGACCGGCGGATCATCACGGCCAGTTTTGCCAGCCATCTCCATCGCATCCAGCAGATCGCCGACGCCGCCGTGGCGACCGGGCGTGTGGTGGCCACGCTCGGGCTGAGCATGAAGAAGAACGTCCGGATGGGGCGCGACCTGGGGATCTTGAAGATTCCTGATGCCTCGCTCGTCGATATCGAGGACATCGACCGCTACCCGCCGGGCAAGGTGTGCATCGTGTCGACCGGCTCGCAGGGCGAACCGATGTCGGCGCTCGCGCTGCTCGCTCGTGGTGAGAGCAAGTGGGTGAAGGTCGGCGAGCACGACACGGTGATCCTGTCGAGCCACGCCATCCCGGGCAACGAGGCCAACGTCAACCGGGTGATCGACGAGCTGCTGCGCGCCGGCTGCGAGGTGGTGCACAGCGGCATCGCCGACGTGCACGCCACCGGCCACGCCCAGGCCGACGATCTGAAGATGTACCTGTCGATCGCCGAGCCCGAGTGGTACGTCCCGATCCACGGCGAGTACCGCCACATGGCCGCCAACGCCCGGCTCGGCCGGTTGATGGGTGTGGCTCGCGACCACGTGCTGCTGTGCGAGGACGGTGATGTGCTCGAGCTCTCCGACGAGGGCCTTGCTCTCGCCGGCCGGGTGCCTGCCGGGTACCTCTACGTCGACGGCATCGTCGGCGACGTCGGCCAGGGCGTGCTGCGCGACCGGAAGGTGCTGGCCGAAGAGGGTGTGGTCGTGGTGGTGGTGACCGTCGACATCAGTACGGGCAAGGTGATCACCGGACCGGAGATCATCACCCGCGGCTGGGTGTACGCGCCGGAAGCAGACGATCTGCTCGACGAGGCCGAGGACACCGTCGCCGCGGCGGTCGAGCG
Organism: Ilumatobacteraceae bacterium; assembly: GCA_040398525.1. Classification (GTDB taxonomy): domain Bacteria; phylum Actinomycetota; class Acidimicrobiia; order Acidimicrobiales; family Ilumatobacteraceae; genus VFMC01. The sequence continues at coordinate 190,787 of JBBATY010000001.1, read as the reverse complement.
GGCCCTCGCCGAGGGCGTGCGCGATGTCGATGCGCTCGAGCGCGATGTGCGGCGGGCAGCGGGCAAGTTCGTCAACGAGCGCACCAAGCGCCGGCCGATGATCGTGCCCGTCGTCATGGAGGCCTGATGCGCCGCCGATCCTGGCTGCTGGCCGGGTCGGTGGTCGTCGGCGCGGCACTGGCGTCGTGTTCGGACGAGGGCTCGCCGGGCGACGGCGTAGCCGCGACGGCATCGGTCGCCCCGGGTCCCGTGGAGTGCGCCCCGGCAGCGCCGCCGCTCGTCGTCGACCAGATCGACGACGCTCTCGCCGCAATCGCAGCCGACCGGCCCGGCCCGCAGCAGTTCTACGAGGTCAACGCGACCGCCGCAGTCGTCAACGCCTTCCTCGCTGCCACCGATGGCTCGGGCGCGTCGACGGTGGTCCCGTACAGCTGGGCGGCTGGTGAGCTGCGCGCCGAGGAGCAGACGGCCGCCTCGGGCAACACGTTCGACGCAGCAGCGATCGCCATCGACCCACAGCGGGTGCTGTCGTGCGTCGTTGCCGAACTTCCCGAGTCGACCCTCGACGCCTTCGTGGTCGAAGGTGGACCAGATGGTGCTGTGCGCTACACCGTGGTCGTCACGTCCCGACAGGGTGGGCAGCTCGTCGTCGAGGTGAATGGTCAGGGACAGGTGGTCGCGGTCGACACCGTGTGATGCCTCTGCCACCGCGCGTCCCATTGGTAGCGTGGTCTTCGTCATGACGACCTACAGCCCCGGCTCTCGCCGCCCGAAGGGCGCATCCCAGGCGAAGTCCGGCGGTCAACGTCCCAAGTCGTCCTCGTCGTCGACTCGTCGCCCGCCGGCCTCGTCGCCGGAGCCGGCCGAGCCCAGCCGCCGCAGCGAATTCGTTGGTGTGGGTCTCGTCGTCACCGGCGTGCTGGTGGGTCTGGCCATCTACTTCGACCTGGCGGGCCCTCTGGGCAGCGGTGTCGAGGAGGTCCTCGGCTGGTTCACCGGTCTCGGCCGCTTCATCGTGCCCGTGGTGTTGGTCGGTGTCGGCGTGGCGTTCATCCGCGAGCACCGCAGTGCCGCGCCGCGGCGGCTCGTTGCAGGGTGGTCGCTCATCTCCCTCGCCGTGCTCGGGCTGCTGCACGCCGTGCGCGGACCGGACAAGATGTTCGGCGGCTTCGGGGCCTTCGACAGCGCTGGCGGCTGGCTCGGTGCGCTCGTCGGCCAGCCGATCACGTCGTTGATCGGCTCTGCCGGCGCCGTGGTCGTGTTCGTCGCCCTGGTTGTCGTCGGTGCCGTCCTCGTCACGGGCTCGTCGATCGCCGGGCTCGCCGGACGCACCCGCACCGGTGTGGGTGCGCTCGCCGGACCGATCGGCCGGGTCGCGTCGCGGGCTCGCCGGGCGGTGAACGACATCTCCACGCTCAGCAGTGAACGCGCTGCAGAGGGTCCGACCGACGCCCCCGGCCCTGCCCTGTACGACGCTGCCGCCGACGGCATGTGGGACGAGCCCGACCAGGCCAAGCCCCGCCGGGCGGCCGCCAAACGGACGAGTGCCCCGGTCGAGGCCGACGGTGCCGTCACGGGCGAACAGGCCGAGCTCGCCCTCGGGCCCGGCGCTCAGCGTGGGCAGTGGACGCTGCCTCCCGGCTCGTACCTCGCCCGTAGCCAGGCCCAGACCATCAACACCGCCGAGGTCGAGGCCCGTGGGCGGGCGCTGGTCGAGTCGCTGGCATCGCACGGCGTCGAGACCAAGCTCCTCGGCCAGACGGTCGGCCCGACGGTGACGCGCTTCGAGCTCGAGCTCGGCTCGGGTGTGAAGGTCGCCCGGGTGACGAGCCTCAACCGCGACATCGCCTATGCCATGGCGGCCACCGACGTGCGCATCCTCGCCCCGATCCCGGGCAAGACGGCCATCGGCGTCGAGGTGCCGAACCACACCCGCCAGCTGGTGGCCCTCGGCGACGTGCTCGGCTCGACCGAGGCCCGGCTCGCCACCCATCCGCTCGAGGTCGCGCTCGGCAAGGACATCGCCGGGCGCTCGGTGTTCTTGAACCTCGCCACGACCCCCCACCTGCTGGTGGCTGGGGCCACCGGCGCGGGCAAGTCGAGCGGCATCAACTGCATCATCACCTCGTTGCTCATGCGCACCACGCCCGATCAGGTGAAGCTGATCCTCATCGACCCCAAACAGGTCGAGATGGGGCAGTACAACCGGTTGCCGCACCTGCTCACCCAGCCGGTGACGAACCCGAAGAAGGCAGCCAATGCGCTGTCGTGGGCGGTGCGCGAGATGGAGCGGCGATACGACCTGCTCTACGAGGTCGGGTTCCGCGACATCACCGGTTACAACGCGGCCTACGACCGCGGTGAGCTGCAGAACGACCCACCGGGCCCCGGTGGCGAGGGCGGCGAGGCGGCCGCACCGAAGTACGCGCGGATGCCCTACATCGTCGTGGTGGTCGACGAGCTGAACGACCTGATGATGGTGGCGGCGCGCGACGTCGAGGAGAGCATCACGCGTATCGCCCAGAAAGCGCGTGCGATCGGCATCCACCTCATCGTCGCCACCCAGCGCCCCAGTGCCAACGTCATCACCGGGGTGATCAAGGCCAACGTCCCGGCGCGCATGGCCTTCGCCGTGTCGTCGCTGGTCGACAGCCGCGTCATCCTCGACCAGTCCGGTGCCGAGAAACTCGTCGGCAAGGGCGACATGCTGCTGCTCCCGGGCAACACCAACGTGGCCCAGCGCATCCAGGGTGCCTTCGTGGGTGAGGACGAGGTCCGCAAGATCGTCGCCCACTGGCGCCGCCAGGAGCCCGAGCCGATCTACGCCACCGACGTCGAAGGTGATGACGACGCAGCGGGCGGCAGCCTGTTCGGTGGCGGCGGGTCCTCGGGTGGCGACGACGATGATGACGAAGCGCTGATGCGCCAGGCCGTCGAGCTCGTGGTGCGCAGCCAATTGGGGTCGACCTCGATGCTCCAGCGCAAGCTGAAGGTCGGTTTCGCCAGGGCCGGTCGGATCATGGATCTGCTCGAGCAGCGTGGCATCGTCGGCCCGAGCGAGGGCTCGAAGGCCCGCGCCGTGCTGATGACGGTCGAGGAGTACGAGTTGCTGATGCAGAACGGGGACCAGCGCTGAGCAGGAGGGCTGCGGCGGCGCTGCTCGGCGTCGCCCTTGCCGTCTCGGCAGGATGCGGTGACGGCTCGACTCCGTCGGGCAGCACATCGCCGGTGTCGTCGTCGGCCACCACCTCGGTGCCGACGACCTCGGTGCCGGTCAGCAGCCAGCCGCCCGGCTCGACGGTGCAGCCGACCACGGTGCAGCCGTCCACGACTGCGGCGGTGACCACCGAGCCGACGACCACCAGTTCGGCGAGCACCTCGTCGACGACCTCGTCGACGGTGCCCGCTGGGCCACCGGGCGTGCTGGTCTACTTCCTGCGCGACGAACTGCTGCAGGTGGCGGCGCGAGCCGTGCCCACCCCGTCGCCCGAGGCGGCGCTGCGCTCGTTGCTCGACGGGCCGACCCCGGCCGAGCGTGCTGCTGGAGTCCTCACCGTGATCCCGGCAGGCACGCGCCTGCTCGGCGTCGACCTCGACTATGTGGCCCACGAGGCGGTGGTCGACCTGACGGGCGAGTTCGCCGAAGGTGGTGGCAGCCTGTCGCTCGTCGCCAGGGTGATGCAGGTCGTCTACACCGTCACCCAGTTCCCGGGCGTCGACCTCGTGCGCTTCCGCCTCGACGGCCAGCCGGTGGTCGACCTCGGTGGCGAGGGCCTCTACGTCGACGGGCTCACCCGCGACCGCTACGACTGGATCGTTCCCGTCGTCCTCCTCGAGCGTCCGGCGCCGGGTGCTGAGGTGGGTCGTTCGATCCGCATCGTCGGGCAGGCGTTCGCGACCGGAGGTCCGTTACGGGTCGAGGTGCTCGACGCCACGGGAGCTCGAGTGCTCGAGACGTCGTTGGCGCCATCCGTGCCGGCGGGAGAGCTCGGCGAGTTCGATGTCGTGCTGCCCGCCCTCGGAGCCGGTGTGGACGGCCAGCTCACGGTGCGGGTCTCCGACCCGTCGGCCGACCCGGCCGACCCGCGAGCCCGGCCGGCTGAGGTCGTCGTCACCGTCTGACGGCGTGCCATGATGCCCATGGCGGTGCCGGAGGGGCCGGCGCTGAACGTCACGAACAGGGGGCGGCCATGGCCGAGTTCACGGAGATCACGTCGGGGCTGCGCTTCCCAGAGGGGCCCATCGCGATGCCCGACGGCAGCATCGTGCTGGTCGAGATGTTCGGTCCGTGCATCACGCGGGTGCACCCGGACGGCACCAAGGAGCGCGTCGCCGAGATCGAGGGCGGCCCGAACGGCGCGGCGATCGGCCCGGACGGTGCGCTGTACCTCTGCAACAACGGTGGCTGCTTCACCCCGGTCGACCTCGGCGAGCTGCTGCTGCCCGGTCCGTTCGACCCGGCCCGCTACATCGGCGGACGCATCCAGCGCGTCGACCTGGCAACGGGTTCGGTCACCGACCTCTACACCGAGTGCGACGGGCGCCCGCTGCGGGCACCCAACGACCTCGTCTTCGACGCCCACGGCGGGTTCTGGTTCACCGACCACGGCATCCGCGACGGTGCGGCGCGCACGAGCGACCTGACCAGCATCTACTACGCCAAGGCCGACGGCAGCTCGATCACCGAGGTGGTCCACCCGGTGGAGGGCCCCAACGGAATCGGGTTGTCGCCCGACGGGTCGATGCTCTACTGGGCCGAGACCCATTCCGGCCGTGTGTTCCAGCGGCACATCTCGTCGCCCGGTGTGCTCGAGCCGGCAGCCCCGATCGACCCGTCGGTGTGCCTGGCCGGGCTGCCCGGCTACCAGTTGCTCGATTCGCTCGCCGTCGACGGCGACGGCAACGTGTGCGTGGCAACGCTGGTGAACGGTGGCGTCACCGTGATCAGCCCCTCGGGCGAGATGAGCCACATCGCCACCGACGACCTGCTGACGACGAACATCTGCTTCGGCGACAGCGACGGCAGCGGCGAATACCGCGACGCTTACATCACCGTGTCCGGCACGGGTCGGCTGCTGCACATGCGCTGGCCGAACCGGGGCCTGCGACTGAACTACCTCTAGGTCGACCACCCGACGGGTAACCTGGCGAGGTGGGGCAGCGGTTCTATATCGAGACCTTGGGGTGCCCCAAGAACCAGGTCGACAGCGACAAGATCGTCGGCACCCTGCTCGCCGACGGGATGGAGCCGACCGACGACGTGTCTGCCGCCGACCTCGTCGTGGTGAACACGTGCGCCTTCATCGACGAGGCGCGGCGTGAATCGATCGACACCGTGCTCGGCCTGGCCGACCAACGCCGCCCCGGTGCCCGGCTGGTGGTGACGGGCTGCATGGCCGAGCGCTACGGCGACGAATTGGCCGAGGCGCTGCCCGAGGTCGACCAGGTGGCCGGGTTCGGGGTGCCGGTCGTGCCGGTGGCTGCTCCCCAGGGGGGCAAGCGGCTCATCCCGGTGACTGCCGGCACCGTGCCGACACTCGACCTGCTCAACCTGCCGCGGCCCAAGTCGTCGTCGCCATGGGCGTACGTGAAGATCGCCGAGGGATGCGACCGCACCTGCGGGTTCTGCGCCATCCCTTCGTTCCGGGGCCCTCAGCGCAGCCGCGACGTCGACGCGATCCTGCGCGAGGTCGACGAGCTCGGCGCGCACGAGATCGTCCTCGTGGCCCAGGACCTCGCCAGCTACGGCAAGGATCGTCCGAGCGAGCTCGGCGCCGGATCGATCGTCCCCCTGGTTCGTGCCGTGAGCGACCGGGTCGCCTGGACACGCCTGCTGTACCTGTACCCGAGCGACCTCACCGACGACCTCGTCGACGCGATCTGCTCGACCGGTGTGCCGTACTTCGATCTCTCGCTGCAGCACGTCAGCAAGCCGCTGCTGCGGCGCATGCGACGCTGGGGCGACGGTGAGCGTTTCCTCGCCCGCATCGCCGACATCAGGGCGCGCGAGCCCGAGGCGGCGTTCCGGAGCAACTTCATCGTCGGCTACCCCGGCGAGACCGAGGACGACCACGACCTGTTGCTGCGCTTCGTCGAAGAGGCCGAGCTCGACTGGTGCGGGTTCTTCGCCTACTCGCCCGAGGACGGCACGTATGCGGCCACCCTCGAGGGTGCGGTCGAACGGTCGTTGGTCGACGATCGCCTCGCCGAACTGCGCGAGATGCAGGACGAGATCACGGCTCGCCGGCGCGACGACCTGATCGGCACCGTCCAGCGGGTGCTCGTCGACGAGGTCGGTGGTGGCCGCACCCACCGCGAGGCGCCCGAGATCGATGGTGTCGTCGAGCTGCCCGACGACCTCGTGCCCGGCACGTTCGCCACGGTGCGTATCGTCGGGGCCATGGGGCCGGACCTGATCGCCGAACACCTCGCGGCTGCGGCCGCCGGTGGCGACGACGAGGCAGGGACCTGAGCCGTGCCGGCCGATCCGTCCGCCATCGCCACATGGGCGAACCTGGTCACGGTGAGTCGCTTCCTGCTCGCCCCCCTTGCGTTCTGGATGATCCCGGACGGCCGCTCCGGATCGTGGCCGGCGTTCCTGCTGTGGTTCGTGCTGTGCGCCAGCGACGGGATCGACGGGTGGCTGGCCCGCCGCCACGGCACGACGACGATCGGTACGTTCCTCGACCCGTTGGCCGACAAGGTGTTGGTGCTGGGAGCGATGTTCACCCTGGTGAGCCGCGACGTCTACTGGATCGTGCCGGTGCTGATCATCGCCGCCCGCGAGCTGTTGATCAGCCTGTACCGCACCTTCGTGGCGGCCAAGGGTGTCAGCGTCCCGGCCACCCAGCTGGCCAAGTACAAGACGCTCACCCAACAGTTGTCGGTCGGCTTCGCGATCTTGCCGCTCACCTCCGACGACGGCGAATGGCTCTGGAACGGACTGCTGTGGCTGTCGGTCGTGCTCACCCTGGTGAGCGGCGCGCAGTACCTGTGGAGAGCCCACGCGGCTCGGCGCTCGCGGGCCACCGTGAGCGTGGGGTGACGCCGGCGTGCGCTGTGACGTCGTCGCCGTCGGCACCGAACTGCTGCTCGGCCAGATCGTCGACACGAACTCGTCGTGGATCGGCGAGCAGCTCGCCCTGAACGGCATCGACTCGCTGCTGCAGGTGAAGGTCGGCGACAACTTGGCCCGTGTCGAGACCGTGCTGCGCCGCGCGCTGGCCGACGCCGATGCCGTCATCATGTGCGGTGGGCTGGGCCCGACCCACGACGACCTCACCCGCGAGGCCATCGCCGCCGTGATGGGCGTCGAGCTGCATCACGACGACGATGTGGCTGCCGTGATCGCCGAGCTGTTCGCCGCCCGTGGCCGCTACATGGCGGCCAACAACCTGCGCCAGGCGCTCGTCCCCGAGGGCGCCACGATCATCCCGCAGACCCGCGGCACTGCACCGGGCCTGATCTGCCCCGTGCGGCTCGACGGTGTCGACAAGGTCGTCTACGCCGTGCCGGGCGTGCCCCACGAGATGAAGGACATGCTCGAGCGGGCGGTGCTGCCCGACCTGCGCCGGCGGGCCGGCGAGGCCGCGGCGATCGTCAGCCGCACCTTGCGCACCTGGGGCGAGAGCGAGAGCGCGTTGAACGAGCGTCTCGAACCCGTCATCGCAGCGCTCGACCACGCTGCGGGAACCGAGGGGTCGGTGACCCTCGCGTTCCTCGCCAGCGGATGGGAGGGGATCAAGGTCCGCCTCACGGCCAAGGCCCCGACTGCAGAGCTCGCCCACCAGTTGCTCGCCCCGGTCGAGGCGCAGGTGCGGGCGATCGTGGGCGACCAGGTCTTCGGCGTCGACGACGACACGATGGAGTCGGTCGTGCTCGGTCTGCTCCGTCGGCACGGCTTCACCCTCGCTCTTGCCGAGTCGGTGACGGGCGGGCTCGTGGCGGGTCGGATCACGGCTGTCCCCGGCGCGAGCCACTGCTTCCGGGGCGGTGTCGTGAGCTACGCGAGCGAGGTGAAGTTCGACCTGCTGGGTGTCGAGCCGGGCCCCGTGGTGAACGAGCCGACCGCAGCGGCGATGGCCGAAGGAGTGTGCCGGCTGCTCGGCGCCGATGTCGGGTTGGCGCTCACCGGTGTCGCCGGTCCGGCTGAACAGGACGGCATGCCGGCTGGGACGCTGTGCGTGGGTGTGACCCTTCCCGGCCTCGTCGATGGGGCACCGACGGGTCGGCGCACGATCACCCGCGCCTTCCGGCTGCCGGGGCAACGCGACCAGATGCGCCAGATGAGCGTCATCACCGCGCTCGACCTGCTGCGCCGCGAACTGCTCGCCCTGCCCATCACCGACTGACGGCCCCCGGTACAATCGGCCCCCACGCCTCCGTAGCTCAACGGATAGAGCAGCGGGTTTCTACCCCGTTGGTTGGGAGTTCGAGTCTCTCCGGGGGCACCGTTGCCGAGTCCGGCAACGGACGTGACCCACCCCCGGAGCCCCCACCGCGATGGACACGATCGACGAGACCCTCGTCCTACCCACCCTTCCGCCGCCCCCACCGCCGCCGGTGTCGGCGTCGCAGCCCCCGCTGCCGCAGCGTCCTCGCCGTCGGTGGCCCTGGGTCGTCGGTAGCGCGCTGCTCGCACTCGTCTGCGGTGTCGCCGGCGGTGTGCTCGGCGCCGAACTGGCCGACGACGGCAGCAGCTCGAGTGGTCAGGCGATCATCGTCGCCTCACCCGGCGACGACGACGGCTCGGCGGTGATCGCTGCCTCCGGCGTCGACGTGCGAGCCGTCGCCGACAGCGTCGGGCCGAGCGTGGTCACCATCGTCGCGATCGTCGACGGCGTCCAGGCGGCCAGCGGCAGCGGGGTGATCCTGACTGCGGACGGTGAGATCGTCACCAACGAGCACGTCATCCGTGGCGCCGACGAGGTGCGTGTTCGGCTGGCCGGCGAGACCGAGCCGCGCGAGGCCACGGTGCTTGCCGCCGATCCACCCAACGACCTGGCCCTGCTGCGTATCGACGGCGAGGGCTTCACCCCTGCCGTGATCGCCGACCCCGGTTCGGTCGAGGTCGGCGATCCGGTCGTCGCCATCGGGTTCGCGCTCGGCCTCGACGGTGGGGCGAGCGTCACCACCGGCGTCGTGTCGGCGCTCGAGCGCACGCTCATCACCGAGTACGGCGCGCTCGGTGGCCTCGTGCAGACCGATGCGGCCATCTCGTCGGGCAACTCCGGTGGGCCCCTGGTGAACGCCGACGGTCAGGTCGTCGGGATCAACACGGCGGTCGCGACGAGCGGGATGAATCGCTCGGCCAGCAACGTCGGCTTTGCCATCTCGGCGCGCGACCTGATCGCCCAGCTCGATGGGCTGCGTCGCCAGGCCGCGGGGGAGGAGCTCGTCGAGGGCTTCCTCGGCGTCGGCATCGACGACCGCCGCGATGGCGGCTCCGGGGCGTTGCTCACCGAGATCACCCCGGACAGCCCCGCCGATGAAGCCGGCCTCGAGGCCGGCGACATCGTCGTCAGTGCCAACGGGCGCTCGATCAGTGGCCTCGGCGGCCTGGTCGCACTGATCCGCGATGGCCAGCCGGGGAGCGAGCTCGCCCTCACCGTGCTGCGCGACGGCGAGCGGCTGGAGATCACGGCCGAGCTCGTCGAACGCAGTGAGAGCTGACAGGTCGGAGCCGACGAGCAGCGCATCGACGGAGGGATTCGGCGATTTCGGCCCTACCCTTGCGAGACGTTCACAGCGATCCCCCGTCCCGACGGCCGATCCGGCTCTGCGAGGTCATGCGTGAAGTTCAAGAAGGGTGACACGGTCATCTACCCCCAGCATGGTGCCTGCCTCGTCGTTGGCACGAAGAAGATCGACGCGTTCGGCAGCACGCAGGAGTACCTGATCCTGAAGACGGTCATCAACGAGATGACCTTGTCGGTGCCGACGGCGAAGGCCGCCGAGGTCGGGGTGCGTCCTCCCGTGTCGGCCGACGAGCTCGAGGATCTGGTGGCCGTGCTGTCGAAGCCCGACCCGCGGGTGCCGAGCAACTGGAGCCGGCGGTTCAAGAACCACCAGGAGAAGCTGAAGAGCGGCGACGTGTATCAGGTGGCCGAGGTCGTCCGGAACCTCGCGGCGCGCAACCGCGACGCGTCGCTGTCGGCCGCGGAGCGCACGATGTACGACCGGGCACGCATCAACCTGATCAGCGAGATCGCACCCGCTCTGAAGGTGAGCGCCGAAGAGGCCGAGCAGTTCCTCGACGAGGCGCTCGCCAAGGGTGTGCTGAAGCCGGCCAAGGAGCCGGCCGCCGCCAAGAAGAAGGCCTGAGCCTCGACGGCTCGTGCGTGTCGCGGGCCCGGGCGATCTAGAGTCCCGGCCATGTCGACGCGCAGGCACATCTCCAGAGAAGCCCTCGAGGACCGGATCCGCAGCGGTGAGATCGACACCGTGTTGATGGTGTTTCCCGATCTGCAGGGTCGGTTGGTCGGCAAGCGCACCACTGGCCGGTTCTTCCTCGAGCACGTCGCCGACGACGGCACCGAGAACTGCGACTACCTGATCGCCTGCGACATGGACAACAACCCCGTGCCGGGCTACCGCTTCACCAGCTACGACCAGGGCTATGGCGACATGCTCGCCCGCGCCGACTGGGACACGGTGCGGCTCATCCCGTGGGTCGACAAGACGGCGATGATCTTCTGCGACCTGTACAACGTCAACACCGGCGACCTGATCGATGTCGCCCCGCGGTCGATCCTGCGCCAGCAGGTGGATGCAGCCGCGGCGATGGGCTTCTTGCCGATGGTGGCGAGCGAGATCGAGTTCTACCTGTTCCACGACACCTACGACGAGGCCCACGACAAGGGCTACCGCGGCCTGCGCCCGCATTCGCCGTGGCTCGAGGACTACCACATCCTGCAGACCACGAAGGACGAGTACATCCTCGGCCAACTGCGCCGTGCCCTCGAGGAAGCTGGCGTGCCGGTGGAGTTCTCGAAGGGCGAGGCAGGCAAGGGCCAGCACGAGATCAACCTCGACTACACCACCGCCGTCGAGATGGCCGATCGCAACAGCGTCTACAAGACGGCGGCCAAGGAGATCGCCCACTTCAACGGGCGCTCGGTGACGTTCATGGCCAAGTACGACTTCGCCGACACCGGCTCGTCGTGCCACATCCACTCCAGCCTCTGGAGCCTCGACGGCCAACTCGCCCTCTTCGACGACCACCACGGCCCGCACGGGATGAGCAAGGTCTTCCAGCACTACCTCGCCGGGCTCATCGCCACTGCCCGCGAGTTCAGCCTCCTGTGGGCACCCACGATCAACAGCTACAAGCGGTTCCAGCTCGGCTCGTGGGCGCCCACCGGTATCGGCTGGGGTGTCGACAACCGCACCCTCGGCTTCCGCAAGGTCGGCCACGGCAAGGGCACCCGCGTGGAGTGCCGGATCCCCGGTGCCGACGCCAACTCGTACTTCGCCTTCGCCGGCCAGCTCGCCGGTGGTCTGTACGGCATCCGCAACGAGCTGCCCCTCGGCGACCCCTACGTCGGCAACGGCTACGAGGCCACCGACATCGACCGGATCCCGTGGAACCTTCCGGATGCGATCGCCCTGTGGGAGGGGTCGACCATCGCCCGCGAGTGCTTCGGCGACGAGGTGCACCACCACATCCTCACGATGGCCAAGGCCGAGTGGCAGGCGTTCAACCAGAGCGTCACCGACTGGGAGTTGCGCCGCTACTGGGAGCGCATCTAGACCTCGAACGCGACGAGCACGGGTACGTGGTCGCTCAGCGACCACCACCACTCGCCGCCGTCGGGCTCGGACTGATCGACGAGCCGGGCGTGCTCGGGGATGAGCACGTAGTCGAGGCGCTGCGTCGGTGCGATCGACGGGTTGGTGGGCCCACCACCCGGGTCGCGCAGTCCGACCACACGGAACTCGCGAATCACCTCGACCTCGCCGGGCGCGTTCAGGTCGCCGGCCACCACCGTGAGCGGCGCAGCATCGCTGCGCACCCGTGCCGCCACCCGCCCGGCCTGCACGATCCGTTCGTCGGCCCCGGCGGCGTGTGCTGCGAGATGGGTGTCGACCACTCGCAGGTGCTCGCCGTCGCGGTCGACGTCGGCGGCCAGCAGCACACGGTGGCGCCAGGTGTAGGCGTGCACGCCGGGGGAGATGCTCTGGCGGGCCACAGCCGACAGGCGGTGCGGCGACATGATCGCCAAGCCCTCGGCTCGCCACCACATCGCATGGGTGTAGGGGTAGTGCTTGCGACCCCAGTGGTGCTGCCAGCCGAGCGCCGCAGCGAGGCGACGGGCCTGGAGCGGTTGGATCTCCTGCAGGGCCAGCACATCGGGCTCGTAGCTGCGCACCACCTCGGCCAAGCGGTCGATATCGGGCTGCGCCGAGCCCCGCACGTTCCAGGTCAACACTCGCCAGGTCTGGGTAGGTGCCCCGTCCATCGGGGCGCAGTCTTGTCGGTCGGCTACCGTCGGCGCCATGAATCGTCTCGAAGGCCGAGTGGCCCTCATCACAGGTGCAGCGTCGGGTCTCGGTCGCGTCGGCGCCGAGTTGTTCGCTGCACAGGGCGCCAAGGTGGTCGTGGCCGACATGGCCGACGGCGACGAGGTGGTGGAAGCCATCGCCGCTGCCGGCGGCGAGGCCAGCTACGTGAGCTGCGATGTCACCGACCCCGGTTCGGTCGAGGCTGCCGTGCAGCACGCGGTCGAGACGTTCGGTGGTCTGCACGTGCTGTACAACAACGCCGGCGTCATGCTGGGCGACGACGACAACCCCGTCACCACCAGCATCGACACCTACCAGCGCACGATGGACATCAACGTCCTCGGCGTGATGCTGGGCTGCAAGTACGCCATCCCGGCGATGCTCGAGTCGGCCGCGGCCAGCGGCCAGTCGAGCTCGATCATCAACGTGGCGTCGTTCGTCGCGCACATGGGTGCTGCCACCCCGCAGGTGGCCTACACCGCGTCGAAGGGTGCTGTGCTGGCGATGACCCGAGAGATCGCCGTCATCTATGCCCGTCAGGGCCTGCGTGCCAACTCGCTGTGCCCCGGGCCGATCATGACCCCGCTGCTCGCCAAGTTCCTGAGCGACGATGCCAAGCGCAACCGCCGCCTGGTGCACATCCCGATGGGTCGCTTCGGCGAGCCGGTCGAGATCGCCAACGGCGCGCTGTTCCTTGCCAGCAACGAGTCGAGCTGGATGACCGGCCAGAGCCTGATCATCGACGGTGGCATCACCTCGGCCTACGTCACTCCCGAGTGAGCGCGCGTTGCGAGCGACGTGGCTCCCACTGATCGCCTCCACGGAGCACTGAGCGACATCGGTGCACTGCCCGAGCGTGCCGTCGAGTGGATGACAGCACGCCTCGGGCACTCACCGGTCGGCCGCGTCGGCGACCGTCACGAACTGGCGGCCGGTCTCGGGGGGTCGATGACCGACGACGGCCTCGGCGTCGAGGCGGCATGGCAGCGGTTCACCGACGTGGTGGTGCCGAACACCCTGGGCCTCGACAGCGAGCGCTTCCTCGCGTTCATCCCCGTGTCGCCGTCGGCGGCAGCGGTGTGGATGGATGCCGTGGTGGGCACGGCGAACTTCTCGGCCGAGGCGTGGCTCGAGGCGGCTGGCGCTGTTGCCGCTGAGCGCGAGGTGATCGACCTGCTGTGCCGTGAGGCCGGTCTGCCGGACGGAGCCGGTGGATGCTTCATGAGCGGTGGATCGATCGGCAACCTCTCTGCACTTGCTGTCGGTCGGGAGCGCGCCGATGGTCGACGAGCCGTCGCCGTCGCGGATACGGCGCACGCGTCGGTTGGCAACGCGCTGCACCTGCTCGGCATGGAGGCGGTCGTGGTGCCCACCGGCCCGTCGTGCCGCCTCACGGGCGAGGCGCTGCGCGCCACGCTCGGGTCGCGTCGCGATGTCGGGGTGGTGGTGGCCTCGGGGGGCTCGACCAATGCCGGTGTGGTCGACGATCTCGCAGGCTGCGCCGATGTGGCCGCCGAGCTCGGAGCCTGGCTGCATGTCGACGGTGCCTACGGGCTGGCGGCGATGCTGCTTCCGGAGCAGCGGGAGCGCTTCACCGGTATCGAGCGGGCCGACTCGTTCATCGTCGATCCGCACAAGTGGCTCTTCGCCCCGGCTGGCTCGTGTGCGCTCGTCTACCGCGAGCCGCACCTCGCCAGGCAGGTGCACACCCAGCACGGCCCCTACATCGACGTGCTGCACACGAGCGACGACTACAACCCATCCGATCTCGGCTTCCAGCTCACCCGGCGGGCGAGCGGCATGCCGTTGTGGTTCGCGCTGGCCGTCCACGGGATCGAGGCCCATCGCCGGGCGATCCGGGTGGGTATCGATCTGGCACAGGCGATGGCCGAGGCGATCGAGGCCTGCCCGGTCGGCGAGCTCGCAGTTGCCCCCGAGCTCGGGGTGGTGCTGTTCCGCCGGCACGGGTGGGGTCCTGACGAGTGGCGGGCGTGGGCTGCCCGCTTGCTCGCCGAGCAGATCGCCTTCGTCGCCCCGTCGACGCTGCACGGTGAGCCGGTCGGACGGCTGGTGTTCATGCACCCGCGGACCCCTCCGTCGATCGTGGGCGAGCTGATCGCCAGCCTCGAACCGTGAGCGGCGAGCATCCGGTCGACGAGGTTGGTGAGCCGGCCGAGCCGGTGCCGCCGGTCGTGCGGCGGCTGCCGCCTGCCGCGCTGGTGCCCGCCGTGGTGGTGACGGCAGCGGTCAGCGCACTTGCGTTCTCGAGCCTGTCGACGTGGTTGGAGCACCTCATCGACTGGGTGGGCGGACGCGGCCATGTGGTGACGGTGGCGGCCCCAGCGCTCGGCGGGATGCTGGCCGTGCTCGTTGTCCATCTGGCCAGGACCTCAGCGGGCACGACCGATGTGTACGTGCTCGGCCTGCAGCGCGAGCGCTTCGACGTCCGATCGGCGCCTGCCAGGGTGCTTGCTCTGGTGCTGGGTGTTGGCAGTGGGGTGCCCCTCGGCTACGAGGGCCCCGCCGTGTACTTCGGTGGCGCGATGGGGGCAGCGGCGCCGCAGTTGCGACATCGTGCCGAGCGACCCTTCGTGCTCGCCGCTGCGACTGCTGCGGTGGCGGTGGTGGTCGATGCCCCGCTGGCCGCTGCGCTGTTCGCGGTCGAGGTGGCGCGTCGGGGTCGTCCGGCGACGCGTGACCTCTTCCCGCTGGCCGCAGGCGCGGTGGCGGCGTGGGCGGTGCTGCGCGCCACGGGCGAGCCGGGCGGAGTGCTCGGCGGTGGTGCTGCTGTCGTGACGCCGCAGACGGTGATGGCCGGCGCCTTGATCGGTCTGGCGGGCGGCGCGGTGGGCCGGGCCTTCACCCACGCCGTGCGCTGGGCCAAGCGGCTCGCGTTGCCGCTGCGACTGCGCCTGCTGCTCGTGCCCGCGGTGCTCGCAGCGTTGCTGGTGGGCGCGCAGCTGTTGACGGACGGCTCGCCCGCCCTGTTCGGTTCCGGCCGTCGCCTGGTCGACTACGCCGACGACGGCTCGCTCGCCGTGTCGGCGCTGCTGCTCGTGATGTTCGTGGTCGCCGTGGTGGCAATGGTGGCCGGAGGCGTGGTGGGTGGGCTGTTCCTGCCCATGCTCGCCATCGGGGCGACCCTCGGGCTGCTCGTCAGCGGTGTCGCCACCCCTGGTCTGGTCGACAGCACGGTGATCGCGTTCGGGTCGTGTGCCGTGTTGGCAGCGGCCTACGGCTGCCCGCTGACGGCGATCGCGCTGGCCGCGAGCAGGCTCGGGTGGTCGCCCGCGCTCGCCGTGGCGGTCGGCGCTGTGGCCCTTGCGCGGGCTGCTGCCGGCCGGGTCTCGGTCAGCGTCTATCAAGGCTGACCGAATCCGCCCTCCTGGTCGGCAAGACTGTGCCCATGAGTTCTGTTGCTTTCATCGGCCTCGGCGTGATGGGCGCGCCGATGGCCCGCCACCTCGCCTCTGCCGGCCATCACGTCACCGTCTACAACCGCACGCCGGAGAAGGCCCTCGCCTGGGTCGCGCTCTACGGCAACCGCGCCGCCCCTACACCTCGCGAAGCTGCCGAGGGCGCCGAGTTCGTCTTCTTGTGCGTCGGCAACGACAACGACGTGCGCGAGGTGGTGTTCGGTCCCGACGGTGTGCTGGCGGGGGTCGAGGCTGGCGCCGTGCTGGTCGACCACACCACCGCGTCGGCCGTCGTCGCCCGGCAGCTGGCCGACGCCTGTGCCGAGACCGGGGTGGGCTTCGTCGACGCCCCGGTGTCGGGCGGCCAGGCCGGTGCCGAGAACGGACAGCTCACGATCATGTGCGGCAGCGACGACGAGGCCTTCTACCAGCTCGCCGTCCCGGTGATGTCGGCCTATGCCAAGGCCATCTCGCTGATGGGCGGTGCAGGCTCGGGCCAGCTCACCAAGATGGTCAACCAGATCTGCATCGCCGGGGTGGTGCAGGGCCTCGCCGAGGGGATCAACTTCGCGATGAAGGCTGGGCTCGACCCGGATTCGGTGATCGACGTGATCCGCTACGGAGCCGCTCAGAGCTGGCAGATGGAGAACCGCGGCCGAACGATGGCGCGCGGCGAGTTCGAGTTCGGCTTCGCCGTCGAGTGGATGCGCAAGGACCTCGACATCGTCATGCGCGAAGCCGATCGCAACGGTGCCCGCTTGCCGGTGACGGCGCTCGTCGACCAGTTCTACCAACAGGTGATCGACCGCGGCGGCCGGCGCTGGGACACGAGCAGCCTGATCCACCTGCTCGCCAACCCCTGAGCGGGTGGGCGGGCTCGGTCCGGTCAGCCGAGCGAGATGGGCAGGTGCTCGACGCCCCGGATGGTGAGCCGGTCGCGCCAGCGCGGGTCGCCGGCCTGCTCGAGCCGGGGGAAGCGGCGGATCAGTGAGGTGATCGCCACCTGGGCCTCGAGCTTCGCGAGCGAGGCCCCGAGGCAGTAGTGGACGCCTGAGGCGAAGCCCATGTGGCGGTTGGCGTTGGGCCGGTCGAGCCGCAGTGTGTCCGGGTCGTCGAACACCGCCGGGTCGTGGCTGGCGGCACCGAGGACGGTGAGCACGGTGGAGCCCTTGGCGACGGTGATGTCGCCGTAGGTGACGTCGACGAGGGGGATGCGCACGGTGTGCTGCACGGGCCCGTCGAAGCGGAGCAACTCGTCGATGGCGGAGGTGTCGAGCGAGGGGTCGTCCTGCCAGCGACGCAGCTGGTCCGGGTTGCGCAGCAGGGCGAGCATGCCGTTGCCGATCAGGTTCACCGTGGTCTCGTGGCCGGCCACGTAGAGCAGGACGACGAACGAGCGCAGCTCGACCGGCGACAGGCGGTCGCCCTCGGCCTCGGCCTGGATGAGCGCCGAAAGCACATCGTCGCCGAGGTGGCGTCGCCGGTGCTCGATGACATCGGCGAGGTACAGCCCGAGCTCGCGGCCTGCCATGTCGGCGGCGGCGAGGTCGGTGTCGCTGGCGGTCGGCTCGAGCGCCAGGGTGAGGGCCTGCGACCAGTCGCGGATCTCGTCGGACCGGTCGACCGGCAGATCGAGCAGATCGGAGATCACCTGGAACGGCACCGGGAAGGCGAGCTCGTCGACCAGCTCGATCGAGCCCCGCTCAGCGGCGCGGTCGAGCACGTCGTCGACCAGCTGCTGCACGCGCGGCCGCAGGCGCTCGATGGCCGACGGGGTGAACGCCAGAGTGACGAGCCGCCGCAACCGTGTGTGGTCCGGGGGGTCGAGGTTGAGGATCGTCTTGGCGGCCTGGCCCTCCTCGCGGCGCTTGCGCAGTGCGTCGCGGCGGGCGAGCCGCACCGGATCGGTGGGCGGCGCCGCGTGCTCCTCGACGTCGCGAGCGAACTCGGCGCCGCGCAGGGTGCGGGCGACGTCGTCGTACCGGGTGAGCACCGTCATCCCGAGCCCGGTGACATGCACCGGATCGTGCTCGCGCAGCGCTGCGTAGAACGGGTACGGGTCGGCACGGAACGCCGGATCGAAGGGGTTGAACACCGGAGCGGCCATGGGCCCATGCTCGCGCACGTCGGTGCTCGCGGTGCCAGCGGGCGGACGTGGCGAGTCGGCGGTCAGCCGCCAGAAGCGACGGCAGCGAGCGTGTCGACGATGCGGTCGACCTGCTCGTCGGTGATCACCAGCGGCGGGCAGAACGTCAGCGTGTCGGCATTGATCGCCCGCGTGATCACCCCACGTCGGAGCATCTCGTCGCGCAGCGCCATCGCCTGCTGGTCGGGGCGCAGGCCGGCCGCCCACATCGCGCCATCGCCACGGGTGTGGTCGATGATCCCGTCGGCGGCCAGCGAGCGCAACCCGTCCGCGAGGCGGCTGCCGACGTGCAGCGCACGCTCGACCAGGCCTTCGCGGCGGATGATCTCGATGTTGGCGAGACCTGCGACGCATGCCGACGGATGTCCGGAGTAGGTGAAGCCGTGCCGCAGGAAGAACTCCGGGTCGGCCTCGAGTGGGCTGCGCACCGCAGGGCCGACGAAGACGCCACCGAGCGGCTGGTAACCCGAGGTGACCGCCTTCGCGAAGGTGACCAGGTCGGGCCGAACGCCGAAGCGGTGCGCTGCGAACCAGTGGCCGAGTCGGCCGTACCCGCTGATCACCTCGTCGAAGATGAGGTAGGCCCCGTACTGGTCGCACAGCCGACGGACCGACTCGAGGTACCCCTCCTCGGGTGGGTAGATGCCGCCGGCACCCTGCACCGGCTCGACGAGCACCGCGGCGACCGTCGCGGCGTTGTCGGCCAGGACCGAGGCGAGCGCCTCGATGTCGTCGGCGGGCACCTGGAGGACCTGCTCGACGTACGGGCCGAAGTGCTGCCGATTGGGGGCGATGCCCTGGGCGCTCGTGCCGCCGTAGGCGGTGCCGTGGTAGCCGCGGGTGCGGCTGACGATCAGCGACCGCTCCGGGTGCCCGGCCAACACGTGGGCGAGCCGGGCGAGCTTCATCGCCGTGTCGATGGCCTCGGAGCCCGAGCCGCAGAGGAAGATCCGGCTGTCGGCCATCGGGGCGATGCCCTGCAGCACCTCGGCGAGCTCTTCGGCAGGGCCGTTGGTGAACGGGTCGAAGCAGCTGTAGGCCGCGAGCTCGCGCATCTGGGCGGCGACTGCGTCGGCGATCTCGCTGCGGCCGTGGCCCACCGCGCAGTACCAGAGGCTGGCCATGCCGTCGACGAGCTCGTTGCCGTCGGCGTCCCACACCAGTGCGCCTCGACCCTTGACGATGCGGACGAACTGCTCCCGGGTGGGCTTCGCGAACGGGTGGAGGAAAGCTGACGGCACGGCCGTCGACCGTAGCCGGTCAGGCCTCGGGGAATCCGAGCAAGGCGTTCTCGACGACCTCGGGCAGCGCAGGGTGGATGTAGTACTGCGCGCGCGCCATCTCGTCGATGGTCTGCTCGGCGCACATCCCCTGGATGAGCTGCTGGATCAGGCTCGAGGCGTGGGGTCCGATGAGGTGGGCGCCGACCAACCGCCGTGTGCTGCGATCGGCGATCAGCTTGCAGAAGCTGGTGGTGTCCTCGAGGGCCCATCCGTAGGCGACGTCGCCGTAGCGCTGCACCTTCACCATCACGTCGACCCCGGCGGCGCGGGCCTCCATCTCGGTCATCCCGACCGCGGCGATCTGCGGGTTGGAGAACACTGCGTGGGGGACGAAGCGGTGGTCGATGTGGCGCGGCTGGTCCGGGTGCACCAGGTTGTGCGCCACGACCCGGGTCTCGTGGTTGGCCACGTGCTTGAGCATGTGGGGTGACGACACGTCTCCGAGGGCCCAGACTCCCGGCACGCTGGTGGCGCCGGTCGAGTCGACGACGATGCGGCCGTCGGGATGGGTGGCGAGACCACCCGCCGCGGCGTCGACGGTGTCGGAGTTCGGGATCCGCCCGGTCGCCACCAGGATCGCGTCGCCCTCGACGACAGTGCCGTCGTCGAGGTGCACGGCGACGCCACCGGCCGTGCGCTCGACGTGGTGCGGCTGACAGCCGAGGCGCAGGTCGAAGCGGGCATCGAAGGCCCGGGTGATCGCTGCCGACACGTCGTGGTCCTCGGCGCGCAGCAGGCTCATGCCGCGGTGGATGATCGTGACCCGCGAGCCGAACGCGCCGAACACGTGGGCGAGCTCGCAGGCGACGAAGCCGGCGCCCAGCACGATCAGGTGCTCGGGGACCTCGTCGACACGCATGATGTCGTCGCTCGTGAAGTAGCCGGTCTCGGCCAGGCCGGGGATGTCGGGGATGAGCGGGCGGGCTCCCGTCGCCACCACCACCTGCCGGCCCTCGATGGTCGTGGTTCCGGACGGCCCGGTGACGGCGACCTGGCGCGGTCCGACGAAGTGTCCTCGCCCGGCGTGCACGGTGACGTTCGGGCAGTCGTGGCGCCGGTAGCGCTCACCACCGGAGGCGATGGGGTCGATCCGGCCGAACACCCGGTCGCGGATGTCGCGCCAGCGGACACCGTCGAGCGAGGCGTCGACGCCGTAGGTGCTCGCGTGCAGCACGGACTGCACCACGTCGGCGGCGTGGACGAACATCTTCGTGGGGATGCAGCCGCGGTTCAGACAGGTGCCGCCGAAGACACCCTCTTCGACGATGGCGATGCGCCAGTTGTCGAGCTCGGGGCCGATGAGCGAGTTGCCACTGCCCGTGCCGATGATGACCAGGTCGTACTGCTCGTGGGTGGTGGTCACGTCAGACCTCGACCGGCGGGCGCGACTCGACGGCGTGCCACATCACCTCGTCGGGGGTCGACATCAGGTGCTGGTAGATCGGCGCCGGGTAGATCAGATGTGGGCCGGGCCCGTCGAGCGCAGGCTGCGGGACGGGTGCGTCGGGGCGGAGGTAGTCGAGCGGTTGCTTGTAGCGCGCCAGCTCGTCGTCGCTGATGCCGGCGAGGGCCTGCACCTCGGGGTCGATCCAGGCGCGAGCGTCGATGGCGCCCCCGCAGCAGATCTCGAGCGCCAAGCCCTCGGGGCCGGCGAAGTACATGCTCTGGCACATCCCGTGGTCCATCGGCCCCATCACCGGCACGCCGCGCGAGCGGATCCGGTCGCGCAGGGCGTACATCTCGTCGAGCGTGTCGATGTTGAGCGCGAGGTGTTGCATGGTGCCTGCCGTCACCTGACCTCCCGAGTTGCCGGGGTGGGTGATGCCCACCTGCACCTCGGCGGGGTTGTCCGGGTGCTGTTGGAACGCGATGCAGCACGTCGCGCTGAGCTCGACGAAGGCGTGGAAGGTGTTGGGCACCCCGTGCATCCAGTACAGGGCCTTCAGCTCGCCCCCGAGGACGTCGGTGAAGAACTCGATCTGCCCCTTGATGTCGCGGGTGGCGATCGCCAAGTGGTTGATTCCGTTGGGGTGCAGTGCCATGGCGCGAGCGTAAACGCCAGACCGGTGCCGTGCTCAGTGCAAGGTCCGCCGGTGCCCGGGCTGATGGTGCCCGGACTGATGGTGCCCGGACTGATGGTGAACGGCGCGGTGGTGTGCGGTCCGGTGGACATCGACCTCGACGGCGTGGGGGTCGAGCGAGTGCAGTGCCGCAGTGATGCGGTAGTCGCCGCCCTCGACCCACCACGAACGGTGCTGGCGCACGTCGAGCTGGCGCAGGTCGAGCTCGACATCGACGGTGAGTGTGGCCTCGGCCGCGACCTCGACGCGTCGGAAGCCGATCAGCCGACGTGGGGGCCGCTCGACGGTGCTCTCGGGCAGCCCGCCGTAGACCTGCACCACCGTGGCCCCGTCGCGGTGGCCGGTGTTGGCCACGGTGACGGTGGCGGTGGCTCCGCCGAAGCCGTAGGCGTCGGGCTCGGCGAGGCGCACGGCCAGGGCCTGCACCTCGAAGCTGGTGTACGACAGGCCGAAACCGAAGGGGAAGGCAGGCTCGTGGCCGTCGCGGGCGAGCAACCAGTGGCCGTGCCACAGGTCGTAGGTCTCGTGGTCGGCGTCGGGGTCCCAGTGGGCGAGGTGGGCCTGGTCGGTGGGGATGGCGAACGGCAGGCGCCCGCTCGGGTTGACCGCACCGAGCAGCACATCGGCGAGTGCGTGGCCGCCCTCGATGCCCGGGTACCACAGCATCACGATCGCCGCGACCTCCCGGCGCCAGGGCTCCATCACCACGGCGCTGCCCCCCATCACCACGACGACGGTGCGAGGGTGGCGTGCCGCGGCGGCCAGGACGAGGGCCTCGTCGTCGACCGACAGGGTGAGTCGCCGCCGGTCGCCGCCCACACCGCGCGCCATCGGGTCTGACGGAGCGGCCAGGTCGAGGTCGACCTGCTCGTCCTCGGTGATCGGCGGGAAGATGGCTGCGGTGAGGTGATCGGTGGCCGCAGGGTCGATGTACTCGCCTTCGTCGCGGTGGGTGGTGCCGACCACCACGATCACGGCGTCGGCGCCCTCGACGATCGACGTGTCGTGGTCGTCGTGGTCGACCTGGACGCCCTCGAGCGCAGCCCGCAGGCCGTCGAGCGGGGTGGCGCAGTCGGGCACCAGCACATCGCTCGACCCTCGGTCGCCGAGGTTGCGCACCCGGGCGAGGCGGCCGAGCACGGCGATGCGTCGCAGCGACATCGGCTCGAGCGGGAGGGCTCCTGCCTCGTTGCGCAACACCACGATGCTCTTGGTGGCGGCTTCACGGGCGAGCGCCCGGTGCTCGGTCGACAGCACGACATCCTGAGGTGCAGGCGTCGACGTGATCGGGTGGAAGCGCAGCAGGGTCGCCACGGTGCGCTCGACCGAGACGTCGATGGTGCCCTCGGTGAGCCGGCCGCGCTCGATCGCCTCGGGCAGCCTCCAGCGTCGGGCCTGGCGGAACGGCATCTCGACGTCAAGACCGGCTTCCACCGAGCGAACCGCGTCGCGCAGGCCGTGGATGAAGTCCGAGATCACGAAGCCGTCGAACCCCCACTCGTCGCGCAGCACTCCGGTGAGCAGCTCGTGGTTCTCGCCGCAGAACGTGCCGTTGAGCGAGTTGTAGGCGCTCATCACGCTCGCCACGCCACTTTCGACGATGCGCCGGAAGTGGGGCAGGTAGACCTCGTGCAGCGCCCGCTCATCGGCGTGCACGTCGACCTTGAACCGGGCGTTCTCCATCGAGTTGGCCGCGAAGTGCTTCACGCAGGCCATCACGTGCTGCTGGGCGCCGAGCATCAGGGCGCGTCCCATCTCGCCCACGTGGAAGGGCTCCTCGCCATAGGTCTCCTGTGCCCGGCCCCAGCCGGGGTGGCGCAGAAGGTTGACGCACACCCCGCCGTAGTAGGTGGCGTCGACGGCGCGCAGCTCGGCCCCGATGGCTGCGCCGATGCGGTGCTCGAGGTCGACGTCCCACGCCGCGCCACGAGCCATGCTCACGGGGAAGGCCGTCTTGCGCCCGATGACGCAGCCCCGCGGCCCGTCGCTGAAGTGCAGGCCGGGGATGCCGAGTCGCGCGACGACGGCTGCGGGGAAGGTGCGTTGGTGGTAGCTGCCGCGCATCAGCCCCGCCATCCCGGGCCAGCAGTCGACATCACCGTCGAGGCACTCGAGCTTCTCGTCGAGGGTCATCCGCGACACGAGCGACCGGGCCTCGTCGGCTGCGGTGGACTCGCCCGCCGCGACGCGCGCAGCAGCGTGCTCGAAGGGCGTGCTCATGTGTCGACGGTATCGCGACCAACCGTGCGGTGGAACTTGCCCATCAGGTGCGGCCCGGCCTCGACCGGCGGATGGCGAGGCTGCTCACCGGGCCCGAGACATGTGGGAAGGCATTCGACCACCGCGTGGTAGTTCGCGTTGTGGAAGAACGCCATGCTCTGGCGACGCGTCGAGCCGAGGTGGTCCGGCGACGGGTTGACGACCCGGTGGAGCGTCGAGCGCCAGCGATCGTTGGTCCACTGCGACATCATGTCGCCGAGGTTCACCACGAACGAGCCCGGCAGCGCCGGGACCGGCGTCCACGAGTCGGTGCGCGGGTCGAGCACCTCGAGCCCGCCAGGGGCATCGTCCTGCAGAAGCACTGTCAAGGTGCCGTAGTCGGTGTGCGCACCGGCGCGGAGCTGTCCGGGAAGTGGTGGGCGGTCCTGATGCGGGTAGTCGATGACGCGCAGCGCACTCGGTGACTCGTCGATCAACGCGTCGAAGTGGTGATGGTCGAGGCCGAGCGCACGGGCGAAACAGCCCATCAGCCGGGCCGAGAGGTCGAGCATCGCGTCGAAGTAGGCCTCGAGCGCCGGCCGGAAGTCGGCCGGGAGCGTGGGCCACGGTGTGGGGGCGAAGGCCCACCGCTCGCCGTCGTCGAGCAGCGGGCGGGCCGGCAGCCGGTGGGGCCCGGCATTGAAGGTCTGCTTCAGGTCGGGCGGGGTCGCTCCGTCGCTCATCGAGCGGTTCAGCGACTCGACCGCGAGCGGGATGTAGCCGTAGGCGTCGCCGGGGTGGCGCCGCTCGGCGGTGAGGCGCGTGTCGAGCGGTTCGTCGAAGAACGACCGCACGGCGCGCCAGGCTGTGTCGATGACGTCCTGCTCGACGCCGTGGCCCGTGATCAGGAGGAAGCCGACCTCCGCGCAGGCGTCGCCCACGGCCCGGGCGACCGCCGAGGCCTCGCCCGACAGATCGACCACGGGCACGGGAAGGCTCATCGAGGCGTCCCCCGCGTCGGGCGTCCGGGCCGGTTGCCCCGTTCGCCCGGGACGGACGGCCTGCGGGTCGGCCTGGCAAAGATCGCCTTCAGATAGGCGCCCTCGGGGAAGCCGATGGGGTGGTCGATCGGATGGCCGGTGCGGGCCACCTCGTCGAGATCGAAGCCGGCCTCGCCGGCGGCGCTGTGCACAGCCCGGGCGAAGTCGGCCTCGGTGACACGCGACGAGCACGATGCCTGGACGAGCAGCCCGCCCGGGGCGACCAGTCCGAGGCCGAGGGTGGTGAGCCGACGGTACGACGTGAGCGCCCGAGGCACGGCGACGGCGGTCGAGGCGAACGACGGAGGGTCGATGACGACGATGTCGAACCGGGCCCGTGCAGCGACCAGGCGCTCCATCGTGGCGAACGCCTCGCCGATGGTGGTCTCGTGCCGGCAGGCGGCGACCTCGGGCCGGTCGCTGTTCAGGGCCATCGCCCGCCGAGCGGCTTCGATGGCGAACGGGCTGGCATCGATGCTGTGCACCCGTCGGGCGCCGCCGGCCGCGGCGTGGACCGAGAAACCGCCGGAGCAGCAGAACACGTCGAGCACGTCGGCGCCGCTCGCCAGTTCGCCGACTCGCGCCCGGTTGTCGCGCTGGTCGAGGAAGTAGCCGGTCTTCTGGCCGCGGACCACATCGGCCTCGAGGTGCAGACCGAGCTCGCGGAACGGCTCGGGTTCGACCACGGGTGGCCCGAACAACGAGATCCCCTCCTCGAGCCCCTCGGGCAGGGGAGCGGCGCCCTCGGCCCGCAGGTGCCGTGCCAGGCGGAGCACGATCGAGCGTGAGGGCACGACCTCGACCAGCAGCGGCACCAGCTCCGCAAGGTGCGGTATCCACGCCGCCGAGTAGAGCTTGAGCACCGCGACATGCCCGTAGCGGTCGAGCACCAGGCCCGGTAGCCCGTCGTTCTCGCCATGAACCACGCGGTAGCCGGTGGTCGGTGTGGCGGAGGTGGCCGAGTCGACCAGTGGTCGGCGTCGGGTGAGAGCCGCTGTCAGCCGCTCGCGGAACCAGTCGGCGTCGATGCTGACCGGTCGGCCCTGGTGCAGGACCTTGAGCCGGATCGGCGAGGCTGGGTCCCACAGGCCGATCGCGACGAAGCGACGGTCGTCGTCGAACACCACGGCCAGGTCGCCGGGGGCTCCGTCCCTGCTCACCGAGAGGATCGAGCCGTCGAACACCCACGGGTGCCCGCCCCGCAGCCGGCGGACCGCATCGGGAGTGACCCGCACGGCCAGCCGTGTGGATGCTGGCCGGGGGAGGGAGTCGAGGAGGCGCACCTCCCCATCGTGACGCATCGGCGCGGTCCTCACCGACATCGGGTGCCGTCGGTGGCGCCGGTTGTGCCGAGGGCCGACGGCGCGCTCGGCGGGCGGCACCGTTCTGGGGCACGATAGAGAGATGCGGATCCTGGTGACCAACGACGACGGGGTCGACTCGATCGGCCTCCATGTGCTTGCGCGGGCGATGCGTCGCCACGGTGAGGTCGTCGTCATCGCGCCCGACCGCGAGTACTCCGGTGCCAGCGCCGCCCTGGGCACGTTGCACCTGCTCCGGCCGGAGGTGCGCCGGGTGCGCATCGATGGGGTCGACGAGGCGTGGGCCGTCACCGGCCCACCGGCGCTGTGCGTGATGTTCGCCCGGCTCGGTGCGTTCGGCGCGCCGTTCGACCTGGTCGTGTCGGGCATCAACCCAGGCGCCAACGTGGGGCGCTCGGTCTACCACTCGGGCACGATCGGCGCTGCCTACACGGGACGCATCGGCAACATCTCGGGTGTGGCGGTGAGCCAGGCGGTGACCGGCTGGGGTGTCGAAGGCCAGGCGTGGGAGGAGATGCTCGTCGGCCAGAAGTGGCACACTGCGGCCGCGGTGGCCGATGCGTTCGTCGAGGGGTTGGTGGCCGACCTTCCCACCGAGCCCGTCGTCGTGAACATCAATGTGCCCAATTGCGAGCTCGACGAGGTCGAGGGATGGCGGCACACGGCGGTGGGCACCGATCCGCCGCGTCGGCTGTCGAGCGCCGTGCTCGAGCAACTGCCCGGTCACGAGGACGCCTACCTGGTGCGGATGGCCTGGGGTGAGCCGGTGGTGCTGCCGGTCGACACCGACGGTGGCACGGTCGAGCGCAACACGGTCTCGATCACCTACCTCAGCCGGATCACGGCGACGCAGCGCAGCGATCTCGAGGTTGCCGAGACGTCGCTGTCGGAGCTGCTCGGGGCTCCGTGACCGAGCCGCAGCCGTCCCCTGACGTCGGCGGCGAGCTCGGTGGACCGGAGTTCGTCGAACCGCCGCCGTGCCTGCCGCTCGACGTGGTCCGTGGCCTGCTCCGCGAGCGCTACGGGTTCGAGGGCGAGCTGACGCCGCTCGACTCCGAGCGCGACCAGAACGTGCGTGTCAGCACCCCCGACGGCGACTGGGTGCTGAAGATCGCCAACGCGGCCGAGCCCGTCGAGTTCGTCGAGATGCAGGAGGCGGTGCTCGAGCACCTTGCTCGTGTCGACCCCACGCTCCCCGTGCCCAGCATCCGGCCGACGCTCACCGGACAGGCGCTCGACCGCTGGTCGATCGGAGGGGCCGTCCACCTGGTGCGCTGCGTGAGCTGGCTCCCGGGCGAGCCGCTCGCCACGGCGACCCGCTCGGACGAGCTCGAACGGCGACTCGGGCGCGCTGCAGGGCGGCTGTCGCGGGCGCTCGGTGGTGTGGCCCACCCCGCCGCCCATCGCCCCGAGTTCCTCTGGAACCTCGACCATGCTCAGCGCTGCCGGGCATGGTTGGTCGACATCGGCTCACCGGCCGACCGCGAGCTCGTCGAGCGGGCGTTCGACCGGCACGCGCGGCGGGTCGTACCCCATCTCGACCGGCTGCGCGCCGCAGTGGTGCACCACGACCTCAACGACCGGAACGTGATGGTGTCGGGCGACGACGTGACCGGGTTGATCGACTTCGGCGACCTCCACGTCGGTCGGCAGATCGGCGAGTTGGCGGTGCTGCTCGCCTATGCCCTGCTCGACGTGCCCGACCTGGTGGCGACCACCCGCCGGGTGGTCGGCGGGTACGTCGAGCACATGCCGGTCGACGACCTCGAGCTGCAGGTGCTGTTCGACCTGGTCGCCGCTCGGCTGGCCATGAGTGTGACGATCTCGGCGCATCGCAGCACAGGCTTCGTCGACAACGACTACCTCACCGTGTCGCAGGCGCCCGCGCTGCGCCTCCTTCGTCGACTCCTGGCCGTGCGGCCCGACATGTGGTGGTTCGTGGCGCGCGATGCCGCAGGCCGTCGGGCCGTCCCGCGTCACGATGCCGTCGTCGCCTGGATGCGATCGGACGAGTGCCGTCCGGCAGGCCTGCTGCCGTTCGACCTCGACCGGGCGCCACGGATGACCGTGAGCCTTGCGGCCGGTGCGAGCGGGACGGAGCACCTCTCCGATCCAGAGGCGTACGGCGACTGGCTCGACGCCGAGATGGCTCGCCACGGTGCAGTGGTCGCGTTCGGAGCCTACGGAGAGGACCGCACCTGCTACGAGGGCGATCAGTTCGTCACCGACGCCCCCGAGCCGCGCACGGTCCATCTCGGCATCGACCTCTTCGTCGCAGCCGGTACACCCGTGCGGGCGATGCTTCCCGGGCGAGTGGTCAGCTTGGTCGACAACGACATGCCGTTCGACTACGGCCCCACCGTGGTGCTCGAGCACCACGCCGGCGACGCCGGTCCGTTCTGGTGCCTCTACGGGCACCTGTCGCGCGAGACCCTCTCCATGGTGCACATCGGCCAGGAGGTGGGCGCCGGCGATGTCGTCGCAACGGTCGGCGATCACCGCGTGAATGGTGGCTGGGCGCCGCACGTGCACGTCCAACTGATGACCGATCTGCTCGTCGACGACGACGGTGCGTTCTCCGGCAACTTCGAGGGCGCGGGCGAGCGGAGCCGGATGTCGATCTGGCAGTCGATCGCGCCGGACGCCAACCTCCTGCTCGGTCTCGCGCCGGAGACCTTCGACGCGCTCGGCGTCGACCCCGACAGCGTCACCCGTGGCCTGCTCCAGCGGCGCCGCGAGGTGCTCGGCCCGTCACTCAGCCTGAGCTACCCGCGACCGCTCACGATCGTCCGTGGCCACGGAGCCCGTCTGGTCGACCACACGGGTCGTGAGCACATCGATGCTGTGAACAACGTGTGCCACGTCGGTCACGCGCACCCTCGCGTGGTGGCCGCATTGGCCGACCAGGCGAGGGTGCTCAACACCAACACCCGGTACCTGCACCCGACGATCCTCGACTACGCCGAACGGCTCGCCGCGACGCTGCCGGACCCGCTCCGCGTCGTCTATCTCGTCAACTCGGGCAGCGAGGCCAACGAGTTGGCGTTGCGCATGGCGCGCACGGTCACCGGGCGTCACGATGTCGTCGCCCTCGACTGGGGGTACCACGGCAACACCAACGACCTCGTCGAGATCAGCGCGTACAAGTTCAAGCGGGCCGGTGGCGCCGCACAGGCTGCGCACGTGCACATTGCCGAGCTCGCCGACCCGTACCGGGGCCGGTTCGGCGGAGACGTCGTCGATGCCGGCGACCGGTACGCAGCATCGGTCGCCGAGGCGTGCGCGGCGGCAGTGCAGCGCACCGGACGCGGCCCCGCAGCATTCATCGCCGAATCGATCTCGGGGTGCGGCGGTCAGGTCGTCTTCCCGTCGGGCTACCTGGCTGCGGCCTTCGCGCACGCCCGCGCTGCCGGAGCGCTCTGCATCGCCGACGAGGTGCAGGTCGGCTTCGGGCGGGTCGGCGACGCGATGTGGGCGTTCGAGCTCCAGGGTGTGGTGCCCGACATCGTCACGCTCGGCAAGCCGATCGGCAACGGCCACCCGATCGGCGCAGTGGTCACGACCGCCGAGATCGCAACCGCCTTCGCCAACGGAATGGAGTTCTTCAGCACCTTCGGAGGCAACCCGGTGTCGGCCAGCGTCGGCCTGGCCGTGCTCGACATCATCGACGACGAGGGTCTGCTCGACCACGCAGCACTGGTCGGACGACAGCTCGTCGACGGCTTCGTTGCGCTGCAGGGCCGACATGAGGCGATCGGCGATGTGCGCGGTG
Organism: Ilumatobacteraceae bacterium; assembly: GCA_040398525.1. Classification (GTDB taxonomy): domain Bacteria; phylum Actinomycetota; class Acidimicrobiia; order Acidimicrobiales; family Ilumatobacteraceae; genus VFMC01. The sequence continues at coordinate 161,024 of JBBATY010000001.1, read as the reverse complement.
CGGGTCTGTTCCTGGGGATCGACCTGGTGGCCGATCGTGTGACCAAGGAGCCGGCCACCGATCTCGCCCGCCGTGTGGCCGGGGCATTGCGCGAGCGGGCCGTGCTCGTGTCGACCGACGGCCCGTTCGACAACGTGCTCAAGATCAAGCCACCGATGGTGCTCACGGCGTCCGATGCGGCAGTGCTCGTCGACGAGCTCGATGCGGTGCTCGCCGAGCTCGGTTGACCGTTGGCCTCAGTCGTTCACGTAACGACGCACGACCACGATCATGCTCGCCGGGGGCAATGGGCCCTCACGGACGACGTCGTTGGCCCGAGGTGCATGCACCCAACGGGTCGAGCTGATCGCGATGCCGACGTGGCCGATCACCCCGGGCGCCCGGCTCGATTGCGTGAAGACGAGGTCACCGGCCTTGATCGGCTCGGTCGTCCAGTCGATCGAGGTGCCGAGCTTCGACTGCGCCAGGCTCTGGTGCGGCAGGCGGACCCCGATCTGCAGGTAGGCGGCGAGGGTCAGGCCTGAGCAGTCGTAGGTGTCCGGGCCGGCGGTGAAGAACTTGTACGGCTTGCCCGTCTGCGCCTTGGCGAAGGCCACCACCTTGTCGATCGGGTCGTTGCTCGGCGCGGGCACGGTCGTGGTCGGTGCCGACGTGGTGGGCGGTGCGGTGGTGGTCGGTGTAGGAGGGATCACCGTGCCCGGGGGGAGCAGCAAGGTGGCTCCGGGCTGGAGCGGCGTGTCGAGGCTGATCCCGTTCAGCCTCAGGATCGGGCCGTACTTGAGGCCGAAGCGATACGAGATGCCGAGCACCGAGTCGCCAGAGCGCACGATGTACGGCACGGCACCGCTGGGTGAGGTCGTCGTCGGCGTGGGAACCGTCGTGGTCGGCGTGGTCGGGGGAAGCTTGGTCGCCGGGACGGCGAGCACAGTGCCGGGGTGCACCACGCTGTCGGCGCCCAGCTGGTTGACCGCCAGCAGGTCGCTGAAGCGCACGTTCAGCTTGCGCGCGATCCCGAGGAGGAAGTCGCCGGCGACGACGGTGTAGGTGCCGCCCGGCTTGGGCGCACCCGGGATCGTGGTCGGCGGAGCGGTCGTCGGCGTCGTCGTCGGAGTGGTCGGAGTCTTGGTGCCGGCCGGCACCTGGAGCACGGTGCCTGGATGCACGGCGCTCGTGAGGGTGAGGCCGTTGAGGGCCAGCAGGTCGACCAGTCGAATGCCGAGCTTGTTGGCGATGCCGATCAGGAAGTCGCCGCTCGCGACGGTGTAGGTGCTCACCTTGTTCGACGTGCCGACCCTGGGTGCCGTCGTGGTGGGAGCGGCCGGCTTCACGGTGGTGCTGGGGGCCGGGGCGGGCGACGAGGCCTTCGCCGCGACCTTCAGCACCATGCCAGGGAACAGGACGCTCGACGCCTTCAGTCCGTTCGTTGCGAGCAGGTCGGCCATCGTCATCCCGTGGCGCGAGGCGATGCCCGACATGGTGTCGTTCGGCTTCACCGTGTAGGTGGCCAGCCGGAGCGGGACCTTGAGCACGCGGCCCGGGTGCACCACGCTCGTCGCCGACAGGCCGTTGAGCCGCAGGAGGTCGTCGAGGCGGATGCCGAGCTTGTTGGCGATGCCGATCAGGAAGTCGCCGGGCTGCACGGTGTAGTTCGTGGTGCCCGACGATGACCCGTTGGTGCCCGTCGCCGGTCGTGCTGCAGGGCGTGCCGGCTGGGCCGCGGCGGCGGTGCCGACGAGCACGTCGACCGACAGCGGGAGCACGGCGAGAAGGGCTGCGGCGGGCAGCACACGTCGGCGCATGACAAGTTCATCGGCCTGAGACGAGGCGTCCTTGAGCGGGACTTGAGTGAATTCGCGCGAACAGTGGTTGACCTGGTGCGACGCGTGCGGCAGATCGGGGCTCGGCCGACGCGTGTGGTTCAGGAGTCGACGTCGGGGCGACCGGATGCGGTGAGAGTGAGCACACCCTCGACGAAGAACGGCATGCCGTCGACGTCGACGGTTCGCTCGTCGAACTGCCGGCTGACTTCGAACTCCGACGCGCCTGCTGCCCGCATGTCGGCGCCGAGCCGCTCGGTGAGCTCGTGCTCGGCGGTGGCCACTGCCTGGTCGAGCGAGGTGTGCATCGTGGGTGTGTCGCCGGCGTGGACGAGGTACTGACCGGACTGCGGTGCGCTGATCGTGCAGGTGCGCGTCAGACGGACACGACCGACCACTGCGCCGACGGCATTGGCCACGCCGGCGTGGGTGGGCACCTCGAGTCGGGTGCCCAACAGCTCGGCGACCCCCGGGTAGTAGGCATGGGCCGAGGCGCCGAGGGCGACCAACGGCACTGCCAGCCCGATGTCGACCCGTGCCGCAGTGCTGCGGCGGTCGAGACCGGCCTGGACGACCTCGCGGCCGACCTCGTCGGGCGACAGGCCGTCGTGGACGAACGCGGCGGTGAGCACCGCTTCGGCCGAGCGGCGCTGCAGGGTGGCGACGGTGAGTTCGGCGAGTGCGCGCGCATCGGCCCCGATGGCGCGGCCGAGCCGGTCGCGACGGCGGGCCACGACGGCTGCGGCCAGTTCGGCCGCGCCCCGGTGGTAGGTGTCCTGCATCCCGAGGACATGAGCTGCGTCGGTAGGAGTGAAGCCCGCCACACGCAGCACACCGCGCCGCACCAGCCGGTCGACCACCCGGCGCGTCGCGGCCGAGGTGACGATGCCGGTGGCCGGTGTGATCGGCCCGGTGAGCCGCTCGACGAGGCGCTGCTCGGCCGGATCGGAGAGCGGCCGCCGGGCGGCGTCGGTGGTCAGCAGCACCAAGGTGTCGGTCTCGGCGGGGACGTCGGCGCTCAGTTGGCGCTCGAGCATGTCGAGCACTGCTGGGCCATCGGTGAGCGCAAGCGCGCTGATGGGCACGATCCGGCGCGGCCCGATCAGCAGCATGGGCCCGGCGGCGCGGTCGTCGTGGCGGACCTCGCTGTCGCCGCCGAGGCCGTGGGTGGCCATGTCGACAGCGGCAACCATCGTTCGGTGCCCACCCACCATGGCGCCGTGGGCGCTGATCGCCGGTACACCGCCGCGCAGCACGGCGATGTCGGTGGTGGTGCCGCCGATGTCGGAGATGATCGCGTCGGTGAGCCCGGTGAGATGCGCGGCGCCGACGAGGCTTGCCGCCGGACCCGACAGGATGGTCTCGATCGGCCGCTCGCCGACGAAGCTCGCCGAGACCAGCGAACCGTCACCGCGGACCACCATCAGCGGGGCGTGGATGCCGTGCTCGAGCAACGTGCGCTCGGTGGTGCCGACGAGGTCGTGCACGATGGCGATCAGCCGGGCGTTCAGCACCGCGGTGACGGCGCGCTTGGGCCCATTCAGCTGGGCCGACAGCTGATGGCTGCAGGTGACGGGTCGGCCCGTGCGGTCGCGCAACAGCCGGGAGGCGGCGAGCTCGTGCTCGGGGTTGCGCACGCTGAACTGGCTCGTGACGGCGAACGCGTCGACCTCGTCGCTCACCCGCCCGGCCCAGCCGGCGAGCGCTTCGAGGTCGAGCGGGGCGACCTGCGAACCGTGCGGATCGTGCCCTCCGTCGAGGAACACCACCGGGTCGCCGGCGAGCGCGTCGGCGAGGCCGGCTCGCTCGACGACGCCGGTGTCGAAGCCGATGACGACCGCGCCCACCGGCCGGCCACGCCCTTCGACGAGGGCATTGGTGGCGAGGGTGGTCGACAGCGACACCAGCTCGATCAGCGCCGGATCGACGCTGCCGGCCTCGAGCACGGCGTCGATCGCTCCGCGGATGCCGATCGAGAGGTCGTGGTGCGTCGTGGGTGCCTTGGCGGTGACCACGACGGTCGAGGAGTGCTCGTCGTAGATGACGGCATCGGTGTAGGTGCCGCCCGTGTCGATGCCGAGCAGGAGTGTTCGGGGACCGGTCGTTGGCACCGGGTCAGGCTAGCGTCGGGCCCATGGCCGAACCCCTGGACCCCCGACAGGTGCGGGCTGCGCAGGTCGTCCTCGCCTGTGACGACCTCGATCCGACGCTGCAGTTCTTCACCCGTCTGGGGTTCCGGGTCGATGTGATCTTCCCGGCCGACAGCCCGGCCGTCGCCGTGCTGTCGGGTCACGGGCTGACGATCCGCCTCGAGCCGCTCGCTGGGGTCGCCCCGGCGACGCTGCGCCTGCTCTGCGATGATCCCGCCGTGCTGTCCGCCGGCGTCGGCGAGCTGGTGGCGCCCAACGGCACCGTGGTGCAGCTCGTCGCTGCCGATCCCGGGGTGGTGCTGCCACCCGTGCAGCAGTCGTTCGTCGTCAACCGTGTCGCCGACGACCCCACCTTCGGCGCTGGGCGCGCCGGCATGCAGTACCGCGAGCTGATCCCCGGTCGCCAAGGTGGTCGGTTCATCGGCTCGCACATCCGCATCCCCGATGCCGGCCCGGTGCCCGACTACGTGCACTACCACAAGGTGCGCTTCCAGATGATCTACTGCGTCAGCGGGTGGGTGCGCCTCGTGTACGAGGACCAGGGCGAACCGTTCGTGCTGGCAGCAGGCGACTGTGTGCTGCAGCCCCCGCAGATCCGTCACCGCGTGCTCGAGGCATCCGCAGGGCTCGAGGTGGTCGAGATCGGCTGCCCCGCCGAGCACGAGACCCTCGCCGACCACGACACGGCGCTGCCGACCGGACGACTCGACCCGGGTCGCGACTTCGGCGGGCAACGCTTCGTCCGCCACATCGCCGCCGACGCGACCTGGGGCCCGTGGCGGCACGACGGCTTCGAGTGTCGCAACATCGGCTTCGGTGCTGCGACCGATGGCCTTGCCGGGGCACGTGTGGTGCGGCCGGTCGGTCGCACCGACCGCACGGACCATGTCCGCCACCACGCCGAGCTCGTCTTCGGGTACGTGCTCGCCGGGTCGGCGTCGCTCGAGGTGACGGGCCACGACCCCGAGCCGGTCGGCCCGGGCGACAGCTTCGTGCTGCCCGCCGACACCACCTGCGCGATCGGCGCCTGCACCCCGGACTTCGAGCTGCTCGACGTCACGCTGCCCGACGAGGTGCCCCTCACCCGCGTGCCGCTCACCCGCTGACGAGCAGGGCGTCGGCGTCTGCGACACTGAGCAGCGATGAGCGAATCCTCGGACGCATCGCCGCCCCCCGTGCCTCACCCGTTCGGCGAGCTGATCGGCATGGTGGTGCAGCGCACCGGCGTCGGGGCCGCCGAGGCTCGGCTCACGGTCGGGCCCGACCACCTCAATCCGCACGGAGTGCTCCACGGGGCCGTGCTGTTCGCGCTGATCGACACCTCCATGGGTGGCGCTGCGGTGTCGGTGCTGGCCGACGGGAAGCGCCCCGTGACGATCGAGATCCAGACCCGCTTCCTGCGTCCTGTGTTGGCAGGCAGCGTCCGGTGCGAGGCCACGGTGGTCAAGCCGGGGAGTCGTGTCGTGCACCTCGAGGCGCGGGTGATGGGCGACGACGGCAAGCTCGTCGCCACGGGCACCGGATCGTTCGCCGTCGTCTGACCTGCGCCGGGCTCAGCTCGAGGGCATCGACGATGCCGGCATCAGCACCGGCGGCGGTGGCGGGCAGTGGGCGGCGACCGCGTACAGGTAGCGGTCGGGTCGGATCACGGCCACATCGCCGCGCGCCACGTCGAGCAGCGTGCCGAGGCCTGGATGGGCCTCGGCGTCGAGCAGCACGGCGCCGATCGTCGCCCACGCCTCGGCCTCGGACGAGGCGAGCAGCGATGCCGATCGGGCCACGACGGCGAAGCGCTGGCCGATGACATCGTCGGAGCGCGTGCCGTCGATGCTCACCTGCAACGACAGCGCGCCACCACCGACGCCGACCAACGCCCCGGGGGTGAGCGGTGGTGTCGGCGAGCCGTCGTGGGCAGGCTCCGCGTCCGGCGCGCCGCCGGCCCGTGCAGCGAGCATGCCTGCATCGCGTGCAGCGGCGACGTCCGGGTCGGTCGTGCAGATGATCCGCCCGAAGCCCACGGCGGCCTCGACGATGCTGCGGACGTGCGGTTCGCGTTCGGCCTGGTAGCTGTCGAGGACCGAGTCGTCGACACCGCGCCGGAGGATCTGGTCGAGCTTCCAGGCGAGGTTCGCCGCATCGCGGATGCCCGAGCACATGCCCTGTCCGAGGAACGGCGGCATCTGGTGAGCTGCGTCGCCCGCCAGGAGCATCCGCCCCCGCCTCCACTGCTCGGCGATGAGGCCGTGGAAGGTGTACACGGCCGAGCGCTCGACCGTGGCCGTGGTCGGGTCCATCCATGCGCTCAGCAACTCGTCGATCACCGCCGGTTGCTGGATCCACGATGCGTCCTCGCCCGGCAGGAGCATGAACTCGAAGCGGTAGCGCGGCGCAGGCATCGGCACGAGGGTGTGCGGCCGGGCCGGATCGCAGACCTGCAGGGCATGAGGGCTGGGGGGCGCCACGCCGTCGTGCAGCACGAGGTCGAGCACCAGCCACGGCTCCTCGAAGCGCAGGTCGTCCATGTCGATCCCGCTCTGCTTACGGATCGACGACCGGGCGCCGTCGCACGCCACGACCCATGCCGCCGTGATGGCGCCGCCGTCGGCGGTCGAGGCGGCGACGTGGTCGGCGTGCTGCTCGATGCCGGTCACCTCGACGCCGAGGCGGATGTCGGCTCCGAACGCGGCAGCGCGCGAGCGGAGGGCACGCTCGAACCCCGGCTGGTGGAACATGTTCGACGAAGGCCAGCCCGACAGGGTGCGGCTGCCGCTGCGCATCGACATGAGCACCTGGCGGTCGGCGTTGAGGAAGTCCATGCCCGGGTTGGCATACAGGCTCGGAGCGATCTCGTCGGAGCAGCCGAGCTCTTGGACCACGCGCATGATCTCGTGGTCGAAGTGGGCGGCACGGGGGAGCGGGAACAGATCGGTGTCGCGGTCGACGACCACCACATCGAGCCCCCGCCCGGCCAGCAGCGCAGCGAGGACGCAGCCGACCGGGCCGAACCCGATCACCAGCACCTCGGCGTCGAGGCCGGTCGGCCCCGGTTCAGCCACGGGCGGCCCAACCGGAGCGCAGCGTGTCGATGTCGTTCGGCACGACGAACTCGAACGGCGTGTCGGGGCCCCACGCGCGGCCGATCTGCGACGGCTCGAAGGCGGTGCGTCCGTCGCGCTCCCAGGCCTCGTCGTCGTCGATCATGTCGAGGTCGCTGTAGAACTCGAGGAACGACCCGGCGGGGTCGCGCAGGTACCAGTAGTAGTTCGAGCCGAGGAAGTGTCGGCCGAAGCCCCAGGCGTGGCGCGTCGGGTCGGTGCGCAGCAGGTTCGTGGCGGCGTGGCCGACGTGGTCGACGTCGTCGCACTCCCACGAGTAGTGCTGCAGGTGGGGCACGTCCGAGCCGACCAACGCGACGTTGTGGTGGTCGGTCGAGCAGCGCAGGAAGGCGATGATGCCGGGGAACTCGTCGCTCACCTTGAAGCCGAGGCCGTCGACCAGGAAGGACCTGGTGGCGTTCACATCGGGGGTGGCCAGCACGAGGTGGCCGAGGCGCCGGGGCGGGCGAGGCACGGCGTGCACGGCAGCGGCGCGCGCATTGCGGCGGATGGCGACACCGGGTCGGTTGTCGACCGGGGGAGCGGCAGCCGGGGACTGGACGAGCGGCGCGCTCACCTCCACCCGGAAGGTCACCTCTGTCGTGGGCTCGACGACGACGAGCGCTCCGTCGGCGAGGCGCGGCGACAGCCCGTTGGCCTCGAGACGGGCCGCGATGGCGTCGATCGCCGCCTCGTCGTGCGCACCCAAGCGCACCTCGAGCAGTCGCCGGAACGCGTGCTCGTCGACCACCACCTGGCCGCCGACGTCGGTGCCGCCGAAGCCGCCGTGGCCGTCGTCGACCATGCCCATCTCTTCGTAGAACGATGCCAGGGCGGCCGGATCGGGCACTCCGACCCGCATCGAGAGCAGCCGGTGCAGACCGCTCACGAGGCAGGCCCGGCGACGCAACGGTTCGACAGCGAGCCGATCACGTCGGCCCCGGAGTCGACGACCTCGCCCTCGCGGAGGAAGCGCCCACGGGCCGCGCCGACGCCGTCGGGTGTGCCCGTGAAGATCAGGTCGCCGGGCTCGAGGGTGCAGATGCTCGACAGGTACTCGATCAGCTCGGCGACGGAGAAGATGAGGTCGCTCGAGCGCGCCTCCTGCATCCGCTCGCCGGCGACGTCGCACCACAGGCCGATGTCGTCGGGGTCGCTGAAGGCGTCGACGGAGACGATGGCGGGCCCGATCGGGCCGTAGGTGTCGAAGCTCTTGCCGAGCGAGAACTGTGGTGGCTTGCCCGTGAGCTGCACCGTGCGGTCGGAGATGTCCTGGCCCAGGGTCAGCCCGGCCACGTGCTGCCAGGCCTCGCTGCGCGGGATCCGCCGGCCGCCGGTCCCGATCACCACGACGAGCTCGACCTCCCAGTCGACCCGGTCGCCGGACAGCTCGATCTCGGCGTGGGGCCCGCAGATGCAGCTGGGGAACTTGGTGAAGGTGAGCGGCGCGGGCGGGAGCTCCATATTCGACTCGCGTGCGTGCTTGCCGTAGTTGAGGCCGATCCCGAACACCTTCGACGGCCGAGGTGCGGGCGGCTGCAGCGCGGAGGCGTCGATCGTCCCGTCGGGAGTGCGGCCGGCCGTGGCCGCCTGGAGCGCATGGAGCTCGGTGTGGCGGGTGATCGCCACCATCGGATCGGCCAGCGTTGGGTCGCCGCTGAGTGCAGCGAGGTCGTGCCAGTGGTCGCCGTCCTGCAGAGCAGCACGGCCGTCGAGGTTCAGAAGGCGGAACATCGGGCCATGATTCTATAGATCATCGATTCCGCGCAAGGGTGCCTATCATCGACCCGTGCTCCCGACGCCCGTGCAGACCGCCGCCGGCTCGCCGCCGACGCGCGCCGACTGGGTCGACGCGATGCTGCGCAGGGCGATCCTGTCCGGTGAGCTCGCCCCCGGCGAGAAGTTGCTGGGCGAGAAGCTCGCCCAGCAGTGGGGAGTGTCGGCCACCCCGTTGCGCGAGTCCTTCCGGCGTCTCGCGGGTGAGGGCCTGGTGGTCATCGAGCCGCAACGCGGCGCGCGGGTCGCTCCCATCAGCGTCGACGACGCTGCCGAGATCTACGAGATCCGTCTGCTCCTCGACCCGGTCGCGCTCCGCGCCTCGATCGATGCGGCAGCGGCCTCGCGCGACGAGTCCTACGCGAGCTCGGTCGAGGCGGCGCACCGCGACCTCCAGCGACGTCGGCGCAGCATCGCCGAGGTGCGGCTCGCGCACCGCGCCTTCCATCTCGCGCTGGTGGCCCGTTGTCCGAACGGCCTACTGCTGCGCCAGGTCGAGCACCTGCTCGACCAGTCGCAACGGTTCCAGGCCGTGGCCGGGGCCGTGAAGTCGCTCGGCGATGCCGAGGTCGAGCACCGGGCGCTGTGCGACGCGGCGGTCGACGGCGATGCCGACCGAGCCGTCGCAGCCCTCACCGCCCATCTCGAGGGCACCCTCGCCGCAGTTCGCAAGGTGGCGCGCTGACCCGACGGCTGGGCCGATCGGTCAGCGACCGTCGTCGTCGGCCGGCCGGCTCCCGACCTGCAGGCGTGCGGCGGTGCCGGCCACGGCGCTGCGGGCCCGATCGAGCAGGGCTCCGTTCAGCCGGAAGCTCGGCCCGACGACGCTGATCGCCGCGAGCGGGCGGCCGTCGGCCCCCAGCACCGGCGCCGACACGGCGGTGATGCCCTGCTCGACGGCATCGACCCGCACGGCGACACCGTCGGGCTCGACCCGGCCGGCCAGCGCTGCACCGACGGCGGTGTCGCGCCGACTCACCTGGTGGCCGAGCCAGCTGACGTGGCGCACCGAGTGGTGTCCCTCGGCGAGGCAGGTGTAGACGGCGTGAGCCCGGTCGAGCGGCTCGGCGAGGTAGGCCGACTCACCGGTCGCCGACGCCAGTTCGGCGAGCAACGGTTCGGCGAGCCGGGGGAGTGAGGCGGCGGTGGCGAGCGCCCGAGCGATGCGGTACAGCTCCGGGCCTGGCTCGAACCTGCCGTCGTCGGCGCGGCGGCTCACGAAGCCCGCCGCCTCGAGTGAGCGGAGGTGTCGCAACGCGGTGCTGGGTGACAGGTCGACGGTGCGTGCGGCGTCCGACAGCGACACCCCGTCGACTCGGTCGGCGACGACGCGCAGCAGTGCCAGGCCACGGTCGGTCGAGCGAGGCTGCCCGGCGTGCTCGCCCAGGTCGGCCGTCGTTCGGGACCGTCGCATCGCTTGCGCCATGTTTCACAGTATGGCAATGTTTGCCACGCTATGGAAACACTTCGTCTCGATGGCCACGGCCTGTCGCTCGCCGATGTGGTGGCCGTCGCCCGGCAGGGTAGGCGGGTCGAGCTCTCGGCCGACGCGCGCCGCGCGATGGAAGCGTCGGCGGCGCTGGTCGACGGCTTCGTCGCCTCCGACACCCCGGTCTACGGCGTCACCACGGGCTTCGGCGCTCTCGCCAACACGGCGATCCCGGCTGAGCGGACGGCCGAGCTGCAGGTGGCGCTGGTGCGTTCGCACGCGGCGGGCATGGGCGACACGGTCGACGACGAGATCGTTCGCGCCATGTTGCTGCTGCGCGCGCGCAGCCTGGCCATGGCCCGCTCGGGCGTGCGGCCCGAGCTCGTCGAGCTCCAGCTCGCGCTGCTCGACGCAGGCCTCGTGCCGGTGGTGCACGAGCACGGCTCGCTCGGCGCGAGCGGCGATCTGGCGCCACTGAGCCACTGTGCGCTCGTCCTGCTCGGTGAGGGCGAGGTGCGCAGGCCCGACGGCACCGTCGAGCCCGCAGCGAGCGCCCTGGCAGGTGCCGGGTTGTCGCCGGTGGCGCTGCGGGCCAAGGAGGGCTTGGCGCTGATCAACGGCACCGACGGAATCCTCGGCACGCTGGCACTCGCGCTCGACGACCTCGACCAGCTCTTCCGGCTCGCCGACGTCGCCGCGGCGATGACCGTCGAAGGTCTGCTCGGTACCGATCGTGCCTTCGCCGCCGACCTGCAGGCGCTGCGGCCCCAGGTGGGTCAAGCGGTGAGCGCGTCGAACCTTCGCCGCCTCCTCGCCGCCTCGCCGATCGTGGCCAGCCACCGCGAGGGCGACGATCGGGTGCAGGACGCGTACTCGTTGCGTTGCACCCCGCAGGTGCACGGTGCAGCGCTCGACACGATGGCCTACGCGCGCACGATCGCCGAGCGCGAGCTGGCCTCGGCGATCGACAACCCGATGGTGCTGCCCGACGGTCGAGTCGAGTCGTGCGGCAACTTCCACGGTGCGCCAGTCGCGATGGTGTGCGACTTCCTCGCGATCGCTGTCAGCGAGGTCTCGGCGATCAGCGAACGGCGCACCGACCGGATGCTCGACCGCGCCCGCTCGCACGGGCTGCCACCGTTCCTGGCCCCGGACCCAGGGGTGAACTCGGGCTTCATGATCGCCCACTACACGCAGGCGGCGATGGCGATGGAGAACCAACGCCTGGCTACGCCGGCGAGCGTCCAGTCGTTGCCGACCAGCGCCATGCAGGAAGACCACATCTCCAACGGGTGGGCCGCTGCGCAGAAGCTTCGTCGGGCTGTCGCCAACCTGCGCCGCATCCTCGCCGTCGAGGTCGTCTGCGCCGCGGCGGCAATCGACCTGCGGGCTCCGCTCGTACCCGGTCCCGGAACGGGGGCGGCCCTTGCGGCCGTCCGCCTCCGGGTCGGTGGAGTCGGCCCCGACCGCTGGCTCTCGCCCGACCTGCGCGCTGCGGAGGGCCTGCTCGCCGACGGCTCCGTGCTCGGTGCCGTCGAATCATCCATCGGCTCCTTGGAGGTGCTCTAGATGTCTGGACCCCGACCCGTCCGCGCCCCGCGCGGCACGCAGCTCAACACCCTCGGCTGGCCCCAGGAGGCTGCCTACCGGATGCTGCACAACAACCTCGACCCTGATGTCGCCGAGCGCCCCGACGACCTGGTCGTGTACGGCGGCACCGGACGTGCAGCTCGTTCGTGGGAGGCCTTCGACGCGATGGCTCGCACCCTGCAGACCTTGCGCGCCGACGAGACGATGCTCGTGCAGAGCGGCAAGCCGGTCGGTGTCTTCCGCACCCACGAGTGGGCCCCGCGCGTGCTGCTCGCCAACTCGAACCTCGTCCCGGAGTGGGGCAACTGGGACGAGTTCCGGCGGCTCGAGCACCTCGGGCTCACCATGTACGGGCAGATGACCGCAGGGTCGTGGATCTACATCGGCACCCAGGGCATCCTGCAGGGCACCTACGAGTGCTTCGCCGAGATCGCCCGCCGCCGCTTCGGCGGCACGCTGGCCGGCACGATCACCCTCACCGCAGGCGTGGGCGGCATGGGCGGCGCCCAGCCGTTGGCCGTCACGATGAACGACGGAGTGGCGCTGTGCATCGATGTCGAACGGTGGCGCATCGAGCGACGGGTCGAGACCCGCTACCTCGACGAGATCGCCGACTCCGTCGAGGACGCGATCGCCCGCTGTGTGCGCGCACGCGACGAGCGCCGCCCGCTGTCGGTGGGCCTGGTCGGCAACGCGGCGTTGCTGCTGCCCAGGCTGCTCGAGCTCGACTTCCCCGCCGACATCGTGACCGACCAGACCAGCGCCCACGACCCGCTCAGCTACGTGCCCGCCGACCTCACGCCGGAGGCCACGGCCGAGCTGGCGCGCACCAACCCGCAGGAGCTCATCCGCCGGTCGCGCGAGTCGATGGCCGCCCACTGCCGCGCGATGGTCGGGTTCCTCGACAAGGGGAGCGAGGTCTTCGACTACGGCAACAGCCTGCGCACCGAGGCCAAGCTCGGGGGCTTCGAGCGGGCCTTCGACTACCCCGGCTTCCTGCCGGCGTACATCCGCCCGCTGTTCTGCGAGGGCAAGGGCCCGTTCCGCTGGGTGGCGCTGTCGGGCGACCCGGCCGACATCGCCGCTACCGACCGAGCGATGCTCGAAGAGTTCCCCGACGACGAGGGTCTGGCCCGCTGGATCCGCCTCGCAGGCGAGCGCATCGCGTTCCAGGGCCTGCCGGCGCGCATCTGCTGGCTCGGCTACGGCGAGCGCCACCGGTTGGGTCTGCGCTTCAACGAGATGGTCAAGCGCGGCGAGCTGAAGGCGCCGATCGTCATCGGTCGCGACCACCTCGACTCCGGTTCGGTGGCCTCGCCGTACCGCGAGACCGAGGCGATGCTCGACGGCAGCGACGCCATCGCCGACTGGCCCCTGCTCAATGCGCTGGTGAACACATCGTCGGGCGCGTCGTGGGTGAGCATCCACCACGGTGGTGGGGTGGGCATCGGTCGCAGCATCCATGCCGGCATGGTGTGCCTGGCCGACGGCACCGACCTGGCCGCGCAGAAGCTCGAGCGGGTGCTCACCACCGATCCGGGTATGGGCGTGATCCGTCACGCCGACGCGGGCTACGAGCGAGCGGTCGAGGTGGCCGACGAGCGCGGTGTGCGGGTGCCGATGCGCGAGAGTTCGGGGTCGTGATCGTCGAAGGCGACTTCTGGCGCGACGGGGTGGTCTGTGTCCGCGGTGCGTTCTCGGCCGAGATGGTCGAGCTCGCTCGTGCAGCGATCGACGCGAACCTCGCCGACCTCTCGCCTGGGGCCAAGCGCGCGAGCAGCACCGACGACGCCGCGTTCGTCGAGGACTTCTGCTCGTGGCAGCGCATCGACGAGCTCGAGCGATTCGTCCGTACCTCTGGTGCTGCGCAGCTTGCCGGCGAGCTGATGGGCGCAGAGGAGGTCCGCCTGTACCACGACCACGTGCTGGTGAAGGAGCCTGGCACTCGGCAGCGCACGCCGTGGCACCAGGACATCCCGTACTACAACGTCGACGGCCGGCAGAACATCAGCATGTGGATCCCCGTCGACCCGGTCGGCCGGGCTGCGACGCTCGAGCTCGTCGCCGGCTCACACCTCGGCCCGTGGTACATGCCGCGCAGCTTCCTCGACGACCAGGCCAAGTGGTTCCCGGAGGGCTCGCTCGCCGAGTTGCCCGACATCGCCGCCGACCCGCAGCGTTACCCGGTGCTCGGTTGGGAGCTCCAGCCCGGCGACGTGGTGTGCTTCCACATGGCGACTCTGCACGCTGCCGGTGCCAACCCCGGGCCGGGGCGCCGACGCGTGCTGTCGCTGCGTTTCCTGGGTGACGACATGGTGCACGCTCCCCGTTCGTGGACCACCTCGCCCGACTTCCCGGGCCTCGCCGACGAGCTGCCCGCCGGGGCAGCGCTCGACCACCCGCTCTTCCCCGTCCTCTGGCGGCGCGACGATGCCCTGGTGTCGAGATGAGGGTTCCGGCATGACCGTGCTGCCGATCGCCACCGTGGGGCATCCGATCCTGCGTGAGCGCGCCCGCGAGGTGACGCGCGACGAGCTCGCTGGCGCCGAGGTGCAGCAGCTCATCGACGACATGATCGAGACGATGCGCCATGTCAACGGCGCAGGCCTGGCCGCCAACCAGGTGCACGTGCCGCTCCGGATCACGGTGATCGAGGTCACCACGAACCCGCGTTACCCGTACAAGCCGCCGATCCCGCTGACGATCGTGGTCAACCCGGTCATCGAACCGATCGACGACGAGCTGGTCGAGATCAACGAGGGCTGCCTGTCGGTGCCGAACATGCGTGGCAACGTGATGCGCCACGTCAACGTGCGCGTGCGCTACTGGGACCGCGACGGCGTCGAGCACGACGAGATCAAGCGGGGCCTCACCGCCGGCACCTTCCAGCACGAGTGCGACCATCTCGACGGGTTGTTGTTCCTCGACCGGGTGTTCGACACCCGCACGCTCACCACCTGGGAGCAGTTCGAGGCGCACCATCGCGAGGCGTTCGTCGCCCGCATCACCGAGTTCGTCCGTCGCGTCGGGTCGTGAGCGGACAAGGGCGTCGACAGTGAGCGTGTACCACTGCGAGCTCGCGTGGCTCGGTGGCCCGCAGGCCGCGGCCGACGTGGTGGTCGAGGTGGCCGATGGGCTGATCGTCGACGTGCGGGCCGACGTCGCTGTTGCGCCTGGCGCTGTTCGCCTGGCCGGGCTCACCCTGCCCGGGTTCGCCAACGCACACAGCCACGCCTTCCACCGGGCGCTGCGCGGTCGCACGCACTCCGGTACCGGCTCGTTCTGGACCTGGCGCGAGCAGATGTACCGGGTTGCGAGTCGGCTCACGCCTACCTCCTACGCAGCCCTCGCTGCTGCCACCTACGCCGAAATGGTGTCGGCCGGCATCACCGCCGTCGGCGAGTTCCACTATCTCCACCACGACCCGACCGGCACCCCCTACGGCGACCCGAACGAGCTCGGCGAGGTGCTCATCGCGGCGGCAGCCTGCGCCGGGCTGCGCATCACGCTGCTCGACACCTGCTACCTCCACGGCGGCATCGGGCCCGACGGCGCGCCACTGGCACCCAACGAGGTGCAGCGGCGCTTCTCCGACGGGTCGGCCGACTCCTGGGCCGCTCGAGCGACGGCGCTCGCAACCAAGCATCGCGGTAGCCGGCAGGCCCGCGTCGGTGCGGCGATCCACTCGGTGCGCGCCGTCGATGCCGAGGCGATGCGCGTGGTCGCCGCGTGGGCGGCAGAGCACGATGCCCCGCTGCACGCCCACGTGTCCGAGCAGCCGGCCGAGAACGAGCAGTGCCTGGCCGCCCATGGGCTCACCCCGACAGCGCTGCTGCACACGGTCGGGGCCCTCGGTACACGGTTCACCGCCGTCCACGGCACCCACCTCACAGCCGACGACATCGACCTGTACGGTGCCAGCCGCAGTTCGGTGTGCTTCTGCCCGACCACCGAGCGCGACCTGGCCGACGGGATCGGCCCGTCGGGCGCACTGCGGGCTGCCGGCGCAGCGTTGTGCCTGGGGAGCGACTCGCATGCGTTCATCGACCCGTTCGAGGAGATGCGAGCCCTCGAGCTCGACGAGCGCCTCGCCACGTTGGTGCGCGGCTCGCACGATGTGCCCGCCCTGCTGGAGGTCGCGACCCTGGCCGGCCACCGGAGCATCGGCTGGGCCGACGCCGGGGAGATCGCCGTGGGGCGACGGGCCGACCTGGTGAGCGTGGGCCTCGACTCGGTGCGCCTGGCTGGGTGCGACGCCGCGACGGCACTGGCCGCGGTGGTGTTCGCCGCGTCTCCGGCCGATGTGCACCACGTGGTGGCAGACGGTGAGGTCGTCGTGCGGCACGGCCGCCACGTGCGCATCGACGTGGGGGCCGCCCTGCGCGACGCCATCGTCGCGCTCGACGCAGAGGGGCCGGTCGGATCGTGAGCCGCACGCTCGTGGTCGACCGGATCGGCCTGCTCGTCACCAACGACCCGACGCGTGGTGAGGGGCCACTCGGCATCGTTCGCGACTGCGCAGTGGTGATCGAAGGCGATCGCATCGTGTCGGTCGAGCCCGCAGGCGCGGTCGCCGACGAACGGCTCGACGCCGCCGGCGGCTGCGTGCTGCCGGGTTTCGTCGACTCGCATACGCACCTGGTGTTCGCCGGTGACCGGTCGGACGAGTTCGCGGCGCGGATGGCCGGCCGCCCCTACGAAGCTGGTGGCATCCGCGTGTCGGTCGACGCCACCAGGGCCGCGGCAGATGCCGAGCTCGAACGGCTCGCGCGACTGCGCAGGGTCGAGGCGCGCCGGGCGGGGATCACCACGGTCGAGGTGAAGTCCGGATACGGGCTGTCGGTGCGCGATGAGGAGCGCTGCCTGCGTGTGGCGCGCACGTTCACCGACGAGGCGACTTTCCTCGGAGCCCACGTGGTGCCGCCGGAGTTCGCCGGTCGGGCCGATGACTACGTGCATCTGGTCTGCAACGAGATGCTTGCCGCTGCCGCGCCGCATGCGCGCTGGATCGACGCCTTCTGCGAGGTCGGGGCGTTCGACGCCGACCAGTGCCGGGCCATCGTGACAGCGGGCCAGGCCGCCGGGTTGACCGGCAGGTTGCACGCCAACCAGCTGGGCCACGGCCCGGGCGTGCAGCTCGCCGTCGAGCTCGGGTGCGCCTCTGCCGACCACTGCACCTATCTGAGCGACGACGACATCGCGGCCCTGGCAGCGAGCACGACCGTGGCGACATTCCTGCCGGCGACCGACTTCTCGACGCGTCAGCCGTATCCGGATGCTCGACGGGTGATCGACGCCGGGGCGACTGTTGCCCTGGCGACGAACTGCAACCCGGGGTCGAGCTACACCACCTCGATGTCGTTCTGCATCGCCCTGGCCGTGCGCGACCTGCGGATGACCCCGGAGGAAGCTATCCTCGCCGCCACCTCGGGTGGTGCGCAGGCGCTGCGTCGCACCGACGTGGGTCGGGTGGCGAGCGGGGCCCGTGCCGACCTGGTCGTGCTCGACGCGCCGTCGTACACCTACCTCGTCTACCGACCAGGGGTGCCGCTCGTGCGCGCCGTGGTCGAAGCCGGTCGGCCGACGCCGGGTGACCGATCCCCACTGACCGATCCCAGCTGACCGATCCCAGCTGACCGACGCTGCCAAGGAGCACCGACCATGCCGCACCACCTCACACTCGACGAGGTCGAGGACCTCGCCCGCCGGATGTTGCTCGCCTCGGGTGCGAGCGAGCTCCAGGCCGAACCCACCGCACACAGCATCCGCGAGGCCGAGGCCGAAGGCATCCGCACGGTCGGGCTGGGCTATCTGCCGGTCTATTGCGAGCACCTGCGCTGTGGCAAGGTCGTCGGCGACGCGGTGCCGACGCTCACCCGCCCACGTGCCGCAACGGTGGTGGTCGACGCCGGCAACGGCTTCAGCCATCCGGCGTTCGTCGCTGGTGAGGGCGCCCTCGTCGAGGCTGCGCGCACGTGTGGGGTCGGCGTGCTCGCCCTTGCGCACTCGTACTCGGCGGGTGTGCTCGGGTGGTTCGTCGAGCGCCTGGCTCGCCAGGGGCTGGTGGCGCTCATGTTCGCCAACTCCTCACCGGCGATGGCGCCGTGGGGTGGCACCCGACCGTTCTTCGGTACCAATCCGATGGCCTGGGCGGCGCCGCGAGCCGATGGCGATCCGGTGGTGGCCGACCTGTCGAGCTCGGCGGTGGCCTGGGTGACGGTGAAGCGCGCTGCCGACCTCGGCGAGCCGATCCCGCTGGGATGGGCGCTCGACCCGGAGGGCCGGCCCACGACTGACCCGAAACTCGGCCTCGCCGGCACCATGGCTCCGGCCGGAGGCCACAAGGGCTCGGTGCTCGCGCTGCTCGTCGACCTGATGGCAGGTGGCGTGGCGGGCTCGATGTTCTCGCACGAGGCGTCCGATTTCGGCGACAACACCGGCGGTCCGCCCGATGTCGGCCAGGTCGTGCTGGCGATCGACCCCTCGGCCACGATGGGGTCCGGCTTCGTCGACCGGATCGAGGCCGATCTGGAGGCCATGACCTCGCAGCCAGGGGTACGTCTGCCGGGTGACCGACGGCTCGAGCACCGTGCGCTCGCTGCCGCCGACGGGGTCGAGGTGCCCGACGACCTCTACGAGGTGTTGACGTCGTACCTGGCGCCGCGCTGATCGGGTTCAGGCGCTGAGGTCGACGAGCGGCTCGCCGAGTGAGGCGACGTCGACGGTGATGCCGAGACCGGGCCCCGGAGGTGGGCGGAGCACCCCGCCGTCGGTCGGGGGCAGCCCCGTGCCGTTGGAGACGCTCACCCACTGGTGGAAGTCGCAGGTATGGGCGCGGTGGCGTGCCGGTGTGGTGATCGACAGGTGCGCCATGGCTGCGGTGTCGAGGTCGGAGCCGCCGGTGTCCTCGACGGTCACCTCCATGCCGAGCGACACCGCTGCGTCACGGCACAGCCGAGCCGGAGTGATCCCTCCGACGCGGGCGATCTTGATCGTGACGCCGTCGATGCCGGCCTGTGCCGCGCCCACCAGGTCGGCGAGGGTTTCGATCGACTCGTCGAGCACCATCGGCCGCGCAGCGTGTGGACGCAGCAGTAGGCACTCGCGCAAGGTCGCGCACGGCTGCTCGAGCACGTACTCGAGCTCGGTGGTGGTGGCCAGGAAGCGTCGAGCGTCGCCGGTCGACCAGCCGCCGTTGGCGTCGCAGTAGAGGACGGCGTCGGGCGCCGCGCTGGCAACGGCGCGCAACCCGGCTGCGTCCTCGGCCGGGTCGCCACCGACTTTCACCTGAAGTCGGGCGTAGCCCCGGGCGCGCAGCTCGCGGGCACGTTCGGCCATGGCTGCGGGTGTTGCTCGCCCGATCGAGCGGTAGAGCGGCGTCGCCTCGCCGTCGGCTCCACCGAGCATCGCGTGGAGGGGGAGGCGCGCAGCCCGGCCGAGCGCATCCCAGGCCGCCATGTCGAATGCCGAGCGGGCGTAGTGGTGACCCTTCAGCGCGGTGCCGAGCGTCCGTGCGACGGCCGCGACGTCCGTGCCGACCAGCGACTCGGCGAGCAGGGGGGCTGCTGCGAAGGCGCCCTCCGGGAACGCCGGGTCGTAGGTGCTGCCGAGGGGTGACATCTCGCCCCAGCCGAGCACGCCGGTCGAGGTGGCGAGGGCCACCACCAGGCTGTCGAAGCCATTCGTCACCCGTCCGCCGGACAGCACGTAGGGCCCGTCGGCGAAGGGCTGGAGCTGGCGGTAGCAGGTGACCCGGACGATGCGCACGCGGGCATCGTACGGTGTCGGCGGGACGTGGCTCAGCCGCTGCCCGGAGGGCGTCGGGCTCGGTCGAGCAGCTCGTCGAGGAAGTCGGGGACATCATCGGGCTGCACCAACGCCCCGCGGATCAAGTCGTCGAAGTGCTCGGTGAGCGTCTGCACGTGCTCGGCCGAGGTGAGCACCAGGTACATCTGGCCCAGGTAGAGCGCAGCGCGCTGCTGGCCGAAGATCGTCACCGGCGCGGCGTAGCGCTCGAGGGCGTCGAAGCAGAACCAGCGCAGCCGCGGGTACAGGCTGCGGGTGAGGTCGCGCATGCGCTCGAGCTGGTCGAGGCGCGCCGACCGGGGTAGGCCCTTCCAGATGCCCTCGCCGTTGGCCAGCGCCTCGATCGACTGCACGCTGCTGCAGCACTCGAGATCGCTGCCGGGGGTGGCGATCCAGGCAAGCCGGGCCGCGGCGGTCTCGATCTTCTGCTCGGGCCGGACGATGACATGGCCACCCATCTCGACGCGGATGAGTTCGTCGGTCTTGAGCAGGTCGGGCAGCGTGCTCGGCACATAGCGGACCTTGTGGCCGCGGGCCTCGTCGAACCATGCGAGCAGCCGCTCGTCGTCGTACGAGCGGGCGTCGCGGGCGAACGAGGTCTGCTCGGGCAGCATCTCGGCCTGCATCCGTCCACCGTGGCTGAGGCCGAGCAGCCAGTCGATCGACACCTGCTGCGCCGACGCGACCTCGACGAGGGTCTCGAGCCGGGGCAGGCGTCGGTTCGTGGGCGAGAGCAACTGCGACAGCGTCGAGCGGTCGATGGCGGCATCGGTGGCGAACCCCGATCTGGTTCGTCCGCTGGCCTCGATCACCTCGTCGAGTCGTGTGCGGAACGTATCGAGGAGCTCGCGCCGGTCCATCGCAGGCAGGCTAGGCCTTCGGTGGTGTGGATCCGCACACATCGCTGCGGATCCACACCACATGGGGTTGAGATGTGCGCAATTCCCCGTCGAATCCACGTGCATCCGCGATCGACGATGCGTGACAATGGGCACGTGCAGTCCACGGCGACGGTCCCCAGCACCCAACGGCTCCCAGCGAAGGTCGAGTGGCCGACGGTGGCAGTCGCGCTGGCCATCTGGTCGCTCTGGGCCGTGCTCGTGCTCGCCCACCGGTCCATCCCGTGGCCGGTGTCGCTCGTCGGTCTGGCGATCGCGGGCGGCTGGTACATGAGCCTCCAGCACGAGGTCATCCATGGCCACCCCACGCCGTGGAAGAGCGTGAACCTGCTGCTCGCGTACTGGCCGATCCACTTCTGGCTGCCCTATGAGGTGTTCCGCGACGAGCACCTCGAGCACCACGAGATCGAGCTCACCGTGCCGGGGGTCGACCCGGAGTCGTTCTATGTCAGCCCTGCCAGCTGGGCCGAGGCGGGACGGCTGCGCCGTACGTTCCTGCGGGTGAACCGCACCTACGTCGGCCGTGTGCTGGTCGGTCCACTGGTCGGGGTCCCCTCGCATGTGATCGGCCAAATTCGCAAAGCGCTGGGCGACCGGGCCCACGCACGCATCTGGCTCAGGCACCTCGTCCTCGTCGCCGTCATCGCCTGGCTGGTGTTCGGCGTGGTCGGCATGCCGGTGTGGGAGTACCTGGTCGGCTTCTTCTGGCTCGGCCTGTCGCTCACCTACACCCGATCGTTCCTCGAGCACCGGGCCGTGGCGGATCCGGCGAACCGCACGGCCTTCGTGCAGAGCGGATGGCTGTTCGGGTTGCTGTTCTTGTTCAACAACCTCCACCATGCCCACCACTCCCGCCCCGGCATGGCGTGGTACCGCTTGCCTGCGCTCAGCGAGGAGCTCGGCTCGGCCGAGATCGCCCGTCAGGGTGCGGGCTACTACCGCACCTACCGCGAGGTCATCGGTCGATACGCGTTCCGGCCGTTCGACGTGCCGGTGCACCCGGTGATGGCCGACTCGGCGGCAGCCGGTCACGCCGAGCGATGACGGTGTCGACCTCGGTCGGGCGAGCGGGCCTCGGGATGTACCCGTTCGCGCCCCTCGTCGAGCACTACGAGCACCTGTGGGCTCTGGTTCGGGAGGTCGAGCCATCGTTGCTCGCGTCGCTCGACTGGGATCCGGACCTGCACGCCTTCTGGCGCGATCCGGCGCTGGTCGTGAACCAGACGTGTGGATGGCCACTCGTCACCGAGTTGGCCGACCTCGTCGCGGCAGGCCGCGTGCGCGTGGTGGGCACCTTCGTGCATACCGTCCCCGAGGCCGAGGGCCCCACCTATCGGTCGGTGCTCGTGGCCAGGTCGGGGCTCGCCGTGGCCGAGCCGGCCGACCTCGGCGGCAAGCGCGCTGCGGTCAACTCCTTCGCCAGCCTGTCGGGCTGGGTGAGCCTGCTCCATGCGGTCCACGGGCCGGGGGCCACGTGGCATGGTGCCGTCACGCTGACCGGCGCCCATGTCGAGAGCCTGCGCGCCCTGCACGACGGCCGGGCCGAGGTGGCCTCGATCGATGCGGTCTCGTTCGCCCATGTGCAGCGCTGGATGCCCGAGCTGGTCCACGATCTCGTGGTCGTCGGCAGCGGGCCCCGCGTGCCCTGCCTGCCGCTGATCGCCGGACCAGCGTTGCAGACCGTCGCCCTCGACGACCTGCGTCGAGCCTTCGCCCAGGCGGTCGCCGACCCTCGTGCTGCCGATCTGCGCGACGCGCTGCTGATCGAGCGCTTCGAGCCGCTCGACGCTGCCGACTACGAGGCGCTGCACGAGCTGGCCCCCGCCCCGCAGTAGCGTCCCAAGGATGCCGCTGCAGACCGTCGCGTTCATCGGTGGGCCCGTCGAGGTGCGTGGCGCGCTCGACCTGAAGCCGACCCCCGACGGGCTGTTGCCCCGCAGGGTCCCGGCGTGGACCGCGCCACAGATCCCCGATGCGTTCATGGACACCATGGTCACCTCGGCGTCCGGGGTGCGGATCGTGTTCCGCACCACGTCGCCGGTCGTCGAGCTGACGGTGCACCTGATGACCATCCACGTGACGTCGCGACCGTTCAGCGACCCCGTCGTCGAGCTGATGGTCGACGGCTCCTGGGTGGCAGCGCAGCCTGCCCCGGGTGGCACGGTGATCCACATCGACAACACCCGCGGGCCCGACGACATCGAGTGGGTGCCTGGTGGGCCGTGCACGCTGCGCTTCGATGGGCTCGGCACCGACGACAAGGAGCTCGAGATCTGGCTGCCGACCCACTCGTCGGTCGAGCTGCGCGCCCTCGCTGTCGCCGAGGGTGCTGCCGTCACCGCTCCGACCAGGCAACGGCGGCGGTGGGTGCACCACGGGTCGTCGATCAGCCACTGCATGGATGTCAGCCGCCCGTCGCGCGCCTGGCCGGTGCTGGCAGCCCATCTGGCCGGGGTCGAGGTCGACAACTACGGCCTCGGCGGGCAGTGCCAGCTCGATCCGTTCATGGGTCGCGTGCTGCGCGACGTGCCGGCCGACCTGATCAGCCTGAAGGTGGGCATCAACCTGGTGAATGCAGCGTCGATGACTGAGCGCACCTTCCGACCGGCCCTGCACGGGATGCTTGATTCGATCCGCGACGGGCACCCCACGACGCCGCTGCTGGTGGTGTCACCGATCGCCTGCCCGGTCGTCGAGCACCATCCCGGTCCGACGGTGCCGGTGGCCCGCGACGGCCGCATTCTGTTCACCACGGTGCAAGCGCCTGCGGCAGCCCGGCCGCTCGGGCTCACCCTCACGCGCATCCGCGAGCTCGTTGCCGACCTGGTCGAGGTCCGTCGCCGGGCGGGCGACGAGCACCTGCACTCGATGAGCGGGCTCGAGCTGTTCGGCCTCGCCGACGCCGACGAGCTCTACGACGACCTGCACCCCACCGAGGAGGGCTACCGGCGCATCGCCGAGCGTTTCGTCGACCGCGCCTTCGGCCCGGGTGGACCATTCGCCTGAAGGGGCGCTGTCGATGAGCAACTCGTCATCAACACCGCGTCGCGCGCCCCTGGGCTCGGCCTATCGCCGGGTGCTCGGTGCGAGCGTGGTGTCGAACCTCGGAGATGGCGTCGGTGCGGTGGCCTACCCGTGGCTGGCCGCGGCGGTGACGCGCAACCCGATCCTCGTGGCGCTCGTGGCCGTGTGCGGCCGGTTGCCGTGGCTGGTGTTCACCCTTCCGGCGGGTGTGCTGACCGACCGTCTCGACCGGCGTCGGGTGATCGTGACGATGGACATCGCCAGGGCTGTGATCACCGCAGCGGTCGCGCTGCTCGTGCTGGCGCGGCAGGACGCGTTGCCGTCGCCGACAGCCGTCGACGCGCTCGTCGATACGGACTGGCTGCTGTACACGGCGCTGCTGGTGGCGACCCTTGCCCTCGGGGCGGCCGAGGTGCTGCGCGACAACTCGGCGCAGACCATCCTGCCGGCGATCGTGCCGGCCGATCAGCTCGAGCGGGCCAACGGCCGGATGTGGAGCGCCGAGGGGGTCGCCAACACCTTCGTCGGACCGCCCCTCGGATCGCTGCTGCTCGCCGTCGCCTTCGCCCTGCCGTTCGTCGTCGATGCCGCCACGTTCGCAGCTGCGGCGGCGCTGGTCGCGACGATCCCCGGCTCGTTTCGTGCAGCACAGCCGCCGGACGGATCGCCGCAGTCGTGGAGGGCCGAGCTCGGCGCCGGGGTGCGCTGGCTGTGGGGTCACGACCTGCTGCGCCCGATGGCCATCGTGCTCGGGGTGATGAACGCAGCCAGCATGGTGACCGGAGCGGTGTTCGTGCTGTTCGCCCAGGAGGTGCTGGGGATCGGCCCCACGCTGTTCGCCGTGGTGGGCATGGGTGGTGCGCTCGGGGGCATCGTCGGGGGCGGGATCGCCTCGACGATGTCGCGGCGCTTCGGCAGCGGCACCTGTCTCGGGATCACCCTGTGGGGTGGCGCAGTGATCGCCGTCGCAATGGCCTTCACCTCCCGGTGGCCGGTGGCGTTCGTGCTCTTCGCCCTCACCACGCTGGTGGGGATCCTCTGGAACGTGATCACGGTGAGCCTGCGCCAGACGATCATCCCCGAGCACCTGCTCGGGCGGGTGAACAGCGTCTATCGATTCTTCGCCTGGGGAATGATGCCGATCGGGGCGGCGCTCGGCGGTCTGGTGGTCGTCGCCGTCGACGCGGTGGCCAGCAGGGAGTGGGCGCTGCGGGCGACGTGGCTCGTATCGGCCGGCATCCATCTGGTCCTCTGGTTCGTCGCCCGCGAGCGGCTGTCGACCGATCGGATCGAGGCTGCACGTGCTGCCGGGCCCACCGGTCGCGGTACGGTCGCGCCATGAGCGAGTTCCTCCGCTACGAGACCGACGGCAAGGTCGGCACCATCACGATCGACCGCCCCGAGAAGCGCAATGCGATGACCTACGCGATGCTCGGTGACTTCATCGCCCTGGTGCGCGAGGCCGGTGCCGATCCGTCGACCACCGTGCTGGTGATCACCGGGGTGCCGGGGGCGTTCTGCGCCGGCACCGATCTGGCCGACCTGGCGACGATCCCCGGCGAGACCCGCGGCCTGCGTGGCAGCAGCGCCGACCACGACCTGTGGTGGCCGATCGTGCAGTGCCCCAAGCCGACGATCTGCGCCATCGACGGCCCGGCCGTGGGCATGGGGGCCGAGTTCACGTCGCAGTGCGATCTGCGCATCGCTTCCACCAACGCCCGTTTCGCCTGGAACTTCGTGCATCGCGGCCTGGTGCCCGACACCGGCGCAGGCACCTGGTTGCTGCCGCGCATCGTCGGTCTGCAGAACGCACTGCGGCTCACCTACACCGGCGCGATGATCGACGCCGCCGAGGCGCTGCGGCTCGGGTATGTCCTCGACGTCGTGGCCCCCGACGAGTTGGCGGGCCGGGTGCGAGCTCTGGCCGAGCAGGTCGCGGCAGGCTCACCGCACAGCTTCCGGTGGCTCAAGCAGCTCACCTACCAGGGGCTCACCGCCTCGGTCGACGAGCACATGGAGCGTCACACGGCAGCGATGAGTGCCTGCTTCAAGAGCGACGACCACCGTGAGGGCGTGTCCTCGTTCCTCGAGCGTCGCCCCGCGAACTTCACCGGGCGCTGAGCTCGCACGCGCGCACGCGCACCGCGATGCCGGTCATGTGCGCCTGACTCGACAAGGGCTCGAAGCTGCCGGGCCCGATCGGCAACAGCACGTTCGGGTTCGCCCCCGGGTGCTGATGGGCCACCTGCAGGCGCGGGCTGGCTGCATGGCCCCAGCCGTGCACCATCGACACGACGCCGGGCATCAGCTCGTCGTCGAGCTCGACGGTGGTGCGCACCTCGCCGTGCTCGCTGGCGACGACGATCTCGTCGCCGTCGGCGAGGCCGCGCAAGGTCGCGTCGTCGGGGTGGATCGACAGCGGGTTCGTCGTGCGGCCGCCGCGCTTCAGGCGGGCGACGTTGGCGAACCACGAGTTGTGCATCCAGGCGTCGCGCCGGTGGATGAGGCGCAGCGGAGCGTCCGCACCGGTGTCGGCCGACACCTCGTCGTGTGTCTCGTCGAACAGCCGGTGGCAGCGCTCGATCGCCTCGGTGAAGCCGGCGGGGCAGCAGTCGACCAGCCCGTCAGGGGTGACGACCTGGCGGTCGAAGAACTCGCCTGGCGTCGGCGGAGCGAGCACCACCGTGTGCGGGCCGGTCTGCAGTGCGGCCAGGTCGACGCCGGAGCCCTTGGCGAGCATGTGTCGCCATTTGGCCCACGGGTCGGGGTGCTCGTCGTCGAGAAGTGACGGCAGGCCGAGCTCCTGCAGCAGGCGATGGGCGATCCACCACTCTGGGCGCCGCTCGCCGGCGGGTTCGACCACTGCCGGGGTGTACTGCGCGAACGGCTGTGCGCTCGTGCCGATGTTGACGATGTTCAGGTCGTCGCGCTCGTACATGTCGGTGCACGGCAGTACCACGTTGGCCAGCTCGGCGGTGGCACTCGGGTAGATGTCGATCACCACCAGGAGCTCGAGCTGCTCGAAGGCCTTGCGCAGACGCTCCTGGCCGGCGATCGACAGCAGTGGGTTGCCGGCAACGACGATCATCGCCCGGATCGGCTCGTCGCTGTCGAGGATCGCGTGCGACATGAGCGTTCCTGGCAGCGCACCCTTGCGCAGGCGGCCGAACTCGGTGTCGACGTAGCCCTGCTCGAGGGTGCCCGTGCCCGAGCCGGCGTTCGGGTAGAAGCCATCGCTCTTCAGGTTGCCGCCCTCGGTGTCGAGCCGACCCGTGACGAACGAGAGCATGTGCACGAGCCAGTAAGCGAGCGTTCCCTGCCGGCCCATGTTGATGCCGGTCGAGGCGTGGACCGAGGCGCGGGGAGTGGCCACCCAGGCTGCGGCAAGCTCGCGGATCGTGTCGGCCGCAATGCCAGTGACGTCGGCCACCCGCTCGGGCGGGTACGCGGCGAGGAAGCTGCGCAGCGCCTCGACGTTGCGACCATGGCGTTCGACGGTCGGTCGGTGGAACCCGCCGAGACGGTCGATCTCGTGGAGCAACGCAGCGAGGAACCACACGTCGGTGTCGGGTCGGATCAGGATCGTGTCGCCCACGCCGCGGTCGGGGGTCTCGATGCGGCGCGGGTTGACGAACACCAGGCGCGCGCCGCGCCCGGTCGCGCGGCGCATCTCGCCCAGCACGTTGGGGACGGAGTAGAAGCTCGCCTGCGAGGCGCGCGGGTTCTCGCCGATGATGAGGCAGAGGTCGGTGTTGGCGAGGTCGGGGATCGGGTGCACGTTCGACGAGCCGAACACGGCCTCACTGGCCACGAACTTGTTGGCGCAGTCCTGGGTTCCGGACGAGAACGTGCGGCGTACTCCGAGTGCACGCAGCAGGGTGCCGGTGTGCAGCGAGCCGAGGGCGTTGAAGGCCATCGGGTTCCCGACGTAGGCGGCGACGGCGTTCGACCCGTGTGCTGTGGTGACGGCGCGCAGCCGGGCAGCGGTCTCGGCCATGGCTTCATCCCATCCGACCGTGCGCCACGAACCGTCGGCGGCGCGCAGCTGTGGGTGATCGAGTCGGTCGGGGTCGCGATGCAGGTCGACCGCAGCCAGACCTTTGTGGCAGGCGAAGCCCTTCGTCACGGGATGGTCGCGGTCGGGGGTGAGCTTCACCAGGCGGCCGTCTTCGATGTGCGCGACGAGCCCGCACGAGGGCTCACAGATCCGGCAGAAGGTGTCGACAGTCCCCATGTCGTGAGCGTACGCGGCGGGTGGCCGTGCGTGCGTCGTCGAGGTTCTGGCACAATCTGTGTCGATTGCCGGCAGTCCCGGCGACGAGACTGGAGAAGAGGCCGATGACGAAGCGGATCGAGTTCACGGGCACCATCGGGCGGACACTCGCCGAGTCGGTGCCGGCCTTCGACGAGCGGCCGCATCCGGGTGAGCAGGCCCCGGACGTGGTGGTCGTGCTGTTCGACGACCTCGGCTTCGCCCAGTTGGGCTGCTTCGGCTCCACCATCGACACCCCGGCGATCGACGCGCTCGCCGCCGACGGCCTGCGCTACACGAACTTCCACGTCACGCCGGTCTGCTCGCCGACGCGTGCTGCGCTGCTGACCGGGCGCAACCACCACTCGGTCGGGATGCGCAACGTGTCGAACTTCAACACGGGCTTCCCGCACATGCGCGGCCACATCACCAACCACGCGGCGACGATGGCCGAAGTGCTGCGCGACCAGGGGTACGCCACGTTTGCGATCGGCAAGTGGCACCTGTGCCAGATGGCCGACGCATCGGCCGCCGGACCGTTCGATCAGTGGCCGCTCGGTCGTGGGTTCGACCGCTTCTACGGCTTCATGGACGGCGAGACCGACCAGTTCTCGCCCGATCTCACCTACGACAACCACCGCGTGCAGCCGCCACGCACACCGGAGGAGGGCTACCACCTCACCGAGGACCTGATCGACCACGCCATCGAGTTCGTCCACGACTCGGTGTCGATCCGGCCGGACCGGCCGTACTTCATGTACCTCGCCTTCGGCGCCACCCACGCGCCGCACCAGGCCCCGGCCGACTACCTCGCCAAGTACCGCGGCCGCTTCGACGAAGGCTGGGACGTCGTGCGGGCGCGCTGGTTCGAACGCCAACTCGAGATGGGCCTGCTCCCTGCCGGCACCGAGCTCGCGCCCCGCAACCCGGGGGTCGAGGCGTGGTCCGACCTGTCCGACAACCAGCGTCGGCTGGCGGCCCGGATGCAGGAGGCGTTCGCCGCATTCCTCGACCACACCGACACCCAGCTCGGCCGCCTCGTCGACGACCTGGCCCAGCTCGGGCGGCTCGACAACACGCTCATCCTTGTGCTTGCCGACAACGGGGCCAGCCAGGAGGGCGGCCCGTTCGGCGTGATGCACGAGATGAAGTTCTTCAACGGCATCCTCGAGACGCCCGACGAGGCCGTGGGCCGCATCGACGACATCGGCGGCCCGCACAGCCACACCAACTACCCGTGGGGCTGGGCGCAGGTGGGCAACACCCCGTTCAAGTGGTACAAGCAGAACACCCACGAGGGCGGGGTGCACGTGCCGCTCATCGCTCACTGGCCGGCGCGCATCGTCGACCGCGGTGGGGTGCGCGACCAGTTCCACCACGTCAACGACATCGCTCCGACGGTGTACGAGCTGTTGGGCGTGACGCCTCCCGAGGACTACCGCGGTTTCGAACAGCTGCCGGTGACCGGCACCTCGTTCGTCTACAGCTTCGACCAGCCGGACGCGCCCACGCACAAGCCGGTGCAGTACTTCGAGATGATGGGCCACCGCGGCATCTGGCACGACGGCTGGAAGGCGGTCACCCGCCACCAGCCGGGCACCTCGTTCGACGACGACCACTGGGAGCTCTACCACGTCGCGGTCGACCGTTCCGAGTGCCATGACCTCGCCGCGCAGCAGCCGGACAAGCTCCGGGAATTGATCGACCTCTGGTGGCGCGAGGCCGAGGTGCACGGTGTGCTGCCGCTCGACGACCGTGGTGTCGAGCTGTTCGCGGCGCGCTTCGTCGACCGCACCCCGCACCCGGCGAATCGTCACTACGTCTACTTCCCGCCGATCTCGCCCGTGCCACCGCAGGCAGCGGCCACCATCGGCGGTCGCACCTTCCTGATCGAGGCCACGATCGACCGTCCGGCCGGCGCCGCTGGGGTGCTGTTCGCCACGGGAACCGAGAACAGTGGGGTGAGCCTGTTCATCGAGGGCGATCGATTGGCGTTCGACTACAACGAGTTCGGCGACCACATCGTGGTGATGTCCGACCGTGATGTTCCGGTCGGGGCCAGCGTCGTCGGGGTCGACTTCCAGCGGCTCGGACGTGACGGGACGGCGACGGTGCTCATCGACGGCGAACCGTGCGGCACGGTCGCGATCCCGCGAGTGATGCGGATGATGTCGAGTGTTGGGATGACCCTCGGCGCCGACCTCGGCTCGCCGGTGAGCGAGGCCTACAGCGCGCCCTTCGCGTTCACGGGCACGCTACGGCGGGTCGACGTACAGCTGGCGCCGGAGCGCCCGAAGCAGGCCCGCGAGAACGCAGCAACGGTGCACGCCGCCGAGCAGGCGCGGCAGTGAGCCGATGAGCTCGTGCTGTGCTCCCGACCCGGCACGAGGGCTCGGCGAGGGGAGCTCGGACCCGCGGCCGTCCACACTCCGACGCCGCTCCGGGTCGGCGTCGTCGGGGCACCTCGTCGAGCTCGGGCCGGCGCAGTTCACCCTTGGCGATGACGGGCCGTGGGCCCTACCCGGCGACGGTGAGCACCCGCGCCCTGGCGAGGTCGGGCACTATGCGATCTCGACCACTGCGGTGAGCAACGACGAGTTCGCCGCGTTCGTCGAAGCCACCGGTTACCGCACCGACGCCGAGCGCTTCGGCTGGTCGTTCGTCTTCGGCGGCCTGCTCCCCGACGACTTCCCCGACACGCGCGGCGTGGCGGCCGCGCCCTGGTGGCGCCAGGTGGAAGGTGCCTGGTGGCGCCACCCGGAGGGCGCGCACAGCAGCCTCGACGGTCGGGGCGACCATCCTGTGGTCCACGTCAGCTGGGACGACGCGGTGGCGTACTGCGAGTGGTCCGGTGGGCGGTTGCCCACCGAGGCCGAATGGGAGTGGGCTGCGCGCGGCGGCACCACCACCACCTTCCCGTGGGGCGACGATCTCGAACCGGAAGGGCGCCACCGGATGAACGTCTTCCAGGGCGAGTTCCCGGCGGTCAACACGTTGGCCGACGGCTGGCTCGGCACCTGCCCGGTCGACAGCTTCGATCCCAACGGGTTCGGCCTCTACAACGTCGTCGGCAACGTGTGGGAGTGGACGTCCGACAGCTTCGGCCCGGGCACACACGTGCTGAAGGGCGGCTCGTACCTCTGCCACGCCTCGTATTGTCGGCGCTACCGGCCGACGGCGCGGATGGGGTCGACCCCCGACAGCAGTACCGGCAACATCGGCTTCCGCCTCGCCGCAGCGGTGGTCGCCCCGGCGGATCGAGCGGCAGTTGGCGAGAGGAGATCGGAATGAGTTCGACAGAACTGGACGACAGCGATGGTCGCCACCTGCGACGCGAGCGGAATCGAGAGGGCGTGGTCGATGCGCTGCTCGAGCTGTACGGAGAGGGCAACCTCGATCCGAGCTCGGCCGAGATCGCCGAGCGCGCGGGCTCGTCGCCGCGCTCGTTGTTCCGGTACTTCGACGATGTCGACGATCTGTGCAGCGAGGCCATCCGTCGTCATGAGGGCCGCATCCGCCAGCACCTGACGTTGAGTGCCGGGCCCGACGACCCGCTCGAGGCGCGCATCGCTGCGCTCGTGGCGGCTCGGGTGGCGCTCTACGAAGCCACCGGTCCGGTGGGTCAGGTCGCACGGATGCGGGCGCCGTTCCAGACCCTGATCGCAGCCGAGTTGGCTCAGGGTCGCACCTTCCTGCGCAACCAGGTGCGGCGACTGTTCGCGGTGGAGCTGGCGACGCTCGAGGCCGGGCGCGCTGCTGCGGTGTTGGCTGCGGCCGATGTGCTCAGCTCGTACGAGAGCTTCCGGTTGATGCGTGATGCCCAAGGGAACAGCACGGCGCGCGTCGCTCAACTCCTCGAGGAGTCGCTGCGCGCCCTGTTCATCAGCGCCCCGGCGCGCTGATGGTGTCGTAGCCGTTCGATGTGCCCGCCAGCATGCGGACGGTGCTGGTGGTGCGCCGAACGGTGGTGGCTGGGCTTCTCACACGCGCACGGAGGCTCGCCGCAGGTGGGAGGCGAACCAATCGGCCGCCAGGGTCGCGGCGCGTTGGAGGGTGCCCGGTTCTTCGAACAGGTGCGAGGCCCCCGGGACGATCTCGAGGCGGTGCTCGCAGCGCAGCAGTTCGGCAGCCTGCCGGTTGAGGTCGAGCACTACATCGTCGCGACTGCCGACGATGAGCAGCGTCGGTGCGCGCACGCCGGCGAGGTGCCGTCGCGCCAGGTCGGGCCGACCCCCACGACTCACCACTGCGCTGACGTGTGCGTCGGGGTCGGCCGCCGCGGCAAGGGCAGCCGCGGCGCCTGTGCTTGCACCGAACAGACCGAGTTGCACCTGCACGCCGACCCACTGGCGCTCCACCCACCGAGTGACCGCTCGCAGGCGGTGGGCGAGCAGGTCGATGTCGAACACGTTGGCTCGCTCGTCGGCTTCGCGCTCGGTGAGCAGGTCGACGAGGACCGTCCCGACCCCTGCTTGTTCGAGCACGTCGGCGACGAAGGCGTTGCGCGGGCTGTGACGGCTGCTGCCGCTCCCGTGGGCGAAGACGACCACTCCTCCCGCGCGTGCCGGCATGGTGACGTGTGCGTCGAGCACGACTCGCTGCGCCCGAACTGCCGACGGTTGCGGGTCGATGGGGATCGCCGCCTCCCAACCGCGCGCCGCAGCCCGGTCGAGCACACGGAGCATCTCGTCGTCGTCGACCACCTCGAACGAGCGGTACCACTGACCGACCGAGACGAACTGCTCCGGCGTCACGAGGCTCACGTAGGTGTCGGCCGTGTCGCCCATCTCCGCCTGCCAGCCGGCCGGTGCGGTCGGCACCGCCAGGACGACCCGGGCCGCGCCATGGGCGCGCGCCACCTGGCAGGCGGCCCGGGCGGTCGCGCCGGTTGCGATGCCGTCGTCGACGACGACCGCAGTGCGGCCGGTCAGCGACAGTCGCGGGTGGCTGCGACGAACGAGTGACGTCCGCCGGTCGAGCTCGGTGCGCTCTCGGGCCTCGATCGGGTCGAGGTCGCGATTGCCCATCCGATAGGTCTCGACGACATCCTGGTTCAGGACCCTGACCCCACCCTCGCCGACGGCCCCAGCGGCCAGCTCGGGGCGGAGCGGCACCCCGAGCTTGCGCACGACGATGACATCGAGGGGTGCGTCGAGGGCTGCGGCCACCTCGGCGGCGACAGGCACGCCACCACGGGGTAAGCCGAGCACGACGAGGTCGGCCGTGCGCAGCGGACCGAGCCGCTCGGCGAGCTGGCGCCCGGCGTCGGTGCGGTCACGGAACGTCACACCTCGATGATCGGTGCGGGCGTTCGCCCCGGCCAGGGGCCGAACGATGCCGACACATCGGCCGAGCGGCTCAGCGGAGGGGCCCGGCGAGCACTCGCGACGCTGCGTTGGCCCCCGACATCCCGTGCACCCCGCCGCCCGGTGGCGTCGAGGCCGAGCACAGCCAGATCGCCGGGTTCGGTGTGGCGTAGGCGCGCAGCGAACGCGTCGGTCGGAACAGCAGCTGCATCCCGTCGTGGGCGCCACCTGCGATGTCGCCACCGATGTCGTTGGGGTTGTAGGCGGCGAAGTCGTTCGGCCTCATCTCGTGGCGACCGATGATCCGGTCGCGCACCCCAGGTGCGAAGCGTTCGAGCTGCCGCTCGATCGCTGCCGATGCGTCGCCGTCGTAGCCGTGGGGCACATGGGCGTAGGTCCAGACGGTGTGCACACCCTCCGGGGCGCGCGACGCGTCGAAGCGGCTCGGCTGCACGACGAGGACGAACGGGCGCTCGGGCATGCGGCCTGCAGCGATGTCGGCCTCGGCAGCGGCGATCTCTGCGGCGGTGCCTCCGAGGTGGACGGTCCCTGCGGCGTGGCACTCGTCTGCCGCCCACGGGATCGGGCCGTCGAGCGCGAGATCGAGCTTGTAGGCGGCCGGGCCGTGCCGGAACCGGGTGAGCGCGCGCCGGTAACGGGCCGGCAGCGCATCGCCTGCGATGGTGGCCAGCTGGCCAGGATCGGTGTCGAACAACGCGACCCTGTGGGGCGGCAGGTCGCCGAGGCGCGTCACCCGGGTGCCGACGCGGATCTCGCCGCCCAGTTCGGTGAGACGTCGCGCCAGGGCATCGGGCACGGTCTGGGCTCCGCCCCGGGCCACCGGCCAGCCGACGGTGTGCCCTGCCAGGGCGAGCAGCAGGCCGAACGCCGAGGTGAACGGTGCGCTCAGGGGCAAGAAGGCGTGCGCTGCACAGCCGGCGAACAGCGCCGCAGCCTCGTCGTTCGCGAAACGTCGTACGGTGCGGGTGGCCGGGGCGACCGCTCGGCGTCCGAAGCGGGCCAGGTCGACAGGGTGGCGGGGGACCGACACCATCGGGCCGAGCACATCGTCGAGCAGGTGGTCCCAGGCCCGTACGCCAGGCTCCATCAACCGGCGCCACGCAGCCCCGTCGGCCCCGAGGCCGGCGACCGTCGTGTCGAGGTCGCGGTGGAGCACAGCTGCCCGCCCGCCGTCGAGCGGGTGGGCGAGTGGCGCATCGGGGTGCACCCACTCGACCCCGAGCCGCTCGAGGCCGATGTCGGTCAGCGCCGGCGATGCGGCGGCAAGCGCGAAGACGGCGGCGCACACATCGTGGATCGCGCCGGGCACGGTGAGCTCCGCCGAACGGCAGCCGCCTCCGACCGTGGGCCCGGCTTCGACCACCATCACCGAGCGGCCTGCTGCGGCGAGCACGCACGCTGCCACCAGCCCATTGGGCCCGGCGCCGACCACGACGGCGTCGTATCGGGTGCTCGTGCTGCCCACCGGTCCAGTGTGCCCGACAGCGATAGGGTCGCGGCCACGATGGCTCGTGTGCTGGTGACCGCCGACGACTGCACGGGGGCCCTCGAGGTGGCCGGGGTGCTCGCCGAGCGGACACACCGACCCGTGCGCGCCGTCATCGATCACCAGCGGGGCACGATGCCATTCGAGCCCTCCGACGACGGCACAGTGCTGGTCGTCGACCTCGGGTCACGCCACGTCGCGCCCGATGATGCCGCTCGGCGCATTGTCGCGTCGGTCGAGCGCGTCGCCCCGGACGTCGTGGCCCACAAGTTCGACTCGACACTGCGCGGCAATTGGGCGAGCGAGGTGGTGGCCGCCGGTCGACTGGTGGGAGGGTGGGCCCTCGTGGTGCCGGCATTGCCCTCGGCGGGCCGCGTCTGTCGAGCCGGGGTCGTGCTGGTCGACGGGGTCCCGGTCGAGGACACGCCGGCTGGTGGCGATCGACGGCACCCTGTGCGGTCGAGTCGGCCCGCCGAGCACCTACGTGCGGCTGGCGCCACCGAGGTCGTGAACGTCGCAACAGCTGCCGAGCTGGCAGCGTGGCTCGACAGCACCGAGCCGTCGGTGGCAGTCGCCGATGCCGCGTCGGCCGACGACCTCGAGCAGATCGGCTCGCTGTGGCGTTCGTATGGCAGTCGACCGCTGCTGGCGGGCACCGCCGCCTCGGTCGCGGCAGGGCTGGTGGGCCTCGTCTCCCTGGCCGATCAGCCGGTGCAGTCGCCGCGAGCCGCCGCAGTGCTGGTGGTGTGCGGAAGCCTCCACCCTGCGGCCCGGCGGCAGGTGGCTGCGTTGGTGACGAGCGCCGACCCGGCCGACCGTATCGCTGTCGTCGCCACCTCCCCGCCGTGGCCGCCGGGGACTCCAGTGAGTGATGCTGCGGCTGCGGCGGCGGCCGAGTCGGTGGCCGGTCGGGCCCGCCGAGCGCTTGTGGCACGACCCGAACGTGTCGCCGTCGTGCTCGGGGGCGACACCGCTTCGGCGCTGCTGGCGGGGGAGGAGCTCGAGGTGCAGGGCTCGCTGACGCCAGGTGCCCCCTGGTGCCGGGTGGTGCGTGACGGGCGCATCGTCGTCACACGGTCCGGCGGCTTCGGCGCGGCCGACGACCTCGGCCGCCTCGTCGCCCTCCTGCTCGACGGCGTCGGCGAGCCGGTCGCGGTCGAGCGTCACGGCAGAATGGGACGATGACCTCGACTGCGCAACCGCGACCGATGGCCGTCACGATGGGCGATGCCTCGGGGGTCGGCCCGGAGATCGTGTTGCGTCGCGCCGTTGCCGGTCGCCTCGGGAGTGCCGGGGAGCCGGTCGTCGTCTACGGCGATGCGGCGGTGCTGCGCCACGGAGCATCCCTGCTCGGCCTCGACGTCCACCTCGTCAGCGTCGACACTCCGACGCGGCCGGTCGACCTGCCCGCACAGGCGCTGGTGGTGGTCGATCTCGGCCTGCTGACGGCCGCCGACCACCGACCGGGCCAGCTCGATGCGGCGTCCGGGGCGGCGGCGCGGTCGTATGTCGAGCGGGCCACGGCGGACGCACTCGCAGGCCTGGTGGCCGGGATCGTCACGATGCCGATGAACAAGGAGGCCACTCAGCTCAGCGACCCCCAGTTCGTCGGCCACACCGAGCTGATCGCGGGGCTGTGCGGTGCCGAGCGGGTGACGATGATGCTGACAGAGGGCCGCGTGGCCGTCACCCACGTCAGCACCCACTGTTCGCTCCGGGAGGCGATCGAGCGGGTCACGACCGAGCGGGTGCTCGACGTGGTGCGGCTCACCGACGCCACCCTGCGTCGGATGGTGGCGCATCCGCGGATCGCCGTCTGCGGGCTCAACCCCCATGCAGGCGAGCACGGTCTGTTCGGCTCGGAGGACGAGGAGCGGATCGAGCCAGCTGTCGCGGCAGCTCGAGCCGAAGGCATCGACGCATCCGGCCCATTGCCGGCCGACACGGTGTTCCACCTGGCTGTGCACCGCAACCGGTACGACGCCATCGTGTGCATGTACCACGATCAGGGCCATGCACCGATGAAGCTGCTGGCCTTCGACCGGGGCGTGAACGTCACCCTCGGGCTGCCGATCGTGCGCACTTCGGTCGATCACGGCACAGCCTTCGACATCGCGTGGACTGGGGCCGCCTTCACCGAGTCGCTCGACCATGCCCTGGCGTACGCCTGGAGGCTGGTGGGCGGCGCGTGACCGATCTCGATCGTCTCCCAGGCGGGCCGGGCGGCGCCGACGAGGACCGCTTGGTCCTGCCGGACGGTCGTCCGCTCGAGCTCGAGCGCCATCCGCTGCGGCCGCGTGAGCAGCTGCGTGCGTGGGACTCCGCCGACGCGCTGGCCGTCGAACACCTGGCCACGATGTGGGGCCCGACACCGGCGCGGCGGGTCGCCCTGCTTGGCGACGAGTGGGGGGCGATCACCTGCGGGCTGTTGGCCGTCGGGGCTGGCGAGGTGGTGCACATCGGCGACTCGTTCGTCGCTCGGCTGGCGGCGGTGGCCAACCTCGAGCGCAATGGGCTGTCTGCCGACCTGGTGCGCTTCGTGGACGCGCGCGCCGGCCTGGTCGAGCCGGTCGACGCGCTCGTGGTGAAGCCTCCCAAGTCGCTCGCCACGTTCGACGAGTGGCTGCGCGTCGTGCGACCGGCTCTGGCCGAGGGCAGCGAAGCGGTGACCGCGTCGATGACACGGCACCTGCACACCTCGACGCTCGGGGTGCTCGAGGCGCGGCTCGGCCCCACCCGCACCACGCTCGCCAAGCGACGGGCGCGGCTCGCCCTCAGCCGGGTCGCGACGAGCATCGACCCTGCGAGCCGGTGGCCGCGCCGATGGCGGGTGACGGTCGGCCCGTCCGGTGATGGGCCGACGGTGGTGGCCCACGTCAATGCCTTCGCCGCCGAGGGCCTCGACGCGGGGACGGAGGTGCTGCTCGCAGCCCTCGCCGGTGAGCGCCCCGACCCCCGCCGCACAACGCTCGTCGACCTGGGCTGCGGCACCGGAGTGGTGGGTCTGGTCGAGGCATGGCGCGACCCTTCGCTCGAGGTCGTGTTCGTCGATGAGTCGTTCGACGCTGTCGCATCCGCCGAGGCTGGGTGGCGAGCCACCTTCGGTGCCGATCGACCGGCGCGATTCGTGATCGGAGACCGCCTCGAGGCCGCGGCCTCGGGCGATGCGCTCGGGCCGGGGTCGGTCGACCGGATCGTCGTCAACCCGCCCTTCCACAGTGGGCATGCTCTCTCCGACGCCACGGCGTGGGACATGTTCGTCCAGTCTCGCCGTGCGCTGCGTGGCGGCGGCGACCTGTGGGTGGTCGGCAACCGCCACCTCGGCTACCACACCAAGCTGAAGCGCGTGTTCGGCAACGTCGCCGTGGTCGCCAGCACACCTGCGTTCGTGGTGCTGCGCTCCGAGCGTCGCTGAGCGGTCACGGCTCAGCTGCGGAAGGCTTCGATCTGGGCGGCGACGCGACATCGCCCGGGCTCCGTTCGTGCGGTACCCGGGTGACGAAGGCAGCAGTGCCAGATGACTCCACGACCCGGCCCGTTCGGCGGGGTCGGACGACCTGTCGGGTCGCCCGAGCTGTGGTGCCCGAGCGACGTCGCGGACGGCCCTAGACGGCGATGTCGAGCTTGATCGCCTCGGTCCGCTCCTGCTTGAGCGGCTTGTAGCCGGTGGCTGCCAGCGGCGAGACGAGCGGCCGCGAGGCGAAGGCGCCGCCGACACTCAGGGCCGCAGCATTCTTCACCGCAGCAGGGTCGAGGGTGCGGGTCACGGCAGCTCGGTCGCTGTCGGCTTCGGCGACCAAGTTCGAGGGGGTCACCTCCGGAGCGACACTCAGCCGGGCGACGCCTGTGCCGGCGTCGAGACCGAGCTCGAAGCTCGTCGCCCCCTGCTTCATCCATGGCATCGTCGAGCCAACGCTGATGAGCAGCGGATCGGCCATCGGGGAACGACCTTCACGCACTCGCGCGCGCTGATCCGCGACGAAGTCACTCGACAGCGCGATCGACACCGTGAGGTCCTGACGGCTCCCATCGGCGGCGGTCACCGTCGCCCGAGCGGCGACCGTGGTCGCCTCGCTGCTGGTGGCAGAGCTGCCACGGTCCATCACGCCGAGGCTGACGCCCCAGTCCGGCCGCGACGACAGTGGCACGGGCCGCTGCGGTGGCGGGGTCTCGAGCTTCAGCGAGTTCAACTCGGAGGCATCGATGATCCGGACCGGGCGGCCGGTGAGCCGCTCGACCATCGTGACGAGCACCTTCACGGGAGGCAGGGTTGCCTCCGACGTGCCGGTTGCCAGCAGCGCCGGGGAAGATGCACCCGTCGAAGGAGCACCCGCAGATGCGGCATCCGACCGACCCGCAGGGGTCGGCGTCATGCCGGGGAGCGAACCTTCTATACGCATGGTGCGTACGGTCCGTATGGGGCTGGGGCGGTGCCCACTGCTTGCCGGTCTCTTGACATATCGGGCCTGGCTAGGCTCGTCGACGTGTCCGGAAGCGGCCCCTCACTGTCCGACGTCAGACCGGTCGACGCACGGTGGTGCGACGAGTTCCGGCGCGACGGTCACACCGTCGTGCGCGGTCTGCTCTCGGCCGACGAGCTGTCCGTCTACCGCCCGGCGATCGAGCAGGCAGCGCATCGCCACGCCTGGGAACGCCGGCCGCTCGACGAACGCGACACCTATGGCAAGGCCTTCCTCCAGGTGCCGAACCTCTGGCAGCACGATCCGCTCGTCCACCAGTTCGTCATCGCCCGTCGGTTCGCGTCGGTCGCGGCGCAGTTGCTCGGCGTCGAAGGTGTCAGGCTTTACCACGACCAGGCATTGTTCAAAGAGCCCGGCGGCGGTCACACGCCGTGGCACCAGGACCAGCACTACTGGCCGCTCGACACCGACAGCACCGTCACCATGTGGATGCCGCTGGTCGACGTCCCGCTCGACATCGGCGGGATGACCTTCGCGAGCGGCAGCCATCGGCTGGGCGACCTCGGACGCTGGCAGATCGGCGACGCCTCGGAGGAGCACTTCGAGCACGAGGTGCAGGCCCGGGGCCTGCCACTCGTCCAACACGGTCCATTCGCGGCCGGTGACGCCACCTTCCACGCCGGCTGGACGCTGCACCGTGCGCCCGCCAACCCGACGTCGACCATGCGGTCGGTGATGACCGTCATCTACTTCGCCGACGGGGCCCGAGTGGTCGAGCCCGACCATTCGCACCGCCGGATGGACCTCGCCCTGTGGCTGCGTGGGCGCCAGCCGGGCGAGCTCGCCGACGGCGATGCGAACCCATTGCTGTACCACCGCACTCAGCCCTGATCCGGAGGGTCGGCGAGCCCTCGAACGGCTGTCGTCGGGGTCGCGCCGGGTACGCTCGCGTGCCGTGAGCTCCCCCCTCTGCGTGCTCGGCGACTTCGCCTGGGACGTCCTGATCCGGACGAACTCCGATTTGCTGCACGGCGGCGACACGTTCGGCGAGGTGATGCTCACCCCGGGTGGGAGCGCCGCCAACGTGGCGGTCTGGGCCCGCCGGTGCGGGCTCGACACGCGGTTCATCGGCAAGATCGGTCGCGATCGGTTCGGCCAGCTCGCCCAGGAAGACCTCGCCCGCGAGCAGGTGACGGCGCACCTCATCGAGACCGATGCGCACCTCACCGGTTCGGTTGCCGTCTTTGTCGACCACACCGGTCAGCGGTCGATGGTGTCGGGTCACGGCGCGGACTTCTACCTGCTCCCGTCGGAGCTGCCCGTCGAGGCGATCCGTGGCGCCCGCCACCTGCACCTCACCGCATGGTCGTTCTTCAGCGACCCGCCGCGGGCGGCGGCGCGCACCGCGGCGCGGATGGCCAAGGCTGCCGGGGCGACGTTGTCGTTCGACCCGGGCTCGTTCCAGATGATCGGCGAGATGGGTGTCGGGACCTTCCTCGCCCAGACCCAGGACCTGGGCATCGACGTGCTGCTTCCCAACTTCGAAGAAGGTGGCATGCTCACCGGTCGCGACGAGCCGGAGGCCATCGCCGCGCGACTGGCCGAGCTCTACCCCGGCGCGCTGGTGATGCTCAAGCTCGACGCTGCCGGTGCCCTGGTGCACGAGGCCGGTCGCAGCACGCAGATCCTGCCGGCGACGAACAACCTCGTCGATGCCACCGGAGCCGGCGACTCGTTTGCCGGCTCGTTCTTGGCGCACTATCTGCGCCATGGCTCGGCGGTCGAAGCGGCGCAGTACGCCACACGCATCGCTGCTTGGGTGATCGAGCATCTCGGCGCTCGCCCGCAGCCGGACGCCCGGCTGCGGGACGAGTTGGCCCGCGGTCGTTGACGACCTCGGTCGCCCTGCCGGTGACCTTCGGCCCCATCCCCGTCGCGGTGCGCACGGGTTGACTGGCCCGGTCGGCATCCGCCGCCGACGAGTTGGGAGGGTCCCTCATGTACCTCGACCGTCGAGACGCAGGAAGACGTTTGGGCGAGCAGTTGCACGTGCTCGGTGTCCGCCCCGACCTGGTGCTCGGGGTGCCCCGCGGAGGAGTGCCGGTCGCGCTCGAGGTGGCCGCGGTCCTCGGCGCGCCGCTCGACGTGATGATCGTGCGCCGGATCGTCGCCGACCTCGGAGCCGGCACGACGGTGACCGTGGGCGCAGTCGGCGAGTCCGGCGCTCGTCTGGTCGACGACGACCTCGCCCGTCAGATCGGCGTCGAAGCCGACGAGCTGGCAGCGCTCGAGCGGATCGAGGCGTTGGAGGTGGCCCACCAGGTGCACCGCTTCCGTGGCGATCGACCGCGGGCCGATCTGGATGGGCTGCATGTGGTCGTGGTCGACGACGCCGTGGCCAGTGGGTCGAGCGTGCGGGCTGCGTGCCGCATTGCTCGTCGCCTCGGTGCCGTGCAGGTCACCGTGGCCCTTCCGGTCGTGCCCGAGCCGTGGGCCGATCGGGTAGCCGACGACGTCGACCGGATCGTGGCGCTCGAGCGAGTGTCCGACGAGCGGACGGTGGGGCGCATCTACGCGAACGCAGGAGCGGTCGACGACGATGCCGTGGTGGGGTGCCTCCAGGCTGCGGCCCGGGCCGAGGAACTACGCGCGCGGTGACTCCGGCGGCGTGACGCTCAGCGGCCGAAGAGCCGATCGAGAAGCGACCGCTTCTCGGAGGCTGGGCGAGCTGGCGCACCCGACGCGGCGCGCTCGCGGCACTGGCAACGGTCGGCCCGTGGCACGTCGCCGAGGACCTGTTCGACGTGGGCGCCACATCCCGCCCAACTCGGCTTGCTGCACTGCTTGCACGTGACTCGTCTACACATACCCCCTAGGGTATCAGCCGACTGCGGTCGGCCCCACCTCGTAGAGCGCAGCGCGCAGGTCGAGGGCCAGACGAGTGCCGTCCAGCAGCAGGTGGCGCGGCGAACGGTCCGCAGCGGTGACGACCACGCCGATCCGCGAGCTGTCGAGATCGCTCGGGGTGGCGAAGCCGAACACGCCGAACCGATCGGTGCGGCCATGGGCCAGGGTGACGGCGTGCTCACCGGGTCGATGGGCTTCGACGATCACCTCGGCGTCGGGGAAGGGTGGCTGCTCGCCGCTCTCGTCGGCGTCGTTGTCGCTGACCAGCACGCGGGCTGTGCGGCCATCGGCAGCACGTTCGACCACCACGGCCAGATCGCGGAGCCAGATCATCGGCTCAGCCACCACGGCGACCACTCCGCTGTCGGACACATGTGCGGTGGGGTTGGCTCGGAGGGTCACGTCCTGGGGAGCCATCCCGTGGTCGGCGGAGACGACGAACAGGGTCTCGTCGAACAGGCCCAGGTCGTCGAGCAGTGCCAGCACCCGTCCGATCCGGCGATCGGACTCGTCGAGCGCATCGGCGACGCCGTCGGCGTGCGGCCCGTAGTCGTGGCCGGCGCCGTCGGTGAGCGCGAGCTCGTGGTAGACGAGCCGCGG
>JBBATY010000001.1:0-118345 GCA_040398525.1 Ilumatobacteraceae bacterium | reverse complement strand
CGTAGTCGTGGCCGGCGCCGTCGGTGAGCGCGAGCTCGTGGTAGACGAGCCGCGGCGGCACCCGGCCCTCACCGGTGAACAGGTCGATCACCTGGGCCACGCCACGCGTGTCGAGCAGGCTCTCGGCCGCCACGGCGGGGTGCTCGGCCCATCGCGGATGCTGGTCGGCGGCCAACTCGGCGGTGAGCACCTTGAGCCGCGACCGGTCGCACAGGTTGCGGCCCTCGAGCACGGCGTGCTGGGCCGA
The DNA here is from genome assembly GCA_040398525.1 of Ilumatobacteraceae bacterium. Taxonomy (GTDB): domain Bacteria; phylum Actinomycetota; class Acidimicrobiia; order Acidimicrobiales; family Ilumatobacteraceae; genus VFMC01. Next base: position 118,098 of record JBBATY010000001.1, on the reverse strand, counting down.
GCGGCCGAACGGCGCGTGGATGGCCGCCGTCACACAGCCCGGGTCGACGCGGTGGAACACCTCGTACAGGCTCTCGACAGCGGTGCTGGCATAGATCTCGGTGCCGACCTGGGCGCCCTGCGGACTGATGGTGCGCGCCTCGTGGCGCAGGTAGTAGCTGGGATTGACCACGTCGTGATGGCCGCACCAGGTGCCGGTGACGATGGCCGTGTGGCTGGGCCAGGTGATCGACGGGAAGTTGACGATCGAGCCACCGTCGAGCTGCGCGGCCCGCTCGCGCAGGCGGCGCAGGTTGGGCAGCGAGTCGGGGTCGCGGTCGAGCCGGTCGAGCAGCTCGGTCTGGTGCAGGCCGTCGAGCAGGAACACGTACAGCCGGGTGGGCGCAGGGGCGTCGTGGTCGACGATCTCGTCGAGCACCCGGCCGTCCTGGCGGTCGAGGTGGACGTCGGGCCCGACGCCACGCTCGCTCGAGGTGCGCCCTGTGGCGTCGGCACCGTCGACGAGCGGGAAGTCGAGCGCCGCCAGGCATGTGGGCGCGATGTCGACGGCGCGGGCTGCCAGCGGGTGCTGGCCGGCTCGCATCCTCCGACCGCTGAACCACAGCGGCGCGCGGGCCTGGCGGACGTGCAGCGCGCCGTGGGTGCCGGGCTGGCTGCCCGAGCACCAGTCGCGGGGCGACACGGCGATGTCCGGCGCGTTCGGCGAGTCGAACAGCTGGGCGATGCGCTCGTAGGCGAAGGGGTAGGTCTGCTGCTCGGGGGCGATGAACCGCCGTGCCGGATCGTCGGCGTCGAAGCCGCCGGCGGCCGCAGCGGCGCGCTCGGCGCCCACCGTGGCCAGGGCGAGCGGGTCCTGCTCGGCCACTGGGTTGGTGCCGATCGTCTCGAGCACCTCGAAGTGCAGCGAGCCGTCGTCGTCGACGAGTCGCCGGAAGCGCACCATGCCGCGCGCCGCCCACACCTCGTACGCTCCGTCGTCGGCTGTCGTGCCGCGCCAGGTGAGCAGCAGATCGATCTGCGGCCCCGCGACGGGGTGGGTGAGCAGGGTGTGGATGGCCCGGTTGCCCGACTCCTCCTGGTGGGGGTCGAGGCCCTGGCCGCCGAGTCGTTCGGGCCCGTGGACGCGCATGGCGCCACCGTAGCCAGGCCTGGTGTCAGGCGCGGATGCGTGCCCCCGTCGGGTCGTACATCGGGCGCAGCGATGCTGTGGCCGGCACCCTCTGCCCGGCGACGTCGACCTCCCAGGTTCCGGCTGCCACCCAGTCGGAGGTGACCGGACCGTCGGCCTCCACCATCGCCAGGCCGACGGCACCGCCGAGGGTGTGGCCGTAGCTCGCCGACCTGATGTAGCCCACCTCGCGGCCGTCGCGGTGCACCACCTCGGCGTGGAACAGCAACGGCTCGGGGTCGGTGAGGCGAACCTGCAGCAGGCGACGAGTGGTCGGTCCGGCGGCGCGCAGCGCCAGCGCAGCCTCGCGACCGATGAACGGGCGCTGCTTGTCGAACGCCACGGCGAACCCCAGCCCGGCGGCGATGACGTCGTCGGTGTTGTCGAGGTCGTGGCCGTAGTCGCGATAGCCCTTCTCCATGCGCAGGCTCCCGAGGGCCTTCAGCCCCGTGTGGCGCAGCCCGTGCGCGGGGCCTGCGCCGACGAGCAGGTCGTGGACGTGCACTGCCTGCTCGGCGGGGATGTAGAGCTCGTAGCCCAGCTCGCCGACATAGGTGATGCGCACGCACAGCACCTTGGCGAAGCCGAGGTCGATCGACCGTGCAGTGCGGAAGGGGAAGGCCGCGTCCGAGAGATCGGCCGAGGTGAGCTGCTGGAGCAGGTCACGCGAGCGCGGCCCCTGCACGTTGATCTGCGCCACACCGCTGGTGACATCGGTGACGACGGCGTGACGGTCGCCGAGGTGTCGGCGCATCCACCACTCGACATGGCGGTGCGCCGTGTCGGTGGCCACCACCATGAAGTCGCCCTCGTCGAGCTTGGTCACCGTCAGGTCGGCTTGCAGGTGGGCGCGGGCGTCGAGCCACTGGGTGTAGGTGATCCGACCGGGCTCGCCGTCGACGGCGTTGGCCGACAGGGTGTCGAGCAGGTCGCCGGCGTCGCGGCCCTGCACGCGGAACGTCGCCATGAACGACATGTCTGTGAGGCCCACGGCACTGCGGGTGGCCTCGTGCTCGGCGCGCCAGCGCTCCCAGCACGCGGGGCGGCCCCAGGTGAGCGGACCGGGGTCCGGCTCGTGGCCCGCTCCGGCGAACCAGTCGGCCCCCTCCCAGCCGCTCACGTCTTTGAAGTAGGCACCCTGCTCGGCGAGGCGATGGTGGAGCGGCGAGCGCCTCGCACCGCGGGCGGTCTGCATCGAGCGGTTCGGGTAGTGGCACTGGTACACCATCCCGAGCGACTCGACCGTGCGCGTGCGGCGATACTCGGGAGTGGTCTGGTAGGGCTGGGTGCGGGCGATGTCGAAGCCGGTGATGTCGGCCTGCGGGTGCCCGGTGACGATCCATTCGGCCATCACCCGGCCGAGCCCGCCGCCGGTGAGGATGCCGATCGAGTTGAGCCCGGCGGCGACGAAGTAGTTGGCGATCTCGGGGGCCTCGCCGACGATCGGGGCCAAGTCGGGGGTGAAGCTCTCCGGGCCGCAGAAGAAGGTGCGGATCCCGATCTCGGAACTGATCGGCACCCGGCTCATCGCCCGCTCGACGTAGGGCCCCATCCGCTCCCAGTCCGGAGGCAGCGAGGCGAACGACACGTCCGGTGGGATGGCATCGACGTGCCAGGGGGCGCAGACGGGCTCGAATAGCCCGATCATCAACCCGCCCACCTCTTCGCGGTAGTAGCCGTGGTTGGCCGGGTCCTCGATGACCGGCCACGACGGGTCGAGGCCGTCGATCTGCTCGGTGATCAGGTAGTAGTGCTCGGCCGCCTGCAGCGGGATGGTCACGCCGTTGCGCTCGCCGAGCTGGCGGGCCCACATCCCGGCGCAGTTGACGACCACCTCGCACTCGATGTCGCCATGGTCTGTGCGCACCCCGCACACGCGGCGGAACGGGCCGTGCCCGGTGGTGAGCACCTCGAGCACGCTGACGCCCTGCACCAGCGTGGCCCCCTGCATGCGGGCGCCCTTGGCCATCGCCATGGTGACGTCGACAGGGTTCACCCGCCCGTCGCCGGGCACGTAGAAGCCGGCGAGCAGGTCGTCGGTACGGGCCAGGGGGAACAGCTCGGCCACCTCGCGGGGCGAGATCTCCTCGACCTCGACACCGACGTGGCGGTTGAACGCCGCCACCCGGCGGTACTCCTCGAGGCGGTCGCGATCGGCGGCGAGCTCGACGAAGCCGACGGGCTTGAAGCCGGTGGCCTGGCCGGTCTCGGCCTCGAGGCGGGCGTACAGGTCGCGGGTGTACTGGCGCATCGCGGTGCTGGTCTCGCTGGTCGAGCCGAAGGTGACCATCAGCCCGGCTGCGTGCCAGGTGGTTCCTGAGGTGAGCTGGTCGCGCTCGAGCAGCACGGTGTCGCTCCAGCCGAGATGGGCGAGGTGGTAGGCGACCGAGGTGCCGATCACACCGCCGCCGATCACCACCACTCGGGCGCGAGAGGGGAGGTGCTGATCGGAAGGGCTCATCCGGGCGAGCGTAGTGAGATGGCGCAACTGCAGTTGCGACCGCCCCCGCAGCTTCTCGCCACCCGTGGTCGGATTCCACGGCTGGCGCCCTACCCGCGCGCTTCGGTGGGCGAGCAGCGACAACCAGCAGCTTCGACATGTCGTGTGGGGCTCTGGACAGTTGACACACACACACACACTTCGGCGGTCGGTTCGGATTGTGGGGGTGGATAGTGGCTGGTCGTGGTCGTGTGGGTCTGTTGGTGTCGGCGGTGATGCTGTCGGTGTCGGCGCTGGTGGTGGGTTCGTCGGTGGGGGTGGTGTCTGCTGCGGTAGAGCCGGTGGACACGGTGGTGACTGAGACCGGTGAGGCGTTGGACGCGGCTGGTGGTCTGGTCGCTGATGCTGCGCCGCTGTCTGATACCGGCGAAGGTTTCGTTGCGGCGGTGGCGGGCAGTGAGGTGGAGTTGCCTGCTGATCCTGCCGAGTCGTTGGTGTTGGACGGTGCTACTGGCGAGATCGGGGTGGACATGCCGGTCGTCGCTGGTCTCGATGATGGTGTGGTGGACGAGTCGGGTGCGGTGGTGTACGAGTCCGACACGTCTCCGGTGTCGTTGGCTGCGCAGGCCACGGAGGATGGTGGGTTGCAGGTGCTTGTCGTGATCGACGGATCTGATGCTCCGACCGAGTACCGGTTCGACATGACCGTTCCTGTGGGTGCGGCGCTGCTGCCGTCGACCGATGGTGGTGCTGCCGTTGTGGACGCGGAGGGTTTGGTGGTTGCTGTGGTTGCTCCGGCGTGGGCAGTCGACGCGAATGGGCAGGCGGTGCCGTCGCACTACCAGATCGACGGAACTACGCTCGTCCAGGTGATCGACCACCAGGGCGCTGCGTACCCGGTTGTCGGCGATCCCTGCTGGTCATGCTGGGGAGCCGCTATCGGTGCAGCGGTCGCCGGCGGCGTTGTCGCAGCAGCGGTCTGTGGAGTGACCGCCGGAATCGCGTGTCCGGTGGCGGTCGGAGCGGCAGCGGGTCTCTCGGCTGGCGCTTACAACACGGTCGCCACCGGCAAGAAGTCGGAACTGATCAAGCAACCGGTCTGCGGTGCGATCGGTGGCTTGCCCTTGCGGGCTGTTGCTGTAGCTAGTGGCTTTGCGTGCTCCCTCTCAGGCGGCCGAACCAAGTGATGGCCGATGTGCGTTCGGTGGGCAACGCTCTGAGGCGATGGCTGCGGGCGATGCGCGAGGTGTGGGATCGGGCAGGCCGAAGGGCGTCGAGGGAGCCGCTGTGGGTGAAGGGGTTGCTTCCATTCACCGTGCTTGCGCTTCCTGCTGTGCTCCACGCTGACGTCGGCCTCTTCCTCGTCCTGGCGGTGACCGTTCCGTTGACGCTGACAGCAATCTGGTGGGTGGGTCGGGCGTCTCGCAAAATCGAGGATGAGTCCCGATCGTTGTCTTCCCGAGGCTCGGCCAGTTCGAAGAGTTGTTGACTCTGGAGTCCGCTCGATGCCTCGGCATCAAATCGCCGTGGTGCGGCTGCGAGATCCGTGCAGGGGGCCCGGTCAGCGCAGCGCGGCCAGCCGGTCGAGCGGGATGGCGTGGACGGTCCGGCCGAGGTGGCCGGTCATCGTCTCGGCCATGCACAGCGCGTTCCAGATGGCCTCCTCAACCGCTTCGGCGGCGGCGAGGAACAGTGGCGTGAGGTGGTCGGCGGGCAGGGTGGCCACGGCGAGGGGTGCGTCGGCGTGTAGCGGCACCCGGTTGGCGGTGGCGAAGGCGCAGAAGATGTCGCCGCTGCTGTTGGCACCGAACCCGCCCACACGGGCGAGGCCGATGCCCGCCCGCTGAGCGAGACGACGGCACTGGTCGGCCAAGAGCGGTGCGTCGGTGGCGAGCACGACGATGATCGACCCCGCGTCGCCGGCGGTGGGGTCGTGAGGCAGGGGTGTCACCTCGGGGCCGATGGCCTCGCCCACGTGTCGGCCGTCGAGGCGCAGCAAGCTGCGGCGGCCGTAGTTCGCCTGCACCAGGGCACCCACCGTGAACGACCCGCTCGCCGTGGTGGCCACCCGGCTAGAGGTGCCGATACCGCCCTTGAACTCGTGGCAGATCATCCCGGTGCCGCCGCCGACGTTGCCTTCGGCCACTGGTACGGGCGTGCCGCCCGACCGTTCGGCGTCGGCCAGGGCCATGGCGACGTGGTCGGCGGTGAGGTGGAACGCGCCGATGTCGTTGAGGAACCCGTCGTAGGTCTCGCCGACGACGGGCAGGCACCAGGTGGCGTCGGGGTCGCGCTGTTCCTCGTAGGCGACGAGCGTGTCGCGCACCAGGCCCACCTGGTGGGTGTTGGTGATGGCGATCGGGCCGCTCAGCAGGCCGCTCTCGGCCAGCCAGTGGCTGCCGGTCATCTCGCCGTTGCCGTTCAGGCTGTGCATCGCCCCGTAGCAGAGCTGGTCGCGCTCGTGCGGGGCCCGGGTGTGCACGACCGTCACCCCGGTGCGCGCCACCCGCGGCTCGTCGTGCACCAGGGTGCAGTGCCCCACCGACACGCCGACCACGTCGGTGATGGTGTTGGTGGGCCCGGTGGGCAGGGTGCCGATCGTGAACCCGAGGTCGCGGAGACGCTGACGCTGCACGCGGCCGAGCCTAAGTGCAGGTGCGATGATGTGGCGATGAACGTCGCTCAGCGCGTGGTGGTGCCGCTCGCTCTCGCTGCGGTCCTCGGAGTTGTCGCACGGACAGTCTGCGATCTCGTGGTGGACTCCTCGGATGGCGGGTGGTTCATGTACGAGCCGAACGTGAACGTGTTGACGTCTCCGTCCACCTCCGACGGCGACTCACTTCGAGCCGCGGCCGTCTGGCTGGTGGCCATCTCGTTGTGGCTCGGCATCTCCTGGCGGCTCTTCCGGACCAAGAGGGAGTGACTCGATGGTGTTGGAGTCTCGACATGTCACCGAGTTCCTGGCCGAGGACCTGCGGATGGCGCAGGTGGCTGCGGTGGCGAGGTCGGGTGTTCCAGTCCTCGGGAGCCTGTGGTTCGTCTTCGACGACGAGCGATTCTGGCTCACCAGTCACCCATCCAGTCCGTTCGTCGCTGCCGCGCAGCGGAGCGCCGACCTCGCCGTACTGATCGATCAGTTCGACCCACCGGATCGCATCCGACAGGTCCGCGTGCGCGGCCCGGGACGGATCGAGGTGCACGACGCCCGGCGAGTGCAGCAGATCTATGCGCGGTACCTCGGCCGTGACGTCGGTGCGTGGCCCGACTTCTTCCGCGAGCGGGTCGACGACCCCACGTGGATCCTGTGGTCGGTGCCACCGGTTCAGGGTGTCGCCACGATGTATCCGAACTTCCGCGAGCAGTCGATCCGGTGGGACTGCTTCGCCGACAGCCCGTTCACAGCGCCCTGACGTCGAGCCGAGCAACCAGCGCTACGGCGTGGCTGCGACGCCGCTGAAGGCGGTGAGCTGAACGGCGATGCCGCCGTTCGACACCGACAGCCGGGCGTCGGGTGCGGCCGGGTGCAGCGGCGCGAGGTGTGCGCTCCCCAGGCCGCTGGGGGCGATGACCGCACCGCGCCAGCGTGGCGAGCGGGTGAGCAGGTCGACGAACTGGTGCATGGCCGGGGCGACGCCGCGCAAGCGCTCACCGTACGGCGGGTTGGTGACCACCCAGCCCGGGGTGGTGGGTGGCACCACCTCGCCGGCAGGGCGCTGGTCGAAGGTGACGAGCTCGGCTACGCCTGCCCGAGTGGCGTTGGCGCGGGCGGCGTCGATGGCATGGCCCGAGGTGTCGCTGCCCGTCACCGCCGGTCGGCGGTCGACCACGTCGGCATCGGCGGCGGCGACCAGGCGCTCCCAGCGCACCTCGTCGGCGCGGGGCCACTGCTGGAAGGCGAAAGGCCGGTTGCGGCCGGGCGGCATGCGGCGGGCGATCATCATCGCCTCGATGGCGATGGTGCCCGAGCCGCAGAACGGGTCGATCAGCGGCGCCTTGCCGTTCCAGCCGCTCACCGTCACCAGCGCCGCGGCGAGGGTTTCGCGCAGCAGTGCGTCGTCGACCGTCTGGCGCCAGCCGCGCTTGTGCAGCGCCAGGCCCGAGGCGTCGAGGCTGACGGTGGCGGTGTCGTGCTGCAGGCGGATCATCACCGTCTGCTCGGGGCCCTCGCCGGTGAATGGTTCGAGCACCACCGCCGCCCGCTCTTCGATGGCTCCGGTGTGGAACAGCGCCGAGCCGGTGCTCGACACGCGCAGGTCGACCCGAGCCGCCGGCGGCAGCCAGGCCGCCCAGTCGATGCGCTTCAGGCCGCGCTCGAGCTCGCGGAAGCCCGGTGCCGGGAACGTGCCGATGCGCACCAACACGCGGGTGGCCGTGCGCAACTGCAGGTGGGCGAGGCCCAGCTGCGGCCAGGTGAGGCTGCAGCCCACGCCACCGTGGCGCAGCTTGGCGTCGCGCACGCCGAGGCGGCGTAACTCGTCGGCGACGAGCGGCTCCAGGCCCGGGGTGGTCACCACGAACACGGCGAGGCGGGCGTCGGAAGGCATCGGTGCACCGTAGTGGGCTGCACCGGGGGAGCGGACTACCTTCGGGCCATGAGCAACGAAGCCTGGATCATCGACGCCGTCCGTTCGCCCCGCGGTAAGGGCAAGGAATCGGGGGCGCTGCACCCCATCCACCCCCAGCGCATCCTCGCCCAGGTGCTGAACGCGCTGCAGGCCCGCAACGGGTTCGACACGGCCGACGTCGACGATGTGGTGATGGGCTGTGGCGCCGGCAGCGGCGACCACTCGATGGACATCGCCCGCATGGCAGCGCTCGATGCGGGCTGGTCGATCGACGCCCCGGGCGTCACGCTGAACCGGTTCTGCGGCTCGGGCCAGCAGGCCGTCAACTTCGGCGCCATGGGTGTGCTCGCCGGCTTCCAGGACCTGGTCGTCACCGGCGGTGTCGAGTCGATGTCGCGCCCGTCGCCGATGCACGTCGACGGCTTCACCGCAAACAACAACCACCTGCGCGACCAGTACGACATGGTGCCCCAGGGCATCTCGGCCGACCTCATCGCCACGCTCGAGGGCTTCAGCCGCGAAGAGCTCGACCAGCTGGCAGTCGACAGCCAGGCCCGTGCGGCGGCAGCCATCGCCGAAGGCCGCTTCGAGCGCAGCCTCGTGCCGATCTTCCACGACGACGGCCGCCTCGCCCTCGACCGCGACGAGCACCCCCGCCCCGGCACCACCCTGGCCGATCTCGCCAAGTTGGCCCCCAGCTTCGAGGGCATGGGCGCCCATGTGCTGAAAGAGCGCGGCATCTCCATCGACCAGACGGCGCTGAAGGCCTACCCGCAGCTCGACGGCATCCGCCACGTGCACCACGGCGGCAACTCGTCCGGCGTGGTCGATGGTGCGGCGGCCGTGCTGGTGGCATCGCCCGACTATGCCCGTGCCCACGGCATGACCCCGCGGGCACGCATCACCATGGCGGCCGTGGCTGGCAGCGAGCCGGTCATCATGCTCACCGCGCCCGGCAAGGCGGCCCAGTTGTGCGCCCAGAAGGCGGGCATGACCCTCGACGACATCGACCTGTTCGAGGTGAACGAGGCATTCGCCGCGGTGCTGCTGAAGTTCCTGCGCGACACCGGCGTGTCGTGGGACAAGGTGAACGTGAACGGCGGCGCCATGGCGCTCGGTCACCCCATCGGGGCCACGGGCGGCATGCTCATCGGCACCCTGCTCGACGAGATGGAACGGCGCGATCTGTCGACCGGTCTGGTGACGATGTGCACCGGTGGCGGCATGGGCACGGCCACCATCATCGAGCGGATCTGATCGGCGACAGCCGCTGGCTAGCGTGAGTCCATGCGTCTCACGCCCACCGACCGGGACCGCCTGCTCATCTTCACAGCAGCGGAGCTGGCCCGGGCCCGCCGGGCGCGAGGCCTGCGGCTGAACATCCCGGAAGCGACCGCGCTCATCGCCGACACCGTGTGCGAAGCGGCTCGCGACGGCGCTCGGCTGATGGACGCTGCTGCGGCTGGTGCCGCGGTGCTCGGGCCCGACGACGTGTTGCCCGGTGTGGCCGACGTGGTGACCGAGGTGAAGGTGGAGGCTGTCTTCGACGACGGCACCCGCATGGTGGTGGTGCGCAACCCGTTCGGCGCGGCAGCGGGCCTGGGCGGCGATGCGCCCGGCGCGGTGATGCCGGCCGCGCGGCCGATCGGCAGCGAGCCGGCCGACCTGGTACGCCTGAATGTGGTGAACACGGGCGACGTGCCGGTGAGCATCACGTCGCACTTCCACTTCTTCGAGGTGAACCCGCGGCTGCACTTCGACCGGTCCGCCGCCTATGGCCGGCATCTGGCCATCCCGGCCGGCGCCTCGCTGCGGTTCGATCCCGGCGCCACCGTCGAGGCCCCGCTGGTGCCCATCGGTGGCGCACGGGTGGCCATCGGCTTCGCCGGCCTCGTCGACGGGCCGCTCGACGCACCCGGAGCGAAGGAAGCAGCGCTCGCTCGGGCTGCGGCGCAGGGCTACCTGGGGGCCGGGGCATGAGTCGCCACTCGCACCCGCCCGAGCACACCGATCCGGGCGATATCACCCCCGCCGCGTACGCCGCCATCCACGGCCCCACCGTGGGCGACCGGGTGCGCCTCGGCGACACCCGCCTGGTGGTCGAGATCGAGTACGACGCCCAGCAGCACGGCAACGAGTTCCTGGTCGGCTTCGGCAAGACCGCCCGCGACGGCCTGCTGCTGAAGGCCGCCAGTGTGGCCGACACCTGCGACCTGGTCATCTCGAACGTGGTGATCATCGATGCGATGCACGGCATCGGCAAGGTGTCGATCGGCATCCGCGATGGCCGCATCAGCGGCATCGGTCGGGCCGGCAACCCCGACACGATGGACGGCGTCGACGTGGTGGTGGGCACCGGCACCACCATCGTCTCGGGCGAGGGGCTGATCGCCACCGCCGGGGCCATCGACACCCACGTGCACCTGATGTCGCCGCGCATCATGGAGGCATCGCTGGCCTCGGGGGTCACCACCATCATCGGCCAGGAGTTCGGCCCGGTGTGGGGTGTGGGCGTGAACTCGCCGTGGGCGCTGCGCCATGCGTTCAACAGCTTCGACCAGTGGCCGGTGAACATCGGGTTCCTGGCCCGTGGCTCGTCGAGCGTCGACGCACCGCTGGTGGAAGCGCTGGTGGAAGGTGGCGCCTGCGGGTTCAAGGTGCACGAAGACCTCGGGGCGCATGCCCGCGCCCTCGACACCGCGCTGCGGGTGGCCGACGACTACGACGTGCAGGTGGCCCTCCACACCGATGGCCTGAACGAGTGCCTCAGCGTCGAGGACACGCTGGCCGTGCTGGGCGGGCGCACCATCCACGCCTTCCACATCGAGGGCTGCGGCGGCGGGCACGTGCCCAACGTGATGAAGCTCGCCGGGGTGCCGAACGTGCTCGGCTCGTCGACCAACCCGACGCTGCCGTTCGGACGCGATGCGCTCGACGAGCACTACGAGATGATCTTCGCCTGCCACGGCCTGAACCACCAGTCGCCGTCCGACCATGTGATGGTGGCCGACCGCATCCGCGGCGGGACGATGGGCGCCGAGGGTGTGCTGCACGACCTCGGCGTCATCGGCATCACCTCGAGTGACGCCCAGGGCATGGGTCGCGCCGGCGAGACCGTGCGACGCACGTTCCAGTTGGCGGCCCAGATGAAGGCCGAGCTCGACGACGGCCCCACCCGCAACGACAACGAACGGGTGCGCCGCTACGTGGCCAAGCTGACCATCAACCCGGCCATCGCCCACGGCCTGTCGCAGGAGATCGGGTCGATCGAAGTGGGCAAGCTCGCCGACATCGTGCTGTGGCGCGCCGACCACTTCGGCGCCAAGCCGCAGCTGGTGCTGAAGGCCGGGTTCCCGGCGTATGGCGTGACCGGCGACCCCAACGCCACCACCGACGCGTGCGAGCCGCTGGTGCTCGGCCCGCAGTTCGGTGCCTTCGGTGCCACGGCTGCCGACCTGTCGGTGGCGTTCACCAGCCAGGCAGCTGCCGCCGACAGCAACGACCGGATGACCACCCGTCGCCGCCGGGTCGGCGTGCGCGGCACCCGCGGCATCGGCCCGGCCGATCTGGTGTTGAACCGCACACTCGGCACGGTTGACGTCGACCCGCGCACCGGCACCGTGTCGTTCGAGGGCAGCGTCGTGTACGCCGGCCCCGCCGAATCCGTGCCGCTCAGCCGCCTCTACTTCCTCTGACTCGGAGCCCACCTCATGTCGACCCCCCGTATCGCTGGTTTCTCGATGCCTCCGGAGTGGGTGCCGCATACGCGCACCTGGATGGAGTTCCCCACCGCGAGCGAGTCGTTCGGCGACGGCGACGACGAGATGCTCGCCCACTACCGCAGTGTGTGGGCCTCGGTGGCCAGCACCATCGCCCGGTACGAGCCGGTGAGCCTGGTGTGCAACGTCGGTGAGTCCGACGTGGCCCGTTCGCTGGTCGGCCCCGGGGTCACCCTGTACGAGACACCCATCGACGAGGCGTGGGCCCGCGACAGCGGCCCCACGTTCCTCACCCACCCCGACGGTCGCCTCGGTGCCACTCACTGGCGCTTCAACGGGTGGGGTCAGCAGGGCTTCGCCCGGTGGGACGACGAGCAGCACGTCGGCGCCTTCATGGCCGGCGTGGCCGGTGCCGAGCTGTTCAGCTCGCAGATGGTGAACGAGGGCGGCGGCATCCACGTCGACGGCGAGGGCACCGTGATGATCACCGCCACCGTGCAGCTCGACCCGTTCCGCAACCCGACGATGAACGCCGAGTCGGTCGAGACCGAGTTGAAGGCGTACCTCGGTGTCGAGAAGGTCATCTGGCTGCCGCGCGGCCTCACCAAGGACTACGACCGCTTCGGTACCCGCGGCCACGTCGACATCCTGGCCACCTTCGCCCGACCCGGCGTGGTGCTGGCCCACAGCCAGCTCGACCCCACGCACCCGGACTACGAGGTGTGCCGGGACAATCTCGCCATCCTGCGCGCCAGCACCGACGCACAGGGCCGGCCGCTCGAGGTGATCGAGGTGCCCGCGCCGCGCACTACCCACGTCGACGGCGAGCTCGTCGACTGGGGGTACATCAACCACTACGTCTGCAACGGCGCGGTCATCCTGTGCACGTTCGACGACCCGAACGACGAGGTGGCGGTCGAGATCATGGCGGCGGCCTACCCGGGTCGTGAGATCGTGTGCCACGACGCCCGCTCGATCTTCGAGTGCGGCGGCGGCATCCACTGCATCACCCAGCAACAGCCAGCCGTCTGACCCGCGGCGATACCCTGTGCACCCGATGGCCACGCTGCTCTTCCACGACGCGGTCGTCGTCACCAGCGACGATGACGGGACCCTCCTCGACCGGGGCTGGGTCCTCGTCGACGGCAACCGCATCGCTGCCGTCGGTGCGGGCGATCCGCCGCCGGCGGCGCGGCAGGCCGACACCGTGATCGACGCCGCCGGTCAGGCCGTGATGCCAGGCATGGTGAACGGCCACACCCACCTGTTCCAGACCTTCTTCCGCGGCCTCGGCGACGACAAGCCGCTGCTCGACTGGCTGCGCGACTACATCTGGCCCACCGCCAGCGTGCTCACCGCCGACGAGGCCGCTGCGGCGATCACCGTCGGCCTGCTCGAGAACCTGCGCACGGGTGCCACCACGGTGATCGACCACCAGTACGTGCACCCCGACCCCGCCATCGACGACGCCGTGTGCGCCGTGGCCGAGCGGATCGGCGCCCGCTACCTGCTCGCCCGGGGCTGGGCCGACCGCAACTACGAGCCGCGCCTCGCCGAGGACCGCGACACGGTGCTCGCCCGCCAGGCGGCGCTCGCCGAGCGCTGGCACGGCCGCAGTGACGGCCGGATCCGGATCGAGACCGCGCCGCTCATCCCGTGGGGCTGTAGCGACGAGGCCGTCATCGCCGCCACGGCAGCGTCGCGGGCGTGGGGCGGCGGCATGCACGTGCACTGTGCCGAGACCGCCATCGAGGTCGAGATGAACCTCGGCGAGCGCGGCAACCGCCACGTCGAATGGCTGCACTCGCTCGGGGTCCTCGGGCCGGACACCCAGCTCGCGCACTCGATCTGGCTCGATGACCACGAGCTCGACCTGCTCGCTGCCGCCGGCTCGACCGTCGTGCACTGCCCGACGAGCAACATGTACCTGGCGTCGGGCGTGGCCCGTGTGCCCGAGATGATCGGGCGCGGCATCCCGGTGGCGCTCGCCAGCGACGGCCCCGGCAGCAACAACCGCCAGGACATGTTCGAGGCGATGAAGCTCAGCGTGCTGCTGCAGAAGGTGCACCACCTCGACGCGATGATCCTCCAGCCCGAGGACGCGCTGCGGATGGCCACCCGCGGCGGGGCCCATGCGGCCGGCCTCCCCGACGACCTCGGGGTGATCGCCCCGGGTCGGCTGGCCGACCTGGTGGTCGTCGATCTGCGCAGCGTGTTCGTCGCCCCGGTGCACCGCCCGGTGTCGGCGCTGGTGTTCAACGTGACGCCGCGCGAGGTGCGCCACGTGGTGGTCGACGGGCGTCTGCGCGTGCGCGACGGCGAGTTCGTCGACGTCGACGAGGCCGCCGAGCTGGCCCGCGCGACCGAGGTGTGCATGCGCCTGTTCGAGCGAGCCGGCACCAGCCCGCGGGGTGGGACGCGGTGACCATCGTCGCAGCCGAGTGGCTCGTCGCCGATGCCGCCGCCACACCACTGGCCGACGGCGCCGTGCGGGTCGAGGCCGGCCGGATCACCCATGTCGGGTCGGCGGCTGATCTGGTCGCGCAGTTCCCCGACGACGAGGTCGTCCGCGGCGGCGCGCTGCTCCCCGGGTTCGTCAACGCCCACACCCACCTCTACGGCGTCCTGGCCCACGGCATCCCCCAGACCGTGCCGGTCACCGGGTTCTGGAGCTTCCTCGCCGACTATTGGTGGCCCCGGGTCGAGGACGCACTCGACCAGGAGATGATCGCGGTGGCCACCGAGTGGGCCGTGGCCGAGATGCTGCGCACCGGCACCACCACGTTCTACGACATCCTCGAAGCGCCGCGCTCGTTGCCTGGGTCGCTCGCCGCCCAGGCCGAGGTGGTCGATCGTCTCGGGGCGCGGGGCATCCTGTCGTTCGAGGCCACCGAGCGTGCAGGGGCCGAGATCGCCGAGCTGGGCCTGGCCGAGAACGTCGCGATGATCGAACGAGGAGCTCGGGGCGACGGGCTGGTGCAGGGAGCGATGTGCTTCCACACCACCTTCACGTGCTCGGAGGGGTACGTCCGCCGGGCGTTCGAGCTGGCCGCCGAGCACGACGTGTTCTGCCATGCCCACGTCAACGAGGGCACCCACGAAGCCGAGGCGTCGATCGAGCGATACGGAAAGCGGACCCTCGAGGTCTATGCCGACTGGGGTGTGGTGTCACCGCGGTTCCTGGCCAGCCAGTGCGTGCAGGTCGACGAGCGCGAGCAGCGCCTGCTCGCCGAGCACGGCGTGCGGGTGAGCCACATGCCTCTGGCCAACTGCGAGGTCGGAGGCGGGATCGCTCCCGTGCCGGAGATGATCGACGCGGGTGTCACCATCGGCCTCGGGTCGGACGGCTACCTGAACGACATGTTCCAGGTGATGCGTGGTGCGTTCTTGTTGCACAAGGGCCGTCTGCGCGACCCGCAGGCGATGCCCGCGCATCTGGTGCTCGAGCTGGCCACCTCGGGCGGGGCGCGTGCGCTCGGCCTCGACGGTGTGGTCGGTCGGCTCGCCCCCGGGATGGCGGCCGATCTGCAGCTCGTCGACCTCGGCGTGCCCACCACCCCGACGGTTGCCAACCTCGCCGACCAGCTCGTGCTGTGGCGCAGCGGCACCGACGTCACCGACGTCATGGTGGCGGGCACCTGGCGGGTGCGGCGCGGCGAGGTGCTCGGGGTCGATCTCGGGCAGTTGCGGGCGAAGGTCCGGGCGCAGGCGGAGCGGTTGTGGGCGAACGCCTGATCCGCGACCTGCTCGATGCCGTCGACCGCGGTGAGCCCGTCGTGCTCGCCACCGTGGTCGAGACCCGACGTTCGGTGCCGCGCCACCCCGGCTCGAAGATGCTGGTGTTCGCCGATGGCCGCACCTCGGGCACGATCGGCGGTGGCGAGATGGAGGCGCGGGTGCGTGCCGAGGCCACCGAGGCGCTCGCTGCCGGCCGCCCACGCCTGATCCGATTCGAGCTCGTCGACCCTGCCCAGGGTGATCCCGGGGTGTGCGGCGGCGAGGTGTCCGTCTACCTGGAGCCCTACATGCCAACTCCCACCGTCTACGTCGTCGGGTGCGGCCACGTCGGCTCGGCGGTCGTCGAGCTCGCCCACTGGCTGGGCTTTCGTGTGGTGGCCTACGACGACCGCCCCGAGCTCGTGGCCGACGACCTGCTGCCACTGGCCGACGCCCGCCTCACCGGCGATCTTGCCGCCGCCATCGCTGCGGAGCCGATCCACGCCGAGACCCATGTAGTGGTGCTCACCCGCAACATGGGCCTCGACCTGACCCTGCTGCCGGTCCTGCTCGAGACCGGTGCGCGCTCGGTGGGTGTGATGGGCAGCGCCCGGCGCTGGGCCACCACTCGATCGAAGCTGATCGAGCAGGGCGTCGACGATGAGCGGCTCGAGCGGGTGCTGTCGCCGATCGGGCTCGAGCTGCAGGCCGAGACGCCGCAGGAGATCGCGGTCAGCATCCTCGCCGAGATCGTGGCGCTGCGCCGAGGGGCGTGACGTGCGCCGCGAGTTGATGGTGGTGCGAGGTGGCGGCGACCTCGCCACCGGCGTCGTGTGGCGGCTGTGGCGCAGCGGGCTGCCGGTGGTGGTGTGCGAGCTGGCCCACCCGCTCACCGTGCGGCGCACCGTCGCCGTCTCGAGCGCAGTGCGTGCCGGGGTGTTCGAGGTGGAGGGGATGCCGGCGCGTCGGGTCGAGTCCTCCGACGAAGCCGAGGCCGCGGCTCGCTCGGGGGTCGTGGCAGTGCTCGTCTCGCCCGAACTCCCGCTGCTGCGGCCCGAGGTGGTCGTCGATGCCCGCCTCGCCAAGCGCAACCTCGGCACGTCGCTCACCGACGCTCCGCTGGTGATCGGGCTCGGCCCGGGGTTCACCGCCGGGGTCGACGTGCACGCCGTGATCGAGACCCAGCGTGGGCCGCGCCTCGGCCGGGTGATCCACCAGGGGCCCGCTGCTGCCGACACCGGGGTTCCGGGCGAGATCGGCGGACGGGGCGCCGACCGTGTGCTGCGGGCGCCGGTCGACGGTGAGGTCTCGTGGCGGGTCGAGATCGGCGACCGGGTGGAGGCCGGGGCCGTGCTCGGTGTCGTTGCCGGGCGCGAGGTGCTCGCTCCGTTCACCGGAGTGGTGCGCGGCGCGATCGCGCCGGGCACCGTGGTGCGTGCCGGGTTGAAGATCGCCGATGTCGACCCCCGTCTCGACGTCGACTGCCACGAGATCAGCGACAAAGCGCTGGCCGTGGGCGGGGGAGTGCTCGAGGCGGTGCTCGGGTGGATCTCGGCCAACTCCTGATCGACGAGCTGGGCATCACGCCGCCGGCGGTGGTGGCCCTGGTCGGCGGTGGGGGCAAGACCACACTGATGCGGGCGATGCACGCGGAGGCCGCCCGTCGCGGCTGGGCCGTGGTCGCAGGCACGACCACGAAGGTGTACGCCCGCCAGGCAGCCGACCTGCCCGGCTTCCTGCACGGCAGCATCGTCGACGACAAGCTCACCGGGGCGACGGACGCAGCCGTGCGCGCGGCTGCGGCGACGCACGACCTCGTCGTGATCGAGGCCGACGGCTCGCGGTCGAAGGTGGTCAAGGCCCCGGCTCGCCACGAGCCGGTCGTGCCGTCGTGCGCCACCCACGTGGTGGCCGTGATCGGTGCCGATGCGCTCGACCGGGTGATCGAGGATGTCGCCCACCGGCCGATGCTCGTCGGGGCGGTGTGCGGCTGCTCGCCGTACGGGCGCCTCACCGTCGAGCGTGCCGCCCGACTGCTCGTCGACCCCGAGCGCGGTGGGGCCAAGGCCGTGCCCGAGGGTGCCCGCTTCGCGGTGGCGATCACCCGCATCGGTCCGGCTCAGCAACGTCTCGCCGACGAGTTGACGGCACTGCTCGCCGGGCACGGTGTCTCGGCCATCCAGCTGCCGTTCCGGTAGGTTCGTCCCCCGTGGTCGCAGCCAGCGTGAACCTGATCCCCGAGGCACCTGTGGCGCGCATGGTCGAGCTCGGCCGGCTCGCCGAGGAGCTGGGCTACGGCCGCTGCTGGATCTACGACGAGGGCCTTGCGACGCGTGACGTCTATGTCACGCTCACAGCGATCGCCCAGGCGACGTCGACGATCGCCCTCGGCACCGGGATCACCAACCCCTACACCCGCCACCCGGCCACCACGGCGGCCACCGTCGCGTCGCTCGACGAGCTGAGCGGCGGGCGGGCCTTCCTCGGCATCGGCGCGGGCGGCAGCCTCACCCTCGGCCCGCTCGGCATCGAGCGCAGCCGTCCACTCACCGCTGTCCGCGACACCATCGCCGCATGCCGGGGCCTGTTCTCGGGCCAGCCCGTCACCATGCAGGGCGAGGGCTTCGAGCTGCGTGGGGCGACGCTGTCGTTCGCCAGGCCCGACATCGAGATCTGGCTCGCTGGTCGCGGCCAGAAGATGCTCGCGCTCGGCGGCGCGGCTGCCGACGGCGTGATGCTCGACTTCATCCACATCGACACCCTCGGCGACTACGTCGACCTCGTCCGCGGGGCGGGCGGCCGGGCCAAGGTGTGCTACTCGACGATGATCGTCACCGACGACGAGGCGATGGCCGACACCAAGCCGCACATGACCTACCGCCTGGTCGACTCGCCACCGCAGGTGCGGGCGATGCTCGGCATCACCGACCACGACGTGGCCACCATTCGCGAGGCGATGGCCGACGGCCTCGTGGCGGCCGGTGCGCATGTGCGCGACGAGTGGGTGCTGCCGTTCGTCATCGCAGGCAGCGTCGACGCCTGCGCCCGGCAGCTCACCGACCTGGTCGAGCGCCACTCGATCGACGAGTTCCTCCTGCCGGTGCTCGACCTGCACCATGCCGAACGGCTGATGACCGTGGTCGCCGAGGTGCTCGAGCGGTCATGACGACGATCCGTCGCCACGGCCCGGCGGACTTCCTGCTGCCGTGCTTCACACGTCCGTGCGAGGAGGTGCCTGGGGCTGCCCAGCTCCCCGGGCTGGCCGACCAGCTGCCGCTTCCTGCGCTCATCGACCCGCCAGCCCCCGAGGCCCCGGCCGAACCGGGTGAGTCGCTGGTGCCGGTGCACCATCGGCGGATCCGAGTGCTGTCGAACTACTGGCACGCCGGCTGGGACCACGCGCTGCCCACCACCTGGCTGCGCGGCGAGGCCATGGAGCGCCTCGGGCTCGTGGCCGACCGGTTGCCCGACCGGCTCGGCCTCGCCGTGTTCGATGCCTGGCGGCCGTTGCCGCTGCAGGCCGAGCTCTACGCCGCCGCCTACGCCGAGCCGGGCCTGCCCGAGGGCTACGTCGCCTACCCGGACGAGCGTCCGACCAGCCCGCCTCCGCACCTCACGGGTGGCACGGTCGACCTCACCCTCACCCTCGACGGCACGCCCCTCGCGCTCGGCACCGGGTTCGACGACTTCACCGACGCCGCTGGGGCCGGGGTGCTCGAGACCACACCTGGTGTCGCCCGCGATCTGCGCCGCCTGCTCTACACAGCGATGCGATCCGGCGGGTTCGTGGTGCTGCACTGCGAGTGGTGGCATTTCGAGTTCGGCACCCGCCGCTGGGCCGCCATCACCGGCAACGCGCCGCGCTACGGCGCGGCCTCGCTGCCCGGCTGAGCCGAGCTGTCAGCCCGGACCCTCGCGGCACCGGTCGGTACACTCGCCGCCGTGCATCGCATGGCTCTCTACCTCCAAGACAAACACCCCATCCGCTACGAGCTCGAGATGGCGGTCTACGCCGAGGAACAGGGGTTCAGCGAGATCTGGCAGGCCGACACGCGCCTGGCTCGCGACTGTGTGGTGCTGATGAGCGCGCTGCTCACCGAGACCAAGCGGCTGCGCATCGGTTCGGGGGTATTGCCGATCTGGACCCGCAACCCGGCCGTGATCGCTGCGACGTGGTCGACGATGTGGGAGCTCGCCGGCCGCACTGCCGACGGCCAGAGCCGGGTGATGCTCGGCCTCGGCGCCTGGTGGGAGCCGATCGCCAGCCGCGTCGGCGAGGACCGCCGCAAGCCGCTCACCGCCATGCGCGAAAACATCGAGGCCATCCGTCAGCTGTTCACGATGGAAGAGGTCACCTACGAGGGCGAGTTCGTCAAGCTCGACCGCGTGCGCCTCGACGTGGCCTACGGCGACACCTCGCCCCGCGACATCCCCATCTACCTCGGCGCCACCGGCGAGAAGATGATGGAGCTCACCGGCGAGATCTGTGACGGCGCCGTGCTCAACTACGTGGTGCCCACCGAGTACATCCGCGGCGCCGTCGACCTGCTCGGGCGCGGCGCGGCGAAGTCCGGGCGCACGATCGCCGACATCGACCGTCCTGAGCTGCTCGTGTGCAGCCTGAGCGACGACGACCCGGCCGAGGCAGTGATGACCGGCAAGTCGCTGGTCGCCTACTACCTGGGCACCGAGCCGCACATCATGGCGGCCAGCGGGGCCGACCCCGAGCTGATCGAGCGGGTCCAGCAGATCGTCGGGTGGCCCGCCACCGAGGCCGACTACCGCAAGGCCGCGCACCTCATCCCCGACGAGCTGGTGCGCAGCGTCATGGCGGTGGGCACCAGCGACCAGTGCCGCGAGAAGGTGGCCGAGTACATCGAGGCGGGCGTCACCTGCCCGATCCTGTACCCGATGATGGACGATGTGAAGTCGGTGATCGACGCCTTCGCCGGCTGGGAGCCCTGACGCCCGTCAGCCGGCCTGGTGGGCCTCGATGGCCCGCCGCACCCGCTCGGGGGTGAAGGGGATCTGGTCGATCCGGATTCCGGTGGCGTTGAGGATCGCGCTGCGCGTCGCCGGTGCCACCCCGTCGGTCGGGATCTCGGCCACGGCCTTCGCGCCGAAGGGGCCGGAGTCCTCCATGGTCTGCACCAGGAAGACCTCGGTCTCCGGCGCGTCGTCGGCCCGGAAGATCCAGTAGGGCCCGAGCTCGGCGTTCACCATCCGACCTGTGTCGTCGTAGGCGAACTCCTCGCACACTGCGTAGCCGAGCGCCTGGAACATGCCGCCCTCCACCTGGCCGCTGGCGGTGATCGGGTTGATGGCCACACCGCAGTCGACGGCCATCACCATCTTCACCACCGTCACCTGGCCGGTCTCGATGTCGACCTCGATCTCGACGAACTGCGCGGCGAACGGTGGCGGGCAGTCGGGCGAGACGTGCGAGCCGGTGCCCATGATCTGCTCGTGGTCCTCGGTGTGCAGTGAATTGAGGGCGATGTCCTCGAGCGACACCGAGCGGCCGTCGGGCGCCCAGGCCCGCCGGTCGCGGAGCTCGATCGAGCACGGCTCGTCCACCCCGAGCAGGCGGGCGGCGCGCAGCTTGATGCGCCAGCGCACCTGGTCGGCCGCCTTCTTCACCGCGGCACCGGAGATGTAGGTGGTCGACGAGGCGTAGGCGCCCACGTCGAAGGGCGTCATGTCGGTGTCGCCGGTGTACATCTTGATGTCCTCGAGCGGCACGCCCAGCACCTCGGCCGCGATCTGGCCGAGCACGGTGTCGGCGCCGGTGCCGAGGTCGGCGGCGCCCGACATCACGTTGAACGACCCGTCGTCGTTCATCTTGATGCCACAGCCACCCATGTCGAGGAAGGGGATGGCCGTGCCGTGCATGCAGAAGGCGAAGCCGATGCCCCGACGGATGTGCGGCTGGTCGGGCGGGGCGACCCAGTCCGGGTCGTCGCGCCGGTGCCAGCCGATGGCGCGCATGCCCTGGGCCACGCACTCCTCGATGCCGCTCGTCATCACCGGCGGGAACGTCGCCGGATCGACATCACCGGGGTCGATCGTGCCGCGTTCGCCGAGGAACATCACGATGTCCTGGCGGTCGCCGACCTTCACCCAGTTCTGGCGCTTGAAGTCGATCACCTCGCGGCCGAGCGCGTCGGCGATGTCCTCCATGTGGCTCTCGAGCGCAAACTCGGCCTGTGGCGCGCCGTAGCCGCGGAAAGCGCCGGGCACTGGGATGTTCGTGTACATCACGTCGCAGTCGAACTTCTTCGCCGGGCAGTTGTACGACGACAGGCCGCGCAGGCCCGTGACGTTCTGCACGGTGAAGCCGTGGGTCCCGTACGCGCCCGTGTTGGCCACGACGCGCAGCTCCTGGGCGACGAGGGTGCCGTCGTTCAGCACGCCGGTGCGGAACGTCAGGGTCTGCGGGTGGCGCGTGCGAGACGAGACGAACTCCTCCTCGCGGTCGAGCACCAGGCGCACCGGTCGCTTCGTGGCGAGGGCGAGGTGGCCGACGATGTCCTCGATGAGCATCTCCTGCTTGGCGCCGAAGCCGCCGCCGACCCGGGGCTTCATCACGCGGATGTCCTTCACCGGCAGGCCGATGAGCGGGGCGACGATGCGCCGCACGTGGAAGGGCACCTGGGTGGCGGTGCGCAGGATCAGCCGTTCGTCCTCGTCGAGCCAGGCCACGGCGACGTGGGGCTCGATCGGGGTCTGCTGCACCTGCTGCACCCGGAACGTCTGCTCGAAGATGTGGTCGGCCGAGGCGAACGCCGCGGCCAGCCCCTCGTCGGTGACGGTCTGGGCGACGATCTTGATCGCAACGTTTCGTTCGGCGTCGTGGATGCCGACCGCATCGGGCTCGTCGTGGATTGGGGTCACGCCCGGTGCGGAGGCCTCGAGCTCGTCGAGCACGAACGGCAGCGCTTCGTAGGTGACGTCGATCAGTCGACAGGCTTCGGCGGCGAGCTCGGGTGACTCGGCGGCCACCGCAGCGACGCGGTCGCCGACGTGGCGGACCTTGCTGTCGAAGCTCACCTGGTCCCACGGGTGGGGGTTCGGCCACGACTGCCCGCCCGAGGCGTACATCACGCGGGGCGTGTTCTTGTAGTGCTTGACCGCGTGCACCCCCGGAAGGGCGAGTGCCTTGGAGTCGTCGATGTCCAGAATCCGCGCGTGGGCGTGGGGGCTGCGCAGCACCTTGCAGTGCAGCATCCCGCGCAGCTCGACGTCGTCGGCGAACGTGGGGTTGCCGCGCGCCAGCTTGATGCCGTCGACCTTCAGCTCGGGCTTGCCGACCACGGCCATCTCCGGCACGTCGCGCGACGGGATCAGCCTCGGCACGGCCGTCGACACCCCTGGTGCGGTGTGGCCCGGCGCATAGGGAACTGGGTTCGAGCCGTCGGTGAGCGGGGGCAGGATGACCGGGCCGAAGGCCTCGGGGGCTTCGCCGCGCAGCACGGCGGCGGCACGCTTGACGGCTTCGACGGCCTTCACGTACCCCGTCTCGCGGTCGAGCACGCCCGACAGCGCATCGCGGATCTCGTCGTCGCTGGGGTTCGGGTGTTCGGCGAGCAACGCATGCGCGGCGAGGATCAGCGCCCCCGCCGAGTAGCCCGACTGGAAGCCGCCCGTGGCGACGAACGCAGCCTGGACCGGGTCGAGCTCCTCTCGGGCCGCCGAGAGGCCCTCGACGGTGCGCACGCGGTGCCCGTCGGCCTGGGCGGCGAGCACGACGTCCGACGAGACGAGCCGGTCGTCGAGCAGCACGGCCGCAGCCCCCGTCTCGCCCGAGTCCGAGCCGTACCGGACGCTGAACAGGCCCTCTCTCCGGAGCACGGCCATGAGCGTCTCGGCCGGATCGACCTCGAGTGTCCGCACGACCTCGTTGATGGTGAGTGTGATGTTCATCGTCAGGCTCCGAGTTCCGTGATGGCCCGACGGCTCAGCACGCGTGCGAGGTGGAGGCGGTACGTCGACGAACCGCGGAAGTCGCCCGGTGGCGTCAGGGCGTCGATGTCGTCGACGAGCGCGGGGGTGTCGGCGACCCCGGTCAGTGCAGTGCGCGTGCCGTGCTCGGGGTGCGCGGCTGCCACACAGGCCACGATCGGCCGATCGGCCGTGGTGCGCGCCGTACGGTGGACGACACCGTTCCACCGCGAGTCGACCGACACCGCAGTGATGACCGCACCGGCGAGCATCGCTCGGTCAGCCACCAGCGAGGAGAGTGACGTGGTGGTGGGCCCTGTGGCCCGGTGCAACGTGACCGAAGCGTCGGCTGCGAGCAGCGCTGCGACCAGGGTGCTCTCCCAGTCCGCGGTGGCCACCGTGCCGCCGATCGTGGCGACCGTCCGCAGCGAGCTCGGCAGCTCGGCCCGAGCGATGTCGCGGAGCCACGACGGCACAGCAGGATGCGCAGCAACCGCCGACAGACGGACCATCGCGCCCACCCGAACGATCGCTCCGTCAGCCTCGATGCCGTCGAGGCCGAGCGCCTGGAGGTCGACCAGTAGCGCCGCCTCCGGACGAGGGGTCGAGTTCACGACCGTGCCGCCGGCGAGCACCACAGCCCCCGGCCGGCCGACGAGCTCGACGGCCTCGTCGAGGGTGGAGGGCCTCAGGTACTCGATCAGCGCTGTCATGTGCCAGACGCTAGCGGGGAGGTGGAGGTGGGAAGCCAGGCCAGGGGTGCGGCACACCGTATTCTCTGGCCGGGAACAGGGGGACGACGAGGTGCAGCAGTGAGTGAGCCCCAACGAAACGACAAGCCAGGGCCGACCGCGTCGTCGACGGCCTGGGTGGTGAACGCCCAGCACCGGCAGGGCAAGGCCCTGTTCCGCCGTGTCCGGGGTGGTGCTGATCCGACATCGGTCGGTCGCCGCCACACGAACAAGGGCTTCCGGTCGCGCGTGCGCTACCGCATGGACGTCGCGCTCTCGCGTGGTCCGTTCACGCTCATCGTCTGGCTCGGGCTGCTGACCCTCGCGGTCATCCTCGCCTCGGCCCTGATCATGACCGTGTTCCGGTTGACCGGGTTCAACGGCGATGAGGGGCGACTCGACCCGCTCGAGGCGTTCTGGCAGTCGCTGCTACGCGTCCTCGACGCCGGCACCTTCGCCGGCGACACGGGCTGGACCGCCCGCATTCTCGCCCTGATCATCACCCTCGCCGGCATCTTCATCGCCGGCAGCCTCATCGGTCTCATCGCCAACAGCGTCGACCAGCGCATCGGCGAACTGCGCCGTGGCCGCAGCGAGGTGCTCGAGCAGGACCATACGCTCATCCTCGGCTGGTCGCCGCGGGTGCCGGCGATCGTGTCCGAGTTGACGATCGCGAACGACAGCAGGGCCCGCTCGGCGATCGTGGTCCTCGCGCCGCACGACAAGACCGAGATGGAGGACGTGTTGCGGTCGTTGACCAAGGAGCACCGCTCCACCCGGATCGTGTGCCGGAGTGGCGATGCATGGTCAGCGGCGAACCTGGAGATGGTGAACCTGGCGGGTGCGCGGTCGGTGATCGTCGTCGGCGACGGGCCCGATGTCGACTCCACGACGGTGAAGGTGCTGTTGGCGATCCGCGCCCATCGAGCAGCGCGGGGCATCGCCGAGGGAGCCCACATCGTTGCCGAGATCGCTTCGCGCGAGACAGCAAAGTCGCTGCGCGCCCTGCTCGGCGGCGGCCTTGTCGCCGTCCAGTCCGACGACATCGTGGCCGAGTTGACGGCTCAGGCATGTCGCAAGCGGGGGCTCAGCTCGGTCTTCCACGAACTGCTCGACTTCGATGGCTCCGAGGTGTACTTCGCCTCGTTCCCGGAGCTCGAGGGCCGGACGTACGGCGAGTGCCTGCTCGCCTTCGAGTCATCGTCGATCATCGGGGTGCTCGACGAACAGGGTGCAGTCGTGCTCAGCCCGCCGCCGGGCACCGTGGTCGCGGCCGGCCAACAGCTGATCGGAATCGCCGAGGACGACTCGACGTTCGTGGTCAGTGCGCCGACGCGTCCGCCGATCGTCGGCGCGCCGCGGGTGGCGGCCGACAACGGCGGCCCGCGCCGCATCGTCATCGCCGGCTGGAGCGCCCTCGGCCCCCGAGTGGTCCGCGAGCTCGACGAGTTTCTCGACGAGCGCACGACGATCGAGGTGATGGTCGACCCGGCCCGTGTCGACCCCGACGAGGTGCGCAGCTCGATCGAGGTGAGCAACGTCTCCGTCGAGGTGAGCGAGCTCTCCGGCGGGCCCGAGTTCGTTGCTGCGCACGCGGCACGGCGCTCGTTCCACGAGGTCATCGTCCTCGGCTACCGCGATGTGGGCGAGGACGACGCCGACGCCCACACGCTGCTCACCCTGCTCGCCTTCCAACAGGTGCGCGGCGACGAGACACTGGGGCCGGTGCGAATGGTGGCCGAGCTGCTCGACCAGCGCAACGCACCGCTCGCCGAGGTGAGCGGCGCAGACGACTTCATCGTCAGCGATGAGCTGACGAGCATGCTGCTCGCGCAGTTGAGCGAGCGCCACGAGCTCGAGCAGGTGTTCGTCGATCTCTTCTCGCCGACGGGTTGCTCGGTCGAGTTGCTGCCCGCCGATCGCTACGCGGCAACGGAGGCGACGTGCTTCGGCGATGTCGTGGCCACCGCTGCGACGCTCGGTCACAGCGCCATCGGTTACCGACTCGGCGCAACCGGCGAGGTGGTGGTGAACCCATCGAAGTCGGCGCCGCTCGCGCTGGGCGCCGACGACGGTGTCGTGTCGATCGCCCCGCACCGGCGGTGACGCGCAGCGCCTTCGGCGCTGGAGCGGGTGACCGGATCCGTCGCTGCGCTCCTCCCGATTCGAGAGCCGTGCGCAGCGCCTTCGGCGCTGGAGCGGGTGACCGGAATCGAACCGGCATCATCAGCTTGGAAGGCTGAGGTTCTGACCGTTGAACTACACCCGCAGAACGGCGACCCACGATACCGGCTGGTGGGCGGCTGTAGGGTCGAGACGTGCAGACCGTCGATCCGCTGACCCCCGCCGCGGGGCCGTGGGCACCTCTGCGGGGGCGAGCCTTCCGGGCGCTCTGGATCGCTGCACTGGTGTCGAACGTCGGCACCTACATGCAGGTCGTCGGTGCCGGCTGGGCGATGACCGAGCAGACGGACTCCGAGTTCTTGGTGGCGTTGCTGCAGACCGCCTGGGCGGCACCCGGCTTCCTGCTCGCGCTGCACGCTGGAGCGTGGTCCGATCTACTCGATCGTCGCCGCTACCTGGCGGCAGCAGAGCTCGGAGCCTTGGTGGTGACAGCCACGTTGGCCGTGCTGCAGTGGACCGGCCGCGCGGGCCCCGCCGTTCTGATCGGCGCCACGTTCCTCGAGTCGGCGGCGCTGATGCTTGCCGGCCCGGCGTTCCTTGCGGTCACGATCGGCCTGGCCGCGCTCGACCAGCAGCCGCAGGCGCTCGGCCTCGATGCGGCCTCGCGGAGCATCGCGCAGTCCGTCGGCCCGGCCGTTGCAGGGGTGCTGATCGCCGCTGCAGGGCCTGGTGCAGTGTTCGCCGTGAATGCGCTGTCGTTCCTCGGGGTCGTCTTCGTCGTGCTGAGGGTCATCCCACCCGACCGCCTCGCACGAGCGGCGGGTGAGGTGCCCGACATGGGTGTGCACCGAGCTATCCGGGAGGGCATCTCCACGGTCGCGGGCTCGCGACACCTGCGCAGAGTTGCGCTCCGGATCATGCTGTTCATGGCGGTCATTGCGGTGGAGGCTGCTGTCCTCCCACTGGTGGCACGCGAGCGCCTCGAGGTCGACGCCGGTGGCTTCGGCATGCTGTGGGTGGCGCTCGGCGTGGGGTCGGTCGCAGTGCTCCAGGTGATGCCTCGCGTGCGCAGTCGGTTGACGCTCGACCAAGTGCTGCTCCTCGGCGCCTGTGTGTGGAGCGCATCGGTGGTGCTGCTGGCAGCGACGTCGACCCTGTGGGTGGCGCTCGTGGCCTTGGCGCTCAGTGGAGCGGGCTCGATGGCTGTGCTCAACACGCTGTTCCCCGTCTTCACGATGGTGATGCCGGCCGAGATCGTCGGCCGCGGGGCATCGCTCGCCATTCTCGCCGTGTGGTTGGGCTCCACGTTGGGTGCGCTGATGTGGGGTGTGGTCGCGTCGGCCCGTGGCATCGGTGAGGCATTGGTGATCGCAGCGGTCCTCACGCCGATCGTCGCGCTCGTCGGCCAGCTCTTCCTCCGCGTCGACGACCCGCTCCGCCCGGCAGCGACAACCTCCGACTGAGCCGGCCACGCCCGCTGCAACCATGATGACGTGATGTCCGCGTCCGCCTCGGCCACACGATCCGCCCGCATCCACCGAGCCGGCGCGGTCCTCGCTGCACTCGTCGCCCTCAGTGCCGCCGCCTGCGCCGGCGACGACGCCGCCAGCACGGCCCTGCTCGACGCACCCGTCGTCGTCACCGAGGCGCCAGCAACTTCGTCGGCGGTGCTCGAAACCACCTCGGTGGCTCCTGCCACGACGGCAGCGCCGACGACCGATGCGCCGACCACCATCGTCGCGGTCGAACCAGGACGTGTCTTCCCGGGAGCCGACTGGGAGCTCGGCGACCTGCCGGCGGAGATCGACCGCCAGGCGCTCGACGCAGCTGTCGATGTGGCGTTCGGCGCCCCCGATGCGGCACGGCGCGTGCGATCGATCGTGATCGTCCAGGGCGGGCGGATCGTCTACGAGCGCTACCACCCGCTCGACGGGCCCGACTCCATCATGGAGTCGTTCTCGGTGGCGAAGAGCATCACCTCGGCGGCGATCGGGCTGCTCGTCGGCGACGGTCTGGTCGACGTCTCCGAGCGCGCCCCGATCGCGCAGTGGGACGACCCGGCCGATCCACGCCATGCGATCACGCTCGAGCACCTGCTGCACATGGCGAGCGGGTTGGAGTACACCGAGCAGTACGGTCCGGGTTCGCAGGTCCTCGGGATGCTGAGCGCTCCGGTCGCGTCGGAGTTCATCGCCTCGTTCCCCCTCGAGGCCGAGCCTGGCACCTTCTTCGAGTACTCCACTGGTACGACCGCCATCCTGGCCGGGATCGTCTACGACACCATCGGCGGCACTGAGCAGGGCGAGGCCTACCTGCAGGAACGGCTCTTCGAACCCTTGGGGATCACGTCGATCGAGCTGCAGCGCGACCAAGCCGGTCGCTGGGTCGGCGGCTTCGGTGGGAATGCGACAACGCGCGACTTCGCCCGGTTCGGCCTGCTCTACCTGAATGACGGTGTGTGGGACGGGGAGCGGATCCTGCCCGAAGGGTGGGTCGAGTACAGCCACACCCCCTCGCCCTCCAACCAGCAGTACGGCGCGCAGTGGTGGATGTTCCGCGATGGCGCCTTCGAGGCCCGTGGGCTGTTCGGCCAGGTGATCCTGGTCTCCCCACGCAACGACCTGGTGCTCGCGGTCAACACCACCAACGGCGGCGACGCCGACACGCTCGTCAACGCGGTCTGGGCGGCGTTCGATGGCGCCTGACACGGCGCGGTTCGAGAGGGCCTTCCGCGACGCCTTCGGCGTGGCGCCAGCGTCGGCGGTTTCACGCACCGGGAGGAAGGACTGACCATGCCCACGCTGTCGCTGCCCGACGTCGACATCTGGTTCGAGCGCCACGGCGCCGGTCGTCAGGTGATGCTGTGCAACGGTTCGGGTGCTTCGATCGACGGCACGCGACCGATGATCGACCGGTTGGCCGCGCACTTCGAGGTGCTCGTGCACGACCAGCGTTGCCTCGGGCGGTCGACGATCCCCGACCGACAGCCGACGATGGCCGACTACGGAGCCGACGTTGCGGCCCTGCTCGACCATGTCGGCTGGGAGCGGCCGGCCGTCGTGGGCATCAGTTTCGGCGGCATGGTCGCCCAAGAGTTCGCAGTCAGCCATCCGGACCGGGTGGAACGTCTCGCCCTGTTGTGCACGTCGCCCGGAGGCGCGGGCGGCTCGTCCTACCCGCTCCACGAGATCGCCGCGCTCGAGCCCGCAGAGCAGGCCCGTCTCCAACTTCGCCTGCTCGACGGGCGCTTCGACCAGGCCTGGCTGGCCGAGCACCCTGCCGACCGGGCAGTGGTGGAGATGATGGCTGCGCGCTCCGCGGGGGCACCGTCGCCGGAGCGCCAGCACGGGCACGCCATGCAGCTCGAGGCTCGTCGCCACCACGACGTGTGGGATCGGCTCGAGCGGATCGTCAGCCCGACCCTGGTGATGTGCGGGGAGTTCGACGCACTTGCCCCGCCGGCCAACAGTGAGGCGATCGTCTCGCGTATCGAGGGTGCTCATCTCCGGAGCTACGAGGGTGGTCATCTCTTCCTGTACCAGGACCGCACCGCATTCCCGGACCTGGTCGAGTTCCTCACGACGTGACGGCGGCCGCCCCCGACCCGAGCTCCAGGGCGGCGCGCGAAGGCCCGTGGTGCAAGGCTGCACGTCCATGACACGACCATTCCGCTTCGGATGCCAGGCGTACCACGCAACGAGTCGGGCCGAGTGGCGGGACACGGCCCGACAGGCCGAGGACCTCGGGTACTCGAGCTTCATGCTTGCCGACCACTACCTGGGCCCAGGTCCGGCGCTGACAGCCACCAACCACCCGGTACAGACGCTGGCGGCAGTGCCGGCCATGGCCGTGGCGGCGGAAGCCACGACCACCATCAAGGTCGGCGCCCGCGTGATGTGCATCGACTACCGCAACCCGGTGGTGCTCGTGAAGGAGATGGCCACGCTCGATCTGCTCAGCGATGGGCGCCTCGAGATGGGGCTGGGTGCGGGGTGGCTGCGTGGCGAGTACGAGGCGATGGGCGTGCCGTGGGACCCGGCGGGCGTGCGAGTGACGCGACTCGGCGAGGTGGTGCGGATGGCCAAGCAGTTCTTCGCCGGCGGCGAGCTGGCCGTCGAGACCTCGGTCGGAGTTCGCGCTGTCGGGTTCGAGGGGGTGCCGAGGTCGGTCCAGCAACCGCATCCGCCGATCATGATCGGCGGCGGTGCCGAGCGGGTGCTGAAGCTCGCTGCGCGCGAGGCCGACATCGTGAGCTTCAACTTCGACAACTCCTCCGGCAAGATCGGACCGGACGTCCCGACGTCGGGCGCCGAGTCCATGGAACGCAAGGTTGCGTGGGTGCGCGAGGCCGCAGGCGATCGATTCGAACAGCTCGAGCTCGAGGTCGGTGCCTACTTCACGTTCGTGTCCGACGGCGCCGAAGGCATCGCCGAGGCGATGGGTCAGCGCTTCGGGATGTCGCGCGAGCAGATGCTCACCCATCCCCACGGCCTGTTCGGTTCGGTCGATTCGATCTGCGACGAGCTCGAGCGTCGCCGCGAGCTCTACGGGATCTCCTACGTCACCGTCGGCGCGAGCGTCGCCGAGGCGTTCGCGCCGGTCGTTGCTCGCCTCAGCGGTCGCTAGACGATCAGCGTCGCCGACGTCGATCAAGATAGAGCCGCACGTCGCGATCGTCCTCCGCGCCCGCCATCGAGCTGCGGACCTGTGATCCGCCGAAGCGTTGGGCGAGATCCCGGTGGAGCGCAGCCAGCGAACCTGCGGGCGCGCCATGGGTGTCGACCGTGCAGACGATCTCGACGAGCTCGAGGTCGTCGTGGCGGATCACCTCGACGAGCCGGCGTTCGACCGGCCAGTCGATGAGTGACGCTGTGGTGATCTCGTAGAAGCCGCCGGCAGGCCCTGGGTGGGCGGTGATCCGGTGGTGGTGACGATGGCCGACGAGCCAGGCGACCACACAGGCATGGCGGTGGACCACATCGAGCAAGGCATCGGCATGTCGACGGGTGGGGTCGTCGCCCCGACGGTTGACGAGTGAGGCAGCGCCGTGATGGCTGGCCAGCACCACGAGCTGGTCGAGCTCGTCAGCGCGGGTGAGCTGTTCGTCGAGCCAGTCGAGCTGAGCGGAGCCGACGCTGCCCTGGTAGTCGCCAGCAGGATGGTTGGTGTCGAGAATCACCACGGTGAGCCGACCGAGGTCGACCACGGTGTCGGCCGACGTCGACGTCGACCGGTCCCAGCCTGCGGCGCCACGACGAGCGTGCTCGGCGATCCACTCGCCGAGGTCGACGGGACGTCGAAGTGGGTCGGGCCGCACCTGGCGCGACGTCTGCGCGAGGAAACGTGCGGGCGCGTCGACGAACAACGACAGCGCGTCGTCGGGGGCGAAGCCATCGATCGGGAACAGGCCCTTCTCCGAGCCAGTCGCTGCGGCGACGAGCAGCTCGTCGACCAGGGCGGTCCCCTGGCACAGCAGGTCGTGGTTGCCGGGCAGGCTCGTCCAGGGCATACCGACGCCGGACGAGGTGATCGGCTCGGCGACACGTTCGAAGAAGTCGGCGACCGAGGGGTAGCCGAGCGGCTTCCAGACGTCGGTGACGTGGGGGAGTGGGCTCCAGTACGGCCACGGCTCGGGCCCGATGTGGTCGGCCGCGTCGTTGGGCCCTCCGATCGCGGGGAGCGAGACGGTGCCGCCTGCCAGCAGACCGAGATAGGCATCGAGCTCGTTGCGCTGCGCGTTGTCGATGTTGTCGCCGGTGCAGAGCACGAGATCGATCGGAGCGGCGCGGGTGCCAGGGGCGGGGTCGGAGCGGAGCAGCTCGACGTGCGCTGCCACGGCCCACGGCACCAAGGCCTCCTGCGGGCGGTGCATGTGCAGCAGCGGGCGCCACCGCGGATCGTGGGCGAGTGTCTCGATCCACTCGAACCGCATCGGCGAGGCGGGGTCGAGCAGGTGCAGGTCGCTCAGGTGGCACAGGGTGCCGACGAGCTCGCCGACCATCGCCCGATCGGCCGGCGGCGCGCCGAGCTCGAGGCGGCCGACACGGCTGCGATGGGGTGATGGCACCGACAACATGATGGTCGGGGCGGGGAGATTTGAACTCCCGACCCCCTGCTCCCAAAGCAGGTGCGCTACCGCTGCGCCACGCCCCGAATGCTGCGTACCCTACCGGCGTCGGGGACGAACATCAGCCCCCGGCCCCGACGCGAACGGGGCACCGGCCGCCACCGTGGTGGCTACAGCCGGTGCCCCGTTGCGTCCAGATCACTTCTCGACGATCAGCGCCGTCACCATCCCGAACATGCCCTGGGGGCCTTCGGCGTGGTTGAGGATGTGGCAGTGCCACGCCCAGACGCCTTCGTCGATGGCCTTGTAGAGCACGGTGTAGCGCTCGCCGGGGGCCACGTTGATCGTGTCGCCGGGCATCGGGAAGTCGAGCGGCACACCGTCTTTGGCGATGATCCAGCCGACGGGCTGGTGCATGTGCATCGGATGGGCCATCAGGCCCTCATTGAGGTAGGTCACTTCCATCACCTCACCGACGCGCATCGTGTACGGCTCGGTTGCGGGGAAGCTCTTGCCGTTGAGCGACAGGCCGATCGTGCCGGCGTCGTTCAGCACCATGGTGACCTTCTTGTCGACCTTGGCGTAGCCCTTGTCCTTCAGGTACTCGGGGATGGGCATCTCGCCGATGAAGAACCCGCCGAACAGGCCGTTGGGTACCTGGAGCTGGGCATTGTGGTGCGAGTGGTAGATGCCGACGGCGGGCTCGAGCGCCTCGAACTCGTAGACGAACTCCTTGCCGGGCTCGACCTGGTGCTGGGTGTACGGCGGGACGCCGTCCATGGTCCACGGCACGCGCACACCGTGGAAGTGGATCGCAGTCGACTCGGTGAGCTCGTTCTTGAAGTTGATGCGCACCTTGTCGCCGACGTTGATCCGGATCTCCGGAGCGGGCACCACCCCGTTGTACGTCCAGGCCTTGACGAACTTGCCGGGCTCGACCTCCCAGTCGACGATCTTGGCCGTGATGTCGTAGACCTTCACCCCGTTCTCGAGGCGCGGTTCGAGCAGTTGGCCGCCCTTGCCCTCGGTCGTGGCCGGGAACTGCAGGTTGCGCTCGTCCATCATCCGGTCCATCTCCTGCCAGGAGACGGTCTCGCCGGATCCGCCCATGCCCATCCCGTCGCCCCCGCCTGCGCCCGAGCCGTCGCCGACCATCAGCTGGCCGGTCATCCCGTTGGCGGCATGGCCGGCGATCTCGCAGAGCATGTCGTAGGCGCCGGCCGCGACCGTGCCGAGGTCGAGCTCCTCCGTGGCGCCTGGCGCCAGGTCGGCGGTCTTCTTGCCGAGCGAGGGGATCGAGAGGTTGTGCACCATCGCGCCGTCGTTGGTGACCTTCAGGATCACCTCGCCCGCGGCCGGGTACAGCATGTTCGGGGTGATCGCCCACTCACTCAGGCTCACCTCCACGACCGTCGGACCACCTGCGCCGCCAGTGCCCTCTTCGGCGCTTCCGCTGTCGCGGAGGCCGAACAACGCCAAACCCATCGCCGCAATGGCCACGATGAACGCGCCCCAACCCAGTACCGATCGCTCCTGTGAACTCATGGGGCCATGGTGGGCCGCTTGCAGGGTGGTCGACAGGGACCCAGGGCACACTGCGACAGGACCAAAGTCCCGTTCGGCGCTTGCCGGGGACTACGAGTGTGCAGCGGACGAGGTGGATGGGACCTCGTCAGGGAGTGGCACCCACCAGTGCAGTTCGGAGCCCCGGTCGGGACGACGCGAAATCGTGCATCCCCCACCGAGCAGGCGGGCCCGTTCGGCCATGTTGCGCAGACCGTTGCCTTCGCTGACGGCGACCGTGGTCGACACGCCGCGGCCGTTGTCGAGCACCCGCATCGAGAGCACGTCGGCCGCCCGCAGCTCGACCTCGGCCTCGGTGGCGTTCGCGTGCCGCGCGACGTTGGTGAGCGCCTCGCGCATGCTCGCCAACAGCTCGACCCGGATCTCCGGCGTGGTCGCGGTCTCGACCGGGCCGTCCATGCGCAGTCGAGGAGCGAACCCGAGCACGCGCTTGGCCTGGACCGTGACGGCACTCAGCTCCTGACCGAGTGATCCCGTGCGTCCGGCCGAGCCGAGGGTGAACACCGCAGTGCGGATCTCGCGGATGATGCGGTCGATCTCGTCGACGCTCGTCTCGATGCGCTCGGCGAGGTCGGCAGGTGCCCGGATCGCCGCCGCCTGGAGCTCGAGGCCGAGTCCGAACAGACGCTGCAGCACCGTGTCGTGGAGGTCGCGGGCGATGCGCTCGCGCTCGTCGGCCACGGTGAGCAGGTCGCTCGCGTTGCGGACCAGGGCCTCGGCCCGCAGCCGGGCGGTCACGTCGCGGATGATGGCGACGACCCCGCGCCGTCCCTCGAGCGGGGCGAGGCTGATCTCGACCGGCAGCTCGCTGAGGTCGTGGCGGAGCAGGGTGAGCTGAACGCCCGGTCCCATCGGCCGGGTCGCCCCCGCCGCCACGAAGGCCCGGCGTAGATCGGGATGGTGGTCGCGGCTCGCCCGGGGCACCAGGTCTTCAACGGTCATGCCGACGAGCTCGGCGCTGGTGTAGCCGCTCATCTCGGCGAGCCGCTCGTTGGCGACGGCGATCACGCCCTCGAGCGTGCACACCAACAGACCGTCCGGGAGCTCGTCGATCCAGCCGCCACGCTCGGGTGAGTTGACGGCATCGACGGCGTCGTTCAGCACCTCGTCGAGTCTAGGGGACGCCCCGGGGTGTGCTCGCTCGGCGACGGAGCGTGCTGCGAGCCCGGTCGGGTCTTTGGACCCTGTCGCAGGGGCCGATCAGTTGCCAGACTGTGGGGGATGAGTGATGAGCGGGGTGTGCGCGTGTTCCTGGTCGACGACCACGAGGTCGTTCGGCAGGGTGTCCGCTCGCTGATCGACGCATCCGGCGACCTGCTGGTCGTCGGTGAGGCCGATTCGGTCGAGACGGGCCTCGCCAGGGTTCTGGCGGTCCAGCCCGATGTCGCCATCCTCGACGTCCGGCTGCCCGACGGCAACGGTGTCGAGCTGTGCCGCGAGATCCGTAGTCGACTGCCGCACGTGTCGTGCCTGATGCTGACCTCGTACTCCGACGACGAGGCCCTCTTCGAAGCGATCATCGCCGGCGCCTCGGGGTACGTGCTGAAGCAAGTGCGTGGCGGCGAGCTGATCGATGCGATCAGACGGGTGTCACGCGGCGAGCACCTGCTCGACCCTGCGGTCACTGGTCGCGTGATGAAGCGGCTCAGCAGCCCCTCACCCGACGACGCCCGCCTCGCCAGCTTGACGGCCCGCGAGCGCGAAGTGCTCGACTTGATCGGCCAGGGGCTGACCAATCGGCAGATCGGCGAGCGCATGTACCTCGCCGAGAAGACGGTCAAGAACTACGTGAGTGGTCTGTTGGCGAAGATGGGCATGGAGCGCCGCACCGAGGCGGCTGTCTTCGTCGCCCGTCGTGAGGCCGCTCAACCAGCCGACTCGTCGAGCTGAGCGCGTGTCCCACCTATCGGTGGGGCACTGCTGGGCGGCTCAGGCGCGCTTCGACGCCTTGGCCAGACGCTTCGCAGCGCGACCGATCGGCTCGATCGTCCGCGAGTCGAGGTCGCCCACCTCGGCACCGTTGGTGAAGAGCACCCGGTAGCGCTGCCAGTTGAACCCATTGGCCAGGATCACCTTGCCCTCGGTGCCCGATGCGACATCGGGGAGGTCGACGGTCGACCTCACCCGGTCGCCGATGCTGAGGTCGAGTTGGTCGGCATGCGGTTTGGCGAGGGCGTGGGGCTTCCAGAACGGCATGCCTCCAGTCTGCCCGATTCGCGCCCCGGATCGCGCACCCGCACTTCCACGCCGACGGTCGATAGGCTCTGCCCCCTGTGAACAGCACGATCGAGCACATCGAAGACACACCGGGCAAGCGCCTCGTGAAACTGTCTCTCACCATCGACGAAGCCGAGTTCGACCGAGACATCGAACAAGCCTTCCGGAAGATCGCCCAGGAGGTGCGCCTTCCCGGGTTCCGGCAGGGGAAGGTCCCGCGCAAGGTGCTCGAGGCCCGCATCGGCCTCGGCCCGGCCCGCGAGCAGGCGCTGCGCGACGCCGTGCCCGAGTACCTGGCTCGTGCCGTGCGCGAGCACGACATCGACCTGATCGCCACGCCCGAGGTCGAGATCACCGGTGGTGCCGACGAGGGCGCGGTGTCCTTCGACGCCACGTGCGAGATCCGCCCCGAGATCACCGTCCCTGGCTACGGCGGGCTGCGTGTCGAGGTGCCCTCGCCGATGGCCACCGACGAGGAGATCGACGACGTGCTCACGACCGAGATGCGCCGCCACGGCTCGCTCGTCGATGTCGACCGCCCGGTCGAGCGGGGTGACCATGTCACCCTCACCCTTGCGGGGACGCGCGGTGGCGAGCCGGTCATCGGCCTCAACACCGAGGACTGGCTCTACGAGGTCGGCCGGGGCTGGGTCGCCGAAGGCTTCGACGATCATCTCGTCGGCGCCGAGCGTGGAGCCGACCTGCGCTTCACTGCCACTCCCAACGGCACGGAGGAGCCAGCCGACTTCGAGGTGACGGTCACCAATGTCCAGGAGATGGTGTTGCCCGAACTGACCGACGAGTGGGTCGACGAGAACATCGCCGGAAGCGAGTCGGTGCTCGAGTACAAGGTGGCGGTCGCCGAGCGCATCGCCTCCAACAAGCTCAACCAGATCCGCAACGTGTTCGTCGATCGCGTCACTGGCGCCCTGGCCGACCTGGTCGAGACCGACGCGCCCGAGTCGATGGTCAGCAACGACCTCCAGGCCCGGCTGCAGAACACCGTCCGCCAGTTCCAGGCCCAGGGCATCAGCATCGACCAGTGGCTCTCTGCCACGGGCCAGAGCTCCGAGCAGTTCGTCGACGCCATGCGCGCCCAGTCGGCCAAGTCAGCCAAGGTCGACCTGGCATTGCGCGCCGTCGCCGTCGCCGAGGGCCTCGAGGTCACCGACGCCGATATCGAGGCCGAGTTCGCCCGCATCGCCTTGCAGGTCCGTCAGAAGGCATCGCAGGTTCGCAAGGTCTACGAGGCCAACGATGCGGTCGCCGACCTGAAGTCGCAGCTGCTGAAGAACAAGGCCCTCGACATGTTGCTGCACAGCGTCGAGATCGTCGACACCGAGGGCAACCCCGTCGATCGCGGCCTCGTGCTCGGCGACCACGACCACGATCACGATCACGACCATGATCACGACCACGACCACGAGGGGCACGACCATGACTGAGCGATCGTTCCGCAATGCCATCCCGATGCCCTACGTCGTCGAGCAGACGCCGCGTGGCGAGCGCACGTACGACCTGTACAGCCGGCTGCTGAAGGACAACATCATCTTCCTCCAGACCCCGATCGACGACACCGTCGCATCGGTGATCTGCGCACAGCTGATCCACCTCGAGTCGGAGAACCCCGACAAGGACATCAACCTCTACATCAACAGCCCCGGTGGCGACATCACGGCCTTGTTCGCCATCTACGACACGATGCAGTTCATCAAGAACGACGTGGCGACGATCTGCCTCGGCCAGGCAGCCTCGGCGGCAGCGGTGCTGCTCGCTGCGGGCACCAAGGGCAAGCGCCTGGCGCTGCCGCACAGCCGGGTGCTGCTGCACCAGCCGTATGGCCAGGTTGGCTACGGCCAGGTCACCGATCTGGAGATTGCGGCCAAGGAGATCCTGCGCATGCGCGACCTCCTCGAGGAGATCTTGGCCCACCACACCGGCCAGCCGATCGAGCGCATCCACGCCGACACCGACCGCGACTTCGTGATGGAAGCAAATGAGGCCATCGAATATGGCATCATCGACGAAGTACTGTCGTCTCGTCAGGTGGTCGATCGCTCCGGACCGATCCGCTGACGAGCTCGCGGCGAGGGGACACAGGTGGCGAAGTTCGGCGACACGGGGGAACTGCTGAAGTGCAGTTTCTGTGGCAAGAGCCAGAAGCAGGTCAAGAAGCTCATCGCCGGCCCCGGTGTCTACATCTGCGACGAGTGCATCGATCTCTGCAATGAGATCATCGAAGAGGAGCTCACCGAGGGCAACGAGCTTCGATTCGACGAGTTGCCCACGCCCATTGAGGTCCGCCGCTTCCTCGACGATTACGTCGTCGGCCAGGACGAGGCCAAGAAGATCCTCGCCGTGGCGGTCTACAACCACTATCGCCGCATCCAGTACCAGCAGACCGCGGGTGTGGGCCGACGCGACGACGTCGAGCTCGCGAAGAGCAACATCTTGTTGCTCGGTCCGACGGGATGCGGCAAGACCCATCTCGCCCAGACACTCGCCCGCCTGTTGAACGTGCCCTTCGCCGTCGCCGATGCGACGGCGCTCACCGAGGCTGGTTACGTGGGCGAGGATGTCGAGAACATCCTCCTCAAGTTGATCCAGGCCGCCGACTTCGACGTGAAGAAGGCCGAGACCGGCATCATCTACATCGACGAGATCGACAAGGTTGCGCGCAAGAGCGAGAACCCGTCGATCACCCGTGATGTGAGCGGCGAGGGTGTCCAGCAGGCACTGCTCAAGATCCTCGAAGGCACGCAGGCGTCGGTGCCCCCGCAAGGGGGGCGCAAGCACCCCCACCAGGAATTCATCCAGATCGACACCACGAACATCCTGTTCATCTGTGGAGGCGCCTTCGCCGGCCTCGACTCGATCATCGAGAACCGCGTCGGCCAGAAGGGTGTCGGGTTCCACGGAACCGTCCGCTCCAAGGCCGACAAGGACCCTGGCGAGCTGTTCGCTCAGGTCCTGCCGGAGGACCTGCTCAAGTTCGGCATGATCCCGGAGTTCATCGGGCGCCTCCCGATGATCGGCGCTGTGCGCAGCCTCGACCGCGAGGCGCTGACGAAGATCCTCATCGAGCCGAAGAACTCCCTGGTGCGTCAGTACCAGAAGATCTTCGAGTTCGAAGATGTCGAGCTCGAGTTCACCACCCCGGCGCTCGAGGCCATTGCCGATCAGGCCCTGCTCCGCTCGACCGGTGCTCGTGGGTTGCGGGCGATCCTCGAAGAAGTGCTGCTCGACACCATGTATCAGCTCCCCGGCCGGACCGACATCGGCCGAGTGGTGATCGACGTCGAGACCGTGCGGACCAAGGTGAACCCCACCCTGGTGCCTCGCGAGCCAGCTCGTCGGCAGCGTCGCGCCGCGTCCTGATGCGCTACGAGGAAGCGCTGGCGTACCTCGACGAGCACGCCAGCTACGACACCACGGGGCGGATCGAGTCGCCCACGATCGACCGGATCGCCCGGCTGATGGCCACCATGGGCGACCCGCAGCTCAGCTACCCGGTGATCCACGTCACTGGCACGAACGGCAAGGGCTCGACCACGCAGATGATCACTCGTCTGCTGATGGCCCACGGCCTCACGGTGGGGACCTACACCAGCCCACATCTCGAGGTGCTGAACGAACGCATCGCTCGCAACGGCGAGCCGATCAGCGACGACGACTTCGCCGAGCAGATCGCCGCCATCGCCGACCTCGAGGTGCTCGCCGGCGTGCGGCCGTCGTACTTCGAAATCCTCACGGCTGCGGCGCTTCGCTGGTTCGGCGACGTCGCCGTCGATGTGGCGGTCGTCGAGGTCGGCCTGCTCGGGCGCTGGGACGCAACCAACGTCTGCAACGCACAGGTTGCGGTGATCACCAACATCGGCATCGACCACACCGAGTTCGCCGGGCCGACGACGGCGCACATCGCGAGGGAGAAGGCCGGCATCATCAAGTCGGGCAGCGCCGTCGTGGTGGGCGAGACCGATCCGGAGCTCGTCGAGATCTTCCGAGGCGAGGGTGGCCTCGCCCACTTCCTGCGCGGTGAGGACTTCGACGTCGTCGAGAACCAGGTCGCCCTCGGTGGCCGCCTCGTCGACGTCCGGACCCCGACGACGCTCTATCCGGAGGTGTTCGTCCCTCTGCACGGTGCGCACCAGGCGACGAACGCGGCGGTGGCCCTGATGGCGGTGGAGGCGTTCTTCGCCGCACCCGTGAACGACGAGTTGGTGCGCGAGGGGTTCGCCTCGGTGACGATGCCTGGCCGGTTCGAGGTGATGGGCCGTCAACCGCTCGTCATCATCGACGGCGCGCACAACCCCGCAGGTGCCGATACGGCTGCCCAGGTGTTCTTCGACGACTTCTCCCCCGAAGGGCGGCGTCTGCTCGTCGTGGGCTGTCTACGTGGACGCGACCTCGACGAGATGCTGTCGGCGCTGCGTGCCGACGAGTTCGATGCGGTGTACACCTGTACCGCCCCGTCGCCCCGTGGAGTACCGGCTGCCGACCTCACCCGCGCGGCCCTGGCCATGGGGTGCGATGAGGTGATCCAGTGCTCCACCATCGACGAAGCGTGCGAGCGGGTGCTCGTCGGAGCCGCAGCCGAGGACGCGATCCTCATCACCGGCTCGCTCTACGTCGTGGGTGGCGCCAGGCCGGCGATGCGTCGGCTCATTCCCTGATCGCGGAGCCTCCCCGGTAGCATCCTCGGCCATGGCTGACCGCACCCTCGTCCTCCTCAAGCCCGATGCCGTCGAGCGTTCGCTCGTCGGTGAGATCCTGCGCCGCTTCGAGTCAAAGAACCTCAAGATCGTGGCGATGGACCTGCGCCAACTCGACGCCGACACGCTGTCGCGCCACTACGAAGAGCACGTCGGCAAGGGGTTCTACGCCGACCTCGTCGAGTTCATGAGCCGCGGACCGGTGGTGGCGCTCGCACTCGAGGGGCCGGAGAACACCTGGGAGGTCGTGCGCACGATGATGGGTGCGACCAACCCGCGCAACGCCGCCCCGGGCACGATCCGAGGCGATCTGGGCATTCTCTTCACCGAGAACCTGGTGCACGGCAGCGACTCGCTGGCCTCGGCCGAGCGCGAGCTCGGGATCTTCTTCCCGAACCTCTGAGACAGAGGGCGCCGGGTAGACTCGACCTTCGTACCTGGGCGACCTGCCCAGTCGGTGCCGAGCCGGACGCGAAGGAGGTCGAGGGCCGTGGCGAGAGGCAATCCACTGTCGATCGGTCGCGACCTCGCCATCGACCTCGGCACAGCCAACACCCTCATCTACGCCCGTGGTCAGGGCGTCGTGCTCAACGAGCCCTCGGTCGTCGCCATCGACATCACCGATGGCCGGCCAGTCGCCGTTGGCATCGAGGCCAAGCGGATGATGGGGCGCACCCCCGGCCGGATCAAGACCATCCGACCCCTCAAAGATGGCGTGATCGCCGACTTCGAGGTGTGCGAGAAGATGCTGCGCTTCTTCATCCAGAAGGTCCACGCGAGCCGCTGGAACAAGCCGCGGATGGTGATCTGCGTGCCTTCTGGCATCACCGGCGTCGAGCAGCGTGCCGTTCAGGATGCGGCTGAGTACGCAGGTGCGCGCAAGCCGGTGCACATCATCGAAGAGCCCATGGCTGCCGCCATCGGTGCCGATCTCCCCGTGCACGAGCCCAGCGGGAACATGGTCGTCGACATCGGCGGCGGCACCACCGAGGTGGCGGTGATCTCACTCGGCGGAATCGTCACCGCCCAGTCGGTGCGCGTCGCCGGCGACGAGCTCGACGACGCGGTGGTGCAGTACCTCAAGAAGGAGTTCTCGCTCGCGATCGGTGATCGCACGGCCGAGGAGGTCAAGGTGCACATGGGCTCGGCGTGGCCGCTCGACAACGAGCTGACCGCCGACGTGCGTGGCCGCGACATGATCAGCGGCTTGCCGCGCACCGTCGCCGTCACCACCGAGCAGGTGCGCGAAGCGCTTGCCGAACCGGTCGCCGACATCGTCGACGCGGTGAAGACCACGCTCGACAAGACGCCGCCCGAGCTCGCCGCCGACATCATGGAGCGCGGCATCACTCTCACCGGTGGCGGAGCCTTGCTCGCGGGCCTCGACGTGCGACTCGCGCACGAGACCGGGATGCCCATCAACATCGCCCACGAACCACTCTTCAGCGTCGTGATCGGCTCGGGTCGGGCACTCGAGAACATCGACGCGATGCGGGGACTGATGTCGCTCGGCGGCGACGAGTAGTCGGCAGGGTCCATGGCCGCCTACTCGATGGGCCGCAAGCGGGTCATTGCCATCTTGGCGCTCACCTCGATCCTGCTGATCACCCTCGATCAGCGCGGGACCGCGGTGATCGATCGCACGCGGAGCCTGTTCCACCTGCTGATCGAGCCATTCGACGCGGCGGCTCGCACGGTCACTCGCCCCGTGCTGACGGCCTGGCGAGGTGTGTTCGACTACCGCGACCTCGAGCGTGAGAATGCGCTCCTGCGAGCCGAGATCGAGGCCCAACGGGGTGCCTTCATCGAGGCCAAGGCCGCCATCTACGAGTATCAGGAGTTGCTCGCGCTCAACCGACTCGTCGGCACCGGAGGGTTTCCCAGTGTCACCGTTCAGGTGCAGGGCAACTCGCCGGGCAACTTCCAGAACACCGTCGAGATCGACAAGGGTGGCATCGACGGTATCGCCGTCGGGATGCCGGTCGTGAATGGTGCTGGGCTCGTGGGCAAGGTCACTCGCGTGTTCCCCAACTCGGCCATCGTGCAGCTCGTCGTCGACCCGGACTTCAGCATGCGGGCCAAAGTGCTCACCCCGCTCGACGAGACGGACGAGTCCACCACCACGACGTCGACCACGTCGTCGACGACGCTGGCACCCGGCGCAACCGACCCAGGATCGACGACGACGTCGACCACGACCACGTCGACCTCGACCACCACGA
Source organism: Ilumatobacteraceae bacterium (assembly GCA_040398525.1). Lineage (GTDB taxonomy): Bacteria > Actinomycetota > Acidimicrobiia > Acidimicrobiales > Ilumatobacteraceae > VFMC01. The sequence continues at coordinate 74,892 of JBBATY010000001.1, read as the reverse complement.
CGGTCGCCGCCACCACGACCACGACTACCACTCCGCTGATCGTGCTGAACGATCCGCTGGGCCCTGTTCCGCTCACTACGACCACCACGACCACGCTGGCCCCAGCGCTGGGCGGAGGCACCACGGTGCCGCCACCTCCGGTGGAGGTGCAGCGCGAGACCGGCACGGTGGTCGGCCAGGGCTCCGGCCGGCCCCTGCTGCTGCGGTTCGTCGACGACTCGGCGACGACCGGGCGGATCGCAGTCGGCTCGACGGTCGAGACCGCCGGGGGCCTGCAGTCTCTCGCGCCTCCGGGCATCCCCATCGGCACCGTGAGCAGGGTGGCCAAACAGAGCGGATCGAGGGTGCCGATCATCGAGGTCGAGATCGGAGCGGGCGATCTGTCGAAGCTGAACTTCCTGGTCGTGCTGCTCTATGTGCCGAACACGGGTGCCGGCTGAGCCGACATGCGGGCCTTCATCACCGGACCGCTGCTCCGCCTCACCCCCGTTGTGTTCGTCGTGCTCGCTCTGCAGCGCACAATCCTGAGCGAGGCGACTTTTCGCGGGGTGGTGATGCCACTCGCCCTGGCCTTCGCGGCATCGATCGGCGCAGGGTGCGGCAGTGAGCGCGGAGCGCTCGCCGGGTTCACCGTCGGGCTGATGTACGACCTTGCCGCAGGTACGCCGCTCGGGCTCACCGCACTGGTCTTCGCCCTCGCCGCCTTCGTGGCGGGCTATCTGTTGGTGCTCACACCTGTCCCGCCGTGGTGGCTGGCCTCGCTCTTCGCCGCGCTCGGCGCGGCTGTCGGTGAGTTCGCCCAACCGATTGCCCGCACGCTGATCGGGAGCGATGGTTGGTTCGACAGCCGGCTGTTCACCGTCGTCCCAGTCGCGTTCGTGTTCACCCTGATCGTCGCACCGCTGCTGGTACCCGTGGGACGGTGGTGCATGCGGGTCAAGTCGCCTCGTTGGAAGGCGATGCTGGACTGAGCGGCCGATCGTCGCCGATGGTGCACGCCGCGCCCGTTTCCAGGGCCCGGTCGGCCAGAATGTAGGTATGGCAGGAGATCGACGGAGCGCTCGCCTCGGCGTGCTCGCGCTCGTCGCCGTGCTCCTGGTCAGTGCGGTCGGCACGCGGCTGTGGTTCCTCCAGAGCGTGCAGGCGCTCGAGTACCAGGAGCAGGTCGACATCGCCAAGCAGCGGGTGGTGTACATCCCGCCCGAACGCGGGCGGATCTTCGATGCCGACGGGCGGGTGCTCGCCGACAACCAGCTGGTCCTCACCGTCACCGTCGACTGGTCGGTGGTCCGCAACCGCCCGAAGACCCGCGCCGCGCTGTTCGAGCGGCTGTCGGGACCCCTCGCACTGCCTCCCGAGGAGCTCGAGGCGCGGTACGAGACCGGTGTCAACCTCTACGACCCTCTGCTGCCGATGCCCCTCGTCGAGGATGTCGACGAGGAGACGGTGCAGTTCCTCCTCGAGCGCCGCGAGGACTACCCGGGAATCGGCATCACCGAGACGTGGCGTCGGGTCTACCCGTACGCGCCGCTGGCGAGCCACGTCGTGGGCTACATGGGGGCGTTGAACGCCGACAACATCGACGAGTACCTGGCGCTCGGGTACAACCGCAACGAGCGCGTCGGAGCGTTCGGCGTCGAGATGAGCATGGAGCGCGAGCTGCATGGCACCTGGGGCAAGCAGGTGTGGGAGATCGATGCTGCCGGTAACACCGTACGTCTGCTCGAGGACGTCGAGCCCGTGGCAGGGTTCGACATCCAGCTGAGCATCGACCTCGATCTCCAGCAGTACGCCGAGCAGGCGCTGCAGACCAAGCTCCGCCAGCGCCGCGACCTGCCGATCGACAAGGTGCAGTGCCAATGCGCTGACCTGGCAGCGCACAACCCGATCGACCCCAAGGATCGCGAGGGTAAGCGCGTCTACGCCAGCTCGAAGGAGTTCGGCGAGCAGGAGTGGATCCAGTACAAGGCGCCGGCCGGATCGGTGGTGGTGCTCGACCACATGAGCGGCCATGTCGTTGCGATGGCGAGCTACCCGACGTTCGACAATCGCTGGTTCAACGCCGGCATCAGCAAGGACAAGTTCGATCAGCTCTTCCCGCAGACCGACGATCCCGACCAGTCGATCCTCGTCAATCGGGCCGTGCAGGGCCGCTACAACATCGGCTCGACCATCAAGCCGTTCATGTCGTTCTCGGCGCTGCACAGCGAATTGATCGGCCCGTACGACACCTACCTCGATCAGGGCACCTACACGCTGCAATCGATCGACGAAGCGACCTGCAAGTTGGTCCGCTGCGTGTTCAAGAACGCCCTCGACCCGTTCGGCAAGCCCAGCCAGTACGGCCCGGTGAACGTCGAAGACTCCCTCGCCGTCAGTTCGGACGCGTTCTACTACCGGCTGGGCGAAATGTTCTACACCCTTCCGGGACGACGCGATGAGCTCAAGGGCGACCTCGAGCTGTTCGGCTTCGGCGCCGACTCCGGCATCGAGTTGCCATTCGAATGGGACGGCCGCATCCCCGATGACGCCGTCAAGCGTCAACTGGTCGACGCCGGCGTATTGCGTGAGGACGAGGTTCCGTTCCTCGTCACCGGCGACCTGGTGCAGGTGTCGATTGGCCAGGGTCTGTTCGCCAGCACTCCGCTGCAGCTCGCCAACGCCTACGCGTCGATCGCCAACAACGGGTTCGTCATGGTGCCGCGCATCGTGAAGGCGATCTATGCGCCGCTCACCCCCGACGGTGCACCCGCGATGGCCGACCTTGCTGCGGGCACGATCGTGCAGGACTTCTCCAGGCCGACGATCACCCGGCAGCTCGACATGCCCCCGGAGTTCCGCGAGCCGATCATCCGCGGCCTCACCCGCGTCATTTGCCCGGGGTACAAGACCGCCAAGTGTGGTGTCACCTACCCCACCGAGCCGATTCGCAGGTACCGGGCAACCACCGGCGAGAGCCTGTTCAAGGACTACCCCCACGATGCCTTGCCCATCGCGGGCAAGACCGGTACGGCTCAGGGTGCTGGCCAGTACCCGTGGAACGACTCGTCGGTCTTCGCAGGATTCACCCTCTCCGAGGACCGTCCCTACACGGCGGTCGCATATCTGGAGAAGAGCGGCTACGGCTCGAAGGCTGCGGCGCCGGTGGTGAAGTGCATCTTCGAGGCGCTCGCCGTCCGGCAGGTGCCCGACCCGGTCAGGCCGTCCGATCCGCTCGACCTGACCTCGAGGGTCGCCGCCGAACAGATGGTGTTGGCGGACGACGACTGCCTGGGCGGGTACGACGGCTCGGTGCGTGAGTAGCTCCGGCGTGGCTGTCCTCGTCCGCCATCGCAAGCCCGACTCGGGTCTCGGCAACATCCGGTCGAGCCCGAGCGATCCGAGCCGCAACATCGACTGGGTGTTGATGGCGGTGCAGATGACCCTGGCCGTCGTGGGCTGCTTCGTCATCTACTCGGCGTCGCGCACCAAACAGGTCGATCCGTTCGTGTACGCCACCAGGCAGGTGGTGTTCCTGATCGCCGCGCTGGTCGTGATGGTCGTGGTGATGGCCGTCGACTACGAGACGTGGCGCGAGCGAGCGCGGTTCTTCTACGGCGTCACCATCATGCTGCTCGTGCTCGTCATCTTGGTCGGCACCGTGAGCGGTGGCGCCAGGTTGAGCTTCGACCTCGGACCGCTGAACCTGCAGCCTGCCGAGTTCGCCAAGTTCACGGTCACCTTGGCGCTGGCGAGCTACCTGGCCGAGGAACGAAGCGACGAAGTGTCGTACCCCCGATTCCTGGGCGGGCTCGTGATGGTCGGTATCCCGGTCGGCCTGATCATCATCCAACCCGATCTCGGCTCGGCGTCGGTGCTGGTCGCCATGGCGATGGGCGTGCTGCTGGTGGCGGGGGCCAAGGTGCGCTACATCGCCCTCATCACGGTGTTGTCGGTGATGACTGTCGGGGCAGCGCTCGTGAGCGGGATCATCAGCAGCTACCAGATCGGCCGGATCCGCGTGTTCTTCGACCCGAACACCGACGACCCCGTGCTCCAGGACCTCATCTACCAGCCGCGCAACGCCGTTCGGGCGATCGCGACCGGCGGAATCACCGGCAAGGGATGGCTGCAGGGGCCGATCACCAATGCGCGCAACGACGTGCCCGTCCAATGGGCCGACTTCCCGTTCTCGGCCGTGGGGGAGCAGTTCGGCCTGATCGGCTGTGCGCTCCTGCTGAGTCTGTTCGCCGTGCTCCTCCTGCGGGTGTGGCGTATCGCCCACCTCTCGCGCGACTTGGTCGGCACCTACCTGTGCGCAGGCGTGTTCACCATGATTCTCTGGCAGGTCTTCCAGAACGTCGCGATGACGCTGGGCGTCATGCCTGTCACCGGCCTGCCCCTGCCGTTCATCTCGTACGGCGGCTCCGGATTGGTGACGTTCTTCGCGATGTTGGGCCTGGTCCAGAGCGTGCACATGCGCCGGTACCGGTAGCCCGGTTGGCGCAAGCGGTCGACACGCGATCCGGCGCCCGTAGCTGAAGTGCAGGTAGACTGCAGGTGAAGGTCTCCCTCGTCACGACAGGTCAGCACCTTGCGCTCTGATTCCGGGCTGTACGCCCTCCTCGGTCGGATCTTCCTGCTCTTGGCAGGTCCGGCGACCCCACAACCCACGTTCGACATCGACACCCAGGCGACCGGTGCCCTCCCCGGCCCGGCCCGGTGTCGTCGCGCGGCTCGAGCGAGCCGCTGCGACAGAAGGGATCTGTTCCATGGACGACTCCACGTCTCGACCCGCCGACATCGACGCGTCGACCACCTCCGCAGGCGCGCCCACCGAGCAGGCGCCCGTCAGCTCGTCACATCAGCCTGCTGACCCCGGGGCATCCGGTCAGGCCGCGTCTCACGACGGCGCTGGCGCCGCGGAGGGTGATGCCGCATCGCGGACTCCGGCGAAGAAGCGTCGGCGCGGCTCGCGGGGCGGCAAGGGCCGGAAGCGCCCTGCGTCCGCTGGTGCAGCGAGCGAGGGAGCCGACGACGACCTCGACGACCTCGACGACGAGACCGACGACCTGGCCGATGCCGGGAGTGGCGCCGAGACTCCCACGGAGCTCCCGGAGCGGATGACCGAGGGTCGGCCGTCCCCCCAGGCCGCCGAACAGGCCTTGGTGCGTCGACCGCAGATCGGCGACACGCGTCCGGCGCCGCCGATCGCGCCGCCTGGTGGGCCTGCCGGCGGGTCGCGCCAGGGCGGCCAGGGTGGCCAGGGTGGTCAAGGCCAGGCCAAGCAGGGTCAGCGTCAGCGCCAGCAAGGGTCGCGGCAGCAGCGCCCTGTCGAGGTCGACGCAGCAGCACCAGCACCAGCAACTGCATCCGCGTCCACCCCTGCGGGCGAGGGCGGCGCCAAGAAGCGCCGACGGGGTGGCAAGGGTCGCTCGGGCGGTGAGGGTCGCTCGGGTGGCGAGGGGCGTCGACAGGCGGGCCCCGATGGTGGCGCCGACATCGACGCAGACGTGCTCGAACGGCGACGTGGCCGCGAGCGCAACGGCCGGCCGATCGGCCGGTACATGATGTGTGTGCAGGTGCGCCCCACGCTCACACAGGTTGCCGTGCTCGAGGGCCGCAACCTGATCGAGCACTACGTGAGCCGTCCGGCCGATGACATCTCGCAGATCCACGGCAACATCTACCTGGGGCGGGTGCAGAACGTCCTGCCCGGCATGGAGGCTGCCTTCGTCGACATCGGCACCCCGAAGAACGCCGTGCTCTACCGCGGTGACGTCCAGTACGACGCGGAGGACATCGTCGAGAAGGGCTCCAACCTGCGCATCGAGCAGATGCTCAGGGCCCGCCAGTTGATCATCTGCCAGGTCACCAAGAATCCGATCGGGGCCAAGGGTGCTCGACTCACCCAGGAAGTCTCGCTGCCGGGCCGGTTCGTGGTGCTCATCCCGAACTCGAAGACCTATGGCATCTCCAAGCGGCTGCCCGAGGACGTCCGCAAGCGGCTGCGCAACATCCTCGACCGGGTCAAGCCCGCCGAGCACGGTCTGATCGTGCGCACGGCAGCCGAGCACGCCACCGAGCACGAGCTGCGTGCCGACATGACCCGGCTGCTCGACCAGTGGAGCTCGATCGAGGCGAAGGCGAAGAAGGCGACCGGCCCTGCGCTGCTCTACCGCGAGCCCGAGCTCGCCGTGCGGGTGATCCGCGAGGAGTTCAACGCCGAGTACCGCGGGGTGGTCATCGACGACCAGCGGCTGTTCGACGACGTCAAGGACTATGTCTCCGCGTTCAACCCCGAGCTGGCCGACCGGATCGAGCTGCACGACGCCGGCACCGACGGCCTGCCGCTGTTCGAACGTCACCACATCCACGAGCAGCTGCACAAGGCGCTCGACCGCAAGGTGTGGTTGCCATCCGGCGGGTCGTTGATCATCGAGCACACCGAGGCGCTGACGGTGATCGACGTCAACACCGGGAAGAACGTCGGCACGACCAACCTCGAAGAGACCGTGTTCCGGAACAACCTCGAGGCTGCCGAGGAGGTCGCCAAGCAACTGCGCCTGCGCGACATCGGTGGCATCGTCGTGATCGACTTCATCGACATGGAGATCCGCGACAACCGCCGGAAGGTGGTCGACGCGTTCCGTTCGGCGCTGGCCCGCGACAAGACCCGGACCCAGGTGTTCGAGATCTCCGAGCTCGGTCTGGTCGAGATGACCCGGAAGCGGATCGGCGAAGGCCTGCTCGTCAACTTTGCCGACCAGTGCCCGAACTGCGTCGGGCGCGGCGTCGTCGTCGATCACGACCTGCTGACCTGAGCATGCTTCCGGTTGGCCCTGCTCGTCCGGCCCGATAGGATCGCCCATTGCTATGTACGCAGTGATCGCTTCCGGTGGAAAGCAGCAGACGGTCTCCGAAGGCCAGCAGCTGCACGTGGAACTGCTCGATGCCGAGCAGGGCAGCAGCGTGTCGCTGCGTCCTGTGATGGTCGTCGACGGTGACACGGTGCTCGCCACCCCCGACCAGCTCCAGTCCGCTTCGGTGACGGCCAAAGTCGTCGGGTCCGCCTTGGGCCCGAAGATCAACGGCTTCACCTACAAGCGGCGCACCAACCAGCGGCGCCGCTACGGGCACCGCCAGAAGTACACCGTGCTCGAGATCACCTCCATCACGAAGGGCTGACCGAAGATGTCAAAGACCAAAGGTGGCGGCTCAACCCGCAACGGCCGTGACTCCAACGCTCAGCGCCTCGGCGTGAAGGTGTTCGGTGGCAGCCAACTCACGGCAGGCACGATCATCGTGCGCCAGCGTGGCACGAAGTTCCATCCGGGCAAGAACGTCGGCATCGGCGGCGACGACACGCTGTTCGCCCTTGTCGACGGTGCGGTGCAGTTCGGTGAGCGCAAGGGCCGTCGCGTCGTCGACGTCGTCCCCAACGCCTGACCCGACCAACCTCGATCGTTGCGAAGCCCGGCTGCGTGCCGGGCTTCGCCGCGTCTGGGCGGCGTAGTGTGGCCGTGTGCCCGATGTCGCGTCGGCCCGGCGGATCCGGGCGCTGATCGATCTCACCGACCTCGGCCCGGCGTGCACCGAGGCTGACATCGAGCGCCTGTGCCGCCGGGCGGTCGACCATCGTCCGTTCGTCGCTGCCGTCTGTGTCTGGCCGCGCTTCGTGGCTCAGGCGGCGAGGCTGCTCGTCGGCACCGGGGTGAAGGTTGCCACGGTCGTCAACTTCCCCAGCGGCGGCACCGATGTGGCTGCGACGTTGGCGGAGACTTCGCTGGTGCTCGCCGACGGAGCCGACGAGATCGACCTCGTCATCCCGTATCGGGCCGTGCTGGCGGGCGATGCAGAGGTGGCACGAGCAATGGTGGTCGCCGTGCGCTCCGCGGTACCAGCGCCCACGCACCTCAAGGTGATCCTCGAGACCGGGAGCTACCCGTCACAGCGCGAGGTGCGCTCGGCTGCCGATCTGGCCATCGACGCAGGAGCCGACTTCGTCAAGACCTCGACCGGCAAGACCGATCGGTCAGCGACTCCCGAGGCAGCGCGCACCCTGCTCGAGGCGATACGCGACGCTGGCCGAGCCGTGGGTCTGAAGCCGTCGGGCGGGATCCGCAGCCTCGCCGACGCAGAGACCTACCTCGCGCTCGCCGATGAGGTCATGGGGCCACAGTGGGCCGCGCCCGCCACGTTCCGCTTCGGGGCGAGCGGTCTGCTCGATGCTGTCGACGAGGCGATCGATGCAGCTTCGGCGGAGCCTGGCTGATGCTGCCGCAGGAGATCATCCGTGCCAAGCGCGACGGCCGCGAGTTGAGCGCCGACGACATCGAGCAGTTCGTCGTCGGCCTCACCTCTGGCGCCGTGGCCGATGCGCAGGTCGGGGCGTTCGCCATGGCGGTCCTCTGGAAGGGGATGACCACCGCCGAGGCGGTCGCCCTCACCCGGGCGATGACCCGCAGCGGCGCGCAGCTCCGCTGGGAACTCGACGGCCCGGTTGTCGACAAGCACTCCACCGGCGGAGTGGGCGACACGGTGAGCCTGATGCTGGCGCCCCTCGTCGCCGCATGCGGCGGGTACGTGCCGATGATCTCCGGGCGTGGCCTCGGCCACACCGGGGGCACCTTCGACAAGTTCGAGAGCATCCCCGGATATCGGGCAACGCCCACGCTCGCAGAGTTTCGCCGCGTGGTGGCTCGTGTCGGTTGTGCAGTGATCGGTCAGACCGCTGAGCTTGCGCCTGCCGACAAGCGCCTCTACTCGGTTCGCGATGTCACGGCCACGGTCGAGAGCATCCCGCTGATCACGGCGTCGATCCTGTCGAAGAAGCTGGCTGCGGGGCTCGATGCTCTCGCCATGGACGTCAAGTTCGGCAATGGCGCCTTCATGGTCGGGCGCGCCGATGCGCGTCGCCTGGCCGAGAGCATCGTCGGAGTGGCCAACGGCGCCGGGGTGCGCACGTCGGCGCTGCTCACCGACATGGACCAACCGCTGGCGTCGGTCGCAGGGAACGCACTCGAGGTCGCCTACGCGATCGAGTACCTGACCGGCGTCCGCCGCGAGTCGCGTCTGCACGAGACGGTGCTCGCGCTCGGGGCCGAGATGCTGGTGCTCGGTCGGCTGGCTCGGTCGAGCACGACGGCGCGGGCTCGGCTCGAACGAGCGCTGGCCGACGGGTCGGCAGCCGAGCGCTTCGCCGCGATGGTCCGTGCGCTCGGCGGGCCGCGCGACCTGCTGGATCGGCCCTGGAAGCACCTCGAGCGGGCGCCGGTGTGCGTGCCCGTGCCCTCGACCCGGGCAGGCGTCGTGGGCCGGATCGATACGCGCCAGGTGGGCCTGGCGGTCGTGGTGCTCGGCGGTGGACGAACACGGCCACAGGACGCGATCGACCATGCCGTCGGGCTGAGCGAGTTGCTGCCGGTCGGGACGCGGGTTGCGGTCGGCGATCCGCTCGGTCTCGTCCATGCGCGGTCCGTCGCCGATGCCGATCGTGCTGCGACGATGGTCCGCGACGCCTACCGCCTCGGTCGACGGGAACCGGTCGACACGCCGGTCGTCGCCGAGCGCATCGGCGCCTGAGCCCGGAGGACGGCTCAGCCGGCCAGGTCGATGCCGCGCGGCAGGCGCTCGGGGCCCCACCCGAGCAGCGCCTGACCCTGCCGACAGGCGAAGCGATCGGTCATGCCCCCGACGTACGCGACGGCTGCGCGCAACGCCTCCGGGCTGCCGGCGTCGACATCGGCGACCTCGGGCAACAGGTTCGGCCGGTCGGCATAGTGCTCGACGAGGGAGCGCAGCAGGGTGACCACGGCGTGGGCCTGCTGCTGCGATGCCGGGCGCAGATAGACGTGCTCGTAGTTGAACGCACGGAAGGCGGCGAGCGCCTCGGCCCCGAGTGCGGTCATCCCGATCCGACCGGTAGTGGCTGCTGCAGCGAGCATGGCGTCGATGAACGCACCGAGCTGTTGTGAGCGCTGGGTGCCGCATCGGCCCCGGACGACGGCGGGCAGCATCGATTCGGTGACCACACCTGCGGCCACTGCGTCCTCGAAGTCGTGGCAGACGTAGGCGATGCGGTCGGCCCAACTGACGACCTCGCCCTCCGGCGTGGCCGGCGCCGGCCGGCTCCACGAGTGGTTGCGGATGCCGTCGAGGGTCTCGACGCAGAGGTTGAGCGGGGTGAGCGTGACGTCGGCACCCCACTGGGCGTGGTCGAACCCGCCTTCGACGTAGATGCTGAGCGCATCCTCGCTGGCGTGGCCGCCGGGGCCGTGCCCGCAGTCGTGGCCGAGAGCGATCGCCTCGGTGAGGGCGACGTTCAGCCCGAGGGCCCGGGCGACCGAACTGGCCACTTGGGCGACCTCGAGGGCGTGGGTGAGACGTGTGCGCTGGTGGTCGTCCGGAAAGACGAAGACCTGGGTCTTGCCTGCCAATCGCCTGAAGGCGGTCGAGTGCAGGATGCGGTCGCGGTCGCGCTCGAAACATGTGCGCCAGGGGTCGGGTGCTTCCTCGACCGACCGGTTCCCTGCTCCGTGCGACCGCGTCGCCAAGGTGGCGAGAGCAGCGTCCTCATGTTCCTCGCGGTGGCCGCGCTCGATCAGCGACGGCGAGCCGCTGCCGGCCCACGAGTCGGCGTGGGCGAGGCGGATGCCGTCGGTCGAGCCGTGCCCGGCCATGGTGGCGGCCCAGCGCTCGGCCCGTTCGGCGATGTCGGCCTGCGCCCCTGCGGCAGCAGCTGGCCCCGTCGAGGTCGGGGCCGTCGGTTCGTGCGGTTCGGCGCCCATACCCCAAGGGTACCGAATGGGTGTCGCACGCTACCGGTAGCCTCGGAGGGTCTCTATGAGCGGTTTCGTCGACGAAGTCCAACTGAACGTGCGTGCCGGCGACGGCGGGGCGGGCTGCGTGTCGTTCCGACGCGAAGGCCCGGTCGCCTTCGGCGGCCCCAACGGCGGCGATGGTGGCGACGGTGGCGACATCTGGCTCGTCGCCGACCGCAACGTATCGTCGCTGCTCGCCTTCCGCGACCACCCGCACCGGCGCGCCGGCAACGGTGTGCACGGCAAGGGCAAGGACCAGCACGGCCGCCGCGGCGAGTCGCTCGAGGTGCACGTGCCCGAGGGCACCGTGGCCTACGACATGTACACGGGCGAGCTGCTCGCCGATCTGGCCAACCACGGCGACCGCTGGCGCGCCGTTCGCGGCGGGCGTGGGGGTCGGGGCAACGCCAAGTTCCTCTCCAATCGTCGACGGGCGCCGAACTTCGCCGAACAGGGCGAGCACGGCGAGGAGCGTTGGCTGAAGCTCGAGCTCAAGCTCATGGCCGATGTCGCGCTGGTGGGCTTCCCGAACGTCGGCAAGAGCACGCTCATCAGCGTGGTGTCGGCCGCCCGTCCGAAGATCGCCGACTACCCGTTCACCACCCTCGAGCCCAACCTCGGGGTGGTCCGCCTCGACGAGCGCACCGACTTCGTGGTGGCCGACATCCCCGGCCTCATCGAAGGGGCGAGCGAGGGCAAGGGCCTCGGCCACCAGTTTCTCCGCCACATCGAGCGGGCGCGGGTGCTCTGCATCATGGTCGACCTAGCGCCGGACCACGGCACGCCGCCGGCGGAGCAGGAACGGATCCTCCTCGACGAGCTGCGTTCCTATCGCCCCGAGCTGCTCGACCGCCCGCGCATCTCCGTGGGCACCAAGGCCGACGTCGCCGAGTTCGAGTGGGACGGCGTCTCGATCTCTGCCGTCACCAACCAGGGCCTCCGCGAGCTGGTCGGGCGGTGGGCGGCGCTCGTGGCCGAGGCCCGCGCTGCTCAGCCCTCGGAGCCCGGCCTCGTGATCATCCGACCCGAGGTCGACGGCGCTCGCGTCGAGCGCCTCGACGAGCACGAGTTCCGCCTGGTCGGCCGTCAGGTCGAGCGGGTGGTGGCGCTCAACGATGTCACCACACCGGAGGCGCTGTCGTACATCGACCACCAGCTCGAGCGGCTCGGCGTACCGAAGATGCTCGCCAAGGCAGGAGCCGTCGAGGGCGATGTCGTGTGGATCGCAGGCTTCAGCTTCGATTACCGGCCGGACGCACGCACGAGACGGTGAGGGAGGGCCGATGAGGATCGTGGCCAAGATCGGGACCTCGTCGATCACCGACGCCGTCGGGGTGATCGACGAGGCCGTGATCGATGCGCTCAGCGCGCAGCTCGCCGCGCTGCGATCGGCGGGGCACGAGGTGGTGCTCGTCAGTTCGGGAGCCATCTCCGCCGGTGTGGCCGCGCTCGGCATGACTGCTCGACCGACCGACACCTTGACGCTCCAGGCGCTGTCGGCCGCCGGCCAGAGCAGGCTGATGGAGGTCTACAACCGCTGCCTCGGCGAGCGGGGAGTGGTGGCCGCGCAGGTTCTTCTGGTGCCGCACGACTTCGTCGACCGACGGCAGTACCTGCACGCTCGCAACACGCTGGTGCGCCTGCTCGAGCTCGGCTGCATCCCGATCGTCAACGAGAACGACGCGATCGCGAGCGACGAGATCCGCTACGGCGACAACGACCGGATCGCTGCGCTGGTCGCCAACAGCCTCGGTGCCGATCTTCTGGTCCTGCTCACCGACATCGAGGGCCTCTACACCGCCGATCCGCGGACCGATCCCACTGCGACGCTGGTCGACCGGGTCAGTGCTGACGATCCGCTGCTGGCGGTGGCCGCCGGAGCGTCCGGGAGCAACCGCGGCAGTGGCGGGATGGCGTCGAAGCTCGCGGCAGCGCGCATGGCGTCGTGGAGCGGCGTTCGGGCCGTCATCGCCCGTGCAGGCCGCGAGGACGTGCTCGTCGATGCAGTGGCCGACCTCGATGTCGGCACGACCTTCTTGCCGAACGACCGCAAGTTGTCGGCGCGCAAGCTCTGGATCGGGTTTGCCAGCCAGATCGAGGGCACCGTCGTCATCGACGATGGGGCTCGTCGCGCGCTGCTCGAACGCGGCTCGTCGCTGCTGCCGGCAGGGGTCGTCGAGGTGCACGGCGACTTCGACGTCGACGCCATCGTCGAGATCGTCGGCTCCGATGGGGCATGCATCGCCCGGGGGATGGTGCTGTCGGCTGCGTCGACGCTGCGATCCATCCGTGGCCGCCGCACGGCCGAGCTCGACCCGGGGATCGAGCACGAGGTCGTCCATCGCGACGACCTCGTCGTGCTCGGCTGACTAGGCCGACCGACCCACACGCGCCCTGAGGCGGGTGCGCACCTGCTCGAGCTCGGCGACGCGCAGCACGGTGAGCACCCCCACGTAGGCAACCAGCCCGGCCAGGCCCGCGCAGCACACCCGCACGAGCGCACCCAGGCCGACGTTGCTGCCGAGGAGGCGGCCGACAGCCCACATCACCTCGGCCATCACCACCCCGGCGAGCAGCATCGGAGCGATACGTCCGAGGGTGTGGCGGACCGAGAAGCCGGGCACCTTGTAGCTCAGCACCTGCAGTGCCCACAGCGCCCCGACCAGATAGGCGAGGCCGTAGGCGAGGCCCAACCCGAGCACACCGAACCGGTCGTACAGCGCCCAGGCGAGCAATACGTTCAGCAGGCTCTCGAACAGGTTGAGCACGAACGGGGTTCGCGTGTCCTCGTGGGCGTAGAAGCCGCGGAGAGTGAAGAGGAACAGCGAGAATGCCACGAGACCGATGGCAAACCCACCCAGTGCGCGGCTGGTGGTGAGCGCAGCGGCGTCGCTGAAGTTGCCATGTTGGAGCACCAGGCCGACCAGCGGTCGGCGCAAGACGAACAGCGCGGCGGCGGCGGGGATCGTGAGCAGGGCGATCAGCCGCAGCCCGAGGCCGACGCGCTCGATGAACAGCTCGCGCGCCCGCGCCTTCACGCTGCTCGCGAGCTCGGGCGTGAAGGTGGTGACGATCGACATCGCGAGCAGGCCGTGAGGGAGGACGAAGAAGATGTAGGCCTTGGTGTAGGCGTCCGGGTTGCCACTACCGGGCTCGGCGAGGTTCTGGATGGCGATCACCGCGATCTGGTTGGCCACGACGTACCCGAACGACCACATCGACATCCGCAGCAGACGCTTGACCGCGGGATGGCGGAACTCGAAGTTGAACTCCATCGGCACCTCGGCGGCGCGCAGTGCAGGCAGCAGTGCGAGAGCAGCGACGGCGATGCCGATCGTGGCGCCGAGGCCGAGCGTCCAGAGGAGCCGGTCGTCGTCGAGCACCTCGACGAGCAGTGGGTTGCGGCCCTCGTAGTCGATCCAGACCAGCACCAGCGAGATGATGATCACGACGTTGGCGAGCACGGGTGCCCACGCTGCGGCGAAGAACCTGCGCCGCGCCTGGAGGAGCGCCGTCGCCAGCGCGGTCACGCCGTAGAAGAAGATCTGGAACAGGAACAGCCGGGCGAGCGATGTGCCGACGTCGCGGTAGGTGTCGGGGTCGACGCCGGGGAACACGCGGAGCGAGAAAAGGCGGAAGATCAGTGGCGCAGCGATGACGGCAATGGCGGTGAGTGCAGTCAGTGCGACCAGGGCGGTGCTGACGACCGCTGTCGTGGCCCGGTCGTCGCGGTCGGTTGCCTGTTTGGTGAACATCGGGACGAGCGACGCCGAGAGCACACCGCCCAACAGCAGTTCGTAGACCGCGTTGGGCGAACTGTTGGCCCCGTTGTACGCGTCGGCGAGCGCGGTTTGGCCGACCACGGCAGCGAACACGGCCAGGCGCACCAGACCCGTGAGCCGCGAGAGAAGGGTGCCGGTAGCGACGACGACGTTGCTGCGCAACAGGCTGCTCATGCAGCCGCCCGCTCCGGGTCGGTCACGCTCGGCACGCGCCAACACTAGGCGGCGCGTCGCCGCTGGGCGGGGTGCCCCGGTGCATCGGACGGCCTGGGCGTTCGATTGACCCGTTGGTCAAGTCGGGGGATAGGGTGCCGGCCATGGGTGACCGCTTCCAGAGCGTCCCGGAGGTCCGTGAGGGACTCAAGGGCGTCAACTACCTGGCCGACGAGGGCATCGCCGGCGTCGTGTTCCTCGCCGACCGCCTCGGCAAGCCGATCCTCGTCGAGGGCCCGGCTGGCACGGGCAAGACGCAGCTCGCCAAGTCGACCGCCGAGATGCTCGGCGCTCGGCTGATCCGTCTGCAGTGCTACGAGGGCCTCGACGAGTCGAAGGCGCTCTACGAGTGGAACTACAAGAAGCAGCTGCTGCGGATCCAGGCCGACAAGAACAGCGACTCGTGGAGTGAAGTCCACGACGACATCTTCAGCGACGAGTTCCTGCTCACCCGCCCCCTGCTCGAGGCGATCAGCGCCGACGACCCGGTGGTGCTGCTCATCGACGAGGTCGATCGCGTCGAGGTCGAGACCGAGGCGCTGCTGCTCGAGATCCTGTCGGAGTACCAGGTGAGCATCCCCGAGCTGGGCACCATCACCGCCAAGCAGATCCCGCTCGTGTTCCTCACCTCGAACAACACCCGCGAGCTGAGCGAGGCCCTCAAGCGCCGCTGCCTGTTCCTCCACGTCGACTACCCCGACATGGATCGCGAGAAGGAGATCGTGCTCACGAAGGTGCCGGGCATCAGTGGCCATCTCGCCGACCAGGTCGCCCGCATCGTGCGCAGCATCCGTCAGCTCGACCTGAAGAAGGCTCCGTCGGTCTCCGAGACCATCGACTGGGCGCGCACGTTGGTGCTGCTCGGCATCGACAACATCGACGCTCAGCAGGCCAAGGAGACGCTCCACATCCTGCTCAAGTACCAGACCGACATCGCCAAGGCGGCGAAGGAACTCAGCGTCGACAAGTAGTCGGCTCTCGCCATGCTCGATCTGCTCGCTGGCTTCGTCAACGAACTGCGCAACGCAGGGATCCCCGTGTCGCTCACGGAGAACCTCGACGCCATGGAGGCGGTGCAGCACATCCCGATCGAGGATCGCGAGGCGTTCAAATACGCCCTCGGGGCCACGATGGTGAAGAACCAGGCGCACTGGCGCTCGTTCGAGACCGTCTTCGAGGTCTACTTCAGCTTGCGCGGCCCGGAGTACAAGATCAAGCCGGGCGACGAGAGCGAGCTCGACGAGATGTGGCGCGAGATGCAGGAGCAGATGCGCCAGGGAGAGGGCCGCGGCGGCGCCGGTGGCTCGATGGAGTCGCTCACTCCCGAGGAGATGGCGCGCCTGTTGATGCAGGCGTTGCTCCACGGCGACCAGGCGATGATGCGGGCGCTCGCGAAGCAGGCCGTGCAGCGCTTCGCCGGCATGGAGCCGGGACGCCCGGTCGGTGGCACGTACTACCTGTACCGAACCCTGCGCAACCTCGACCTCGACAGCATGCTCGACAAGCTGATGGATGCGAGCCGCGACGAGGTCGGCGGTGAGCTGACCCAACTCGAGGAGCGCCTCGAGCGCGACGAGTACGGCGACCGCATCGAGCAGTTCAAGAAGGAGATCGAGGCCGAGATCCGCCGCCGTCTGGTTGCCGACCGCGGTGCCGAGGCGATGGCCAAGACCCTCCGCAAGCCGCTGCCCGAGGACGTCGAGTTCATGCACGCCTCGCGCGACGAGATGCAGAACCTGCGCAAGGCCCTCGGCCCGCTGACGCGCAAGCTCGCAGCGCGGCTGGCGCGCAAGCGTCGCCACGGCCGCAAGGGCCCACTCGACTTCCGCAACACCGTCCGCCACTCGCTGAGCTACGGCGGCGTGCCCGCCGAGCCGAAGTTCAAGTACCCGCGGCCGGCCAAGCCCGAGCTGATGGTGGTCGCCGATATCAGCGGCTCGGTGGCCGCCTTCGCGCGCTTCACCTTGATGCTGGTGTACGCCATCCAGGGCCAGTTCTCGAAGGTCCGCTCGTTCGTGTTCATCGACGGCATCGACGAGGTGACTGAGTTCTTCAAGTCCACCGAGGACATCCAAGAGGCCATCCACCGGGTGAACACCGAGGCCGATGTGGTGTGGGTCGATGGCCACAGCGACTACGGCCATGCGTTCGAGGTGTTCTGGGAGCGCTACGGCAAAGACGTCGGGCCGAAGACGACGGTGCTGCTGCTCGGCGATGCCCGGAACAACTACCACGCGAGCCAGAGCTGGGTGGTGAAGGAGATCAAGCAGAAGGCGCGCCACGTGTACTGGCTGAACCCCGAGCCACGCAGCTACTGGAACACCGGTGACTCGATCGTGGGCGAGTACGGCACCTTCACCGACGGCGTGTTCGAGTGCCGCAACCTGCGCCAGCTCGAGTCGTTCGTCGAAAAGCTCGCCTGAGCCTCAGCGGCTCTGGTAGTTCGGTGCCTCGTTGGTGATCGTCACGTCGTGGGGGTGGCTCTCCTCGCGGCCCGCTGTCGTCACCTTCATGAACCGGCTGGAGGTGCGCAGCGCCTCGAGCGTGGCGGCCCCCGCATATCCCATGCCGCTGCGCAGACCGCCGGCGAGCTGGTAGACGACATCGGCCAGACGACCCGCGTACGCGACCCGTCCCTCCACCCCTTCGGGAACCAGTTTGCGGGTAGCTGCGCCGACGGCGCTCTGGCCTGATGCATAGCGGTCGGCGCCGAGACCCTGCATCGCGCCCATCGAGCCCATGCCGCGGTAGGTCTTGTAGCGGCGGCCCTCGAACAGCTCCATCTCGCCCGGGCTCTCGTCGGTGCCGGCCAGCAACGAGCCGAGCATCACGGTCTCGGCGCCCGCGGCGATGGCCTTGACGACATCGCCCGAGTAGGTGACGCCTCCGTCGGCGATCACCGGGATGCCGAGCTCGCGGGCGCGTCGGGTGGTGAACCAGATCGCGGACAACTGGGGCATCCCTGCTCCGCTGACGACCCTGGTCGTGCAGATCGACCCGGCGCCGACGCCGACCTTCACCGCCGACGCCCCCGCACGGTGCAGCGCGTCGACGCCTTCCTCGGTGACGACGTTGCCGGCGACCACCGGCAGGTCGGGCCAGTTCGAGGTGATCCGTTCGATGGCCTTGAGGACCCCCGCCGAGTGCCCGTGCGCGGTGTCGATGACCACGGCGTCGACACCCATTCCGACCAGCGCATCCACCCGCTGCTCGAGGTCGTCGCCGACCCCGACCGCGGCAGCACACCGCAGCCGTCCGGCGCGGTCGCGGGTGGCGTTCGGGTGCTCCTGGCGCTTCTGGATGTCCTTCACCGTGATCAGCCCGCGCAGGAAGCCGTCGGCGTCGACCAGCGGGAGCTTCTCGATCCGATGCTTCTGGAGGATGGCCTTGGCCTCGTCGAGGGTGGTGCCGACCTCGGCCGTCACCAGCCCGGCGGCGGTCATGAACTCGCTGACCGGCCGATCGAAGTCGGCTGGCTCGCAGAAGCGGATGTCGCGGTTGGTGAGGATGCCGACCAACCGTCCGGCGTCGTCGACGATCGGGACCCCGCTGAACTTGAAGCGGTTCATCAGCGCCTCGGCGTCGTGCAGCGCAGCCGTCGCCGGAAGGGTGACCGGATCGGTGATCATCCCACTCTGGCTGCGCTTCACCTTCTGTACCTCGGCGGCCTGATCGGTGATCGCCAGGTTGCGGTGGATCACGCCGATACCACCCTCGCGGGCGATCGCGATGGCCATCCGAGCCTCGGTGACCTTGTCCATCGCCGCCGAGACCAGCGGGATCGCCAGTTCGATGTCGGCCGCGAACGTCGCCGACGTGTCGGCGGTGTCGGGCAGGACGCTGCTGAAGCCGGGCACGATCACCACATCGTCGAAGGTGAGGGCCTCGAAGCGGTCGAACAGTCGGTCGTTGCTCATGCGCAGTGCTCCTGTGGTGTCGGGGTGGGGAAGGGACGACCTGATGTTGTGGGTCCGTCGTGGCCGCACAAGGTGGCGAGCACCTCGACGAGCAACCGGTGCTCGGCGCTGTGCACCCGTGCGGCCAGGTCGTCGAGGGAGTCGCCGGGGAGGATGGGGATATCGACCGTGGCGAGCAGTGGGCCGTCGTCGACGCCCTCGTCGGGGACGAGGTGGACCATCACCCCGGTGCGCGAACGATGCCCGGCCTGGGCCTCGGCGTGGGCGCGCTCGATCGCCCGCACTCCGGGCAGTTCGCCGGGACGTGCCGGGTGCAGGTTCAGCACCTGTCCTGGGAAGAGGTCGAGGAACGTTGTCGAGAGCAGCCGCATCCATCCGGCGAGCACCACCAGGTCGGGCTCGCTCGCCAGCACCACCTCGCCGAGGCGCTGGTCGTAGGCGTGCCGGGGCTCGCCCGGTTCGACTGCGAGGGCGATCGCAGCACGTCCTGCGGCACGGGCCCGGTCGAGTGCTCGTGCTCCGGGGCGGTCCGAGACGACGAGCACCACCTCGGCCTCGATGGCCCCGGCGGTGCAGGCGTCGAGCACTGCCTGCAGGTTCGACCCCGAGCCCGACGCGAGCACTGCGAGGCGAGTGGTCATCGCAGCTCCACCATCCGGTCGAGCTCCGGGTCGTCGGTGGACTCGAGACGGCCGATCACCCAGGTCGGCTCGGCGATCGCTCCGCGGAGCTCGGCGACGTCGTCGGCGGCGCACACCACCACCATGCCGATGCCCATGTTGAGCGTGCGGTAGAGCTCGGCTGTCGACAACTCGGTGGCGACGGAGCGAACCAGCTCGAACAGCGGGGGCACCGGCCACGAAGCGAGCTCGACCACGGCGCGGCACCCTGCCGGCAGGACGCGCGGCAGGTTCTCGGGCAGGCCTCCGCCGGTGATGTGGGCGAGGGCCTTCACCCGGCCGGAGGCCAGTGCGGGGGTGAGCACGTCGAGGTACGAGCGATGCGGGGTGAGCAGCGTGTCGCCAAGGGGCTCGCTGAACCCGGGTGGGACCACGTCCATCGGCATCCACGCGAACACCCGCCGCAGCAACGAGTAGCCGTTCGTGTGCGGGCCGCTCGATGCGAGCCCGAGCAGCACGTCGCCGGGCCCGACGGTGCGCGTCGGCAGCAGGTCGCTTCGCTCGACGACTCCGATCAGCGTGCCGGCGATGTCGAATGCCCCCTCGGCGTAGACGCCGGGCATCTCGGCCGTCTCGCCGCCGAGCAGCGCGCAGCCGGCCTGCTCGCACGCGGCGGCCATCCCGGTGACGACCTCGGCCACGCGCTCGGCGTGCAGGCGGCTCGAGGCGATGTAGTCGAGGAAGAACAGCGGTCGGGCTCCCTGGACGAGGACGTCGTCGATGCAGTGGTTGACGATGTCGACACCGACCCCGTGGTAGCGGCCGAGCCGTGCCGCCAACTCGACCTTCGTGCCCACGCCGTCGGTGCTGGCCACGAGCACCGGGTCGTCCATCGACCTGATCGCGGCTGCACTGAACGCCCCACCGAAGCTACCGACACCGGCCAGCACCGCTGGGCCGTGGGTGCGCTCGACGGCGCTGCGCATCGCCTCGACCGCACGAGTGCCCTCGTCGATGTCGACACCTGCGGCGGCGTAGGAGCCGAGGCCAGCAGCCGGGGCGCGCCAGGCGATGTCGCGCCTCACCTGCATGCCCTCGAAGGCGATGCCCGACATCGCCGCATAGGCAGCGTTGCGAGCAGTGTTGAGGTCGGGACCGAGCCCGGTGACGGCCAGCACCCGTCCACCGCTCACGTGCGCAGCCCCGTCGGCGTCGATGCGCACACCGGCTGGGAAGACGATCGCGTGCTGGTCGGGCACCGTGTCGAGGCCCGTGATGCGTGCCCCGAGCTCCGGGCTGCTCGGGTAGCCGGCAGCAGCTGCCACGACGGTGCAGGCCGCTCCGGGACGGATGGCGACGTGGTGATCGGCCAGTCGGCCCTCCACGCATGCCAGCGCAACCTCGGCGAGGTCGCTGGCGAGCAGGGGGAGCAGGGCCTGCGCCTCGGGGTCGCCGAAGCGGCAGTTGAACTCGAGCAGGCGCGGCCCGTCGGCGGTGAGCATCAGCCCGGCGTAGAGGATGCCGACGTAGTGCTCGCCGTGGCTGCGCAGGTGGTCGAGCACGGGCTGGACGAATGCAGCGGTGAGCTCGTCGGCCGAGTACCTGCACGGGGCAGGTGCATACGCGCCCATCCCACCGGTGTTCGGCCCGGTGTCGCCCTCACCGATGCGCTTGTGATCCTGCGCGAGAGGGAGGGGGCGGGCGGTGGTGCCGTCGCAGAAGGCGAGCAGGCTCACCTCGGGACCGACGAGCCGCTCCTCGACGACGAACGTGCCGGCTGCCGCAGCAGCTCGCACAGCCTCCTCGGTCTCGTCGTCGGTCGAGGGCACGACGACCCCCTTGCCGGCAGCCAGGCCGTCTGCCTTCACCACCACGGGGGCGCCGAGCTCGCGCCACCACGCCAGCGCCTCATCAGCGGACGAGGTGCACACGAAACGGGGCGAGGCGAGCCCCAGTTCAGCGGCGAGCGAGCGGGTGTGGGCCTTCGACGACTCGAGGCGGGCGAGCGCCGCAGTCGGGCCGAAGCACGGCACCCCCGCCGCGCGGCAGCGGTCGGCCGTTCCTGTGGCGAGGGCGGTTTCCGGGCCGACGATGACCAGATCGACCGGCCCGTCCTGCTGTGGGTCGTACGCCGTCGTCACACGGACGTCGTGCCCGTGGTGTCGGCACGCATGGGCGATCGCCGCCTCGCGGCCGCCGCTGCCAACGACCACGACGTGCATCAGGCCAACACCCCTTCGAAGCCGAGCTTGGGTTGGGCGAGGCTCACCTCGATCGGGTACCGACCGGTGAAGCACGCGTTGCAGAACCCGTCGGCTCCCGACGGAGCAGCTGCATCGGTGATTGCCCGCATCATCCCCTCGAGCGACAAGAAGCCCAGCGTGTCGGCGCCGATGAGGGTGCGCATCTCGTCGAGGGCGAGCCGCGAGGCCATGAGGTCGTCGTCGTGGCCCATGTCGACACCGAAGTGGCAGGGGTGGGTGATCGGAGGGCAGGTGATGCGCAGGTGCACCTCCGTCGCGCCGGCATCGCGCAGGAGCCGAACCAATGGTCCTGCCGTCGTCCCTCGCACTAGCGAGTCGTCGATCATCACCACTCGTCGGCCAGCGAGGTTCTCGGCCAGCGCGTTGAACTTCAGTGCGACGCCACGGTTGCGCAGGTCTTGGGTCGGCTCGATGAAGGTGCGCCCGATGTATCGGTTCTTGATCAGCCCGTCGTTGTACGCGATGCCACTGGCCCGGCTGTAGCCGATCGCTGCGGGGATCGATGAGTCGGGAACCGGCACGACGACGTCGGCGTCGACGGCGTGCTCGTGGGCGAGCTCCTCGCCGAGACGTTGGCGGACGTGGTGGATGTTGCGCCCGTTCCAGACACTGTCGGGTCGGCTGAAGTAGACGAACTCGAACGAGCAGCGAGCCGGGCTCGCAGCTGGCGTGATCGCTCGGCGGCGGGTGAGCTCGTGGCCGTGGAGGGTGACGATCTCACCCGGTTCGACCTCGCTGATGTCGACGCATCCGAGTGTTGTCAACGCGCAGGTCTCCGATGCCACTGCGTGGCCACCGTGAGGGAGCCGTCCGATGCTGAGCGGCCGGAACCCCCACGGGTCGCGAACCGCCACCACGCGGTCGGCGCCGAGCACGACCAACGAGTAGGCACCCTTCCAGGCTGGCATCGTGCGCTCGATGCGTTCCTCCCAGCTGCGCCCGCCAGCAGCCGCCAGCATCATGGTGAGCACCTCGGTGTCGCTCGTGGCCGTGAGGCCGAAGCCGCGCTGGAGCAGCTCCTCCCGGAGCACGGGCGCGTTCACCAAGTTGCCGTTGTGGGCGACGGCGAGGGGGCCGTGCATCGTCTCGACGAGGAACGGTTGCACGTTGCGCGAACTGTTCGCTCCGGTGGTGCTGTAGCGGGTGTGGCCGATCGCGTGGTAGCCGGTGAGCGGGGCGAGCGCCTCGGGGGTGAAGACGGTGGAAACCAGCCCGGCGTCTTTGTGGAGACGGGCGCGGTTGCCGTCGCTGACGGCGATGCCCGCCGCCTCCTGACCGCGATGCTGGAGGGCGAACAGCCCGAAGAACGCCAGTTGCGCCACACCCTCTCCGTGAGGTGTCGAGATGCCGAACACGCCGCATTCATCGTGTGGTGCGTCGTCGGCGATGGGCTGGAGCGGCAGTTCGGTCATCGGCTGGAGCGCCCTTCGGCAGAGGTGGGGGGAGTCATGGTGGGATGTCCGTCGAGCCACGCGGTCACTGCAGCAGCGATGCGCTGCTGCGCCGGCTGGCGCGCGGGCACGAACCGTTCCCCGGTGAGCAGCTCGTAGATGTCGACGTAGCGGGCCGATGTGGCGGCCACCACATCGGCGCCGAGATCGGGAACCGGCCCGTCGCCGCGGAACCCGAGATCGGCCAGGGCCCGGCGCACGAGCTCTTTGTCGAGGCTCTCGGGCTCGTCGCCTGAGTCGAGCCGGGTGAGGTAGCTGTCGCGCAGCCAGAAGCGCGACGAGTCGGGCGTGTGCAGCTCGTCGATGACGAGGAGTGCTCCGGTGTGCGCATCGAGACCGAACTCGTACTTGGTGTCGGCCAGGATCAACCCGGAACGCTCGGCGACCCGCTGGCCGAGGGCGAACAGCTCGAGCGCCGTGGCGCAGACGCGGGCCCACAGATCGGCATCCACCAGCTCTCGGCGCACGACGTCGTCGACCGAGAGCGGCTCGTCGTGTCCGCCGGCATGGGCTTTGGTGGTCGGTGTGATGATCGCCTCGGGGAGGCGGCTGTTCTTGCGCAGTCCGTCGGGAAGCCGGTGGCCGTCGATGAGGCGCGCTCCGGCCGAGTAGCGCTGCCAGAGCGATGTGCTGGTCACGCCGGTGATGTAGCCACGCACCACCACTTCCACCGGGAGCGGCTGGGCGGCGCGGGCCACGCTGACGGCCGGGTCGGGGACGGCGATCAAGTGGTTGGCCACGACCTGTCGGGTCTGGTCGAACCACCACGCCGACAGCTGGTTCAGGACCTGACCTTTGCACGGCACACAGGTGATGATCCGGTCGAATGCCGACAGGCGGTCGGTGGTGACGAAGAGCCGTTCGTGGGGTCGACCCGGCAGCGCGTACGAGACGCGTACCTTGCCCTCGCGCCGATCGGGCAGGTCGAGGTCGATGTCGTCGAGCGTTGCGGGTGGGAAGGTGGCCATCAACACCCCCTCGCGTGCCGGACGCCGCGCTCGAACACGCCGAGCGCTAGGCCGCGGTGCGTCCCGCGGCTCCACAACGGGTGTTGGCGGACGACGACGTGGTTCTCCGGGTGGGGCATCAGGCCGAGCACCACTCCGCTCGGGTCGCACACACCGGCGATGTCGGCGACCGAGCCGTTCGGGTTCTCCCGGTAGCGGAGGGCCACCTGGCCGGCCGCCGCCAGCGCGGTGGGATCTTGGTGCACGTAGCGACCTTCCCCGTGGGCGATCGGGCAGTCGATCGGCTCGAGGCCGTCGGTCCAGATGCACCTGCTCGGCGTCGGGTCGAGGGTGACCCACTCGCACTGAAACGATCCGCTCTGGTTGTGGCCAAGTGCGCCGGGGAGCAGGCCGGCGCGCACAAGGGTCTGGAACCCGTTGCAGATGCCGAGGACAGGTCGGCCCGTGCCGACGAACTCGGCGAGCTCGTCGCCGAGGGCACTGGTGAGCCCGAGGGCGAACATCCGCCCTGCCCCGAAGGCATCGGCGTGGCTGAAGCCCCCGGCCACCACCAGCATCGACGCACCGCGGAGCAGGTGGGGCTCTGCGGCGAGTCGGCCGAGCCGCACCACCTCGGTGGTCGCCCCTGCTTGCTCGAGCGCGAACGCGACGTCGCGATCGCGGTTGGTGCCCGGAGCGGCGACCACGAGGGCGCGGGGAGCGTTCATCGCCGGGGCCCGCCGGTGAACGCCCCGACGGCCGCATCGAGGGGGACGGACCAGGCGCCGAAGTCGAGCACGGGGTGCTCGGTGACCGTACCGATGACCACGGCGTGGTCGCCGGCGTCGGTGAACTCGCGTACGAACCGGGCAGCTCGGTCGGCGGGCACCTCGCACACGAACCGGCCGGTGCTCTCGGCGAACCACGCGACCGTCGGATCGCCGTGCGGGGCCTGGTCGACGCGCAGCCCGAGCCGGCCACCGATGGCCATCTCGGCGAGGGCGACGGCGAGGCCACCTTCGCTCACGTCGTGGCAGGCAGCGACAGCACCGGAGACGAGCAGGCGGTGCAGGCGACGGAACCGGGCAGGTGCGCGAGAGTCGACGGCGGGCGCCGTTCCGTCGAGCGGATCGTCGAATCCCCCGAGCACCATCCCGAGGTGGCTGCCGCCGAATTCGGCGTCGGTGACACCGATGAGCACGAGCGAGTTGCCGGCGGCCTTCAGGTCGGGGGTCACGACCCGATCGGCGTCGGGGATGTGGGCGATCGCGTGGATCACCAGGGTGGGCGGAACGCTGTGCCGTTCACCGTCGGAGCCCAGGTACTCGTTGTTGAGCGAGTCTTTGCCGGACACGAACGGGGCCGAGTGCTCGATCGAGGCGGCCACGCACCCGTCGACGGCGGCGACGAGCGCACCGAACGTCGTCGGCCGCCTCGGATCGCCCCACGAGAAGTTGTCCATCAAGACGACCTTGTCGGGATCGGCACCGACGGCGACGACGTTGCGCAGCGCCTCGTCGACAACGGCTCGCGCCATCCGCTCCGGATCGACCGTGCCGTACCACGGGTTCACTCCGATGCCGATCGCGAGACCGGTGGTCGCGTCTGGTTCGGCGAGCACCACACCGTCGGCGGGTGCGTCGCGCTCGATGCCGACCACGGGACGCACCACCGTCGCGCCACCGATCTCGTGGTCGTAGCGGCGGATGACCGATTCCTTCGACCCGATGTTCGGATGGGCGAGCAAGGCCAGCAGGGCCGCAGCTGGGTGGTCGACCGCAGGCACTGCGCCGTTGCGGCGCGGCGCCGGTGGAGTGGCGGCGAGGCGTCGACGGGGCCGTCCCTCGTGGAGGAACTGCGTGTCGAGATCGGCGACGACCTGGTCGCCCGCTCGGACGATCAGCCGTCGGTCGCCGGTGAAGCGACCGATGACCGACACCTCGACCCCGCACCGATCGGCGTGTGCGCCGAGGGTCGCGAGCTGGTCGGGGTCGACGGCTACCACCATGCGCTCCTGTGCCTCGCTCAGCCAGATCTCCCAGGGTGTGAGCCCCGCGTACTTGAGCGAGACGGCGCCGAGCTCGACGATGGCACCCGTCGACTCGGCCATCTCGCCGACCGCGGACGACAACCCACCGGCGCCGCAGTCGGTGATCGCCGTGTACGACCCTGCCGCCTCGCGGAGGAGATCGATCAGCAGCTTCTCGGTGATCGGGTCGCCGATCTGCACGCTGGCACCTGCCACGTCGCCCGTCGTCGCATCCATCGTGGCGCTCGAGAAGGTGGCGCCGCGGAGTCCGTCGCGTCCGGTCCGACCGCCGAGCACGACGACCAGATCGCCGGGGTGCGGCCCATCGAGGACTGGTGCCGCGTCGCCGGCCCTGGCCAGGCCGACGCAACCAGCGAAGACGAGTGGGTTGGCCGTGTAGCCGGCGTCGAAGAGCACGGCACCGGCGACCGTTGGCAGGCCGATCTTGTTCCCGTAGTCGGCGATTCCGGCGACAACCCCTTCGTGGACCATCCGTGGATGGATGACCCCCGGAGGGAGGCGCTCGGACGGCAGATCGGTCGGGCCGAAGCAGAGCACGTCGGTGACCGCACACGGCAGATGTGCCGCTCCGAGCACGTCGCGGATCACCCCGCCGACTCCGGTGTTCGCCCCGCCGAAGGGCTCGATCGCCGATGGGTGGTTGTGTGTCTCGGCCTTCACGGCGACGGTGACATCGGGGACGAACGAGACGATCCCGGCGTTGCCGACGAAGGCACTGCGCACGAACGGCGCTGCGATGCTGTCGGTCGCGTCGCGGAGTCGGGCGAGCAGCGGGGCCTCGACCGAGCCGTCGGGAAGCTCCACCTCGGCCCGGAACGATTTGTGTGCGCAGTGCTCGCTCCAGGTTTGGGCGAGCATCTCGAGCTCGACATCGGTCGGGTCGCGGCCGATCGTCGCGAAGTGGTTGGCGATCACGCGCAGCTCCGCAGGGTCGAGCGCCAGGCCCCGGGCCTGGTTGAGTGCGCTGAGGGCCGCGTCGTCGGCATCGCGCACCGGCACGACCTCGACGAGCCCGGTGCCGTCGTAGCTGTGCTGATGGGCGAACGGGGGATCGATCAGTCCCACGGCGGCACGTTCGACGATCTCGTTCGCGAGCAGGCGCGTCGCCAGTCGCTGCACCTCGTCGCCCGCAACGTCATCGTGGGTGACGACCTCGAACCGACGGCCAGTTGCCGCGCGCCGCAGGTCGACGCCGAGGGTGAGCGCAGCGTGCTGCAACACGTCGGCAACGGTGTCGGTGACCCCCGGGAGCAGGCTGGTCTCGACCACGTGCACGGTGGCTGCCCGGTGCGCTCCGCGGTCCTCGCCGCGACCTGCACGATGGTGCTCCCAGGTTCCGTGCTGCAGCATCGGATCGACGAGGAGCGACTCGAGCTCGGTACGGCCGCGTTCGTCGAGGTCACCGTCGAGGAAGAACAGATCGGCTGGCCGGATGTCGTCGACCCAGTCGAAGCCGAGCGTCCGAGCGTCGGCCACGAGGTCGGCACCCCGCGGGTCGGGGCCGATCGACCACACCGTCAACCGAGCACCCACTGCCATTGCTCGACTGTACGGAGGGACTTCCCGTTGTCGTCCGGTCGATGAACGAAAAGTAAGCTCCGTGCATGACCCGCTTGATCTACGTCCGTCACGGCGAGTCGAAGGTGACCGTCGCTCGGGTCGTGGGCGGTCCACGGACCTGCTCTGGACTCTCCGAGCTCGGCGTGCAGCAGGCCGAGCGCCTACGCGACCGCTGGCGGTCGAACCCCGAGTTCGTGCCCGACGTCGTGATCGCCAGCCACTACCCGCGGGCGCGCGAGACGGCCGAGATCGTGGTCGATGCATTCGGAGGCACGACCATCGGGACCGACGAGGGCTTCGGCGAGCACGACCCCGGCCCCGAGTGCGACGGCCTGTCGTGGGACGCCTTCGTCGACCGGCACGGTCTCGACGCCTTCCAGGGCGACCCCTTCGACGTCACCTTTCCAGGAGGTGAGACGCTGGCTGCGTTCCACTTCCGCGTCGGGTCGTCGATCCGGCGGGTCGTCGAGCAGCACCGAGGCGCCACGGTGCTCGTCGTCTGCCACGGTGGCGTGATCGATGCAGCGCTACGCCAGGCGTTGCGGGCGCCGTCGACCGGCGGGTTCTGGATCAATACCCTGAACACCTCGATCACCGAGCTCCACCTCGACGATCGCGGAGTCTGGTCACTGCGCCGCTACGGCGACAGCGCCCATCTGGCTGGCCTGCCGGCGTCGTCGCGGGTCGACTGAGCGTCTCTGCGGCTCTTGCCGCCGCCGACCGGCAGCGGACGCTCAGCCGGCAGCTCCGGGGAGCGGCTCGCCGGCGAGGTCCATGCCCAGCATGACCACGATGTTCGCGTCGCCGAGGCCCTCCATCGCATTCTGGATCGGCACTGGGGTAGGCATGCGCTCGACGGCGACCCCGCCCAGCAGGCGGGCGATCGACTCGGCGACGGGACGGACCTCTTCGCGGGTGTAGATCTTGGTGACGTCGAGGATCTCCTCCCAGCCCGCTGCGTTGGTCGCCTCCCGCATGGTGAAGCCACGCTCGCCCAGCGCCGCAGTGAGCAGGCCGGCGGCGCCCCCGAAGTTGCTGGCATTGGCCACCTTCACGATGCCACCCTCGGTGATGAGCGGGATCGTCGTCGTCGTGGTGGTGGATGTGGTCGAGGTGGTCGAGGTGGTCGAGCTGTCGGTGGTCGACGCGCCGTCGATCGTGGTGGGAGTCGTCGAGGAGTCCGGGGCGCCCGATGACGGGGCCGTCGAGCTTGCTGCTCCGGAGGGGGAAGTGTCGTCGCCCGAGCAAGCGCTCACGGCAATCAGTGCAGCCGTGGCCAGGGCAGCCGCCATCAGCAGAGTGCGAACGGGCACACCGGGTCTCATAGCGCCCAGTGTGGCCAGTCGCGCTGCGCGATGCACGTCATTCGGTACGTCGTCGGGCCGCTGCTGCGAGGCTCGTACACTCACGTCATGGCGCAACTCGAGGGACGCACAGCGGTCGTGATCGGCGGGCACAGCGGTTTCGGTGAAGCGATCACCCGTCGCTTCGTCGCCGAGGGCGCGAAGGTGGTGATCGCCGGGCGTCGGGCCGATGTGGTGGCCGAGGCGGCTGCGTCGATGGGTGCCTCCGGCATGGTGTGCGACATCACCGACGACGCGCAGGTCGCGCAGTTGGTCGCCGATGTGACCGCATCGCATGGTCCAGTGCACATCGCCGTCAATTGCGCCGGGTTCGAGCAGTCCACTTCGATCGCCGACCTCACGCCGGATCGCCTCGAGGCGATGCATGCCGTGCAGCTCACCGGGGCGCTGTACTGCATGCGCCACTTCGGCAACGCGATGGCTGCCCACGGGGACGGCGGTGCGTTCTTGTCGATCTCGTCGCTCACGGCGCACAACCCGAGCCGGGGCCTGGCCGCGTATGCGTCGGCGAAGGCCGGTGTCGAGTACGCGTCGAAGATCGCAGCTGTCGAGTACGGCGACCGACAGGTCCGATTCAACGTCGTCGCCGCATCGCTGATCGAGACGCCGATGACCGCCCGGATCTTCCGCTTCGAACCGGCGATCCAGGCACTGCGCGAGGTCACGCCGCTCGGCCGGATGGGCACGGTCGACGATGTCGCCGGCGCGGCGCTGTTCCTCTGCGGTCCCGAGGGCGCCTACATCACCGGTCAGACGTTGTGCGTCGACGGGGGAGCGTCGTTGCTGATGCTGCCCACCCCGCAGATGTTCGCCGATGTCGCCCGCCGCGTCACCGAGGCGGCGCAGGTCCAGCAGCAACAGTGAGGGCGCGTCGCGCCTCCCGGGTGCGGGTCGTGGTGGTCGGCGCCGGCTCGGGCGGAGCGACGATCGCGGCTCGGCTCAGCGAGCATCCCGACATCGAAGTCGCCCTCTACGAGGCTGGCCCGGACCACCGCAGTGGTGCCACCCCTCGTTCGATCGCCGGACCGTCGTTCACGGCGGCGGTGCGCGAGATGGGTCGCACGTGGGCAGGCCTCGAGGCTCGCCGCGCCCGAGGTCAGGCGTTGCGTCCGTACACGCGAGGTCGGGGCGTTGGAGGATCGTCCGCGGTGAATGCGATGGTGGCGCTCGAGGGCACACCGAGCGACTACGACGAATGGGCGTCCGTCGGACGTTGCGCTGGCTGGGGCTGGTCGGACGTGCGCCCGTGGTTCGCGCGGACCGCACTCACCCTCACCCACGCCCCCGCCGCCGAGTGGGGGGCGCTCAACCGTCTGGTCGGATCGGTGTGGCCCGAAGCCGCTGCCGGCGTACCGCTCACCCGCGATGGTTCGGGCCGCAGGGTCTCGGTGAACGACGCCTATCTCGAACCTGCTCGCGAGCGCCCCAACCTGGCCGTTCACGGCGACGCGCTCGTCGAGCGGATCGTGCTCGACGGTCGACGAGCGGTGGGTATCCGAGTCGGAGGGCACGATGTGCCGGCGGACCTCGTCGTGGTGAGCGCAGGTGCCATCCATTCGCCAGCGCTGCTGCTGCGATCCGGCATCGACACGCCGGGCATCGGCGAGCAGCTGTGCGACCACCCGTCGTTCCCCATCTCCATCGTCCGCCACGAGCCCGCCGACCCGCGGAGCCTCCCGATCGCGACCGTCGTCAGGCTCGCGGGCTACGAGGGGCCCGACGATCTTCAGGTGCTCCCGCTCGACCATGTCGACCCGGATCACCCGGAGGTGGCTGTGGTGATGGCAGCTGCCATGCGGGTGCACTCGCGCGGCACCGTGCGCCTCGCCAGCCTCGACCCGGTCGTCGACCCGATCGTCGAGTTCGACATGCTGTCCGATCCGCGCGACCTCCGGGCCGTCGAACGGGCGATCGACGCAGTCGAGCGGCTGGTCGAGGATGCTCGCTTCGGCTCGTTCGGCACCGTGCTTCCCTACGACCGCAGCGAGGACGGGATCCGTGCGGCGATCGGCGACTACGTGCACGCCGTCGGGACATGTGCGATGGGGAGCGTGGTCGACACATCCGGGCGCGTCGTCGGCTACGACGGGCTGATGGTGTGCGATGCCTCGGTGATGCCCACCTTGCCGCGGGCGAACACCCACCTGCCGACGGTGATGGTGGCCGAGCGTCTGGCGGCGATCACCCTCGAGCGGCTGATCGCGACCGGGAAGCTCGGCGCGGCGGGGCCGGCGTGAGCGGCTCGCAGCAGTCGATCAGCTCTGCCACGCTCTCGTGCAGCAGGTCGACCATCCGCCACAGATCGGGCACCAGTTCCCGGTCGGCGATGAACCCGAAGTCGAGATTGCCGTTGTAGCTCTGGACGGTCATGTTCAGGCCCTGGCCGTCGGCGAGCGCACTCACTGGGTAGAAGTGCATGAGTCGCGCACCTGCCGAATAGAGCGGGTACGACGGGCCGGGCACGTTCGAGATCACCAGGTTGAACGGCGGGTTCAGCCGGTCGGCGATGCGCAACCGGCTGTACATGCGCATCGCCCTGGCGGCGACAGCCGGAGGGGCGAACTGGGTGAAGTCCTGCAGGGTCTCCGCCGGGATGGCGGCGAAGTTCTCCTTGGCGGCAACCATCGCCTGGGTGACACGTGCGAGCCGGCGGACGGGATCGGCCTCGTTGGTAGCCAGGTCGGCGAACAAGGCCGACACCCGGTTCTGATACGCGTCTTCCTCGGCGCCGGTGCGCACGCTCACGGGCACCATGGCGATGAGCGGCTCGTCGGGGAGCACATCGTGGTGGACCAGATAGCGCCGCAGCGTGCCGCTGCACAGCGCCATCACCACGTCGTTGAAGGTGCACCCGAACTGCCGTCGGATGCGCTTGGCATCTTCGAGCGGCACGGTGGTGTAGGCGAAGCGGCGATGTGCGGTGATCGGCCTGTTCCACGGCGTGCGCGGAGCCGGTGACGGAGGGAGTGCTGGCGCGCGATCGGTGTCGTCGCCGTACTGGGCGCGCAGCCGCTGGCGCAGCACCGAGCCGACGGGGCCCGGCAGGGGCTGGGCGATCAGGTCGGCGAGCGCCCGCAGGCCGCCCGAGCGCGTCGTGGCCGCCAACTCGCGGGCGGTTCGGGCACTGAGCCTGGCGAACTTCTCCGGGCGGCGCATGAGCTCGCGCAGCGTGAGCCGCAGCAACTCGTCGTCAGACGGGACCCGCTCGGGCTCCCACGCTGCCGGATCACCGCTGGGGCGGTACGTCGGGTCGACGTCGAGGATCGCTGCCAGCATCTCGGCGCCCGCAGCTCCGTCGATGGCGGCATGGTGGATCTTGGTGAGCTGGGCGATCGAACGCCCCTCATCGACCCCCTCGATGACGTAGAGCTCCCACAGCGGCCGCGACCTGTCGAGTGGTCGGGCCACGATCCGGCTGACGACCTCGGCGAGCTGCTCGGGTGTCCCGGGCGGCGGCACGGCGTGGTGGCGGACGTGGAAGTCGATGTCGAAGTCCGGGTCCTCGATCCAGTAGGGGAGGTCGAGGCCGAGTGGGACTTCGACGAGCCGCCGTCGGAACGGCGCCAGGCGCTCGATGCGCTCGAGGATGATCTGCTTGGTGGCCTCGTGGCCGGCCCCTCCGGGGACGCCGCTCGTGTCGTAGATGTTGAGCGAGCTCACATGGCCGAACACGCTGGCGGTCTCCATGTTCAAGAAACTCGCGTCGATGCCGTTCAGCTGGCGCATCATCGCAGCATAGGGGCCATTTTTGGGCTGGGCTCTACGGTGGTCGACAACATCGGTCGCAGCGGCGAGCGGCTGCTCAGGCTGTCATCGCTCGCGTTCGACGTGGAGGGCGGTCTCTTCCGCTGGCTCGGTGCCGACGACGGTGTCGTCCTCGTCGTCGCTCGCGGTCGCGTCCTCCAGCGCCGTGTAGGGCACAGCGGGATCGAGGACGCGCTGATCGGCCCGTTCCGCGGCGGCTTCGTGCTCGACGCAACGGCGCGCCCAGGGCAGCGCCGTCAACCGTTCGTGGTCGATCTGCCTGCCGCACACGGCACAGTGGCCGAACTCTTCGCGCTCGAGACGTCCGATGGCATCGTCCACCTCGGCGAGTTGCGTCCGCAGATCGAGCTCGAGCGATCGATCGACCTCGCGCCCGAGGAGGTCGCTCGCCTGGTCGGTTCCATGCTGACCGAACGCCTCGTATGACGGCAGGGTCTCGTCGGGGCCCGTGACGCCGACCTCGTGGCGCAGCGCGATCAGCTCGCGCCGCAGCCGGGCGCGCTCGTCGCGCAGCCTCGAGCGATAGGTGTCGTGCTTCATCGGGTTCAGGCGGCGTCGACGAATTCGAGGCCGGGGAGCGCGACCTCGATGGGCTCGCTCGCACGGTCCTCCGATCGGAGCGGGATCCACCAGGTGACCTTCGTGCCGACCGGACGTCGTGTCGACCACGTGCACCGGCCGCCGCGCAGCGCCGCCCGGTCGCGCACGTTGGCCAGCCCGAGGCCTCCGATGGTGGCTGTCGGGCAGCCGATGCCGTCGTCCTCGACCGTCAAGGTGAGATCGTGATCGGTCACGTGGAGGCGCACGCAGCACTGTGCAGCACGCGAGTGGCGGACGACGTTCGACAGCAGCTCGCGGCACGAGCTGGCCAACTCGATCGCCACCTCGGCGGGTAGGTCGTCGACCGGACCGTCGATGACCAGCTGCGGTGGGGCGCCCAGCACGCGACCCGCCTCGGCGACAGCGGCCTCCAGCGCGTGCACAGGCCCCTCGAGCTGGGTGCGCGGTGAACGGATGCCGAAGATGGTGGCCCTGATCTCGCGGATCACCTCGTCGAGCGAGTCGATCGTCTGGCCCACCTGGCTTTCGAGGTCCGCCCGGCCGAGCGCCGCCTGCAGCTGCAGGCCCGCCGCATACAGACGCTGGATGGCGTTGTCGTGCAGGTCGCGAGCGATGCGCTCACGGTCGAGCGCGACCGCCTGTTGGACGATGTCGTTGTCGATCACGTCTTCGTTCTAGTCATCTGCGGCTGGAGGGGGGAGTCCACAACGCACCGGTTCGCGGCACCGTTGGGACACGTTGCCGGGTCCGTTCGGATCGAGCCGGCGAGCGTGCGCGGACCCCTCGACTTCGTGCCGCGAGAGATGTCGTCGACGAAGGGCCCGGTCGGCTCTCACCGACCGACGGGCCGCGACGAGAGGCTGACCGTGTTCCACCGACCATGACAGGAGATCACATGAGGGAGTTCACATGAGCACCGATCTCGAACGCCGCCCCGATACGTGGCCACAGCGCCTCTCGGACTGGTTCGATGTCCCCGACCTCGTGCGCTGGTTCGACCGCGTCGGCCGACTCGAGGAGTTCATCCGCATCGAGGAGTCGATGCAGGACGGACGCCTCGAGATCCGTGCCGAGTTGCCCGGCATCGACCCCCAGCGCGATGTCGACATCTCGATCGCCGACGGCCTGCTCACCATCCGCGCCGAGCGCAAGGAGGAGGCAGCGACGGAAACGGCCGGGCGGTACCGCAGCGAGTTCCGCTACGGCGCCTACACCCGGACGTTGCGGGTTCCCGCGGAGGTGCAGCCCACCGACATCACGGCCTCGTACAAGGACGGGATCCTCACGGTCAGTGTCCCGATGCCGGCCACGTCGCCACGTGAGGTCGTCAAGGTTCCTGTCACGCGAGTGTGACTGGGGGCCGTGTGCATTCCGTGCCGTGCGCGACGTGGGGGTGGGGTTCGAACCCCACCCCCACGTCGCGTGACCCCGGTCGAGCTGGTCAGGCGGACTGCTTCGCCCGCACTGCGTACACGGCAGCCTCGGTGCGGCGGGTCATGCCCAGTTTGCGCAGGATCGACGAGATGTAGTTCTTCACCGTCTTCTCCGAGATGTTCACCTTGGAGGCGATCTGACGGTTCGTTGACCCCTCGACGAGGTGCTCGAGGATGGTGTGCTCGAGTGGGGTCAGCGAGGCGAGCCTCGGATCGACATTCGGTTGCGGGTTGCGCAGGCGCTCGAGGATCGAGCCGGTGACCGAAGGGTCGACCAACGAGTCCCCAGTCGCGACGCGACGAACCGCATCGACGAGCTCGTTGCCGCGGATCTGCTTCAGCACATAGCCAGCCGCGCCCGCCATGATCGATGCGAAGAGCGCCTCATCGTTGGCGTGCGAGGTCAACATCAGGCAGACGACGTCCGGGTAGCTCGACCGAATCTCGCGGCAGACCTCGACCCCGCTACCGTCCGGCAGCTCGACATCGAGGATTGCGACCCGGGGCCGAGTCGCAGGGATTCGGGCCAGGGCGTCGGCGCAGGTGCCGGCCTCACCCACGACCTCGACGACGCCACTGGCTTCGAGCACGGCGCGCACACCTTCGCGGACGACCAGGTGGTCGTCGAGCAGGAAGACCTTGACGGGGTCGATCGGATCGGGTGTCGGTTCGTTGGTCGGTGCTGACATAGGGACCAGTAGACGCTCCGCGTGACCGCTCGTACCAGGGACCTTTGGATACCTCTGTGAGCCGGTCGGGCGTCGGTCGCAACGCAAGGCGGGCCCACGCGGCAAGATGGAAGGGGCGGTTGCTGCCGTTCAGGAGAGGAGATGGCCATGGCTGTCGGGTACGAGCTCGGACTGCACGAACTCGGTGACGGATGCTTCGCCTATCTGCAGCCCGATGGGGGTTGGGGTTGGTCGAACGCGGGGCTCGTCGTCGGTGACGGAGCGTCGCTGCTGGTCGACACGCTGTTCGACCTGGCACTGACGGCGCGGATGCTCGAGTCGATGGCTGCGCACACCGAGGCCGCGCCGATCGCGACGGTGCTCAACACGCATGCCAACGGCGACCACTGCTACGGGAATCAACTGATGGCAGGTGCCGAGATCGTCGCGTCGACTGCCACGGCGCACGAGATGCGCGAGGTCCCACCGGCAATGCTCGCCGCGCTCAACGGGGCCCCGGGCGAGGTCGGGGAGCTGTTCCGCTCGTTCTTCGGATCCTTCGCGTTTGACGGTATCGAGATGCGGCTACCCGACCGGACCTTCGACGACCGGCTCGAGCTCGACGTCGGGGGGCGGGTGGTCGAGTTGATCGAGGTCGGCCCGGCGCACACCTCGGGCGACACGCTTGCGTACGTGCCCGATGCGGCAACGATCTACACCGGCGACATCTTGTTCATCGGCGGCACCCCCATCGTGTGGGCGGGGCCGCTGTCGAACTGGGTCGCAGCGTGCGACCTGATGCTCGGCATGGACATCGACACCGTCGTTCCTGGGCACGGCCCGGTCACCGACAAGGGTGGCATCGCCCAGGTCCGCGACTACCTGGCGTTCGTCGACGGGCGAGCCCGCGAGCACCAGGCCTCGGGCGAGGACGCGTGGGACGCTGCTCGAGCGATCGCCCACGAGATCGGCGCCCGGCCGGACTTCTCCGGCTGGGGCGAGTTCGGGCGGATTGTCGTCAACGTCGAGACCACGTACCGCAGCCTCGACCCGGAGCATCGCACCCCGGACATCGTCGAGCAGTTCCGCCGCATGGCGCGCATCGAATCGGGTCTCGGTCACGGTGGTTGAGCCCGACGGGGCGACACCGGCGACGTCGCCGCAGGTGCCGAGGCCGGCCGGCCCGGGTGACCGGTTCGATGTCGTCGTGGCGGGTGCCGGCCCCGCTGCCCTGGCGCTCGGGTCGTCATGTGCCGCTGCGGGGCTCGACGTCTGCACGATCGGGCCGGTCGGGCCTTGGGGCGCCACCTACGGCGCCTGGCTCGACGAGCTCGACCCGACGGCGCGCAGCTGCATCGGCGAAGCCTCTGCGATCGATGTTGTCGTCGGCGACCCGTCCGATTCGGCGGCCCCACTCGTCCGACACGAGCTGGGCCGCGAGTACGGCATGTTCGACAACGAGCGTCTGCGCCGAGCGCTCGACGTGGCCCCGCACCTCGATGCCTCGGTGGTCGACGTCGGGCCGGCTGGTGAGGAGTTCTCGGTCGCGACTTCGTCCGGACAGTTCCGGGCGAGCCTCGTCGTCGATGCAACCGGAGCAGCGCCCCGCTTCGTTTCCGTTCGCTCAGGTCGCACCCAGCGAGGCAGCGTGCCCGAACAGACGGCGTACGGGCTGGTGGTCGACGGACGGCCCGAGTCCGTCGGCGGGTCCGCGTCGGTGCTCATGGACTGGCGGCAACCTCCCGGACATCGCGCCGGCGACCCGGCGACGTTCCTCTACGTCCTGTCGCTCGGTGGCGGTCGGTGGCTCGTCGAGGAGACCTCGCTCGCCCGGCGGCCGGCGGTGGGCCACGACGAGCTCCGCGCCCGTCTTGCCGCCCGGCTGGGCGAGGACCTGACGGCACGCGCCCAGCACGTCGAGCTCGTCACCATCCCGATGGCACCGGGAGCGCCCAGCCGCAGCCAGCCCGTCGTGGGGTTCGGCGCCGCCGCCGGCTACGTGCACCCGGCCACCGGCTACTCGGTCGCGGCCTCGCTTCGTGGAGCGCCCCGCGTCGCTGCGGCGATCGCCGACTCGCTCTCGATCGACCCCCGCCAGCGCAGCCTGCACGTGTGGAATGCCGTCTGGCCGGCGAGTCAGCGACGCAGCCGGGCACTGCACGACTATGGCTTGGCCGCCCTGTTGCGCATGGCGCCCGACGAGCTGGCCGGGTTCTTCGGAGCGTTCTTCCGGTTGCCGACCGACCTGTGGTCGGCCTACCTGCGCGTCGACGTCGACCCGACGGAGGTCGTCCAAGCGATGCGCAGGGTGTTCATGTCGCTGCCGTGGTCGATGCGGGCTCGTCTGGCGGCGGGGAGCCCGCTGCCGTTCGCTCGCCTGTTGCGTTGAGCCGGTTGGTGCGGATCGAGCGTCGGACGGCCACCACCCATCCGGCTGCAGCGCAACCGGCGAAGAACCACCACTGGAACATGTACGACAGGTGTGGGCCTTCGTCGAGCACCGGGGACGGGATCGGCACCGGCAACTGCTGGTCGGGGTCGATGAGGTCGAGGTAGACGGGCACCGGCGCGGCGGGCAACTGCTCGGCCATCCGGTCGATGTCGATGCGTTGCATCTCGACGAGCTTCCCCTCGGGGTCGGAGAGCCCGCCGAAGCTGCGGGTCTGCGACTGACGGAGTCGGCCGACCACCTCGACGGTGCCATCGGGAGGCATCGGTACCTCGTTGCCTGCGCCGGGGACGAACCCTCGGTTGACCACGAGCAGTCGACCGTCGGCGAGCTCGAGCGGCGTCACGACGTTCACGCCTGCCTGGCCGCCCTGGGAGCGGTTGACGATCACGATCTGCTCGTCGGCCAGGTAGCGCCCGGATGCCGTCACACTGCGCCAGTCGATGGTGGTCGGGTCGGCCTCGGTGCCCGGTGGTCCGACGACCTGCTCGACCGGGGCTGGCGGTTCGGATGCACGTGCTTCGACGACGGCGTTGAATGCTTGTCGCTCCTCGAGCCGGTCGCGTTGCCAGAAGCCCAGCATCACCATGCCCACAACGCCGACGGCGACGATCGCGTGGAACAGCAGCCAGCGGGGGCGGAGGAGGAACCGGTGCATGTCGCCTGCGACGGTATCGGCGGCGACGCCGCGTCAGGTGTGGTCCCAGAGCATCCGGTGTGGATGCTCGCCGGTCAGCACCACCTGGGCGGGGGAGCGGCGGTCGATGTGCCCGATGAGGCCGCGGTAGACCCCGAACCCACACAGCTCCTGGAGGGCCGGTGGGAACTCGGCGACGACATCGAGGGGCAGGCCGAGCTGCTGGTTCTCCTGTTGGCGGACCCATCCGGCGCAATAGTTCATGGCGATGCCCACGCGGGTGTGGTCGGTGGTGTTGGCTCCGCCGCCGTGCCAGAGCGAACCGTGCCACACGAGGATGCTGCCGGCAGGCATCGCGGCGGGGATGCTGTCGTAGTGCTGGCCGTAGATGGGCGACTGGTCGGCGAGATGCGTGCCGGGGATCAGCCGCGTGGCCCCATTGGCCTCGGTGAAGTCGGTGAGCGCCCACATGCTGTTCGCAACCGTTGCCGGATGCGGCTTGGGCAGCGGCATCACCTGATCGTCGGCGTGGATCGGCTGCGCCCGCTCGCCAGGGCCGATGGCGATGCTCGACAGGCTGCTCACCAGGCAGCCCTGGCCCAACAGATGCTCGATGAGGGGCAGCACCCTCGGGTGCAACGGGATCTGCTGGTAGAGCGGGCCATGGGCGAGCAGGTTGTAGACGCGCGTGGTGGCGTAGCCCTCGAACCCGTTGCGGCCGGGACCGATGCCGAGCTGGTGCTCGAGGCGGCGTACGTCGTCGAGCAGTGCGGCCGCCAGGTCGGGGTCGAATGCATCGCGCACGATGGTGTAGCCGTCGCGCTCGAGTCGCTCGATGTGCTCGGAGTCGTCGGCGAGGTCCGGTGCGGATTCGAGGCCGGTGGTCACGGACGTGACGCTACTGTCTGCGCCCATGGCGCGAACGGCGACACCCGTGGCGATCGTCACCGGAGCAGGCAGCCCGGGCGGCATCGGCTTCGCGACAGCGCTGCGCCTGGCGGGCCGGGGGGCGCATGTCGTGCTGGTCGGCACCACGGATCGTGTGCTGGAGCGGGCGTCCGAGCTGGTGGCCGACGGGCGACGTGCGACCGGGGTCGTTGCGGACCTGCGCGACGAGCAGGCGGTCGACGAGGCGGTGTCGGTCGCAGCGTCGCTCGGTGCAATCGAGGTCCTGGTGAACAACGCAGGGATGACCTCGATCGGAGCGGGTCGCGACGCCGATCGGCGGATCGATCAGCTCACCCTGGCCGAGTGGGACGACACGATGCGTCGCAACCTGTCGACGGCGTTCCTGATGTCGCGCGCCGTCGTGCCCGGGATGCGTCGGCGCCGTCGTGGCCGGATCGTCAACGTCGCCTCGACCACCGGTCCACTTGCCGCCTTCGACCGGGCTGGCGCCTATGCCGCCGCAAAGGCAGGGATGGCCGGCCTGACCCGCGCCTTGGCGTTCGAGGTCGCGTCTGCTGGCATCACCGTCAATGCGGTGGCGCCGGGCTGGATCGACACGCCGAGCGCCACGGCGGCGGAGCGCCGTGCTGGTCGGGCCACCCCCATCGGTCGCAGCGGCACTGCCGACGAGGTCGCCGCGGTCATCGAGTTCCTGGCGAGCCCAGACGCGTCGTATGTCACGGGCTCGCTCATCGTGGTCGACGGCGGGAACTCGATCGCCGAGGACCACGCTGCCTCGTCGCGGCTCGGCTGAGCGCGCGCGTCGCCGAGTACCGTCGGCGTCGTGTCGAGCGACATCGTGCCGAGCTGGTTGACCGCCGAATGGTTGTCGGCGGTGCTCGGGCGCGACGTCGGCGCGCTCCGGGCGCGCCGCATCGGCGACGGGTTGGTGGGCATGAACCTGCGGGTCGAGCTGCTCGGCGGCGAGGCCGGCCCCACGTCGGTCGTGGTGAAGCTGCCAGCGCCGGAGGAGACCAGCAGGGCGACGGGCGTGGGCCTGCGCAACTACGAGCGCGAGGTGCGCTTCTATGGCGAACTGGCCCAGACGGTCGACATCCGGATCGCGCAGTGCCACCTCGCCGAGTGGGACCCTGCCGACGGTTCGTTCGTGCTGGTGCTCGAGGACCTCGCGCCGGGGGTGCAGGGCAACCAGCTGTCGGGCTGCTCGGTGGCCCAGGCCCGCACCGCTGTCGTCGAGCTGGCCCGGCTGCACGGCCCGCGGTGGGACGACCCGACGCTCGCGCCCATCGAGTGGTTGAGCCGGCGGAGCTCGGCCGACGGTGTGGCGCGCCTGGTCGAGCTGTGGGAACGGTTCGTGCCGGCATTCCTGGCCACCTATGCGCGCCACCTGTCGACGGACGAGCTCGACCTCATCGATCGCTTCGGTCCGCGCCTCGCCGACTACCTCACCGGTCGTGAGCCACCGTTCACCCTGGTGCACGGCGACTACCGGCTCGACAATCTGCTCTTCGAGTCACCCGCCGGTGGATATCCGGTCGCTGCGGTCGACTGGCAGACCCCTGGCCACGCACCGGCGTTGTCGGACGTCAGCTACTTCCTGGGCGCCGGCCTGCTGCCCGACGATCGCCGCGCGAACGAACGCTCGATCGTCGACGACTATGTCGAAGCACTCGACGCGTACGGGGTCGATGTCGACACGGGTTGGGTCTGGCGGCAGTACCGCCGCGAGGCGTTCGCGGGGCTGGTGATGGCTGTCACCGCATCGCAGGTCGTCACGCCGAGCACGCGTAGCGAGGCGCTGTTCACCGTGATGGCCACCCGTCACGCCAGGCACGCCATCGACCTCGCCGCGCTCGACGTGCTATGAGTTCGCGATGACCTCCGATCTGCCCGACTTCCGGATCCCCCATGCGGAGAAGATCGAGTGGATGATCGAGACGTCGGGGTGGGCGCTCGAGCCGGTCCCGGCGCAGCTCGACACCGATCCGCCGATGCCGGGTTACGCCTACACGATCGGGTTTCCGGCCTCGTTCGGCTTCCCCGAGGTGCTGGTGTTCGGGCTCACCCCGGTTGCCGTGCGTGGTCTGATCGACCTTGTCGCCGACCTGCTCCGTGGAGGCACCGAGATCCCGGTCGGGGTCGAGCTCGTCGGGCTGTTCGACAACGACCTGAGGTGTGTGTTCGCGCCGGTCGACTGCGAGACCTGGGGTGGCCTCGTCACCACGGCGATCTCGTGGTATCGGGGAGGTCCGTTCGACATGGTGCAGTTGCTCTGGCCCGACCGGAACGGCTTCCTCCCGACGGAAGCCGGCTTCGATCAGCGGGTGCGGGGCGCTCAGCCGGTGATCGGTTCGCTCGACGTCTGAGGCTGGGCTGCGTCAGCCCGGCGCAGGCTGGTCGATCAGGTCGCTGACCGTCACGAACTCGTAGCCCTCGGCGAGGTACCGCTCGACGACAGCGGGAAGGGCTTCGATCTCGGTGGCGCGCTGGGTGACGAGTTGCTCGTCCGGCCCGCTCCATTCGAACGCCGATCGTCCGATCCCGTCGTGGAGGATGACGATCGCTCCGGGGTGCACGGAGGCGGTCATGTGCTCGCGTACGCCGTCGACGTCGTCGTCGGCCACCGACTCGGCCGGACCGCGGCCGACGGACCACATCGCCAGATCGTGGCCGAGCTCGTTCACTGCGGTGAGCAGCGAGCCGGTGATGTGCCCGCGCACGGGGCGGAACCAGCGTGGACGATCGCCGAGCACCGACGCGACTGCGTCGGCCCCCCGCTCGACGGTGCGTCGCACCTCGTCGGGTTCCTGCAGCGCGGCGCTGATGTGGTCGAAGGTGTGGTTGGCCACCTCATGGCCGGCCTCGATGGTGCGACGCACGAGCTCAGGGTCGCGCTGCACCAATTCGCCGATCAGAAAGAACGTCGCGGGCACCGAGTAGCGCTCGAGGATGTCGAGCACGGTCGGGGTGAATCGGGTCGTCGGACCGTCGTCGAAGGTGAGCGCGAGTCTGCGGCTCTCGGTCGTGCGACTCCACCAGATCGTCGCCGTGCCACGCCCTTCGCCGGCGCGCACACTCGCCATGGTGGTGCCCGACAGCTGGTCGGTGCCGAGTCGGTAGCCGACAGCGGCGCCAGCGGCTGGAGCTGCGACGAGTGCCCCGCCGAGGCCGAGTCGCGTCAGCAGCGTCCGCCGGTCCACGACGGATCAGCATAGGGCGGTCGGCTCGCCGACGACCGTTCAGGGTGGGAGGGTGCGTCGCTCGTTGAGCTCGGCGAGCAGCTCGTCGAGCGCGCGCTGCTCGCGCGCCATCAACATGGCGGTGCGAGCCTCGCTCAGCCCCGCCTCGACGAGCAGTTGGTCGAAACCGAGCCCCTCGCGACCGACCAGGAGGCTGAGTGCCCTCGACAAGGCTTCGATCGGATCGTCGTCGTACGTGGCGAGCATCAGCTCGACATCGAGTTTGGTGAGCCGCCGCCGGCGGTTCACGAGGTCTCCGGTCGACGCTCCTCGACGGCATGGGGTACGCGGTGCTCGACCAGCAGGTCGAGGAACGGGTCGGCCGAGAAGGCCTCCGGCCCGCAGACGCCTGCCCCGGTCCAGACCTTCTCGGCGAGCAGTTCGACAGCGACCACGGGGTGGACAGCTGTCTGCCAGACCACCGCTTGGTGACCGAACTCGCGCATCGTCCACTCGTTGTCGACGATGTGGTAGAGGTAGGTCTCACGCGGGCGCCCGTCGAGGTCGAGCCCGCGCACGAGCGACCCGGCGCACGTGCGGCCCCGCATTCGCTCGCCCAGTTCGGCGGGGTTCGGAAGCACGGCCGCCACGACATCGCGTGGCGAGACCTCGACACCGCGGACCATCACAGGCCGGGTGCCGTCGAGACCGAGCTTGCGCAACGTCGCGAGCACGTCGAGGAACTCGTCGCCGAGGCCGTACTTGAACGTGACCTTGCCGACGTCGAGCCACCGAGGGATGAGGATGACCTCTTCGTGCTCGACGTTGACGCAGCGCAAGGTTCCGATCCCCTCGGGGAACTCGAAGTCCTCCGGTTCGCTGAACGGCTCGGTCGTGTACCACCCGCGGTCGCGTTCATAGACGATCGGTGGGTTCAGGCACTCCTCGATGGTTGTCCAGATCGAGAAGGTCGGGGCGAACGCCACGCCGTCGATGACCAGGTCGCTGCCGTCGCGCACGGCGACCTCGTCGATCCGGCTGAAGAGGTGGTCGGCGGCGTACCGGGCAGCGACATCGGAGAAGCCCGGCTCGACGCCCATCCCCACCAGCGCCAGCTGGCCTCGCTCGGTCCAGGCATCGGAGACGGCGAACTGGGCGTCGCCGAGCATCACGCCCGGGGTGCGGTAGGGGTCGATCGGGTGAGGGGTCGACATGTGCATCGCCATGTCGAGGTAGTGGCAGCCGGCAGCGAAGGCGGCGTCGAAGATGGGCGGGTTCAGACGCGGATCGCAGGCGTTGACGATGACATCGGCGCGCACGGTGGTTGCCAGCTCGACGATGTCGAGGTGATCAGAGGCATCGACGCGGGTCGCGACGACGCGAGATCCGTCCGAGCCGGGTGCGCCCCGCTCGGCGAGCTCGGCCGCCCGTGCGGCACGCCGACCGTCGATGTCGGCGACGACGATCTGTTCGAACATCGGTCGGCGTGCTGCGATCGACGTGAACGCGGCCCCGACCCCCCCGGCCCCGACCACCAGCACTCGCATGGGCCGAGCGTAGCCGCCCGCCTGGCGCGCCCAGCGACCAACGTCGGGACGGTGGTGCTACAGGGCGAACGCTCGACGTTCGGCGCCGAGGGTCACCAGGCTCGAGATGCGACGGGCGAGATAGCCGCTGAAGTGACCGCGGTAGCGCAATTGGAGCTCGGGCAGCATCCAGTCGTTGCCGGTGACCTTGCCTCGGCAGGACGCTGCGCCGCAGTGGCACTCGAACTCGTCGTAGTCGCTGCCGTCGCTCATCGCGTAGTCGTAGGTGATCTCGTCGCCCGGTGCGAGGTCGCGCAGGGCGACCAGTGTGACGTCGCCGGACATCCCGCAGGTGGGCTGGCAACTGTGGTTGATGAAATCGGCCGGATCGGGCTGAGCGGCGCCTGCCAGGAACAGATCGTCGCCGATCTGGATCGAGCGGCGCATCCGGTCGGCGTCGAGCGTGTCGAACGTGGTGCGCTGCATGCACTCGCCTCCGAAGGCAGCGACCACCTCGCCGGCGCGGATCGGCTCCACGACGACCGATGCTCGGCCGCGGCGGTCGGTCTCGACCGTGTGCGCCTTCGGGGTGAGGAAGCTCTGCGGCATGCATCCAGCATGCATGCTCGGGCGCGCGGCGTCTACTCCCTGATGGGTCAGCCGACCTGATCGGTGAGTCAGTC
Organism: Ilumatobacteraceae bacterium; assembly: GCA_040398525.1. Lineage (GTDB taxonomy): Bacteria > Actinomycetota > Acidimicrobiia > Acidimicrobiales > Ilumatobacteraceae > VFMC01. Next base: position 30,112 of record JBBATY010000001.1, on the reverse strand, counting down.
AACCTGGCTGGTCGATCAGGCATGGCGACCCGACGCAACGGCTGGTGCGGACGGGCCGCACCAGCGTTGGCTACCGTCTGGCTCAGCCGGATACACCGGCGCGCGACCGTGGGGGGTGTGCGATGACGTCGACGACCGACTGGAACCTTGCCGACATCTACGAAGGGGTGGCTCGCCGGGTGCCGGACCGGCCCTGCCAGATCCAGGGCGACCGGGTGATCACGTGGGCCGAGTTCGACCGTCGGGCCAACGCGCTCGCGGCCGACTTCGTCTCGGTCGGCATGGGCCAAGGCGCCAAGGTGGCCTGCTACCTCTACAACTCGCCCGAGTACATGGAGACCATGACGGCTGCGTTCAAGGTGTCGATGGCGCCGGTGAACACCAACTACCGCTACGGCCCGGACGAGATCGTCTATCTGTTCGACAACGCCGACGCCGAGGCGGTGGTGTTCCACGCAGTGTTCACCGAACTGGTCGACCAGGTGCGCAGCCGGCTGTCGAAGGTGCGCCGCTGGTACGTGGTGGCCGACGAGTCGGGCAACGAGCCCGAGTGGGCGACCCCGTACGAGGGCGTCGTCGCTGCGGGCGCGGACCGCCCCTCGGTGCCCTGGTCGCGCAGCGGTGACGACCTCCTGCTGCTCTACACCGGCGGCACCACCGGGATGCCCAAGGGTGTGATGTGGCGTGAGGACGACCTCTACAACGTGCTCGGCGCCGGTGGTAACGCCGTGCTCGGGGTGCCCGGTGCGGCCGACCTCGACGACCTGCTCGCGCGGGTCGGCCCGGAGGTGCCCGGAGCGGTGATGCTCGTGGCCTGCCCGCTGATGCACGGTACGGGCCAGTTCTCGGCGATCAATGCCATGGCCTCGGGGGGCACGATCGTCTCGCTTGCCAACCGCAAGTTCAGCGTCGACGAGCTCTTCTCGACCATCGAGCAGCGCCGGGTTACCAACCTGATCATCGTCGGTCAGGCATTCGCCGGCCCGATGCTCGATCTGCTCGACGCCGAACCCGGACGCTACGACACGACCAGCCTGATGCTCGTGGTCTCGTCCGGTGTGATGTGGAGCCGCGAGAACAAGGCCGGCCTGCTGCGGCACATCCCCCAGGTGATGCTGTTCGACTCGTTCGGCTCGTCGGAGGCCGTTGGCATGGGTGGTTCGGTGTCGGCTGCAGGGGCCGCCGAGGAGACCGCGAAGTTCGCACTCGGGGCGAACTGCGCCGTGTTCACCCCGGAGGGCGAGCGGGTGCAGGCCGGCTCCGGCGAGCAGGGCCTCGTTGCGGTCGGTGGGTTCATCCCGCTCGGCTACTACAAGGACCAGGCCAAGACGGAGGCGACCTTCCGGACCTTCGAGGGGCGCCGTTGGAGCGTTCCTGGCGACTGGGCCGAGGTGAACGCCGACGGCACCCTGAAGCTGCTCGGACGCGGCTCGGTGTGCATCAACACCGGCGGCGAGAAGGTGTTCCCCGAGGAGGTCGAAGAGGCACTCAAGACCCACCCGGGAGTTCGCGACGCAGTGGCGGTCGGGCTGCCCGACCCGCGGTTCGGCGAGACGATCTGTGCGGTCGTGGAAGCCGAGCCCGGAGCTGACGAGCCGACCCTCGACGCGCTGTCCGAGCACGTCCGCCAGCACCTCGCCGCGTACAAGGCGCCGCGCCAACTGGTGGTCGTCGACACCATCGGCCGGGCCCCCAACGGCAAGGTCGACTACAAGCGCCTCAAGGGCCTGGCGATCGACCGGATCGGCGCCGAGTCGGCCGGGACCCAAGGGTGAGCGCTGCCGAGCGGCTGCGGGCGCGCCTGGAGGCAGGCGAGAGCGTGTTGATGCCCGGCGTGTGGGACGCGCTCAGCGCCAGGCTGGCCGATGCGGCCGGTATGTCGACGGTGTTCCTCTCCGGCTATTGCGTCAGCGGCACACTGCTCGGCGTGCCCGACTTCGGGCTGCTCACCCAGACCGAGATGGCCGAGGTGGCGCGTCGGGTCTGTGCCGCAGCTCCGGAGGTGTCGGTCGTCGTCGACGCCGACACCGGGTACGGCAACCCGGTCAACACCCGTCGCACGGTGGAGTTGTGGGAGCAGGCCGGCGCCGCAGGGCTGTTCCTCGAGGACCAGGTGTGGCCGAAGCGGTGCGGGCACATGGCCGGCAAGCAGGTGATCGAGCGACAGGACTGGCTGATGAAGTTGCGGGCGGCCTGCGACCATCGCACCGACCTGCACGTGACGGCGCGGACGGATGCTCGCGCCGCCATCGGGCTCGACGAGGCGATCGAGCGTGGCCGCATGGCGCGCGACCTCGGGGTCGACGCCGTGTTCGTGGAGGCGCCCGAGTCGATCGCCGAGCTCGAGGCCATCGCCGCAGCGCTGCCCGGGGTGACGCTGGTGGCGAACATGGTCGAGACCGGGCGCACACCGCTGCTCACCCCGCGCGAGCTCGCCGATCTCGGCTTCCTGCTCATCGTGTCGCCGCTGTCGCTGCTGTTCACCGCCGTGCGCGCCATGCAGTCGTCACTGCAGCTCCTCCTCGCCGAAGGCAGCCTGCGTGGCCACCTCGATCGGCTGGTCGAGTTCGAGGAGTTCGGTCGCATCGTCGGCCTTCCGGAGATGTTCGAGATCGAGCAGCAGTACCGCTGACGGCGCTGCTAGCATCGGAGGCGCATTACGAGCGGCCTTCGGGCCCGGCAACCTGGGCCACGCCCCAAGGTGCCAGCCGTGCACTCTGTGAGTGGGCGGGATGTGGTCGAGCGATCGACAACCAAGGCGTCTCGTGCTGCACAGGTGGAACGGACCAGGCGAGCGCGGAAGGAGAGGCTGTGGGGGAGGTGCTACCCGTCACCGGTGCGTGGCGCCCCGGGGACCATCCGGGCCAGCGTCGGTTCTTCACGTTCCCGACCGAGCGCCCGTTCGCGCTCGACGGTGGCGTCACCCTGCGCGACGTCACGGTCGCCTACGAGACCTGGGGTCGTCTCGACGAGTCGGCGTCCAACGCGGTGCTCGTGTGCCATGCATGGACCGGCGACAGCCATGCACTAGGCGATTCCGGTCACGGCCACCCGACGCCGGGATGGTGGGAGGGCGTCATCGGACCGGGGCGGCCGATCGACACCGATCGCTGGTTCGTCGTGTGTGCCAACGTCCTCGGCGGCTGCCAGGGGTCGACCGGACCCGCCTCGCCGCACCCCGACGACGGGCGTCCTTACGGCAGCCGGTTCCCGGTCGTGACGATCCGCGACATGGTCCGTGCCCAGGCCCGCCTGGCAAACCACCTCGGCATCGACGTCTGGCACGCCGTGGTCGGCGGGTCGATGGGTGGGATGCAGGTGCTCGAATGGGCCATCACCTTCCCCCAGAGGGTGCGGTCGATCGTGCCCATCGCGTCGTGCGCCCAGGCGTCGGCACAGCAGATCGCCTGGGGGGCCATCGGTCGGCGGGCGGTGCGGCTCGACCCGAACTGGCGGGGTGGCGACTACTACGACGCGCCGCCGGGCGAGGGCCCCGCCAACGGTCTGGCCGTGGCGCGGATGGTCGCGCAGGTGACCTTCCGTAGCGACAACGTCTTCACGGCGAAGTTCGGGCGCGAGTTGGCCGACGGCGACGAGCTCTCGAGCAGCGTCGACCTGTGGCAGCGCTTCGAGGTCGAGCGCTATCTCGACTACCACGGGGAGAAGCTGGTCCGCAGGTTCGACGCGAACAGCTACCTGATCATCGGCAAGGCGATGGACCTCCACGACGTTGGTCGCGGTCGGGGTGGCCTGGAAGCCGCCATGGCGCGGGTGCGTGTGCCGGCGCTGGTCGTCGGCATCTGGAGCGACATCCTGTACCCCTCCTATCAACAGCGTCAGATTCGCGACCTGCTCGTGTCGAGCTCGTCGGCGGAGTACCTCGAGCTCGACTCACCCCACGGCCACGATGCATTCCTCATCGAGCTCGACCAGATCGGTCCGCCGATCGGGCAGTTCCTCGATCGGGTGGCCGGCTGATCTCGCCGCGCCGAGGCCGTCAGCGGTTGGCGAGCCGTTCCTCGAGCACCGGCACAGCGCGGCTGTTCGCAGGCAGTTTGAGGGTGAGCAATGCTGCCGAGCCGTTGGCGTCGTGCCCGCGGAGGAGGAACACCGCCTTGCGGGACCGCTTCGACGGAGCAGGGGCCTGTTGCTCGAGGTTCCAAAAGCTGGTCGAGCGACGCATCAAGCGCTTCTGGTCGACCTGCAGCTGACCGGACTCGGGGATGATCACGCGGGTTTCGCGCCACCTGCTCTGTGGTGTGCCGTTGACGTCGAGTTGCTGGCCCATGCAGAGCATCCGGCGGCCGTCTTTCGATACCCAGTGAGGCTCGATCCTCAGCGCCACCCAGGCCAGCCCCGCACAGATAGCGATCGAGAGGAACAGCCAGACGAACTCCACGCCCCAAGGATGCCCGATGGACCGGCCTCGTGCATCGCGCAGGGTGGCTCATCGACCGATTGATCGGTGTGGAGGTGGGCGCGTGCGCGAAACTGCCCCGATGCCAGTGGCCTCACACCCCCAGGTGCTCGTCGCAGCGATCGCTGCCGACCTGTCGGACAGTGCGGCTGACCGTCGGATCTACCTCGCCGCTGGCGGGCTGGTGCTGCTGGGTGTGGTGATGACGATCGCCACGGCGTGGTGGTGGCATGCCACACGCCCCGACGACCCGGCGCTCGGCCCGCTCGAGGTGATGAGCCGGAAGCGGTGGACGTCGGCCGACGATGCCGAACGTCGGCGCATGCTGGCCGCCGCACGGCCGGGCGACGAGGTGCCCCGACAGGGTGAGCCCGCACGTGCCGGGACAGCCGTTGCGGCCGGTGTCTCCTCGGCCGTGGTCGACCTCCGCGAGGCCGCCTCGGCTCCGCTGCCGGCGATCGACGACCTGCTCGCCGACGACGAGCCCGAGGATCACCAGGTCGACGAGTTCGAGGACCGTGAGGACGAGAAGGACCCCGTGCCGGCGGCCGAGGTCGTGGCCGAACTCGAGGACCTCGAGGACGTCGAGCCCGATGTCGGAGCCGAGCCGGAGGCGCTCGTCGTCGACCAGCCGGTGGGTCCTGCACAGGGTGACGGCGCCGCCGATCCGGTCGAGCCTGCCGATCGGTGAGCCTCCGGCGGAGCGCGAGCACTACGGTGCTGCCATGGCTGAACCACTCGACATCGACGCCATGCTCGCCAGGTACCGGGAACGGGCTGCGGCGGTGCGCAAGCGCCCGCTTCCACCCGTCGCCGGTGATGAGCGGCGTGCCTTCATCGAACAGGCCAATCGCGACTTCATGGACTTCGCGATCATCGGCGACGCGACGGCCTCGCTCGAGGACGGGATCCTCGTCCTCCGGGTCGATCTGCGACCTGCCGATCAGCGTTCCTGACCTGCGGGGAGTGATTCACCTGTCCGGTTGAGCGGACGTGCTGATAGATTTCCAGACGCTTTGCGGACGTGGCTCAGTTGGTAGAGCATCACCTTGCCAAGGTGAGGGTCGCGGGTTCGAATCCCGTCGTCCGCTCCACGTGACACTGCCCCGGGCTCAGGCCCGGGGCAGTGTCGTTTCGTCGTCGATGGTGTCGCGATCGCGCTCCAGGTCGCTGCCCGGTCGCCGAGACGTTCCGATCCGTGCTCGCAGCCGACGCAATGCGGCCGGTGCTGGCTCAGAGGCCGAGCAGTGTGCCTGCGTCGAGGTCGTCGGCTGCGGCGAAGGCGCGGCGCACGAGTGCATCCATCAACGCTGCGCCGCGCTCGTTGGCGGTGTCGAGCGTCAAGATGCTCGCCGCGAACGACGTGCAGTAGAAGAGCACACCTTCTGCGTAGCCCCGTGTGATCCGGGTCGGGTCGCTCCACTCGGTGGGCACGCCCTGGGCGCGCAGACCGGCCGCATAGCGATCGATCAGCGACGCCTGCTCGGCGCGGCGCATCTCGGTGGGCAGGTTCGTCCCGAGGAAGTAGACGAGATCGGTGGTGCTCGGGGCGCGCATGGCGAGTTGCCAGTCGATGAGCGTCACCGAGCCATCGGGCGCGAAGAACATGTTGTCGAGCCGGAAGTCGCCGTGGATCAGCGTGAACGGCCAGTCGGCGTACGACGCGATCCACTCGACCACCCGCGGGGCGAAGGCCTCGCACCATCGGAGCACGCGCTCGGGCAGGCTGTCCGCATACCGGGCGAGGAAGGTCGGCCAACCGAGGGGGAACATGGCCCCGACCGCTGCGCTCATCGGGTCGGCGATGTCGGGCATCCAGGTGAGCTCGGAAAGATCGGGATGATCGAACCACGCTCCGTGCAGCGCAGCAGCCGTGTCGACCACCCGCTGGGCCTGCTCGAGCGATGGACCTGCGACTTGGTTCCCCGGCGAGGCGGGCGCCAGGTCCTCGAGCACGAGCACCCACGGATCGGCTGAGCTCGACAAGCAGCGCGGCACCCGAACACCGTGCATCCGCGGCGCGACCTCGGTGTAGAAGCGGTGCTCTCGCTCCCACACGCGCATCATCCCGCCCAACGCCCGACCCCCCGGATCGGCCGTGGGCATCTTCACGATCACCGACCGCACGCCATCGACGGTCACGCGGGCGAGCTGGCCCATGAAACCCTCACCCTGGCCGATCGGGTGCACGTCGATCGTCGTCACCGGCAGCCCGAGCGCGGCCGTGAGCCAGTCGACCGAGATGTCGTCGGTACTCGTCGGTGCGTCCACCAGAGCCTCCCCGGGCAGGCCCCCGACCTGCGTCGACATCGTACGGCGTCGGCAACGGCCCCCGGGCACAGCGTTCGCGTACACTGCGGCGGTGCCTTCCACGCTGCAGGTGAGCTCGTGACCCGCCGCGCAGGCATCGATGTCGGGGGGACGAAGTTCCTCGGTGTGGTGGTCGACGGCAACGGCGACGTGGTGCTCGAGCGTCGTCGTCCCACTCCGAAGGGCGCCGACCAGGTGATCGAAGGGCTCGTCGAGTTCGCCCGCGAGTTGGGCGACTGGGACACGCTCGGGATCGGTGTGCCGGGCCTCGTCACCCGAGAAGGTGTCCTGCGGGCAGCCCCCAACCTGGTGAGCGTCACCGAGCTCGCCGTCGGTCCTCGTGTGGCGGCTGCCCTCGGGCGCCCGGTCGCCATCGACAACGATGCGACGTGCGCAGCGCTGGCCGAGTGGCAGTACGGAGCAGGCCGAGGCCTCGACGACATGGTGATGGTCACTCTCGGCACCGGCATCGGCGGTGGCATCGTCGCCGGCGGGCGGCTGCAGCGGGGTGCCAACGGCTTCGCCGGCGAGATCGGACACATCGTGGTCGACCCTGACGGGCCGCTGTGCCCATGCGGGCGCCGTGGCTGTTGGGAGCGCTTCGCCTCGGGCACCGGCCTCGCCCGCCTCGCTCGCGAGCACGCCACGGGCCAGCGCGTGAACCGGGTGGTCGAGCTGGCGGGTGGCGACCCCGAGCTCGTCCGCGGCGAGCACGTGCAGGCCGCAGCGCGAGAGGGCGACTCCGATGCGCTGGCCGTCATCGACGACTTCGGGCGCTGGGTGGCGATCGGCCTGGTCAGCCTTGCCAACGTCCTCGACCCGGCGATGTTCGTCCTCGGAGGGGGCCTCGCGGCGTCGGCCGACATCCTCATCGGCCCGATCGAGCGCTGGTTCCGAGAGCTGCTCTACGCCCCGGACCTGCGACCGCACCCGGCGCTCGTGTTCGCCACCCGGGGCGAGCAGGCCGGAGCCGTCGGAGCTGCGCTGCTCGCAGAGCACCGCTGACGGCGGAGGCTCGGGTACAGTCCGGCGGGCACACGGCGTGCAGTGACATGGGGGATGGCCGAAGCATGGAGGACGGTTCGCCGCGGGGTGGACGGATCGAGCTGTCGGGGGTCTCGAAGTCGTTCGGCGACCACGAGGTGCTTCGCGACGTGCACCTCACCATCGAAGCGGGCGAGTTCTTCTCGTTGCTCGGCCCATCGGGGTGTGGCAAGACCACGACCCTGCGCCTGATCGCCGGCTTCGAGCATCCCGACGCAGGGGTGGTGTCGATCGACGGCATCCCGATGGACGGGGTCCCTCCGGAGCGCCGGCCGGTGAACACCGTGTTCCAGAGCTATGCGCTCTTCCCGCACCTCGACGTCGCCGGCAATGTCGGCTTCGGGCTGCGTTTCAGCGACGTGCCGCGCTCGGAGCGTCGTCAGCGTGTCGGCGAGGCACTCGAACTGGTACGGATGAGCGACTACGCGAGCCGCCGGCCCCACCAGCTGTCGGGCGGCCAGCAGCAGCGTGTCGCACTGGCACGCTCGCTCGTCCTGCGGCCGAAGGTGCTCCTGCTCGACGAGCCACTGGGTGCGCTCGACGCCCAGTTGCGGCGCACACTGCAGGACGAGTTGCGCACGCTCCACCGCGAGGTGGGGATCACCTTCGTCTACGTCACCCACGACCAGGAGGAGGCGCTCACGATGAGCGACCGTCTGGCCGTGATGCGCGCCGGCCGGATCGAGCAGGTCGGCGATCCGCAGGATGTGTACGACGAGCCCGTCACGGCGTTCGTCGCCGACTTCCTCGGCCATGCCAACTTGGCCAAGGGCCGGGTGGTGAGCGAAGGGGTGCTCGAGCTCGGCGGCGTGCGCCTCGACACCCGCACCGGGGGAGTGCCGCCAGGGGCGCGCTGCACCGTGTTGATCCGTCCCGAGCGGCTGCGGCTCAAGCCCTACGGCTCGGGTGTGCTGCACGCGCGGGTCGAGCAGATCGTGTTCGCCGGCCCGGTCACGCGGGTCCGGGTGCGAGTGGGCGACCTCGAGCTCGAGACCGTCGTGCCCAACGACGGTGCCTCATTGCCGGGCAAGGAGGGCGAGATGGTCGACATCAGCCTCGGCCGCGACGCCGTGCGGCTGCTGATCGACTGAGCCGGTCAGCTGGCGCGGCCGTAGAAGCCGATCCGCTCTTCGGCGGAGAACGTCACTCCAGGGTGCTCGTAGAACGAGTAGACGGCGATGATCCGCGCCCGTTGGCCGCGCACATCGGCGACCCGGTGGGGGGTGTTCTTGCCCCGGAAGACGTTGAGCGTTCCGGGTGAGAGCGTCAACGAGCGGACCTCCGGGTCGTCGCCGCGCAGCATCCGGGCGACGCCGTCGTAGTTCGGATCGGTGTCGGTGCGCAGGTCGGTGCGGTAGACGAACTCACCGCCCTGGTCGGGCGCTTGGAGGAGCAGCGTGGTGGTGAACTCCGAGCGGTCGAAGTGCCAGTTCAGCTGCTGCCCCTCGACGTACGACATCACGTTCACCGCGGCGAGGTGGTCGTCCATCGTGTACAGCACCGGCTTGTCCATGGTGGCGGCCAGGAAGATCGCGAACTCAGGCCATTCGTAGAGCTGGGCCATGGGGCTCTCCGGCACCTGGTCGAGGCACAGCGTGTCGTTCGAGGTGTGGTAGCGGACGAGCGCGGGGTGGTCGTCGGGCAGGCCGGGGATGCTCGGCAGGAAGTAGATGTTGTGCTCGCGTTCGTGCCGGAAGGACTCGGCGGCGAAGCGGGGAGCCACTGCCGCAGCAGCTCGTTCGGCCACCTCGGGTCGCATGAAGCCCGCCAGGGTGAACATGCCCGTGGCGGCCAGATCTGCCCGGCACCGATCGACCAGTGCAGTCCAGCCTGGGCTGCTCGGCTGGTCGACGGGGTAGCGGTCGAGGTCGAGCAGATCGTGCATGGTGGTGGTCACCCTTCGTCCATGATCCGCCGGTACCGGCGGTCCCAGTCGATCACCAGATCGTCTTTCTCCGACAGTACGCCGTTCGCGAAGCGGACCGAGGCGACGCCGAGCTGGACACGCTCGCAGACCCCGTAGTCCTGCGAGGCGACGAGCTCGCTGAACGCGACGATCGGCGATGGATCGAAGCCCTCGGCAGCGACGGTGCCGGGGGCGAAGAGGTACTCGGTGACCACCTCGGTGCGGTCGACGCTGCGTGGGTGCAGGAACGACACGATCGCGCTGGTGCCGGTGACGTCGATGAAGCCGTTCGGGAAGATGGTGCCGCCGAAGTACGAATCGACGTCGACCCCCTCGACACCGGGCAGCAGCGGTAGGCCGGACTGGCCGGTGTGGCTGAAGCTGTCGCCGCCGATCTGCACGCCGCCGTCCGGTCGGGAACGGTCGTAGTTCCAGCCGGACCGGTAGGTCGGGACGAGCTCGACCAGCTCGGGGTGGACCCGGGTGCAGTGCAGGCACTCGAGGTAGTTCTCGACGATGACCTTCCAGTTCGCCCGGACCGTGCTGACGGTGCGGGCGCCCGTGACGAGCGCGCCGAACTCGTAGCGGGTGAGCGCCACCAGCTCGGGGGCGTTGTCGCTCAGCCATTCGGTGAACGGTGGCGGCTCGGCGGCGATCGAGACGAACACGAAGCCCTGCCACTCGGCGATGGCAATGCGCCACAGCGCCAGATCAGCGCGCTCGTCGTCGGTGGTGTCGAGATGGGGGGTCGAGATCAGCCTGCCGTCGAGCGCGTAGGTCCAGGCGTGGTACGGGCACATGATCGACCCCTGGCCCGTGCGGCTGCCCTCGTCGCACAGCCGCGCGCCCCGGTGCCGACAGGTGTTGGCGAAGGCGTGCAGCGCCCCGTCGAGCGAGCGGGTGACCAGCACGCTCTCGCCGACGACGTCGACGACCGTGCGGCCACCTGGTTCGAGCGAATCGGCGCGCAGCGCGAGGTACCAGCCTCGGTGGAAGATCGTCCGGCGCTCGAGTTCGAACACGTCGGGCGCGCAGTAGTCGTCACGGCCGAGCGAGGGCTCGAGCGCCACTGCTCAGCGGCCCTTCCACACGGGAGGACGCTTCTCCATGTAGGCGAGGTTACCCTCGCTCGCATCCTCGCTGTCGATGGCCCTCCGGTAGGAGGGCAGGTCCTTGATGAGCCCCATCGCCTCGATCGGGTCGATGTGCGCCGTGCGCCGACCGATGTCGAGCATCGCCGCGATCGACAGCGGTGCTGCCCACATCACCTCGCGGGCCAGGGTGGTCGCAGCGTCGAGCAGCTCGGCGGCGGGGACCACGCGGTTGACGAGCCCCCACCGAGCGGCTTCCTCGGCGCTCATCCGGCGCCCGGTCAGCAGCATCTCGCGGGCGATGTGGCCCGGCAGCAGCTTGGGTAGCCGCACGCTGCCCGCATCGGGGATGATCCCGAGGCCGGCTTCGGGCAAGAAGAACTGGGCGTGCTCGGCGGCGACGATCAGATCGGCTGCCATGGCGATCTCGAAGCCCCCGCCGACGGCCATCCCGTTCACTGCGACGATCACCGGGGTGGTGCGGTCGGGGAGGTCGGGGAAGCCACCGAAGCCGCCGGGGCCGTAGTCGGAATCGAACGCCTCGCCCTCGGCTGCGGCGCCGAGGTCCCAGCCGGCGGAGAAGAACCGCTCACCGGCACCGGTGACGATGACGACGCGCACCTCGGGGTCGGCTTCGAAGCCGACGAAGGCTTCGCCCATCGCCTTGCTGGTCGCTGCGTCGATGGCATTGGCTTTGGGTCGATCGATGGTGAGGGTGGCGACACCGTCGGCCACCTCGACACGGAATCCAGCGGTCATGTGTGCTCCTGCGGCGACGACGGACGAGGGGACGAGGGTGTGGCGCTGGCGTCGTCGACCAGCAGCAATGCATCGACGGCAACCGCCCCCCGGCGGCCGACGAGCACCGGGTTGAGCTCGACCTCGACGACGTCGGTGCCGACGACCTGATCGGTGAGGCAGACGACGAGCTCGACCAGCGCGTCGACGTCGGCCGGTGGTCGGCCACGGAAGCCGGTGAGCAGTGCGTGGCTGCGCAGGCGAGTGAGGGCACGGTGCACCTCGTCGGGGGTGACCGGGGCCAGGAGGTGGGTCACATCGCTCCACAGCTCGGTCGTCACACCACCGTGGCCGATCGACACGAGCCAGCCGACCGGCGCGTCGCGTCGCACGGTGACGAGCACCTCGGCCACCACATCGGTGACGGTCGACTCGACGAGGAACCCGTGCTCGGTGTCGGGCATCGCGGTCAGCGCTGCAGCGAGCTCGTCGCTGGTGCGCAGGCCCACCCGCACGGCCCCGGCTTCGCTCTTGTGGGCGAGGCCGAGTGCTTTGAGCGTGACCGGGTAGCCGATCGAGTCGGCGGCAGCGAGCACCTCGCCGCGCGGGGCGACACGCCCATCGGGGACAGCGATGCCGAGGTTGCGGAGGCGCTGCTTCGCAGCAGCCTCGTCGACGAGGCGCGTCGTGGCGGCCGGGACGACGGGGGCGTGGGCCGGCAGGCACCGGTCCATCACCCGCGCTGCTACGTCGAGTGCCACGAGCCCTTCGCTCAGGCCGAGCAGCGGGGTGAGACCACTCGCGCTGATGTGGGCACGGAACGGCTCGTTGATGCACTCGGCGAGCGATGCGACCACGACGGCCCGGCGTCCGGTGGCTGCGGCCGCGTCGGCGAGCGCGTCCGCTGCGACGTACCACGATGCGGGGTCGTTGTCGGGTGACGGTGGGGCGTCGAGCACGAGCATCGTCGCATCCTGGGGGCCGTCCATCACGGCGGTGAAGCAGGTCGCCATGGCCTCGCGGTCGCCCCACATGAACGTGTGGTAGTCGAACGGGTTGCTCACTGCCACCAACTCGGTGAGGGTGGCCTCGATCCGTGTGCGGTGGTCGTCGGCGAACGGCTCGAACCGCAGCGCCGACTGCTCGGCGCGGTCGGCCACCAGCGACGCCTCGCCGCCCGAGCAGCTGAGCGACACCACGCGAGGTCCGCTGAGCCGGCCCCCCGAGTCGAGCAGCTTCAGCGTCTCGAGCAGCTCGGCCGGAGTGCGCACCGTGGCCACGCCGTAGCGCTCGAACATCGCGTCGTAGGCCGCGGCTCGACCCGACATCGAGCCGGTGTGCGAGGTGGCGATCAACGCGCCCGCGGCCGAGCGCCCCGTCTGCAGTGCGACCAGCGGCAGGCCGCGGTCGTGGGCCCGCGCTGCCACTGCAGCGAACAGTTGCGGGTCGCGCACGGCCTCGAGGAACATCCCGATGGCCGTGATCCGGTCGTCGTCGATCAGCGCCGCGACAGCGTCCTCGGTGCCGAGGCTGGCCTGGTTGCCCACGGTGATCATCGAACCGAGCCGCAGCCCGCGCGTCTGGAAGGTGAGGTTGACGGCGACATTGCCGCTCTGCGAGACGATGGCGACGCCGCGCTCGGTGCGCCCGCATCCGTGCTCGTCGGGCCACAACGCCACGCGATCGAAGGTGTTGACGAAGCCGTAGCAGTTGGGTCCGAAGAACGGCATGCCGCCGGCGGCGTCGAGCAACTCAGCCTGCAGGTCGGCCTCGCCGGTCTCGGCGAAACCGGAGCCGTAGCAGACAGCCCCGCCAGCACCCATCGTGGCCAGGGTGCGCATCGCCTCGACCGTGGCGAAGCGGTTGACCCCGAGGAACACTGCGTCGGGCACCCCGGGGAGGTCGTCGAGCGTGGCGACAGTGGGAACACCCGCCAACTCGGCCCGACGTGGGTGGACGGGCCAGATCGGGCCTGGGAAGCCGAGCTTCAGGCACTGTGCGACGACGCGTTCGGCGGGAGCGCCGCCGACGACGGCGATCGACCGCGGTGCGAGGAGACGGTCAAGGTCGGGCACGGGCCCACGTTACCTGAACCTCCGATCAGGGAACTCCGGCCGCGACCGTTGGGCAGAATGGGAGGATGATCGACAGCACGTTCCTCACCGCAGCCGAGCTCCTCGAGGCATTCCGCACCAAGGCGCTCTCGCCGGTCGAGCACCTCGACCGCCTCATCGACCACATCGAGGCGCTCGAGCCCGAGGTCAACGCCGTGATCGATCGACGCTACGACGAGGCTCGGGCCGAGGCGAAGGCGGCTGCCGAGCGCTATGCCCACGGCACGGCGCTGCCGCTCGACGGCGTACCCGTTGCGGCCAAGGAGGAGCATCCGATGCGCGGCCGGTCGTGGTCGCAAGGGTCGCTCGCATACGAGTCGCTCGTCGCCGATGTCGATCACCCGATCATCGAGCGCATCCAGGCTGCCGGCGGCATCGTCCACATCCGGACTGCGACCCCGGAGTTCTGCTGCGCGCCGTTCTGCCACACCCGCATCTGGGGGACCACCCGCAATCCCTGGAACCTCGACTACTCGCCGGGGGGCTCGTCCGGCGGCACCGGTGCTGCACTGGCCGCCGGCTACGCGGCCGTCGGGACGGGGAGCGACATCGGAGGATCGATCCGCATCCCGGCCTCGTTCAGCGGCATCGCCGGCTTCAAGCCTCCGTTCCAGCGAGTGCCGGCCCTTCCTCCCTACAACCTCGACCAGTACTGCCACGACGGCCCGATGGGGCGGACGGTCGCCGACTGCGCGCTGCTCGAGGACATCATCGCCGGCGCGCACTGGCGCGACCCGGCCTCGCTACCGAACCCGCCCCGTGTGACCGGAGTGCCGGGTGATGTCAGCGGGCTGCGCGTCGCCCTCTGCGTGCGGCTGGGGGAGTGGCCCGTCGAGCCGGCGGTGGAGGCCAACGCCCGCCGGGTCGCAGCGGCCCTCGCCGCTGCCGGCGCGCACGTCGACGAGGTCACCCTGCCGTGGACGATCGACGATGTCTGGGAGACCGCCGAAGCACACTTCCGGGTGATCATGGGCGCCGGCGTTGCGGCGATCCGCGACGAGCACCGCGACCTGTTGTGCGACTACACCGTCGCCTTCGCCGACGGCATGGAGGCCGCAGGCTTCGGCTTCTACGAGGGCCTCGAGCACGAGGGCGCCATGTGGGAACCGCTGGGTCGCCTCTTGTCGACCTACGACGTGCTGCTGTGCCCGACCATGGCGACAGAGGGCTACGTTGCCGGCGAGCCCTACATCGGTGGCATGGAGATCGCCGGAGAGCGGGTGCGGCACCACATCCTCGGTGCGATGACCGTGCCGTTCAACATCCAGTCGCGATGCCCGGTGATGTCGGTGCCGTCGGGCCTCGGGTCGAACGGTGTGCCGACCGGTGTGCAGGTGGTGGCGCGTCCCTACGACGATGTGATGGCGTTCCGTGTGGCGGCAGCGATCGAGGCCACCGGGGTGGGCTTCGCCGACGCCGGCTGGCGTCCGCCGCTGGTCAGCCGCCGTGCGGGCGGAGCATCGCCCGCGAGATGATGTGCCGCTGGATCTCGGACGTGCCGTCCCAGATGCGGTCGACACGGGTGTCGCGCCACAACCGCTCGAGCGGGAGCTCGTCCATCAGCCCCATGCCGCCCAGGATCTGGATCGCCTCGTCGGTGACGAACTGGCACATCTCGCTCGAGTACACCTTGGCCATCGCCATGTCCTCGTCGGTCGCCCGACCCTGGCTGTCGAGCCATGCGGCGCGCAGGGTGAGCAACTCGGCTGCCTCGAGCTGGGTGCGCATGTCGGCCAGCTTGAAGCTGACACCCTGGAACTTGCCGATCTGCTGGCCGAACTGCTCGCGAGTGGCCGCCCATTCGGTGGCGATGCCGAGAGCCCGACGGGCACGGCCCACGCAGACCGCCGCGACCTGCAGCCGCGTCGAGCCGAGCCACTCGTTGGCGGCGTCGAAGCCACGGTGCTCCTCGCCGAGGATGTTGCGCACGGGCACGCGGCAGTTGTCGAAGTTGATGATCAGGTTGTGGTACCCGCGGTTGCTGACGCAGTTGTAGCCGTGCACCACCTCACATCCCGGTGTGTCGAAGTCGACGAGGAATCCGGTGATCTTCTTCTTCGGGCCCTTGCTGGTCATCTCTTCGCCGCTGGCTGCGAAGAGGATCACGTAGTCGGCGAGGTCGGCATGGCTGATGAAGTGCTTGACGCCGTTGATGACGTAGTCGTCACCGTCGCGCACGGCACTGCACTTCATGCCGCGCACGTCGCTGCCCGCGTCGGGCTCGCTCATCGCCATGCAGTCGACCCGCTCACCGCGGATCGTGGGCAGCAGGTACTCCTCGATCTGGTCGCCCTGGCAGGCGCGCAAGATGTTCGACGGTCGGGCGACGATGTAGTGCAGGGCGTACGAGGCGGCACCGAACTCACGGTCGACGAGGGTGACCCCGAAGCTGTCGAGGCCGCCGCCACCGAGCTCGGCAGGCATGTTCGCCGCATAGAGGCCGGCGTCGATCGACCGGCGCTTGATCTGCTCGACGAGGTCCTTCGGGACGTCGCCGAGCTTCTCGACGAGCGCCTCGTGGGGGAACAGCTCGCGCTCGGTGAACGTGCGCACGGTGTCGACGATCATCTGGTGCTCGGGGCTGAGATCGAACTGCATTGGGGGCCTCCGGTGGGGTGGTCGGACAGATCAGGAGCGGGGCGGCGGGAGCTGCATCACACGGCCGACCTGCGGCGGGACGGGTAGGCCTGCATGTGCGTCGCGGATCGCGGACAGGGCGGCCGCAACGTTCGGCAAGATCGGTGCCGATCGGCCGGCCTGCATGTCGACGTGGACCAGCATCTGCTCGACGACACACAGTTGGGCGTCGGTGTCGCCGTGGCGCATGTCGTGCACCAGATGGACACGCTTGGCGTCGACCCCGAGGATCTGCGTGGTGATGCGGAGCGGCTCGTGCACGTCGACCTCGAGCAGGTAGGTGATGTGTGTCTCGACGGTGTAGAAGCTGTGCCCGGCGGCACGGTAGGCCTCGTCGTCGCCGATGTAGCGGAACAGCGCATCGCTGGCCCACCCTGCGGCCGTCAGGTAGGCGGCCTCGGTCATGTGGCCGTTGTAGTCGACCCAGTCGGGCTCGACCCGGGCGTGGTACAGGTCGAGCGGGGCGGAGGGGATGTCGCCCTCCTGCCACGGCGCGGTGACTACCAGGTCGTAGCGGCGGGCTTCGTGCTCGGCGAGCGACGGGCCGGCGCCCACACCCGTGGCACGCAGGGCGCGAAGCACGGCGATGATCGAGTCCGGGTCGCCTCCGGTGACCTCGACCAGGGCCGTGCCGAGGCGGTGCTTGACGTCGACGGGTGTGTCGGGCGAGCAGGGAGCCATGCCGATCGACCGGTACAGCTCGGCCAGCGGGGCTGCGGTCGGCCCGTCGTCGAGCTCGACGAGCGGCACCAGATGGATCGGCGACACGGCGCGCGCCGTCGCCTCGGTGGCCACGAGCACGTTCCCGGGCAGCTCGACCGACGACGGGCCGACGACCTGCACCAGCGCCGCCCGGGCCAATGACTCGTCGCTGATGCCGACGGTGAGCCGCTCGAGCGACGAGCCGGGGAACAGACCGAGTCGTTCCGCTGACGGCCAGCAGTGGCCGACCTGCTCGGCGACTGTGCGATCATCGACGGTGACGTCGAAGCCCGAGGCGAGGAAGCGGGTGGCCCACTCGGCCGCGCGCGAGGTCGATCCGAGGACGACGACGCTGCCCGACGACATGAACTGAACATTAGTTCAGGATTGGAGACGCCCCGCATGCCGAGACCCCGTCTCGATCAGGTGCGCACTGCGCAGATCCTCGCGGCGGCGGCCGAGGTCATCTCCGAGCGCGGGTACGCCAACACCCGGATCGTCGACATCGCCAAGGCGGCAGGCACCAGCCCGGCGGCCATCCTCTACTGGTTCGAGGACAAAGACGTCCTGCTGGCGCAGGCCATCGAGCTGCACTCCCAGGAGTTCCACCAGCGCTACACCGAGCACCTCGACGAGTTGCCCACGGCGAGCGAGCGGCTGCGGTCACTGTTCGAGGCGATGCTCCACCACTACGACTGGGCGCTCTGGATGGAGCTCTGCGTGCTCGCGGTGCGCGACAACGCGGCTGCCGCCGAGCGCGACCGGATGGACCGACGGTGGCGCACTGCGTTGCGCACCGTGGTGCGTGACGGGCAGCAGGGCGGCGAGTTCGCGAGCGGCGACCCCGACGACGTGGTCTTCGTGTTGGCCGCGCTGCTCGACGGGATGGCACCGCTGCTGGCCATGCGGGCGAAGGGCGTCACTCGCGAGCGCGTGGAGCGGACCTGGCTCGCCGAGGCCCGACGACTGCTCGGTCCCGGGTTCGACGACGCTCCGTTGCGTCGTCCGGGTCGCCGTCGATAGACGTCGGCGGCGGCGCCGACCGGGACAGCCGTCAGCGCGGCTGGCCGATGCCGCGGCCGGCCTGGCGCGGAGCGTCGAGACCTGCATGGGCGGTTGCCACCTCGGCGAGGCGGGCCTGGATGGTCGCCGAGGCAGGGCAGGCCTTGTCGACGCGGGTGTCGACGTGCAGCATCATGTGCTCGGCCGTGGCCACCAGCGAATCGTCGTCAGCGCGGTGGGTGCTGGTGAACAGACGGAACCGCTTCTCGTCGTGCGACAGCACCTGGCCCGTGACGTAGAGGCGGTCGCCGGCCCGGGTCTGCGCAGCGAAGGTGACGTGGCTCTCGACGGTGAAGAAGCTGTGCCCCCCAGCGAGGTAGTCGGCGTCCATCCCGATGAAGCGGAGGAACCGGTCACCCGCCTCGCTCGACAGCTGGAAGTAGCGGCTGTCGTTGGTGTGGCCGTTGTAGTCGACCCACTCCGCAGGCACGGTGACCTCGTGCAGGCGTAGCGGGCCGACGCCGATCGCCATCTCGGCCGTGGGGGTCGAGGCGGTCCGCTCGAACAGCTGGCGCTCGAATGCAGCCAGGTCGCGGCCAGCCGCGTAATCCTGTGTGCGCAGGGCCTGGATGACCGACACGAGGCAGTCGTCACGCAACCGCTCGAGCTCGCGGATCGATGCGGTGCCCGCCTGCGCGTCGCTCTGGCTGACGATCGTGTCGAGCAGCTCGTCGGTCAGCTCGGGGACGTCCATCAGCTTCGTCCAGGGCCACTTCAGGGCCGGGCCGAACTGGGCCATGAAGTGGCGCATCCCGGCCTCGCCGCCAGCGATCCGGTAGATGAGGAAGGTGCCCATGAAGCTCCAGCGCAGGCCGGGGCCGAAGCGCATCGCATCGTCGATCTCCTCGGCCGTGGCCACCCCGTCGTTCACCAGCCACAGTGCCTCGCGCCAGAGGGCCTCCATCAGCCGGTCGGCGACGAAGCCGTCGATCTCCTTGCCGAGGCGCAGCGGGTGCATGCCGAGCGCCGCGTACACCTGCTGGGCGCGGTCCTTGGCGGCATCGGAGGTGAGCTCGCCACCGACGATCTCGACGAGGGGCATCAGGTAGACCGGGTTGAACGGATGGCCGACCACCAGACGCTCGGGGTGGGTCATGCCGCGCTGCATCTCGGTGGGCAGCAGGCCCGACGTGCTCGACCCGAACACGACATCGGGTCCGGCGACGGCACTGGCCCGGCGGAGGAGCTCCTGCTTGAGCTCGAGGCGCTCCGGGGCGCTCTCTTGCACGAAGTCGGCGCCTTCGGCGGCCGCCTCGGGCGTGGTGACGAAGGTGAGCGAGCCCTCCGCGGGAAGCGCGCTCATGACGAGCTTGCCCATCGCCCGTCGAGCGTTGTCGAGCACCTCGCCCACCTTGCGCGGTGCCTCCGGATCGGGATCGAACATCTGGACGTCGATGCCGTTCAGGAGGAATCTGGCGGCCCAACCGCCACCGATGACACCCCCGCCGAGGAGACCGACGCGCCGCAGACCGGGTACGGGGCTCATCGCTCAGCCGTGCTTGACGAGCTTGAGCTGCTCGCGGACCTCGTCGGGGCCCTTGATGCGCACGTTCATGCTTTCGAGCACCTGCTTGGCCCGGGCAACGAGCTCGGCGTTGGTGGCCTTGTGGCCGGGCCCGAGGTAGAGGTTGTCCTCGAGGCCGACGCGCACGTTGCCGCCGGCGAGGGCGGCCATCGCCACGAACGGGATCTGCATCCGGCTGATCGAGAAGGCCGAGAACACGCTGTCGCGGGGAAGCTGATTGACCATCGCCATGAAGGTGTTCGGGTCGTCCGGTGCGCCGTAGGCGATGCCCATGCAGAGCTGGATCATGATCGGGTCGTCGAGCAGCCCCTTGGCGATCATCTCGTGCACGTAGACGAGATGCCCGAAGTCGAAGACCTCGAGCTCAGGTCGAACGCCGAGCTCTTGGACCTGGCGGGCCATCGAGTCGAGCACACCGGGTGTGTTCACCATGATGTAGTCGCCGCCCGAGGCGAAGTTCATCGTGCCGCAGTCGAGGGTGCAGATCTCGGGCATCACCTCGCGCACATGGGCGAGGCGTTCGGTCGCGCCGGCCATGTCGGTGCCCTCGGGGTTGATCGGCAGCACCTGCTCGCTACCGCCGAGCACCAGGTCGCCACCCATGCCTGCGGTGAAGTTGAGCACTACGTCGACGTCGCTGGCCCGGATGCGCTCGGCGACCTCGGCGTAGAGCCCGACATCGCGCGAGCCGACACCCGTCTCGGGGTCGCGCACGTGGATGTGCACGATCGCCGCACCCGCCTTGGCCGCGTCGATCGCCGAGTTGGCAATCTGCTCGGGTGTCACCGGGACGTGGGGGCTCTTACCGACGGTGTTTCCGGCGCCGGTGACGGCGCAGGTGATGAACACATCCCAGTTCATGATCGATCCTCCGGACACAGCAAGCTGAACGATCATTCAGCGTAGTGGACCTCAGCGGCCGCTGGATGCCTCGCCGAGCTCGGCCGCGGTGCGCCGCACCGCAGCCACGATCTTGGCGTAGCCGGTGCAGCGGCACAGGTTCCCCGACAAGCCGATCCGGATCTCCTCGTCGGTGGGCGACGAGGTCTGGGCCAGCAGTGCAGTGGCCGAGATGATCATCCCCGGGGTGCAGAAGCCGCACTGCACGCCACCCTCGTCGAGGAGGTTGCGCTGCAGCGGGTGGAGCTCGTCGCCGCGCATCACGCCCTCGATCGTGGTGACGCTGCGGCCGGCGGCCTGGACGGCGAGGTACGAGCACGAGTTCACGGGTCGGCCGTCGAGCAGCACCATGCAGGCCCCGCACTCGCAGTCGTCGCAGCCCTCCTTGGTTCCGGTGAGGCCGACCTCGGTGCGGAGCACGCCGAGCAGGTTGCGTCGCGCATCGACAGTGACCGGGTAGTCGATGCCGTTGACGGTGAGGGTGACTGCGACGCTGTCGCTCATGACGCTGCTCCGATGCCGAGAGTGCGGTTGACGGGAACGGCGAGGTGCTCGCCACGGGCTCTTCGGGCGGCCGCCTCGACGGCTCGGCGGGCCATCACGCCGACGGTGTGGCGCCGATAGCGGTCGGTGGCGCGCAGGTCGCTGATCGGTCGCGCCTGTTCGGAGGCGCGTGCGGCCACCTCGCCGAGGAGCACCTCGTCGACCGGTCGGCCGACAAGGCCGTCGAGTGCGTCGACCGGCAGGATCACCGGAGCGACCGCGGTGAGCGCGACGCTCAGCCCGGCCAGCGAGCCGTCGTCGGCCAGGGTGACGGTCGCCCCCGCGCCGACCACGGCGATCTCCATCGCTCGGCGGTACTCGAGGCGCACGTAGGCGCTGCCGGTCCGCTCCGCGGGTGTGGGGAGGTGCAGCGCGACACACAGCTCGTCGGCCTCGGCCGACGTCCGACCCGGGCCGAGCCACAGCTCGGTGAGCAGCACCTGTCGCGAGCCGCGGATCGAGCGCAGCTCGGCCGCAGCGCCGAGGGTGACCAGGGGAGCGCCCGTGTCCATCGCCGGCGAGCCATTCATCACGTTGCCGCCGATCGTGCCAACGTTGCGCGTGGACGGCGAGCCGACCAGGGCGCTTGCGTCGGCGACACCTGTGGCGTGGGCGAGCACGAGCGGATGGTGCTCGAGCGCGTGGTGCGACACCAACGCGCCGATGCTGAGACCCGACGGGCCCGCAGCGATCTGCCGCAGGTCGTCGATGCGGTCGATCGCGACGAGGTGCTCGGGAAGAGGTGCTTTGCCCTGGCGGGCCCCGACGACGAGGTCGCTGCCTCCGGCGACCGGCCGGGCGCCGGAGGCGAGGGCGGCGAGCGCCTCGTCGAGGGTGGTGGCGGTGGTGAACCTCATCGGATCTCGTCCTCCTGCAACGCTTCCCAGACGCGTTCGGCGGTCATCGGCAGTTGCCGCACCGGCCGACCGACCAGCTTTGCCAGGGCATTCGAGATCGCCGCCGCCGTGGCCACGTTCGGGGCCTCGGCGAGGCCCTTGGCACCACGTGGCCCGGCGTCGGGGGTGGGGATCTCGATGAACACCGTGTCGATGGTGGGCGCGTCGGCGCAGGTCTGCAGCTTGTACTCGAGCAACCCGGCATTGCGCTGGCGGCCGTCGTCGTCGTAGCGGGTGCCTTCGGTGAGTGCCTGGCCGATCCCCATCAGCACCCCGCCCTCGACCTGGCCGAGGGCGCCGAGCTCGTTGAGGATCGTGCCCGAGTCGTGAGCAGTGCTGACGTGCAGCACGCGGGCCACGCCGGTGTCGCGGTCGAGGCGCACCCGGACTGCGTGGCACGAGAACTGTGGCGCCACCCAGACAGCCATCCCCACGTCGCCCACGCAACTCGACCCGACGAGCGGCGGCGCTGCCGGAGGCTGGCCCGACCCATGACCGATGAGCAACTCGCCGCCCTGTGCCGTGGCGGCGAGCTCGGCGATGGGGACGGAAGCGCCCGGCGAGCCGGCGACCGACGCCCGGCCGTCGGCGAGGACGATGTCGGCCTCGGCAGCCTCGAGCTGCTCGGCCGCGAGGCGGCGGAGCTGCTCGGCCACCTGCTGCGCAGCAGCAATGACGGCGCGACCGTTGTTGAACAGCGTTTGCGAGCCCGTGGCGCCCATGTCGTAGGGCGCCACCGAGGTGTCCTGGTAGACGAGCTGGAAGTCCGTGGGATCCATGCCCAGCTCGTCGGCGGCCAGTTGACGCAGGGTCATCACAGCGCCCGTACCGCACTCCTGGGCGCCGGTGATGATCTGGCCCGAGCCGTCGGCGTCGAGCTTGACATAGGCGCCCGAGGGAGCCGAGAAGCTGGGCCACCAGCCGATGGCGACACCGATCGCCTCGTCGTCGGGCAGGGGCTCGCCGTAGCCGGCGCCCCGAGCTGCGGCCTCGATGCACCGCTGCAACCCGATTTCGTCGTATACCTGGCCGCTCGGGCCCTCGACCCCGCTGTCGACGGCGTTGCGTCGGCGGAACTCGACCGGGTCGAGCCCAACGGCGGCGGCCAGCTCGTCGGTGTGGGTCTCGAGGGCCCAGCAGGCCTGAGGGGCCGTCGGAGCCCGGACCGATCCGGACGGCTGGTGGTTCGTGTAGACGAGGTGGGCCTCGACCCGCAGCGCCGGGATCCGGTAGGGGCCCGACACGTGCATGGCCGATAGCTGCGAGAAGAACCCGGAGTCGGCCGTGTACGCGCCGTTGTCGATGTGCACCGTGGCGACCCTGGCGACGATGCGGCCCTCGCGAGTGAGGCCGGTGGTGATGTCGATCACCATGCCCTCGCGGCGTCGGTCGGGGGCGAGGAACTCCTCGCGGCGGCTGAACACCAGGCGCACCGGCCGGCGGGCGGCGCGGGCCAGAGCGGCGACGTGGGCCTCGTAGTGGAACCCGCACTTGCCGCCGAAGCCTCCGCCGAGGTGGGGCACGATGATGCGGACGCGGTTGGAGGGCAGCCCGAGCGTCTCGCACACCCCGTTACGTGCATCGAAGGGAACCTGGGTGGCCGACCAGATCGTCAGCTTCTCGCCCTCCCACTGGGCCACCACGGCGCGTGGCTCGATCGGTGCGGCGTGCGATGCGTCGGCCACGTACCGCCGGCTCACCACCACCTCTGCCCCGGCCATCTCGGCATCGGCGTCGCCTTTGGCGATCGACGAGTACGAGGCGTCGTTGGCGTGGCGCACGACGGCGTCCATCGCGCCGTACGAGGCCCAGTTCGGGTGGACCAACGGTGCGTCCGGGGCGAGGGCGGCCTCCAGATCGGTCACCACCGGCAGCGGGTCGTACTCGACGACGATGGCGTCGACGGCCCGTTGCGCAGTGGCAGCATCGACGGCGGCGACTGCGGCGACGATCTCGCCTTCGAAGCGCACCACATCGCGGGCGAAGAGTGTGCGGTCCTGGACGAACGGTCCGAAGCGCACATCGGGGACATCGTCGGCGGTGATCACAGCGAACACGCCGGGCAGGCTGCGAGCTGCGCTGACGTCGAGGCGGGTGATCCGGGCGTGCGTCACCTCGGCGTAGCGGAACTTTGCTGCCAGCATCCCGGTGAGGGTGAGATCGGCGGTGTACCGGCCACTGCCGGTGACCTTGTCGGGGCCATCGGCGCGCACGAAGCGGCGCGCCGGGGCAGGCGAATCGGTGACGGTCATGGGGCCATGATGGCAGAAGGTCGGCGCAGGGGCACGCAGTCGTGCACGGTGCGTGCGGCCTCGGACGTGTCGGCGGTCGGTCAGGCGCTCAGCGACGCGAGGCTCGCCGTCCGGTCGCCGCGCCGCCGGGTGAGGCGCAGCACCAGGCCGGCGAGGGCGACGGCGATGAGGGTGATGACCAGCATCAGCGTGCCGAGTGCGTTCAACGCAGGGGTCGAGCCGGCCCGGGCGCCCGAGTAGATCTTGATGGGCACCGTCTCGGTGGAGGCGCCGGTCGACAGGAACGACGAGATGACGAAGTCGTCGACGGAGGTGGCGAAGGTCACCATCGCGGCGGCGAAGATCGCCGGCCACAACATCGGTAGCAGCACCAGTCGCACGGCCTGGAGCCTGCTCGCACCCAGGTCGCGCGCCGCCAGTTCGTAGTCGTCGCCGATGGCGAGCAGTCGCCCACGAATGATCACGACCACGAACGACAACGTGAAGGTGACGTGGCCCAGCAACTGGGCGGTGACCCCTCCTGGGATGCCCCGGTACGCCTGGGTCATCGTGAGGAACAGGGCGACACCGAAGACGATCTCGGGCGTGACGATCGGAGCGAGCATCAGCCCGTTCGAGGCCGACGAGATCCGGCCCCGCCAACGCTGCAGCCCGATCGCCATCGCTACCCCGAGAGGCACGGCCACGATGATCGTGAGCAGCGCGAGCCGCAGGGTGTTGAACAGCGCCTGCTGCAGGGCGTCGTCGTGCCACACCGACGCCGTCGGGTCGCCCCAGTACCAGCGCATCGAGGGCGACTGGAACGACGAGCGGCTCTTGCCCGAGTTGAACGAGATCCGCACCGCCACCAGTACCGGCGCCAGTGACCAGACGAGGTAGAGCGAGGTGAGCAGCGCGAGCATCGGAGCGCCACGCCGTCGGCGCCGGCTCATCGGGCCACCGCCCGCTGCTGGCGGGCTGTCGACACGAGGTAGTACACCATCAGCACGAGCAGCATCGCCATGAGCACCAGCGTGAGCGAGGCGCCGGCCTGCGGTTGGCTCGAGCCGCGCAGGTAGTACTCGATCTGGTTGCCCACCATCTCGACTCGGGGGGACCCGCTCGTGAGGTAGGTGTTGGTGTAGTAGTCGCCGAACATCGGCAGCACGGTGATGACGCTCGCCGCCATCAGTCCCGGAACCGACAGGGGAAGCGTGACACTGCGGAAGGTGCGCCACGGTGAGGCGCCCAGGTCGCGACCGGCCTCGATCAAGCGACCGTCGATGCGCTCGAGCGCTGCGTAGAGCGGGAGGATGAAGAACGGCACATACCCGTAGACCAGGCCGATCACCACTGCCGGCCAGCTGCCGTCGAGCCAGGTGCGCGGCTCGTCGAGGACGTGCAGCCACTCGAGCGCTCTGTTCACGTAGCCGTCGACCTGCAGCAGGTTGGTCCAGGCCATCATCCTCATCAGATAGCTGATCCAGAACGGCAGCACGAGCAGCACGAGCACCAGCCCTCGACGGCGGCCGGCCCGGCGAGCCACGTAGTAGGCGATCGGGTAGCCGATCGCGATGCAGCCGACCAGCGCCAGTCCGACAAAGGCGAACGTGCGCACGAAGTCGTCCTGCAGGTTCCCGCCGAAGATCCTGTCGATCATCTGGCCCATCGCCGTGGTGTCCCATCGCAGCGGGTTCCAGGCGGGTTGCGCTGTACGCAAGATCGGGTCGACCGAGCCGAAGGCCACGGCGGCGACGGCGTAGATCGGCAGGAGGAAGAGGGCGACCAGCCAGAGCACCCCGGGCAGCGCGAACGCCGACCACAGCGCAGTCCCTCGCCGGCGACGGCGGGTCGGCCGTTCGTCGGCGATCGTTCCGTGCACGCTCAGCCCCCGGATGTGAAGGTCGACCAGGCTGCTTCGTAGAGGGCATCGCCCTCCAGCGCGAGGGGCTCGAAGCGGAGGCCCTTGGCGATGTCGTCGTTGGTCGGGACGGCATTGCGCAGGTGGTCGGGCACATAGCCCTGGTCGATCACATAGGTCGCATCGAGCTTGGTGAGCGCCGGCAGGTAGCCGGTCCAGCCGAAGTTCTTCTCGGCGACGGCGTTGTCGATCAGGTAGTTGATGTAGAGGTGGGCGAGCACCGGGCTCTCGGCGGCGGTGAGCACACCCATCGAGTCGTTGGTGACGACGTACTGCTCCGACGGAGGGTGCCAGAAGCCGATCACATCGGGCGAGACGCCCTCTGGCAGGTAGGCGAGCACGCTGTTGATCGGGTCCGCGCTCCAGGTCTGGGCGATCGTCGTGATCCCCTCCGGGATGTCCTTGTACCCCTCGATGTTCACCTTCACGTTCACCCGGTCGATCAGCTCGATCATGTCGGCGAGGGCCTGGTCGATCAGCTCGGGGTCGACCGTGTTGATGTCGGTGACACCCCGGCGCAGCATCGCCATCGCCGGCACCTCGCGGTAGTCGTCGATCACCGACACCTGACCCGTGAAGTCGGTGGCGTTCCAGATCGCGTCCCACCCCTGAGCATCGAGCTCGGCCGGGTCGATCCGGTCGCGGCGGTAGGCGATGCCCGTCCCGAAGAACGTGTACGGCACCGAATAGCGCCCGCCCTTGTCGTACCACGGGTCGTCGAAGGCCGGCAGCACGTTGCCGCGATTGGTGAGGTAGGTCTGGTTGAGCGGGCGGATCAACCCGCCTGCAATCAGGCGTCCGATGCTGTTGGTGGCCATCGAGTGGGCGAGGTCGACCTTCAGTGCTCCGGAGGCGATCTTGGCCACGAACTCGCTGTCGGAGTCGAAGGTGGCGATCTCGACCTTCACGCCGTACTCACGCTCGAAGTCGGCGACCACTTCCGGGTTGACGTAGTCGACGAAGTTGGCGATCCGCAGCGGCCCCTTCTCCGGTGCCAGCCCGTCGGCGATCGGGTCGACCTTTCCGCCCGGGGCGTCCTCGCCACCACAGGCCTGCAACAGGGGCACACCTGCGCCGAGCAGCACGCCCAGTCGAGCGCTGCGAGCGAGGAACTGTCGACGGGACTGCTCCATGGATCCCCCGGATGTGGTCGGCGAGCCTGTGCAGATCGGCTCGGTGCGGCGGACGATATCGCGCCGGCCGGGGCCGGACGGCCACTTCCGACCGTTCGCACCGGCCACACTGTGCGGGTGGGGCTGGTGATCGCATCGCTCGGAGACCTGGTCGAGGACATCGCCGTCCGTTTGGTCGAGCCGGTCAACGTCGCGTCCGACACCACGGCCGTCATCCGCCGACGCCGCGGCGGGAGCGCGGCGAACATGGCCGTGGCTGTCGCCCGACTGGGCCGTCCGGCGCGGTTCATCGGTCAGGTCGGTGACGATCCGGTCGGCGACATGCTGGTCGCCGAGTTGCGTCGGGCGGGGGTCGAGCCAGTGGTCGGCCGCGGCGGCCGCAGCGGCACGATCGTCGTGCTCGTCGACCAGCACGGGGAGCGGACGATGCTGACCGACCGGGGCTGTTGCGCCGACCTCACCTTGCCTGATCCGAGCTGGCTCGACGATGTTGCGGCCCTGCACGTGCCGGCCTACTCGCTCGTCGGCGGTTCGCTCGCAGCGACCTCGACCGCGCTCGTCGCCTGGGCGCATGCCCGGCACGCGCTGGTATCGGTCGATCTGTCCTCGGCCGCCCTCATCGACGAGCTCGGTCCGAGTGCGCTCGGTGCGCTGATCGGAGCGCTCGAGCCCGACCTGGTCCTGGCCAACGAGCTCGAGGCCGAACGGTTCGGAGGGCCGGATCGCCTGGTCGAGCTCGGTGCCCGGGTCACGGTCGTGAAGCAGGGGTCAGCGCCGGCGCTGGTCCACGTGCCGGGAGGTGGGTGGACCTCGGTCGAGGCCTGTCAGGTCGACGAGGTGCACGACACCACGGGCGCCGGCGACGCATTCGCCGCCGGTGCCGTTGGTGCGCTCGTCGACGGGCTCGACCCGGTCACGGCGACCTCACAGGGGCACCGGGCTGCGGCGGTGGCACTGGCCCGCCTCGCCGACAGCTGAGCCGGACCGGGCGGCCGTCGTCAGGGACGGACGTCGATCTCGACCGCCACGCTGTAGGCGCCGGCGACCTCGGGGCCGAGGCCGACGGGCTCGGGGTCGACGCCGAACAGGGCGCGGATCCAGGCCGTCACGGCGTGCCGAACGACCGGGAAGGTCTGCTCGGCAGGTACGGCCGGCGGGACGCAGCCGTCCTCGCCGAGGGAGCGCAGCTGCGGCTGGGCGTCGAGCAGGCCGCCGAGGCCGGACGCCTCGGCGATGCCGATGATCCCCGTGCCGTTGCCGAAGGTGCAGAAGTCGTCGAAGCCGTTGTGGCCGACCTCGTCGAGGATCCACAGCAGGCTGGGCTCGGGTACGGCCTCGAACGACGGACGGGTGCGCTCGGACGCCGAGATCACCTCGTCGACAGCGCCGGCGATGAAGAACGACGGCTTGTCGGGCAGCGGGGCGGGTGCCTCGATCGTCGTCACCGTGGTGTCGGCGCTGGGCAGTTGCACACCTGAGGCCATCGACACGTAGCCGTCGATCCGCTCGTCGCTGGCTGCGCCCACGATCGTGCCGCCACCGGCCGAGTGGCCCACCGCAACGACGTGCTCGGGGTCGACCCGACCCGAGATCAGGCTCGTCGGCGAGTCGTTCTCGGCGAGGACGAGCTCGAGAGTCTGGATGAGGTCGTCGACCGAGTCGGCGCGGTCGCCGCTGGCGGTGGCACCGAGCACGTTGGGAAGGTCACGCGACGGGTGGTCGGGTGCGGCGACGATCATCCCCCAGCTCGCCAGGTGCGAGGTGAGGAACGAGCTCTGCAGGCGGATGCCGGTGAAGCCGTGGCTGAACAGCACGACCGGGAACGAGCCCTCGGCCGCCGCAGCATCGCGGGCGCCCGGGAAGCTGTAGCTGGCCGGGATGTCGGCGGTGAGCAGGGCGCGGATCGCCTCGGGGACGAAGTCGCGCACGTCGTAGGCCACCTCGCCGGTCGTGCCCTCGACGGCCGGGTACCAGATCTCGACCTTGGGGCCCTTGGCGAGCTGGAGGGTGGTGGCACCGACCGGGTAGGGGCCCGGCTCGCTGTAGGCGGTGGCGAGCTCCTCGATGCTGATCGTCGTTGTGGGCGCGGCCGTCGTGGTGGGCGCAGCGGTCGTCTCCGGCACTGCCGTCGTGGCCACGGTGGTGTCGGCTGCGCTCGACGACGGTGCATCGGTGGTCTGCGGCTCGTCATCACCACCACACGCGGCGACGGCGAGCGCGGAGACGACGAAGACGGACAGGATCGAACGGTGCCTGGGGGACATGGCCGGACAGGTTGCCACGGGCCGACATGTGCGGGCATGTCGTGCCTAGGGTTGTGGCAGGAACGAGGGGGATCGATGTCCGACCGAGAGGCCATCCTGCGGCTGCTGCACGCCTACAGCGACACAATCGATCGAGGTGATTTCGCCGCGACGGGCGAGCTGTTCGCCCCCGAGGGCGTCTACGGGATCGCCGGCCGCTCGCGTGCGGCGGTCGGTCCTGCCGCCGTGACGGCTGCGTTGGGCGACGTCCGCCTCTACGACGGGGTGCCGCGCACCCGGCACATCGTCAGCAACGTCGACGTCGACCTGGCCGACGATGGCCGGTCGGCTGCGGTGCAGTCGTACGTGCACGTGCTTCACCAGGCTCCGGGCGGCCCGATCGTCACCATCGCCGCTGGCACGTATCGCGACCGGGTGCACCTCGTCGACGGCAGGTGGCGCTTCGCCGAGCGTCGGATGCACATCGAGCTGGTCGGCGACATGTCGACCCACACGCGCCACGATCCGTTCCGCTCGAGTCGTCCGGCGGGGTGACGGCCTGCGTCATCATCGCTGTCAGCCGCTAGGGTGACGGGCGCTCTGCGGGCACTCCGTGGTGCAGGGCGACGTGGCCGAGTGGTTCAGGCAAGGGCCTGCAAAGCCCTGTACCCGGGTTCGATTCCCGGCGTCGCCTCTCTG